>JBIIXU010000048.1:0-6452 GCA_044347145.1 Flavobacterium sp.
TTAAAAGTAAACGTATAGATGCCACCGAGATCTTTGAAGGGCTAAGAACAGGAAATATGGCTAGTTTATCTCAGGCCATCACACTGATAGAAAGTACCCAACCTAAACACCAAGCCTTAGCCAACGATATTATTCAAAATTGTTTACCCTACGCTAATCAATCGGTTCGCATTGGCATTACGGGTATCCCAGGTGTTGGCAAAAGTACCTTTATAGAAGCCTTTGGCAAACATTTAACGCAATTAGGCAAAAAAGTCGCCGTCTTAGCCATTGACCCTTCTTCTTCCCTATCTCGTGGTAGTATTTTGGGCGACAAAACACGGATGGAAGAACTGGTTAAAGACCCAAACGCTTTTATTAGACCTTCTGCATCTGGTACCTCTTTGGGCGGCGTGGCACAAAAAACACGTGAAAGCATCATGCTTTGTGAAGCTGCTGGCTATGATACCATTTTGATAGAAACCGTGGGTGTTGGTCAAAGTGAAACTGCTGTTCATAGCATGGTAGATTTTTTTCTTCTTTTGAAAATTGCTGGTGCAGGCGACGAATTGCAAGGGATCAAAAGAGGTATCATGGAAATGGCCGATTTAATTGTCATTAACAAAGCAGATGGCGATAATATCAACAAAGCCAAATTAGCTAAAACAGAATTTAACCGAGCGCTACATCTGTTTCCTAACAAACCATCAGAATGGACGCCGCAAGTTTTAACCTGCAGCGCCATGACGCATGATGGCATCGCTGACATTTGGCAAAATATCATGGCCTACATCAATTTTGTTCAAGAAAACCATTTTTTTCAGACAAATCGCAACCAACAAAACTTTTTTTGGATGCAAGAAACCATCAATGCCCATCTAAAAAATAATTTTTATCAGCAACCAGCTGTGAAACAAGCGTTTGATGAATTGTCAAATGCAGTAAAAAACAATGAACTTTCTCCCTTTGTGGCAGCTAATAGGCTGTTAGATAAATATTTTAAGAATATTAATCCGTAAATTCTAAAATATCACCAGGTTGACAATCCAATACCTTACAAATGGCTTCCAAAGTGCTAAATCTGATGGCTTTGGCTTTGCCTGTTTTTAAAATTGATAAATTTGAAAGGGTTAAATCTACCTTTTCCGACAGTTCGTTTAATGACATTTTTCGTTTGGCCATCATCACATCTAAATTGACTATAATTGGCATGGCTTAAACGGTTAAATCGTTTTCATTTTGTAATTCTATGCCTCTTTTGAAGATCACCGCAATGACAAAAATAATGGCTGCCATCAAAATAAAAGCTTCACTATCTGGCCAAAATTGAGCGAGTTGGTCAACCTCAAAACCTCTTATCGTTAATTTTTTTGCTACACTTCGGGCAATAAAACCCAAAATACCAATACTGAACGTATAATAACTCATTTTACTAATCAATTTTGATACCGTGTCACTAAAGGGCTTTTCTAATTTTAATTTCAATGTGAGTTCAATGACCACATAAAAGAGAATAGCTTTCAGCATGCCTAAAATCAACACGAAACTATACATGGCATAAAAACCAAACTCACTTTTGGCATAAAGCTGACTTAAGTCTAATTTATTATACAGATTTTTAATCATTTCAGGTTTAAAAATACTGAAAATGAAGTTCAATAGCAATGCGCCTGCTTCAATACATAAGCCGACAAAAATAATCCAAGCCACAATTTTTATCACAATGAACACGAAATCATTTGTTTTTGACATGATATAAAAGTTTAAAATTATGGTGCAAATATAAACATTATTTATTGATAAACAATAAATTTTAATTATTTAACAAAATATTTTTATTGATACAGGTTTTACTTATGGTCAATCCTAATAAAAACTAGCTTTTTTCCATCATTCGACTAATAAAAAATATAGTTAAAATTATTTTTAAAATCATTTGATAAACAAAAAAGGACACAACGACATTGCTAAATTTAAATTTAATACTTTTTAAAACCATAGAAATCAATAATAATTTATTTACTTTTACATTTAATTTTTAACATCTAAAAATAGATGGATTCATTAACGCAAATAGTTTTAGGTGCTGCGGTAGGAGAAGTTTTATTGGGTAAAAAACTAGGTTGGAAAGCACAAGTTCTAGGCGCCATTGCAGGCACTATTCCTGATTTGGATATTTTAGCTAATTTGTTCAGTGATGATGAGTTATTTAGGCTTTTAACCCACCGTGCCTATACACATGCCTGGTTCATTCAGTTGTTTATGGCTTGGCCTTTAGCTTTACTATCTTCAAAACTTGATAAAGTAAATTATAGTTTTAAAAGATATTTTTGGTTTTGGTATGTTGGTTTTGCAACGCATGCCTTATTAGATGCTTTTACTGCTTACGGCACCCGATTATTTTTACCTTTTTCCAATGAATTGGTTGCCTTCAACGTGGTTTCTGTCATAGACTTTTTCTATACCATACCATTTCTTGTACTTTTAATCATTTGCCTTTTCCTTAAAAAGGACAATCCCAAAAGGGTAAAAATTGCTATATTGGCTTTGGTTATCAGTACGTCTTACTTGGGTGTAAATGGTATTGTTAAATACAACGTACACAAGAAGTTTGAAAAGGAGTTACTTGCACAAAATATAGCATATGATGAGCTAAGCACCAATCCTGCTATGTTCAACGGTTTTTTATGGCATGCGGTCATCAAAGCAAAAGACACCCTATATTGCAGTGAATATTCCATTTTTCAAAAAACAAAAAGCTTAGACATTATACCTTATGTTAAAAATGAACATTTAGAAAAAGGATTTGAAGGAGAGATTTTGAATACTTTAAAGTGGTTTGCCAATGATTTTTATATCCTAGAAAAAGAGGGTAATGATACTTTAAATTTTTATAACATCAAATGGGGAAGAATGGATTATAGCAAGACTTTGCCTAACGAAAGTTTTAGGTTTTATTATAAAATTATCAAAGAAAACGGCCAAACAAAGTTGGTTCCTATTCAACCTAAACTAAAAGGAAAAGAATTTAATTCGATTTTGAAAAACTTGTGGGATAGAATTTTTAATTATTGATATTAATGGCAATTTGGTTAAACATCAAAATTATCAATCTCTATGACTTCCCCTGCTTTTAAGTTATTCAAATAGAGATTACCTACACGAACACGAACTAGTCTAAGGGTTGGAAAGCCAACGGCAGCGGTCATTTTTCGCACTTGTCGAAATTTGCCTTCATTGATTGTAATCGTCAGCCAAGATGTTGGGCCATGGCGAGAATCTCTTATTTTTTTTCCTCTTTGCCCAAAAATGGGTTCGCTTGCTAAAATAGCGGCTTGACATTTTCTGGTTCGGTACTTTTTGCCATTGAAACCAATTTCTACACCATTTTTTAGTTGGTCGATAGCCGCTTGATGGATCATGCCATCTACTTGAACGTAATATTCTTTTTCAACTTTTTTGCTGCGAACCAGCTCACTCATCATGCCATCTGTTGTTAACAGCAATAAACCTTCTGAGTCTTCGTCTAATCGACCTATCGCCATGGTGCCTTCGGGAAAAGGATGGAGTTCGCCCAATAATTTTTTGTTTCGCTTTAATTCATAGATAAATTGCGACAAATAGCCGTAGGGTTTATGAATTAAAAAATGTTGATGTTTCACTTTTAAAAAAAAGTTTTAAAATGAAAATGAATACTTTATTGATAAAGAAATTACCACTGTTGACTAGCCCTGATGCCCCAATTGTTGGAGCTCTGGTTTGCCCCTCGCTTATGGGGCAAACCAAGCGACTTGGGGCAGCAGGATTGGCAATTAATAATAAAGACCAAGCGATATGCTTCTAAAAAAATTAACTTTCGTAGCCAAATCTTTTGAGTTGAAAATTGCTTCTTCGCCAGTCTTTGTTGACTTTTACAAACATTTCGAGGTGAATTTGTTTAGCAAAAAAAGTCTCTAAATCTTTTCTGGCGGCTATGCCAACTTTTTTCAAAGCTTCACCTTTATGACCAATAATGATACCTTTCTGCGTGTCGCGCTCCACCATAATCACGGCCTTTATTCTGATAATATCTTCATCTTCAAGGAATTCTTCGGTTTCAATTTCTACGGAATAGGGTATTTCTTTTTTATAATTGAGAAATATTTTTTCTCTAATCATTTCGTTGACGAAAAAACGCTCTGGCTTATCGGTCAAAGCATCTTTTGGGAAATATGGCGGACTCTCGGGCAAAAGCGCTAAAAGTCGGTTAAAAACTTGCTCAATATTAAAATTTTCTAAAGCCGAAATGGGAATAATCTCGGCTTGTGGCAAAGTTTCTTGCCAAAAAGCCACTTGTTCTTCTAAAAAAGTTTGGGTTGTTTTATCAATTTTATTAATAAGCAAAAGCAAAGGCACTTTTGAGAACTTGATGTGGTTGAAAAGTTTTTCATCTTTTAGTGATTTTTCGCCAACTTCAACGATATAAAGTAGAACATCTGCATCTTCAAATGCCGATTTGACGAACTTCATCATGGCTTCCTGCATTTCATATGCTGGTTTGATGATGCCTGGCGTATCTGAAAAAACCATCTGAAAATCATCGCCATTCACAATGCCCATGATGCGGTGCCTTGTGGTTTGGGCTTTGTTGGTAATAATTGAAATGCGTTCGCCTACCAAAATGTTCATCAGCGTTGACTTGCCCACATTCGGATTGCCTATTATATTGATGTAACCTGCTTTGTGTTTAGACATGGTTTTTATTTTTAAGTTCTTGATTAATATATTTTGATAAATAAATGACGGCAATCATGTTGGCAATACTCATTAACGCAAAAGACAAATCGATGACAGCGATAACTAAATCTAGCGAGGCAACAGCCGCTAGGATGATACTAATTAAATAGGGATAATGGTAAAGATTTTTGTATTTATCACCTAATAAAAAGGCGATACATTTGGTGCCGTAATAGGAATACGTAAACAAGGTTGAAATACCAAATACCAAAACCATAACCAACAATAATGGTTTACCAAAATCGAAAAGGAGCAAATCAAAGGCTTGCATGGTTAATAAAATACCGTTTTTTTCGCCATCTATGTATGTTCCAGAAATCAAAATCACCAAAGCAGTAATTGAACAAACAACAATCGTATCAATAAACGGCCCAAGCATCGCTACGATGCCTTCATCTACCGGGCGATTGGCTTTGCTTTGTCCGTGATACATTGGTGCGGTACCCAAACCACTTTCATTTGAAAACACAGCCCGGCGCATGCCAATGATTATTAAGCCCATTAAGCCACCAGATACGGCGGTATTAAAGTTGAAGGCTTCAACAAATATTAATTTCATGGCGGCATGTGCACCGCCAAAATTTGTAAAAATTACAAATAGTGCGATCAAAAGATACAATCCAACCATTAAGGGTACAAGCTTAGCCGTTAAATGCACAATTTTTTGGAGTCCCCCAAAAATAACATAAGCAGTCATGATTAAAAAAACAACGCCTATAAAAAATTTGATGTAAAAAATATCCCACGTAACATATTGTGCAGGCTGCGTAATCTCGACAATCGCATTGGTCATTTGGTTTGAGGTAAATGCTGGCAAAACTCCGAAAAGCGTGACAGTGGCATAGAAAATACCTAGTGGTTTGCCAAAGCCTTTAATTTGTTTCATATAATACATGGGTCCAGCTAAGATTTCACCTTTACCGTTGGTTTCTCTAAATTTAACAGCTAATGAACAGGAATAAAATTTAATAACCATACCAATTAATGCGGTAATCCACATCCAAAAGACCACACCAGGTCCACCCATATAAATAGCAATAGCCACACCAGATATATTTCCTAGGCCAACAGTAGAAGCAATAACGGCAGTCAGTGCTTGAAAATTGCTGATTTGAGAACTATCTAACGATACATCTTTATCTTTTTTAAGTAGATTAAATGCTTTATTAATAAATCGTAAAGGTTTTGCTTGGCTATAAACAAATAGAAAAACCCCTCCGCCAATAACAAACAGCAGCATAACCCATTCAAAGACAGAAATTAGGCTATTTAAAAAATCAATGACCATTAACTATAAAATTTCAACGAAAATAAAAAGAAAAAAATTAACAGTAATTCTTGTATTAATTAAAAAAGGTTGTATATTTGCACCCACAAATCGCGAGGTAGAGCAGTAGGCAGCTCGTCGGGCTCATAACCCGAAGGTCACAGGTTCGAGTCCTGTCCTCGCTACTAAAGATAAACCAATCCTTAAAAGATTGGTTTTTTTTGTTTTTATATTGAAGACGGTCTTATGATGCATCAGCTGAAAGATCACAGGTCGAGGCGAAGCTTTGCTTGCCTCGATGCTGACCTTCGCGTCAGCATTCGAGTCCTGTCCTCGCTACTAAAGATAAACCAATCCTTAAAGATTGGTTTTTTTTGTTTTTATATTGAAATCGGTCTCATCATGAATCAGCTTAAAGATCACAGGTCGA
>JBIIXU010000049.1:0-6445 GCA_044347145.1 Flavobacterium sp.
GGCTCTGGCTGCGATGCGCGGCTGATGATTTTCGGTTAAAGACGTTTTAAACATTTTTAAAGCTTGGTTATAATCATCAGCATAATAAAATTCGAGCCCTCTAAAAAAAGTCACAATTTGATAGGCTTTTTTTCGCTCCAAACTGCTTTTGTCTTTTTCTAAAAGTATTAGCGCTTGCTTATAGTTCTTTGAACTGATATACGAATCAATCAAAAGGGTTTCCATTTCAGTTTTAAAGGCAGATTGCGGATATTTTTTCAAAAAATCTTGAATCACATCTGGCACAGCTTTGTAGGGGTTGCCCAACTCATAACTCAATTTGGCATAATTTAAAAAGGCATCCTCTTGGATTTTTCTATCCTGATCCATTTCTGAGGCATTTTTAAACGCATTGAGGGCTTGCTGTTTTTTATTGGTTTTCAAATAACTTTCACCTAAGTGGTAATAAGCGTTTTGCGCCACATGATCTTGTCCGTCTATGATTTTGTTAAACTGACCAATGGCATTTTCAAAATCATTAGTTTTATAATAGCTATAGCCAATCAGGTAAAAATCGGTATTTGAAAATTTTCCTTTCTTGCCTTTGTATAAATTGAGATAGGGGATAGCCTCGGCGTATTGTTTCAAATTAAAATGACTTTCACCGATGATTTTGTTCAATTCAGACTTTTCATTCACATCAGATTTAGGTAGGGCAGGTTGACCAACGTCAATGGCTTTTTGAAAGTTACCTAATTTAAAATTCATATCAGCCTGGTAGTAAGACATTTTCTCCTTATACTTGTCATTGTCTTGCACTTGGTCAAAATATTTTGAGGCCTCCTTAAAGTTATCCCCTTCATATTCAATATAGCCGATATAATATTTGGCTTGCGAGGCATATTGACTATCGTTTTGCACTTTCTTAAAAAAATTGATGGCGTCTTTGCGTTTGTTGGCGGTAAAATGGCAATAACCTTTATTGAAATTTAGTTGGTTATTTTGCATCACGCTCAAGCTACCTTCATTCACTTTGCTATAATAATCAAGCGCCAGCGGAAATTTGCGACTTTCAAAATAATAATCGCCAATTTCCAAATAGGCCAAATTGTGCTTGTGGTGCGTTGGAAAGTCGGCCATATAGCGTTCCATCAAAGTTGTGCCATTTGATTGGTCGAGGCGAATGGCGCAATTGGCCATAAAATAGGCACAATCACCATGGACTTCTGGCGATAAATTTTCATCTTTTACTTGTCTGAATAGGCGTTGCGCCGACTCATATTGTTGTTGTTGATAGAGTTCAAGTGCCCGATTAAAATCCTTTAAATCATGATGATAAATCGTTGTTTTTTGCGCCAGCAGGAGCGAGCTGACCATCAAAAAGGCAAAAAAAAGTAAACGCATAGACATTTTGGTTTTATGAATGAACAAAGCTAAATCAGATATCAATTGAAACGCTAGAATGCCTAACTTATTATAAACAACTTTGTAAACATGATATTTTTGAAGCTTATCGCGTGTTCCGCTATACTCCCCAACTTAAAAGATAAAATTTATTATACCTTTTTTCAGCTTCTATGGTCGCTGTCAAAGTTATATAAATCTAAATCTTTTGCATTGCGGCGGTACCGCTTCACCCACGGCTAGGATCCAGTTGGTGGTCATTGCAAATCAGTGCTGAGAATGAAAATTCGGAAAAAAAAGATTATTTTTTGGATACAATTTTTGTAAATTTGTAGCTTATAGATGTTAAAAATGGCAAAAGGTAGAATTCTACAAATACAACAATCAACTATAAATGTAATTACACAAGACGAGAGTGATTTTATTAGTCTTACTGACATAGCAAGACATAAAGATGCTGGACACACAGACAGTATCATTCAAAATTGGATGAGAAACCGAAACACTATCGAATTATTAGGGTTTTGGGAAACGATTTACAATCCAAATTTTAAACCCCTCGAATTCGAGGGGTTTAGAAAACAAGCAGGTCTAAACAGTTTTGTGATGACTCCTAAACGATGGATAGAAACTACAAATGCAGTAGGAATAGTTTCAAAGTCAGGAAGATATGGAGGAACTTTTGCTCACAAAGACATCGCACTAGAATTTGCCTCGTGGATTTCAATAGAATTCAAACTCTATGTTATCAAAGAATTCCAGCGATTAAAAGAGGATGAAAACAACAGACTGAAATTAGAGTGGAATTTACAACGAACTTTAGCGAAAGTTAATTATCTCATCCATACTGACGCAATTAAAGAGAATTTAATACCCGTTGAAATAACTAAACAACAAGCAAGTTTTGTTTATGCAAATGAAGCCGATTTATTGAATGTTGCACTTTTCGGAATGACCGCCAAAGAATGGAGAGATAAAAATAAAGACAAAGTTGGGAATATCAGAGATAATGCAACATTGGAACAATTGGTTGTATTGAGCAATATGGAAAGTATAAACGCTTTACTTATTCGACAAGGACTACAACAAAATGAAAGACTTATAGAATTAAACAAAGTTGCTATAACACAAATGAAATCTCTACTTGAAAGTAATTCAATGAAAAAACTAAAATAGACCGAGAAGTAAACAACGAGCCACCAACAGCGGGGACATAAAATGATTATACCTACTCATTCTGCAAAAAATTTGACAGATAAATATTTTAAATTATTATAAAAATGGGACATATAAAAGAACCAAAAGGCGTTGACTTCATCATTCAAAGTGAGCCTCTGACTGACAGTGATCGAAATGATATTAGCAAATTTATTGCTGATTATAAAGCAAAAAATAAGCCTTCAAAAGCAACAAAACCAAAGAACAAAGAATTAGTATAAAGCACTTCCGCTAACAGCAGTTTACTTCCTCAGTTTGCTTTGCTCGTGTGGTTTCGTTTCAAAACGAGAGCGGGTTTAGTGCTAAATTGTACTTTTGGTTTTCGAAAGAAGTTTATGGCTAAATTTAAAGTAAATAATTAAAAATCAGTAACTTAAAGATGTGAAACGTACTAATCAAGACTAAAAGTTTGCAAGTGGGAATATTTTGTTTCGTGCGAGTTCGCGTTAGGGATAGTAACGGTTAGCCCGGAAGCCAAAAGGCTTGTTTTTGTGGGTGTTTGCGGGCGACGATAGAAGCCCAAAAAACACCCAAACAAAAACTGCCTTTTGGCTGAGGACTATGAGTGGATAGCCCGCCCGAACGCCTTTATTGAAGTTAGAAATTAGAAGTTAGAAATTAGAAGTTAGAGGATTTTGAAGTTAGAAATTAGAAATTAGAAGTTAGAGGATTTTGAAGTTAGAAGTTAGAAATTAGAAGTTAGAATTTAGAAATTAGAAATTAGAGGATTTTGAAGTTAGAATTTAGAAATTAGAAGTTAGAGGATTTTGAAGTTAGAAGTTAGAAATTAGAAGTTAGAGGGTTTTAAAATTAGAAGTTAGAAATTAGAGGAGGTTACGGGTTATGCGAGGCTAGTAAGCGATTTTAACAAAATTATTTTTATCACTAATAGATTTTGAAAAAAAAATTACACATAAAATAGAAAATATATAATTTTTTTTTATTTTTGTAGTGGGATTTGAAAAGAAAAAAGAAAAAAAGAAGAGGACATGGAAATTAAAAATTGGTATGTTGTTAGGACTAAGTCAAAGGCAGAAAAGGCAGTTTCGGCGCGTTTAGCAAAATTGGGCATTGACCATTATTTGCCATTACATCTGGTGTTAAAGAAATGGCATGACAGGAAAAAATATGTTGAGGAGGTCTTGATTAAAGGTTTTGTTTTTGTCTATATTGAAGATCGGCGGCGCGCTGAAGTGTTTCAAGTGGCTGGCATTACGCACTATTTATTTGTTCATAAAAAAATCGCAATTATTTCTGAAAAGGAGATTGCTCGGATTAAATTTTTTTGTACTTTAGCAGATACAAAAATCAATAAAAAGCCAGAAAAAGGAGATAGGGTAGAGGTTGTTAGCGGTCATCTTATTGGTTTACAAGGACATATTGTTAGTTCTTCAACTGGTGAACGCTTGCAAGTACATCTACCAGCCTTAGGCTGTTTTGCTAGTCTTGTGATTAATAAAGCTGATGTTTGTGTGATTGAATCGAAGTAGGCAATAAATTGAAATTGAGTTATTTAAAAAGATTAGTTAGTTAATGGTTTGTTACTGACAAGGGCGAAGCCGTGATAAAAAATAAAGAAGTTAAATGAAAATTACCATCGAAAAAATATTTCATCGCCATAAAAATCGCATTGCTGTCTATTTTGCCTATAATAGGCAGGTGATAGATGTTTTAAAAAAAGTTGACGCGCAATATAGTCGCACACATCGTTGTTGGTATATTGATTATAGTGGCGACAATTATAACTATATAAAGGAGAATTTTGAAAATATAGACATCCTTAACCCCAAAGCGCAAAACGCAACATGCAACGCCGAGATGACCGACTTTGACAGTCGTGACCATTCATCCATAGCTTTAAGCGACCTTCAGTTAGATTCAGAACCGAGTAAACCTGAACATACAACAGCAGCATTGCCGTTGGCACAAAAGTTGAAATTGCAGTTATTGCCCGCTATTGGTAAATATTGGTTGTTTAAGATGCACTATCATCAGGGCATCAGTAATCAATTAAAGGCTGTGAAAGGTGTTTATTGGAACAAAAACTATAAGTGTTATATGGTTTATCGGAGTTCAAAATGCAAAGCTTTGGTTGAAACGATATTACATACGCCAAATTTTTTTGACCATAATTTTTACGACAAAGCTGCTGACGTCATTTCGGGCACCATTAGGCTTCAAATTCACTTGACAGATCAATCTTGGATGCAAGTATATGTGCCAAAAATGGTGGCCATTCATGAAAAGATGAAAAGATTTTCGATGGCTAAGTATAGTAAGCCGAATGATTGTTATTTGCTACCTGCTACGCCGATGATTTTAGAAAGTATTCAATTGCAAATGGAGGCTCATCAAATAGTAATTGAGAATTTATTGCCTCCGGGCTATTTGCATGCGAGAAAAATGCCAAATAGGAAGCAATTGGACATGGCTAGGACAAAGGAAAGTATTTTTGCACAAATACCAGACGTTGCCAAGATATATATAGAAGGGATGCTGCATACACTTTTAGCGGTTAATTATAGTCCATCTACCTTGAGTAATTATTGTCATGCTTTTGGTCAATTTTTAAAGCATTTTAATTATAGAAATCCAGATGAAATCACCCAAAAGGAAATTATTGAGCTTTTAGGTTCATTGATGTCAAGAGGACTTTCAGCTTCAACAGGTCACACGATGGTTAATGCCGTTCAATTTTATTATTATCAGGTTTTAGGCCGAAAGGATTTTGAGTTAAAGCTTCCTCGACCAAAAAAAGAGAAGAAGTTGCCAATCGTTTTAACGATGGACGAGTGTTTATCGATATTTAAGGTTGTTGATAATCCGAAGCATAAACTTTTGTTATTAATAGGTTATGGTGCAGGTTTGCGGGTTAGCGAGATTGTGAATCTCAAGTGGTCAGATATTTTGTTTGCGGAGCATAAAATACATATTAAGTATGCCAAGGGTAAGAAAGACAGACTGGTGATGTTGCCTTATTCAATTATCAGTGCGCTTGAGAATTATAAACGAACATTTAAAGGTACGTATTATGTGTTTGAAGGTCAATTTGCTGGCGAGCCATATTCTGCCCGCAGTGCACAAGAGATTTTGAAATCAGCGATCATTAAAGCTGGTTTAGAAAAGAAAGCTACTATGCACACTTTGCGACATAGTTTTGCGACCCATTTGTTGGAGGGTGGCACGGACATTAGGTATATACAGCAGTTTTTGGGTCATTCAAGCATAAAGACCACGACTATCTATACGCATTTGAGCAAAAGTGCGGTAGATAAGATTGAGAGTCCTTTGGATAAATTAGTCAACCGTGTTAGAAATGACAACAAACTTGATTAAAAATTTGGTTTTGTATGAAAATAGCTTTAATATTGTGGTTGCATAAGAAGTTAAATACGCGGAAAGCTTCGTATATTTAATAGTTACAAGCAACCCTAACAGACCGACAGTGCGACCATCAACCGACAGAAAAAAAAGCCAGCCGCACATTTTAGCACATTTGGTTTTGCCCGAAAGACAAGCCGACCCTTCGCAAAACCAAAAGAGCTAAAATTTTCCCACCGCAAGGGCTGACATTCCGAAAATAATGTATTACATTTGACCAGTTTTGTCAAAACACATATTGTCTTATGAGTAACTTTGGTGACCTAATACGAATAGCAAGAGAAGAGAAAGGTTTGTTCCTGCGACAGGTTGCAGCAGAACTGGAAATTGACCAAGCTATCATTAGCAAATTTGAACGCAACGAACGCAAGCCGACAAAAGAACAAGTGCTGAAATTTGCTAAGTTCTACAAGCTTGACAAGGAAACTTTATTGGTTGAGTGGTTAAGCGACAAAGTAGCTTA
>JBIIXU010000010.1:0-76092 GCA_044347145.1 Flavobacterium sp.
AGTCCTCTCGTAAAGCTTCGCTAGACGAGACAAAAATCAAGGCTTTCTTACAGAGAGCCTTTTTTTAAAAGCAGTTGTGTTGTCTCGTCAAAAATTAAGAATAATTTTTGACGAGACTTGGTTGAAAGACCATTGAAAGCTTTACCTTATGGGAAGCTTTTTTTGTTTAAAAAAAGAAAATATGTTTCAGGTTTATATCATTTACTCAAAGCATTTGGATGCATATTATAAAGGCTATACAAATCATATTGAATTAAGATTAATAGAACATTGTAATGGAAAAAGTAAATATACCTCTCAATCAAATGATTGGGAATTGGTTTATAGTAAAACTTTTGAAACAAAACGAGAGGCTTTGATTGAAGAAAGGAGAATAAAAAAACTCAATCGGGCTTCTATTGAGAAACTACTTAAAAGGTTAGAATAAATATTGCCTGTCATCTCGTCAAGCATAGCTAGACGAGACGGGTTCGAGTCCTCTCGTAAAGCTTCGCTAGACGAGACAAAAATCAAGGCTTTCTTACAGAGAGCCTTTTTTTAAAAGCAGTTGTGTTGTCTCGTCAAAAATTAAGAATAATTTTTGACGAGACTTGGTTGAAAAACCAAATGAAAGCTTTACCTTATGGGAAGCTTTTTTTGTTTAGTATCACTCTAAAATCTCTATATTTACTCTTAGTAAACCTTCATTTTTATGATTACAAATGGCTAAAAAAGCTTTGTGAGATAGGTCTATTTCTTTACCTTTACCAAAAGGCCCTCTATCGTTAACGGTCACAATTATTGACTTCCCATTTTTTTCATTAGTTACTAAAAGTTTTGTGCCAAAAGGTAGCTTTTTATGCGCTGCCGTCAATTTGTCATTTGAAAAAATTTGTCCGCTTGCTGTTTTCCTCCCATTGAATTTTTTGGCATAGTAAGTTGCTAAAACATTTTTTTTAAAGAGGTTTTTAGGAGATAAGGTATCAATTTTTGTAGAATCTTTTACTTGATCAAAGATTAATTCATCTAAAGGATTTTTGTTTAGATGCTTCTGGTTCAAAGCGTCGGTTGCTGATTGCTGTGCTAAAGAAAAAAATGAAACAAAAAATAAAAATATATATCTATACATCATTTAAATTTAATAACTTTGATTAATCAAAAACCGAACCAAAGATAATGGAAATTGAAAGAAAATACAAAGTTAAAAATTTAGATTTCATTAATTTGAGTTATCAAGTGCTTGATATTAAGCAAGGTTTTCTCAATTCTGACTCTAATAGAACCGTAAGAATTAGAGTTAATGCAGATGAAGGTTTCATGACCGTTAAAGGGAAAACATCTGAAGATGGTTTGTCGAGATTTGAATGGGAAAAGCCAATTACTAGAGCTGAAGCCATAGATTTATTAGGTTTATGCGAAAGCGGTATTATTGATAAAAAACGTTATTTGGTTAATTTTCAAAATCAAATCTTTGAAATTGATGTTTTTTATGGTGAAAATGAAGGTCTGATTATTGCAGAAATAGAATTGTCCTCAACGGAAAGCGTGCCCCTTCTACCTGACTGGATAGGAGAGGAGGTAACAGGTCAAATAAAATATTATAATTCGCAGTTGTCAAAAAAGCCTTATAAATCATGGTAAAAATTTTTTCGCAAATATTAGTATTTTTTATAGCCACTTTTCAATTGGCTTTTTCGCAAAGTTTCTACTCGCCAAATAAAAGCTTTGAATGTCACTTTAAATTGACTGAAAAAGGTGAACCCGCTTATAAACTCCTTTATAAAAACCAAGAAATTTTGAGTTGGTCAACCTTGGGCTTAAAAACCAAAGCACATCAGTTAAGCCAAAATTTTGAAATTTATAGTCATAGTTTAACGGGTATTGATGACGTTTGGCAGCCAGTTTTGGGCGAATATAAATCTATTGAAAACCAAGCCAATGAATTTACAGTTGCTTTATTGCAAAAAGAAACTCAGCTAAGGCTAAATATCATTTTTAGATTATATGATAGTGGATTGGCCTTTAGATATGAAGTACCAACGCAAGAAAAACTTCATTATTTTGAACTGACCGACGAATTGAGTAGTTTTCAATTAACAGCTGATCATCACACGTTTTGGATTCCGGCTGATTTTGATAGCCAGGAACATGTATATAATGAAACTTTAATGTCTAAGATAGATAGTAAACTGGCAAAAGATTCAAATATAGGTTTGCAGACTTTTCCCAATCAGAATAGCGTGCAATCACCACTGCTTATGAAATCGAAGGATAAGATTTATATGCAGATTTTTGAAGCTGCTGTTGATAATTATCCGGTGATGCATTTAGCGGTGGACACATCGACTTTTAATTTGACATCTCTTTTGGCAACAAATGCAGTAGGTTCAAAAGCCTTTTTAAGAACAGCTTTCAAAAGTCCTTGGCGTACGATTTTAGCAAGTAGCGATGCAAAAGATATGTATTATGCAGCTAAAACCATTTTAAATTTGAATGAACCTTGTGCAATAAAAGACACAAGTTGGATAAAGCCCATGAAATATATTGGTATTTGGTGGGAAATGCACTTAGGTACAGCATCTTGGGATTACGCCTTGACGCAAAGTGGACAATTGCAACCTCACGGCAGGCATGGTGCAACAACAGAAAACACCAAGCGATATATTGATTTTGCAGCCAAACATGGTTTTGATGGTGTTTTGGTAGAGGGCTGGAATGTAGGTTGGGAAGATTGGTATGGTAAATGGAAAGAAGATGTTTTTGATTTTGTAACGCCATATCCTGATTTTGACTTAAAGGCTATTCATCAATATGCCAAAGCAAAAGGTGTGAAAATGATTATGCATCATGAAACATCTGCTGCTGCAAGTAATTATGAACGATGGTTAGATAGGGCCATGAATGTTATGAAGCATTATGATTATCCAGCTGTTAAAACAGGCTATGTAGGCAGAATTATCCCAAGAGGAGAATATCATGATGGGCAAACAATGGTCAATCATTTTCATCATGTACTGAAGCGAATGGCGGATAACCAATTGAAGGTCAATTCACATGAAAGTAGCAGACCAACCGGTTTTCAAAGAACCTACCCAAATTTCATTGCTTCAGAAGCCGCAAGAGGCAATGAATTTAATGCTTGGAGCCGAGGTAATCCACCTTCGCATGAAACCATTTTGCCATTTACACGATTGGTTGGTGGTGCCATGGATTATACGCCAGGTATTTTTGAAATAGAACTAGAGAAAGCTAATCCAAGTAATAAAAATCGCATTCATACCACTTTAGCCAAACAGTTAGCTCTTTATGTCGTTTTGTATTCGCCTTTGCAAATGGCTGCCGATTTACCGCAACATTATGATAAGTACTTAGATGCTTTTCAGTTTATTAAAGACGTTGCCTTAGATTGGGATGAAACCATCGTTTTGGAAGCAGAACCAGGCGATTATTTGACCATCGCCAGAAAAGAAAAGCAGAGCGAAAAATGGTTTTTAGGCGCTATTACTGATGAAAATAAGAGAGAAGCCAATATTAAATTAAGTTTTTTACAACCAAATAAAAAATATCAAGCCATCATTTATCAAGATGGTCAAACAGCAGATTATATAAACAATCCTAAAGCTTATGAAATCAAAACCATCGTTGTGAATAATCAAACGACTTTGCCTTTAAAACTGGCTAGGAGTGGGGGCGTAGCTATTAGTTTTAAGGTGATTGATTAAAATTATCGAGTTATATTTTTAAAGAATATTGGTTGAATTAGAATTTACAAGAAAATAAATAAGCATATTTTAAGTCAAAATAATTTAGTCCATTTTTGAATTATATTGACAAATTAATATCATACTATTTTAAACCGCAGAGGCGCAGAGCCCGAAGAGGCAAGACTCTGCGGGCTCTGCGCCTCTACTGTTTTTTAAAAGTTTGGTTTAAATTTAGGTAAACATCCTTTAGTAATATTTATGTATATAGCGCGGTAAAATTATCGCTTACTTCAATATATAGGCAGTAGATTTCTTTACTTCATTAAGCACAAATAAACTGTGATATTGTCCAATATTTGGCATATCAGCGATGACGTTGACCACAAATCGGTTATAATCATCTATATCTTTAGCATAAATTTTTAGCATAAAATCATAAGTGCCAGAAATACTAATGACCTCAATAATCTCATCATGTTTTATAACTTCCTTTTCAAAACCTAAAATAGTTTTCTTAGATTGTTCTTTCAGCGTAATATTACAATAGGCCAAAATACCAATATCAACTTTATGACGATTGATTAAAGCCACATGGCGTTCAATTATTTTTTCTTTCTCTATACGTTTTAAACGTTCATAGGTTGGACTAAACGATAAGCCAATTTTTTCACCAATGTCTTTAACTGACAATCTACAATCTTGTTGCAGAAGATTAATTATCTTTAAGTCTTTTTCGTCAAATGCTGCTTTCATAAATGTTTTGCTGTTTAGTTAAAAATTACCAATTATTGACAAATTTAATTATTATTTGAATTACTTATTTTTTTTCTTTATCAAGAAGTTGTTTAATGGTAAAAAAGAATGCCCTCCTTTTGCAAAGAGGGCATTACAACCTATATTAATTAACTAACAAATTTATTCAAGGATTAATTTTATTGATTTAGCATAACCATTTTGGTCTTGAATTTTTACTAGGTAAACACCGCCATTTAAATTGGAAATATCAAAAGCCTGATTAGCTTCAAAACTACCTTTAAACGACTTAACAAGTTGACCTTTCATATTATATAATTCAACTTCATTGAGTGCTAAGTTTACAAAAAACTCACCAGTAGATGGATTAGGATAAAGAATTACATCACCCAATGCATTGAGATTGTCTGTAGAAAGTAAGGGCTGTTGATTGCCAAAAACTCTAAAGCCACCTGGTTCAATACTCACATTTTGAGTCGTTGAGCTTACATTGAAGGTAGAATTATCCATCAAATTTACCCATGTTCCAGTATAGGGAAAACCACCAGAAACATCGTATTGATTATCAGAAAAGTTGGTCAACACTATAACATAACTTAAATTAGATTGTGGCGAAGTACTTGACCATACATCTAACCTAGGTTTTCTACCACCATCAACCATGTTAATGCTAAATTGACCAAATTCAAAAACATTATTTCTTATTCTTAAATCATTAAAGCGTGCCCAATTGTCATAAACAGTTTTTCTATTTACATTTTGCATCCAGTTTTGTGTCCATGCATACATTGGTTTAGCATCTAATTTGCAATCTCCTGGAATGGCATCATTTGGAAAGTTATTCGTTCCATTTGAACACATAAAAATTGATGAATCCCAACCTAAAGCGCCAAACTGCCAAATCATTTTAGGATTTGGTACAAGAAGGTGCATAGCCCCTTGTGCGGATAAGCGAAGTAAGGCTTTATTCAAATTTCCTTGCGTTTGACCAGCCTCATTTACTGCTTTGAAGATTACATGTTCCTCGTCATGACTTTCAGCATAGCCCATTCCTCTGTTATTATCTCCAAAAATGGTAACATTATTAATACCATTGGCATTGCCTTTAACGAGATTTGCATAATTATCGGTTTGTTTATTCCAAAACATGATGCCTTTGCCCTCACCTAAGCGATAGCCAGACCACTCCAACTCTTCTTGTCTTGAGCCGTCGCTACCTAAATGTTCAAAAATTACATAGGAAGTATTGTCAGCTTCCCATTGTTTGTCTGCATACCATTTTAGTTTAGCTACACGGTCTGAACGGTAACCATTGGTGCAGAATTCATTCGCTGAACCATAAGGATGTTGAGTAGGATTACATTGGTTAGTAAAACCTTTAGTTAAATCCCATCTATAACCATCAATTTTGTATTCTTCAATCCAATGTTTTATTGTTCTGATTACATAGGTATTTGTTAGATTATCTGGTTCTCTAAAGTGATTTAAATCTGTACCTACACTATAGGAATGCATGGCGGTAGTATTACAATATGGATTTTCTGCCGATGCATTGCCGAAGCCATCATTGTTGCTATCTAGCATCCACATACGCTCAAGTGGTGAACGACCAAATACGTGATTAAGTGCAATGTCTAATATAACCGCTATACCGTTTTGGTGACACAGGTCAATAAATTCTTTTAGTTTTGCAGGAGGTCCATATCTTTTATCTATAGCCATGTGATAAGAAGTGTTATAACCCCAAGATAAGTTACCTTCAAATTCCATTACTGGCATTAATTGAATGGCATTGATATTAGAATTTTTAAAGTAATCAAAACGGTTAATAAGATTTTGGTAAGTGCGTTGAGCATCAAAATCTCTAACCAAAACCTCATGAACAACTAAGTCCTTGATAGATGGTTTTTGAAAATTTGTAACATTCCAGTTGTATGATCTAAAAGTATTGGTGCCAGTTTGAATAACAGACACTTCGAAATTTTGCCCTGGTGCAATAGTATTATAGACTGGAAGTCCAGGATAAACACCTAGTTGTACTATTTCTGGATCGTCATAAGGTGATAGAACTAAAGTAGAAAAAGGGTCAGCCGTTTTAACTAAAGCAGGCGAAGTAGCCGGTCTAGCTGTTTCATCACCCACCCAATATTGAAAAGCATACCAAGTTCCTGGTGTTAATCCTGTGATCTCTAACCAGAATTTTCCACTTGCCGGGTCCTTTCTCATTAAATATTGCGAAAAAGGTGCCCAATTATTGAATGTACCTGCAACATAAATATAATCTTTGAAAGGTGCATTCAAAACTAAAGTCGTTTTAGTATGATCTGAGCTATAATTAATGCCGTCAATTAAATTAGCAGGCATGGCTTGGTTTTGCGTACTTGGTGTAAACAATATTGTTACTGATCTTGTTTTGGTCACACCATTAACAGTAGCTAAAATAACAAAACCTGTAGTTGTTCCAGGAGTATTGTTATAGGTGTATGTGAAACTATTTCCAGTGGAATTAGAGCCAGGAACTGGTATACCATTTGCTGTTAATACATAATCAGCTGCTCCACCAGTGTTTTGAGCATTAAAAGTAATGTTTGAACCAGCAGGCAAGGAAAGAGTTGCACCATCAACATGTGAAGATAAATTTAATTCAAAGGCATTTAGTGTTGTAACAATATCCTGTGATTTTTTATCACCTGTGCCATTTCTAGCTTTTATTAAAAATCCTACTTTAGCAACGTTGGTACTGTTATAATATTGAAAAATAGTTGGGCTGAAGGTGAACGAATAAGTATCAGTTCCTGCATTATAAGTCATCAATTGTGATGCATTTGAATTGGCCCAAGAACCATTGCCACTAAAAGGAATGTCTTGATTTGATGCGTTAAGAGCCCACGTCCAAGCGTATAATTCATTGTTTGTTACGCCCCAGGCTGCTTCATTAATAGAAGAACCAAGCACATTAATGGTGAAGGAGTCTGTGCCTACCAAAGTAGTCGAAGGGGTAAAGGAGTAGGTGTAAAGCACAGATTGTTGTTGTGCAAAAGCACTTATGCAAAACAACCAAGTCAAATGACTTAAAAACTTAATTTTCATGTGAAAAAATTTAAGAAGGTTATAATATTGTTTTTATAAAAGTTCGTTAAGTTTGATTAAATTTTTAAATCAGTTAAAAACTCTCGCTCATTTATACATATATGAGCGAGAGTTGATAATTAAATCTGCTGATAATCAGCAACAAGTCTTATTTTTTGATTAATTTTTTAACACTTGTGCCAGCTTCACCAGTTACTTTTACCATATAGATGCCTGCATTAAGATCAGCTACTGATAAAGTATCAGCGTTGCTATATGATTTAACCAATTGGCCAGAAATGTTGAATATTTGAACTTGGTCAAATTCACCAACTATTCTGAAGCTGTCAGTTGCAGGATTTGGATAGATAGAAAATAAGCTATTGTTGAAACTTTCAGAAGATAAACTAGTAAATACATATTCTGTAGTACCAGGTGTAAAAGTAATATCATAGGTGCCAGCAGTAACAGGGATGTTATCACCACCATTAAATACGCCAGTTCCAGTAGGGAAAGCAGTACCACCCCAATTGAAAGCCCAGTCGCTATTTGTTCTAAATTTCAATGCTCCATTTGTTAAGGTTACATTACTTAATGTATAAGTTACGCCATTATTAGCAGATGCCATTAAGGTATCAGCACCCCATCCACCTGGTGTAGCATCACCAATAATACTTACTGGTGTTACAGAGAAGGTATAAGCTAAAGTTGTTTTGTTGAACGTCACGTTATAGAAACCAGGAACAACAGGAATTGGCCCTGCATTTAAAGTTGCAGTTCCTGAAGGGAAAGTTGTACCACCATAGGTTTGATTGGTCGTTACATTAATAAATTGGAAAGCAGTGGCACCAAAACCTGGGTTAATGATTCGGTTATTTAACGTATAGTTTTCGCCATCTGCTGTACCCATTGCTATACCGGCAAAGGTAATATTATTAACTGTAGCCTGTGTTAACGTAAAAGTATATTCAGCTGTTAGTCTATTAAAAGTTACAGTGTAAATACCTGGCGTAACATTAATATTATCATTGCCATTTGGTACACCAGTACCATTTGGGAAAGATGTTCCACCCCAGTTAGTGGCCCAAGAACCGTTAGCTCTAAATTTTACTTGACCAGAAAATAACTCAACATTTTGTCTAGAAAAAGTAATACCACCATCCGTTGAAAACAGAGGGAAGTCAGTACTCCAAGTAGTTACACCGTTACCAATTAAGGATACAGGCACTTCTACAAAGTTATAATTTCCATTGGTAATGTTTAAATCAACATTATAGAAACCAGTTGTTAATGGAATTGTTGGTCCATTAACAGTGGCTGTTCCTGATGGAAACGCTGTTCCTCCCCAAGTTGTAACTGTTGGTGCAGAACGATAAAATTTTGCTCCAGCTGCTGTAAAATGAAAATCAATTTTCACATAGTCAGTACCATTGGTTGTTGCCATAGTTTCACCTGGCGTAGCATTTTGATTGAACCCACCAAAGAAATGAACGGTATCAAAATTCGTTTGAACCACATTAAAGCAATAAGCACCTGTAGACTTAACAAAAGTTATATTGTAAGTACCAGGTTGGTAAGGTATATTTGCGCCTCCTTGCGTGCCTGTTCCACATGGAAAAGCTGCCGTACCCCAGTTTACAGTCCACGCTGCATCTTGTCTAAATTTAGCACCGCCTGGTGCTAGAAAATTAACTTGCCCTGTATAATTTTCGCCATCTGATGTAGTCAATACTAAATCATTGCCCCAACTATTAAAATCACCAACGAGACCTACGCTTTGCGCATTCATCGTTAAACTTGCTACTGCAATAAGCAGTACGGAAAATAACTTTTTAATCATGATAAAAAAATTTAATTATGTTAACAAATATTTATAAATTCAATTTAAAAATAAGCAGATAATTTGATTAATTATCTGCTTATGTATTAGTTTCTAATCGCTATTAAGTTATAGTCTAAAGCATTTTTTAGGTCTAAAATAAAGGTATAGCTACCTGGTTGATTGATGTTAAAATTTAAACCACCAAACTTCAACTTGTTTTTATTGGTTTCTGTAGTAGTTGACAACAAAATGTTACTTACAGAAGAATTTGTACTTAGTAATCTTTCAACATTAACGGCATCTGCCAAACTTGTTAATCTAGTTTGTGCCCAAATATTTCCTGCTACCATCGTTGCATTTGTATTCATGTATTTACCAAAATGAGGTGAAGTTGGATCTGATACATAGGTTAAGTTTTTTGGGTTGGCATTAGCACCATTTGGACCCTCAATAGACATGGCTCTTCTTACCATAACATAGCGATTGGTGTTCCAATCCACGATCATATAATAGGCGCTAGCCAAAGAGGTTGTGCCAGGAGGCGTAATCACAGCACCTGCGCTGTCTGGCGTTGAGGTTGTTAATGTTCCAGTTGGCAAAGTGCCTAATGGGTTACTATCTTCAACGCCCTGAAGCCTGTTGGCATTTATACCAAACCAAGAGGGGTTAAATCTCACATTAACCGTTTTTACTTGCAATGCACCATTAACAATTCTTGCTAATTTAAACTGTGGATTAGCAACATTCATAAAGACAAATCCCTGATAGACACCATCATTTTTTGGTGAGTAAATCACTGGAGTATTGGCACTGCCTGAAGCATTAATGTTCCAGTCTGCATATCCAGCTGCTGCACCAAAGTTACCAAAAACAAATAATTGTTCAGCTTCGTCAATAGGATTATAGGGTCTAGCCGTAAAAGTAACCACATTAGACGCAGAAAACAATTTATCAGTAACACGGGCAACAACCCGCATTTTAAAAGTTTCAGTCGTGCCAAAAGTACCACCTGCTAAATTTAAGCGTGTATTTAAGGTTTGTTGTGAAATTGATATGGTACTTGCGTTGTCTACTACATTTGTATTAACCAAGGTTAACCCACTGCTTGGTGCAGGAAAGTTTTCGTTTGCTTTAACAATTTGCAGTCGATTAATGACAGAGGCACTATAACCAAAGTCCGCAAAATTATATTTTAGTTCAAAAGCTTCATTTCTATAGGTAGACCCGCTTAATAGGTAAGACCCGCTATTTGAAGGTGTTATAATGCTGACTTCCCTTTTTACAGAACCAACGGCTTCAATGTTTTCAGTAGTACAATTGGTAATACCAATGAAGATGAAAAAAGTAACAAATAATTTAAAAATATTTTTCATATGCTTAATATTAATAACCAGGATTTTGAGTTAAACCAGAATTTGCACCTAAAGTTGTTGGGTGAAAAGGAAACAATGTGTAATGTGTCGGTATGCCAACACCTTCTTGAACGCCACCTTTCCATTGCCAAGTATAGTTATCACCAGTAAATTTTCCAAAACGAATTAAATCTTGTCTGCGGTGGCCTTCCCAATATAATTCACGAGAGCGCTCATCTAAGATGAAATCTAAATTAACTTGGCCTGCATTGAGCAAATTAGTATTGTTAGCTCTTGTTCGTAAGGCATTGATATAATTTAATGATGTGCCATTTACAGTACCATCTTTTCTCAATTGTGCTTCTGCATACATTAAGTAAGCGTCTGCCAATCTAAACATTGGAAAGTCTGTGTCAGGAAAACCTGGGTCAGAACCATTTACACCCAATGACGTTTTGTTTGAGAATTTTTTAATGATATAACCTTGGCCTCTTGCTGCAATATCAAAAATATCAATAGGTCTTGTCCCTGCGAATATGGTATTTCGAGTATCGGTCGCATAGGTAGGACCATCAAATTTCAAAGCAAATTCTTTACGAATTCTTAAAGCACCACTCCAACCATCTGGATTCATACCAAATTCAGCACCGTTTCTTTCAATAAAACCAATTTGACCGTTTAAAATGACAGTTATACCGCTATAACTTTGTGTCTGCACACCATCTTGAGGCACGCTAAAAATCATTTCTGGAGACAATTGATTGTCGGCTGTGAAATTATGAAGGTAGTTTGGACTAAGACTATAAGCACTCATAATGGGTTCAAGTACGGTCATACATTCTTGATTTTTATTTTGACCAATATAAACCTGTGCATTTAGATATAGTTTAGCTAAAATCATGCGGGCAAAACCTGCATCAGCACGACCATATGGTGCTGTATTTGGCGCCATCATTTGTGGGATAACAGCGGTTAATTCTGACTCCACAAAGGTAAATAATTGTTGACGATTATATATTGGACCAGTAACACCTACCTGATTGTCTTCAGTTAAATACATGGCCTGACCAAAAGTGTCAATTAAATGGTAATAAGCCATTGCTCTTAATGCACGGGCTTCTATGCGATATTGCGCAATTAACACGCGGTCTTGGGCAGAAATATTTCTTGCAGTTAATTTAGCCTCAGTAGATTGTCTTAAGAACTCATTAGCTAAGGCCACTTGAAACATGGCACGGCTATAAAAACCTAAAAAGAAAGGATTGGTATTTGACCAAGAAGTTCTATTTAAATCTTTAGTTCCTATATCGCCTTCATAACTCCAAATGGTTTCATCTGTTGTCATGTTTTGAAAATACCACCATACACGCATGTATTGACTAAAACCAGCATCAATGCCACCTAGATTTGAAGATTCAGGTCCGTTTGGTCCTGTTAACACCAAATTGGCATAAACCCCAGCAATAGCACTATTATAGGCGCCTGGTTGAGAGAAGACCTCATCCTCTCTCTGAACTAATGGATCTATAGGACTTGTGTTTAAATCTTCAGTACAAGCTGAAAAAAACCAAACTATAGAAAAAAATAATAGATATTTTAATGAATTTTTCATGTTTAAAATGATTAAAATTTAATATTTGCACCAAATAAATATTGTCGAGGTCGTGGATAGATGGCACCATCTACACCACCAATAATTTCAGGATCCAAACCACTATAATTAGTAATGATAAAAGGATTTTGGACGCCTGTAAACAATCTCAACGATGCTTTACCACCTAACCATTTTTGAAAAGTATAACCTAAGTTAACATAATCCATTCTCAAGAACGATGCATTTTCAACAAACAAGTCACTAATTGGTTGTACATTATTAATAGTCTGAAAATTGGTTTGTGTAACCACATTGTTTAGGTTAACCAAAGCGGCATTTTCATATAAAGCAGCGTATGAAGCGTTTGTTGCTTGCACTAAATTAAACACATGGTTTCCAACGTTCGCACGCATGTTAAATCCTAAGTCAAAATTATAGAAAGAAAAATTAGCACCAAATCCAAATAAAAAGTCTGGATCAGGATCATTGAAAATATAGCGGTCATCTTCATTAACAAGATTATCACCATTTCTATCTACAAATGCACCATCTATAGGCACACCGTTAGGATCGTAAGCTTGCTGATACAATAAAAAAGATGATGGGACTTGACCTTCACTATGCACTTGAATTGGCGTAAAACCTATACTGGCTCCAGTTAGCAAATCTTGTCCCTGTGCCATTTTATCAATCCGTCTTCTGTAAGCTGAGGCATTAAAATTCAAATTCAAATTCAAATTATCCGTTCTAAAAACGTTATAATTAAGACTAAATTCAAAACCTCTAATACTTAAACTACCAATATTTTGAGGGCCCAAATTTGTAAAGTTTGTACCATCTGCAAAAGGTGCTTGCTGTAAAAGTTTATCTGAAAGTTTGTAATAAACCTCTAAACTACCAGTTAATTTGTTATTAAATAGGCCATAATCAAAGCCTAAGTTGTATGTGTTTGTTTCTTCCCATTGAATTAAAGGGTTATAGCCCAAAGGTAGTAATGGGCTTATTAAGCCTCCGCCTAAAGGATAGCTACCATTAGGAGTAGAAAAAGCATATTGTGGTAGATGCTGGTTTTGACCGCCAATATCTTGTTGACCTGTAATACCCCAACCCGCTCTCAATTTTAATTCTGAAATAGTTTTGCTATTTGCAAAAAGGTCTTCTTTAATTTTCCATGCAAAAGATAAAGCTGGGAAATTACCCCATCTGCGTTCTGGCCCAAACCTAGAGGTGCCATCTCGTCTGTAGGTTAGTGTCAAAATATAATTATCTAGGAAAGTAATGTTAGACCGACCGAAAAAACCGATGTAAACGAGTGGTGTGTTGAGTCTACGACCTATTTGAATATTATTAGGATTAAAAACATTACCTGAATTAAAGTTGCTGCCTTCAAATCGCTGATAGGAATAACCAGCAGTAAAATCAAATTTTAATTTCTCACCTTCCTGTTTGTAAACCAGATAAGTGTCTAAAATTTTATTAAAGCCTTCGCCATCACCATAGGCAAAGTCGCCAATTAATACATCATTAAATAAGGGACTTGTTCTACTGGTTCTACTTTTTCGATTGAGGTATGAGCCATTTCCACCATCATAGCCAAGCATTGTTACCCATCGTACCTTCGGAAAAAAATGAAATTTGTAATCAATCGTTGCATTAGCAATGATACTATTACTTTTCGAAAAATTAAAGGTCTGAAAAAGTTGAGCCACTGGGTTAGCGACCGCCCTTCTGTCAAAGTCGTTAACATTGCTGGGGTTACCAGTTGGATTCATGAATTCAAAATAACCGCCATCATAAGGTGAATTGCCACTAAAAACAGGAACAGTTGGCGCCATTCTCAATGCAGCACCTTGAACACCAGGGGCATTTCTTCTCAAATTATTAACATAGTTTAAATTAACATCAATTTTTAAATGGTCATTAAAAAAAGTTGGATTTATCGATAAATTAACGGTATTTCTAGTTAGTTCATCAGTATGTAACAAACCTTCCTGAAAAGTATTGCCCAAAGCTAAACGAATAGGGATTCTGTTGAACAGATTGCCTCTAACGTTTAAATTGGTTTCAACAAAATCAGTACGTCTGTAGATTTCGTCTTGCCAATCTGTATTCGCTGTACCCAAAAATTGAGAAATTCCAGCCTCATCAAACTCACGATTACCAGTTAGTGCATTAATTGGAAAATAAGTGTTAGTTATAGAAGTGTAAGTCCCATTTCTTAATACTGTTTTAAACGCCTCTCTAAATTGTGGCCCATTCATGACATCAATTTTATTAAATGGCTGCCCTGAACCATATTGCGTATTTAACTCTACCTGCATTTTTTTACCACCTTTTTTGGTAGTAATCATAATTACACCATTTGAAGCACGGGTACCATAAATGGCAGTTGCCGAAGCGTCTTTAAGGACTGAAAAGGATTCTATATCATTTGGATTGATACTACCTAAGACACCTACGCCAATAGGGAATCCATCAAGAACAACCAAAGGATCATTCCCAGCGCCTAAAGAGGAACCACCTCTAATTAATATTTGACCAACGGAACCTGGTGATCCACCACCAGTATTAACAGAAACACCCGCTATTTTTCCTTGAAAAAGGTCAGAGCCAGTAACAACCGCACCTTTGTTAAAATCTTTAGCATTTAATAAATCAACCGCACCTGTTGCATCTTGTTTACGTACCGTACCATAACCAATAGACACAATTTTAATTTCCTCTAAAGATGACGCATCTTCTTCGAGGGCGACGTTTAATTCCTTTTGTCCGCTATACGTTAGAGAAATATTTTTAAAACCGATGTAAGAAAATTCAATCACATCGCCATTTTTTAGCTTTGATAGGGTATATTTTCCATCAAAATCTGTTGTAGCACCGGTAGTAGTACCTTTCACTATAGCGTTAGCACCAGGCAAAGGCTGTCCTGAAACTTTTTCTGAAATAATACCCGTCAAGGTGCCTTGTTGTGCCATTACTAAAAATGGACACATCAATAGCCAAAATAACCACTTATTATAAATTGATTTCATTTAACAATATATAAATTAATACTCCGTAAAAAAGAACTTATACTTTACTTCAAGCGTAAAATTACATCATTTTATTCAATTCAAAAAAAAATTAACACATTTTCGGTTACGAAAACGTTTTAGTGTTGAAAACTATGTGATTGTCATATTTATTTTTGCTTATTTTTTTGACATCAATAAAAAAATTAGCTGATATTTATCATGTTCTAAAAATATTAGAAATTGTAAAAAAAATTAAAATTAATTTATTACATTTACAGAATTAAAACTGATGTTTGAAAAGCCCAAAGGATATTTTGATTTTTAAGATTTTCTAATTCTTTAGATTTTTTCAATTTTTTCAATTTTTTAGTCCCGAAAGGGTTCGGGATTAGATTTTTTCAATTTTTTATATTTTTTCAATTTTTTATATTTTTTCAATTTTTTATATTTTTTCAATTTTTTAGATTATTCAATAAAGATATGAAACGTAAAATGACCTTAAAGCAAATTGCAAAGGAACTCAGTGTCTCAATCTCCACGGTTTCAAAATCTCTCAATGGGAGTGCAGAAATTAGTGAAGATACTAGGCTAAAGGTTCAAGCATTTGCTAAACTCTATAATTACAAGCCCAATAATATTGCTTTGAGCCTTAAAAATAAGCGTACACAAACTATTGCTGTTATAATTCCAGAAATTGTGCATCATTTTTTTGCCACTGTAATCAAAGGTATTGAAAATGTTGCCAATGAAAAAGGTTATAACGTTATCATTTGTTTATCTGACGAGTCTTTTGACCGTGAGGTTATTCACATGGAAATGTTAGCCAACGGCAGTATAGATGGTTTTATATTGTCTTTATCTAAAGAAACTTTATCCAAATTAGATTTTCACCACATCGAAGAAGCCATCAGCCAAGGCATGCCAGTGGTAATGTTTGACCGTGTCACCAATGCCATTTCATGTGATAAAGTGATTATTAATGATGTCTATGCCGCTCAACAAGCTGTTGACTATTTAATCAATAAAGGAAAAAGAAAAATCGGCCTAATCACTACGCCTAATTATGTAAATGTTGGAAAATTAAGAACAGAAGGCTATTTGCAAGCCTTAAAATACAATAAAATTACTACGGATGAAAATTTAATTGTTAGAATTGACGATATTTCCCATGCGAATGATCAAATTTTAGAATTTTTAAAAAATAATATCTGTGATGCCATTTTTGCGGTTAATGAAATTTTCGCAGTTCATGCCATTAAAGCCGCTAAAAGACTCCACATCAACATACCCGAAGACTTAATGATTATTGGATTTACAGATGGCATTATTTCTCAATATTCTACACCGAGTATCACCACAGTTGGTCAAAATGAACTTAAAATTGGTGAACAAGCTGCGCTGTCTTTAATCAAACGTATTGAAGATGTTAGCGAAATAGACGAACCCTTCCAAACATATTTTATTGATACTTATTTGATTGAGAGAGAAACCACTTGAAAAATTAGAAATTAGAGGATTGAAATTAGAAGATGGTTTGGTAAAATTAGAAATTAGAGGTTAGAAATTGGAAAATAAAAGTTAGAAAAGACCAAGGAATTAACTTAATATTCAAGTCTTAATACTTTTTTTCATTTTTTTAGTCCCGAAAGCCTTCGGGATTCAATTTTTTAGCTTTTTTCAATTTTTTCAATTTTTTCAATTTTTATTTTTATATTTACCGCATCAAAGCTTATATTTTACTTCAAACAACAATTAAGTTTTGATAAGTTTATTGGCTTATCATTATTATTAACTCAACTTAGACTTTAATAATGGAAAAGCGTAGATTAGGTTTTTGGGAAATCTGGAACATGAGTTTTGGTTTCCTTGGCATTCAGTTCGGTTTTGCACTGCAAGGCGGATTCATGTCAAATATTTTTACAACTCTTGGTGCCAACAAAGATGAAATTCCACTCATGTGGATAGCTGCACCACTCACTGGTTTGATTGTTCAACCCATCATTGGTTATCTGTCAGATAATACTTGGCATCCCAAATTGGGCAGAAGGCGACCGTATTTTTTACTTGGCGCTATCTTAGCATCTATCACTTTGTTTTTCGTCCCCCATTCTCCTTATTTGTGGATGGCCGTTGGTTGTTTATGGATACTTGATGCCTCTATTAATGTTAGTATGGAACCGTTCCGTGCTTTAGTGGCTGATAAATTGAATAATGAGCAACGGTCTTATGGCTTTGTGGTTCAAACATTAATCATTGGTATAGGAACTTGGATTGCCAGCAACTTACCTTGGATGGTTAATAAGTTGGGCGTAAGCAATGAATCAGCCGTTGGTAGTTTACCTGATTCTGTTAAAGTAGCTTTCGCTATCGGCGCCATGGTTTTCATCATCAGTATTTTATACACCATTTTCACAACTTCTGAAGAACCACCAGCAGATATGGAGGCTTTTAAATTACAGAAAAAAGAGTCTCGTTTTATTGAAGATTTGGTAGAAAGTTTAAAAGACATGCCAAGCACCATGAAAAAACTTGGTGTGATACAATTCTTTAGTTGGTTTGCTTTTTTTACCATGTGGAGTATGGCCAATCCTGCCTTAACAGAGCATGTGTTTGATGCCAAATCACCAAAAGAAAGTGAATTTAATTTAGCTGTAGCCAGTCAAAAGCAAGCTTATGATCAGGCTAGCGTAAAATATCAAGAAGCCTCTAATTTAGTTGGGTCGGCAATGGGTGTTTATGGCTTATCCTCTATGGGTTTTGCTTTGCTCTTAACTTTTTATACGTCAAAATTTAAAATTAACAGAAAATATATTCATTTAGGGTCTTTACTGCTAGGTGGCTTAGGTTTTTTATTGATGAATTCAGCCACGCCTGATACCTTATATTTGTCATTCATATTGATTGGGATAGCTTGGGGTAGCATATTATCTATGCCTTATGCCATGTTGTCAAGTTCTGTTAATCCCAACAAAATGGGCATGATGATGGGCTTGTTTAATATGTTTATTGTTATTCCTCAAATTGTAGCAGCCATTGGTGGTGTTAATTTCTTTTCTAGTCTTTTAGGCGAGCAAGCAATTAATGCCATGACGATTGCTGGTGTTTCTTTGGTGATTGCTGCTTTGGCTAATTTTTTAATTACAGAGGAGAAAGCGATTTCTGATTAGATTTCAATGTCAAATTTCAATGACAATAGCAATATCAAAATGCAATGTAAATGACAAATTTCAATGTCAATATAAAATTTCTAATGGTATGGCGATTCCGATAGCTATCGGAAGAAGCAATCTCCTTTAATTTCTGACTTTAAATTCTAACTGTTATAAATGCTAAAGCACTTTTTTATCTTGTTAACCTTACCTCTATTTGCTCAAATTCAACGTGTGGAACCACCCTTTTGGTGGACAGACATGAACCGTAGCCAAATAGAAATCATGTTTTATCATCCAAACATTAGTGGTTTTGAAGTGAAAACTTCAAATGGTTTGCCTTTTCAACTCAAGAAGACGGAAAACCCCAATTATCTTTTTATTACTGTAGAAACTAAAAGCCTAAAATCTCAAACTTTTGATTTTGTTTTTACAAAAGGAAAAGAAAAACTAACCTATAAATATGAGTTAAAAGCCCGCAAGCCTGAGTCAAAAAGTCGGCTAGGTTTTTCTTCTGCTGACGTCATTTATCTTTTAATGCCTGACCGTTTTGCTAATGGCAATCCAAATAATGATAGTCAGACAACTGTTACCGAACAAGTCAATCGCGCTTTACCAGGCGGTAGACATGGTGGCGACATCGCTGGAATTATCAAAAATTTAGATTATTTGAATGAATTGGGCGCAACAGCCATTTGGTCTACACCGCTGTGTGAAGATAATGACAAAGCCTATTCCTATCATGGTTATGGTCAGTCTGACGTCTATAAAATAGACCCGCGTTATGGCACGAATGAAGAGTATTTGAAACTTTCTGCAGAATTAAAAAAACGAGGCATGAAACTCATCAAAGATTATGTAACCAATCATTGGGGTGCACAACATTGGATGATTAAAGATCTGCCTACCTATGATTGGATCAATCAGTTTCCTGGTTTCAAGCAAACCAATTACCGCATGACCACTCATTTTGATACCAATGCCGCCGAAAGTGATAGAAAATTATGTGCCGACGGCTGGTTTGTGAAATCGATGCCAGATTTGAATCAAAATAACCCGATGGTTCAAAACTATCTCATTCAAAATGCTATTTGGTGGATTGAATATGCCGATTTAGATGGTTTGCGCGTGGATACTTATTCGTACTGCGATAAAGATAAAATAGCAGAATGGACCAAAGCTATTATGGATGAGTACCCAAATTTTAACATTGTGGCAGAAGTTTGGTTTCAAGAGCAAGCACATATTGCTTATTGGCAAAAAGATAGTCAGGTAGGGGCTATTCAAAATTATAATTCGCATTGTCCGAGTGTGATGGATTTTACTTTGTTTAACTTTTTTGACCGCGGCGGATTAAACGAAATCAAAGCGGAGTGGAGCAAAGGTTTAATCAAATTGTATGAAAACTTTGTGAATGACTTTTTATATCCGAACGTCAATAATGTGTTGGTTTTTCTTGAAAACCATGACACGATGAGGTTTAACGAACGTTATCCTAATTTTAATGATTATCAAATGGGGTTGTCAGTCATTGCAACCACCAGAGGTATACCGCAGATTTATTATGGATCAGAAATAGGTATGCAAGGCAACAAAGATAAAGGTGGTGATGCCGACATCAGGAGAGATTTTCCTGGCGGTTGGGCCAATGATGCCAATAACGCTTTTTCGGAAATGGGGAGAACGGCGCAACAAAAACAATATTTCGATTTCACTAAGAAAATTTTAAACTGGCGAAAAAATAAAATAGTGATTCACTCAGGTCAACTCAAGCATTTTGTGCCAGAAAATAATGTTTATGTTTATTTTAGATATAATGAAAAGGAAACTGTTATGGTTGTAATTAATAATAATTTGGAAGAACAAACCATTGATTTAAATCGTTTTAGTAATGTTTTAAAAGGCTCAAAATCAGCTAAAGATGTTTTAACTGATGAAGTTTTTCCTTTGGATAAATTATTGACCATTAAAGGGAAATCGGTTTTGGTTTTAGAGGTATATTGATAAATGTTTTAGTTGTGATTTTTATAATTAGATGGCATAAACCCACTAAATCTATTGCCAAAGCTTTTTTGAATTTAGGCAATATATGGTTCTGTTTTTTGCCTTTTATGTCCTTAATAATGTAATGAACCTCAAAAAAATTATATTTGCAAAATAAAATCTTCCTTATGAAAAAATATACGCTTTTATTTTTTTGTTTTTTATCATTAGTTGCTTTTTCTCAAAAAAAGAAAGTAACTTCTAAAAAAACACCCGCAGTAATTCAAAAAGTTGAAATACCAGTTCAGCCAAAGGTTGAGCCTTGTGTTGAACGTACTTTTGTTGCATTTGAAAAACAAGCTGATAATCTGGTGAAATTAAAGGTTTGTGATGGTAACTATCAGATCAAGTTTGTATCTGACAGAATTGTTGAAACGGTTTTTGAACCGCTGGGAGATGCATCAAAATCAGCTTCGCATATTGTGGAAAATAAAGCAGGTGTTACTTTTCGAGTAGAAGAATTAGATAATATTATTTGGTTAAAAACATTTTCATTGTGGGTTAAAATTCAAAAGAAACCTTTTAATATTTCATATCACAAACGAGAGGATTATTTATTTTCAGAAGGTAAAGGCTATCATAAACCAGATTCTTTACATCAAATAAACTTGAAAATTTCATCAGATGAGGTGCTTTATGGTGGTGGCGCAAGAGTACTTGGTATGAATAGAAGAGGTAATAAATTACCGCTTTTTAATAAAGCGAAATATGGTTATGAAACCAAAGCAGAGCAAATGAACTTTTGTTTGCCAATTTTTTTATCTTCAAAAATTTACATGGTTCATTTTGATAACCCAACCACTGGATTTCTAGATTTAGATAGTCAAAATAAAAATGAAGTTAATTTTGATTTTCATTCAGGTAGAAAGGTTTATCAAGTGGTAATAGGTAATAATTGGGAAGAATTAGTTTCTAACTATACAGAGTTAACTGGTAAGCAGCCATTAATTCCCATTTGGGCTTTAGGAAATTTTTCAAGTCGATTTGGTTACCATAGTCAAGATGAAGTCATGAAAACTGCCCAGGCATATGAAGATGCTCAAATACCTGTTGATGCATTGATTTTAGATTTGTATTGGTTTGGAAAAGATATTAAAGGTTCCTTAGGTAATTTAAGTTGGTATAAAGAGAAGTTTCCAGATGGTAAACAAATGATTAAAGATTTAAATAAAAAAGGGATTAAAACCATTTTGATTACAGAACCCTTTATTTTGACCACTTCAAACAATTGGCAAAGCGCCGTTGATAAAGAGATTTTGGTGAAAAATCAAGCTGGAAAACCTGCCACTTGGGACTTTTATTTTGGTAACACTGGCTTAGTTGATGTTTTCAAAAAAGAAGGTAAAAACTGGTTTTGGCAATTTTATAAAAATATGATATTTGATGGTGCAGCAGGGCAGTGGGGAGATTTGGGTGAGCCAGAAGTTTTGCCAAAAGAAACCTATAGTGTTGCAGGAAAATCAGACGAATTTAGGAATATTTATGGCCATCAATGGGCAAAGATGGTTTTTGAAGGTTATGCCGAAGATTTCCCTACACAACGACCTTTTATTTTAATGCGTTCAGGCTATAGCGGTAGCCAAAAATATGGCATGATTCCATGGAGCGGTGATGTAAACCGAACGTGGGGAGGCATGCAAGGTCAGGTTGAATTATCTCTTCAAATGGGCATGCAAGGTTTGGCCTATATGCACTCTGATTTGGGCGGCTTTGCAGGCGATAACTTAGATGACGAATTATATGTTAGATGGTTGCAATATGGTGTTTTTCAACCAATTTTTAGACCACATGCGCAAGAAGAAGTGCCATCTGAACCTGTATTTAGGAGTGAATGGGCCAAAAAACACAGCAAGCAAGCGATTGATCTAAGGTATAGACTATTGCCCTATAATTACAATTTGGCGATTCAGAATGCAACGACAGGTTTCCCATTGATGAGACCACTGTTTTTTGAAGAACCAGATAACAAGAAGTTATATGAAAACGACAAAGGTTATTTGTGGGGTAACGATTTTTTAGTTTACCCAATTAAAGATAAAAGTTTAGCGCAAATGGATGTTTATTTTCCAAAGTCTAATGATTGGGTTGATTTTTATACTGGTCAGGTATACCAGGCAGGAACCAATCAATATGTGGCAACTAAACCAGAATCTATCCCAACATTTGTTCGTGCAGGCAGTTTTATACCGATGACCAAGTGGATTAAAAATACTGAAGCTTATAATCCTAATAATATTGAAATTCATTTTTATCATAGCGAGACCCTTGAAAATCAATTGGGAAGTTTTAGTTATGATGATGGTGTTTCAACGAAAACTATTGAGGAAGATAAGGTTTCAACCATGTTTTGCGATTATTCTAAAAGTGAAAAATCTAAGATATTCAGGTTTGAAATGAATGTTGGTCGTGGTCTAAAGTTCACAACGGATCGCTTTATGACCGTAGATTTCACCATCCATGGATTAGACAAAAAGCCAAAGAAAGTTTTTTATAATGGCATAGAAATTAAAACCAAATATGACCATAAATTAAAGAAACTTAATATTCCTTTTATCCATAAAATAGTTGATGTAACTATTGAATTAAAATATTAACATCATATAAATTAAAACATTTACTTATATCTATTATGAAATTTTATCCATTAATTTTATTAACTGCGCTGTTTTTTTTATTTGGCTGTAAAACTGTAACTGTAGCTCAAGATGTGCCAAAACAAAAGAATAACTTCGATTGGAAAGGCGCCAATTTGTATTTTCTTTTAACAGACAGGTTTTATAATGGTGATAAAACCAATGACAATTTGTTGAATAGGACTAAGCCAACAGGCTTGCTACGCAACTTTATGGGTGGTGATATCAAGGGTATAACGAAGAAAATTGAAGAAGGATATTTCACAGATTTAGGGATTAATGCCATTTGGTTCACGCCAATCGTTGAACAAATTCATGACGCTGTGGATGAAGGCACAGGAAACACTTATGGCTTTCATGGCTATTGGGCCAAAGATTGGACTGCACTTGACCCTAATTTTGGCACTAAGGCCGATTTAAAAGAGCTAGTTGAAAAAGCGCATGCAAAAGGTATCAGAATTGTTCTCGATGCCGTTGTTAATCATACAGGTCCAGTGACTGCGGCAGATCCTGTTTATCCCGACAATTGGGTTCGAACAAGTCCCAAATGCACCTATAATGCTTATCGAAATTTTATAGATTGTACTTTGGTTGAAAATCTACCTGATGTGCTTACCGAAAGCAAAGCACCGGTTCAATTGCCTCAGATGCTTGTAGAAAAATGGAAAAAAGAAGGTCGATATGAACAGGAAGTGGCTTCTTTGGATGCTTTTTTCAAAAAAACAGGCTATCCAAGAGCACCCAAATATTACATTATGAAGTGGCTGGCGGATTATATCACCGAGTTTGGTATAGATGGCTACCGTGTGGACACCGTCAAGCATACCACAGAAGATGTTTGGGCAGATTTCAATGCGATTTGTCAAGCTGTTTTTACCGAATATAAAAAGAATAATCCTAAAAAAGTTTTAGATAATAGCGACTTTTTTATGTTAGGAGAAGTTTATGGTTATGGCTTGCACGGCAAACAAATTTATGATTTCGGCGATAAAAAAGTCAATTATTTTGAAAATGGTTTAGCCACTTTAATAAATTTTGATTTCAAAGGAGATGCCAATAAGTCCTATGAAGAATTGTTTTCCTATTATAACAATGTTTTACACACGGATTTAAAAAATTATAATGTGGCCAACTATTTAGCTTCTCATGATGATGGTCATCCGTTTGATAAGCAAAGAAAGCGCACTTTTGAGTCTGCCACTAAATTGCTTTTAACTTCAGGGATTTCACAAGTCTATTATGGCGATGAAACTGCCCGATCATTGGATATTAAAGGCACGGAAGGAGATGCTACTTTGAGAAGTTTTATGAATTGGGAAGAATTGGCTGCCTCTAAAGACAAACAAGATTTATTGAAACATTATCAAAAGTTAGGTCAATTTAGAGCTAAACACCCATCAGTGGGTGCAGGTTTACACCAAATGATATCTTCTGCGCCGTATTTATTTAAGAGAACCCATCAACAAGATGTCGTTGTGGTTGGTTTGGACTTGCCTTTAGGAGAGAAAACCTTAAATATTGGGGAAGTATTTGGCAGCGAGACCAAGCTAAGAGATTGCTATTCTAATCAAGTTGTTGAAATAAAAGACGGGCAAGTAAAAATAAACTCGCCTTTTAGTATTGTTTTATTAGAAAAAAGTAAAAATTAATTTTTAGACAAAAAACTCCAAACTGTACCATTAAAAATGGCTATCGTTTTTCTTGTCAAATCGTAAACCATTGTTCCCGCTTCAGGTTGAACCATTAAGCTAACATTATTTATTCTAGGAAGTAAGAGTGCTTTGTTGGTTGAATTAAGTTCTAATATACCACTAGCTGTTGGTGAGTCTGTACCCATGATTAAACCCTGACCACTTTCTGAATAAGTATTTTGTTCGTTAAGTTTCGTGACATTATTTTGCCCCGTGTTTGTTAAGTCAATCCATGAAGAATTATTTCTTAATTTTATTTTTGAATCACTTGTGTCATAGATTATAGAGCCTGCAATTGGCGAAATAATGGTGCTATTATCTACCCAAGGCAATATAATGCCACCATTTGCAGCATTAACTTCAAGTATAGAAGAAACAGAGTTCGCTGATGAAAAACCAATCAGTACTTGGGCGTTCATGCTAAAAAAGCAATAAGCTATTAAAAATAAAGAAAATAATTTTTTCATTTTAAAACATTAATTGCATTTAGACAGAATTTTCCACCCAGTGCCATCATGCACTTTAAGGTTATTTGTGGTTGTATCAAAAAACATCATACCTTCTATAGGATTAGTGATTAATGATTGGTCACTTATTCTAGGAATAATTAACGCTTTATTTTTAGATTCTAATAAAAGGGCACCATTATTCCTGTTTGAAATTAAGGGATTAATCTCATTTCTATTTAAAGTAGAAATCGCAAAAGAGGTGGTTAAAGGAGATCCTGTCAATGTTGGGCTAGATTCGCAAGTATTAGGTACGTCAAAAACGATATCAAACCTTCTTGCATCTCTACTAGGATGGTTACTCGGCATAGCTTCAATAGTATATGAATAAACATTATTAGCGAGGTTAAGTAAGGTATAAGTGTTTAAAAATTTGTCATGCAAAATAGGTGTGGTATAGCCATTAAAAAACCCATTTGTATTCGAATTTATTGAAAATGTAAGTGTATAATTTACGACTCTATATTGCGTAATTTCAAGTCTTACAACATCTGTTAGGACTGGCACGGCTCGCCTTTGAATGCCCAATCGTGTTGAGCTATCATCTGGCCAAGAAAAAAGAGATTCATCTATATTACTACCTAAAGAAGTATCATCTGAAGTGCCATTATTGAGGCCTGGCGCATGGAAATCAACAAAAATTCCTGCAAAAACGGTGCCTGGAAAATCTCTATAAAGTCTAATGTCTATTCTCCCGCCGTTTGATAAAAGGAATTGAGAAAAAGCTAAATTTGACTGAAAAATTAGCAGCAGAAATAAAAAAAAACGAATAATTTTTTTTAATCATTTTTAAGACTAAGTAAAGCGCAAATAAAATAAAATTATATATAATGGGAATAATTTTACATACTATTTGTTTTTATCATATTTATTTGTAATTTTGCAACCCCAAAAATAGTGGGTTTATACATTATTTGGGATAAGGAATGTTTAATTTAAAATTTGTATTGTGAACACATTAAGTTACAAAACTGTATCAACAAACAAAGCAACAGCTACAAAAGAGTGGGTTGTAGTTGATGCTGAGGGTCACAATTTGGGTCGTTTAGCTACAAAAGTTGCAAAACTTTTGAGAGGTAAATATAAACCAAATTTTACACCTCACGTTGATTGTGGTGACAACGTTATCATTATCAACGCAGAAAAGGTTAATCTAACTGGAAACAAATTGGACGACAAAGTTTATGTTCGTCACACAGGTTATCCAGGAGGTCAAAGAACAACATCTGCCAAATTAATGCTTCAAAAATTTCCGGAGCGTATGGTAGAAAAAGCTGTAAAAGGAATGTTGCCAAAAAATAAGTTAGGCGCGCAACTTTATCGTAATCTAAAAGTAAATGTTGGTAATGGGCACAAACATGAGGCTCAAAGTCCAAAAGTAATTAACTTAAACGACTTAAACTAATGGCAGTTATTCATAAAATAGGTAGAAGAAAATGTGCTGTGGCTAGAGTTTATTTATCTCAAGGTACAGGAAATATTACAGTAAACAAAAGAGAGTTTGCTAATTATTTTCCAACTGCAACCCTTCAGTATAAAGTTATGCAACCATTGAATATGACTGAAAATGCATCAAATTTTGATGTAAAAATAAATGTTTATGGTGGTGGTTCAACTGGACAAGCTGAGGCAGTAAGACTTGCAATTTCTAGAGCAATGTGTGAAGTTGAAGCTGAAAACAGAAGCATCTTAAAACCAGAAGGACTTTTAACTAGAGATCCTCGTATGGTTGAACGTAAGAAATTCGGTCAGAAAAAAGCACGTAAGAGATTCCAATTCTCTAAACGTTAATCATTATTTATTAAATATTATTAATCATGCCGTTAATCTGAGATTCAGATGTTAGTTTAGTATCTAAATATATAATCTTATATATTGCTACTAAAGTAAACGGAAAGTAAACTATTACAAAGATGGCAAATCAAATAGACGTAAAAAAATTACTAGACGCTGGTGTACATTTCGGACACATGACGCGTAAATGGAATCCTAACATGGCACCATATATTTATATGGAGCGCAATGGTATCCATATTTTAAACCTTTATAAAACAGCTGCAAAATTAGAAGAAGCCAATGATGCTCTTAAAAAAATCGTAGCTTCTGGCAGAAAAGTTCTTTTTGTAGCAACAAAAAAGCAAGCAAAAGATATTGTTGCTGAAAAAGCAAAAGACATGAACATGCCATACATCACTGAAAGATGGCCAGGTGGTATGTTAACTAACTTCATCACTATTCGTAAGGCAATTAAAAAAATGGCTTCGATAGACAAGATGAAAAAAGATGGTACTTTTGATTCATTGTCGAAGAAAGAAAAATTACAAATCTCTCGTCTTAGAGAAAAATTAGAAAAAAACCTTGGCTCTATTGCTGATATGTCAAGATTACCAGCAGCTATTTTTGTAGTTGATGTAATTTCTGAGCACATAGCTGTAAAAGAAGCAAAAAAATTAAACATTCCTGTATTTGCCATGGTAGATACTAATTCAGATCCAAGACCAATTGATTATGTAATTCCTTCAAATGATGATGCTTCTAAATCTATTGACATGATTTTGTCAATCGTTTCAGATGCTATTAAAGATGGTTTGGCCAACAAAGACCAATATACAGATGTTATTGAAGGCGAAACAGAAGAACCTATAGAAGATGCAGTTGTAGAAAAAGTAGAACTTTCTGAAGAGGAAGTTGAAAAACTTAAAGCTGTAAAAGAGGCTAAGAAACTTCAAGAAGAAGAAGAGAAGAAAGCTAAAGTAAAAGCTGCAAAAAAATAATTAATCATTTAAAATTATCATAAAATGTCAACAATAACTGCTGCAGACGTCAATAAATTAAGACAAATAACAGGTGCAGGTATGATGGATTGTAAAAAAGCGCTAACAGAAGCTGAAGGCGATTTTGACAAAGCCATTGAAGTATTGAGAAAAAAAGGGCAAAAAGTTGCTGCTAACCGTTCTGATAGAGAATCTACTGAAGGTGCTGCTATTGCTGTTGTAAATGCAGACCAAACAGTTGGTGTAGTAATTACACTAAATTGTGAAACGGACTTCGTAGGAAAAAACGAAGGTTTCGTTAAGTTAGCGCAAGACTTAGCTAATCAAGCCTTAAATTATGCATCAAAGGAAGACTTTTTAGCTTCAGATTTTGGTGGTATAACAGTGGCTGATAAGTTAATTGAACAAACAGGTGTCATTGGTGAAAAAATTGAAATCGGTGGTTTTGAAAGGCTTGAAGGTCCATTCGTTGGTTCATACATTCATGCTGGAAACAAAATTGCTGTCATCACTTCACTTTCTGCAAAAGTAAATGGTGCTGATGAAGCTGCAAAAAATGTTTCTATGCAAGCTGCAGCTATGAATCCTATCGCTTTAAATGAATCAGGCGTTGATCAATCAATCATTGATAAAGAAATTGAAATTGCAAAAGATCAATTACGTCAAGAAGGCAAACCAGAAGCTATGCTTGAAAACATTGCGAAAGGAAAACTTAATCGTTTCTTTAAAGATAACACCTTAGTGAACCAAGATTATATTAAAGATAGTTCTATGAGCGTTTCTGCTTACATCAAATCTGTAGATGCTGCTTTAGCTGTAACAGGTTTTAAAAGAGTAGCTTTAGGATAATCTCCAAAAGAATAATTTTATAAAAGGGCAGTCCATTGGATTGCCTTTTTTTATTTATATTTGGATTTTATTATTTTATGAGAAAATTATTTGTCATTTGGTTTGTATTAGCAAAGGTTTTTAGCCTTGAAGCGCAAGAAAAAAAATACCAAAGTTTATTATGGGAAATTTCAGGTAAAAACTTAACCAAAAAGTCCTATATTTATGGCTCAATGCATGTCAGTGATAAAGTATCCTACCATTTGTCTGATGCCTTCTTTGAGCATTTGTTGCAAGCAGATTTTATAGCCAATGAAAGTGATCCTGCTACTTGGCATGAACTGTCACATCTTTATGACTTTAGTAACCCGATGCCGCAAGAGGAAGGTTTTTATAAAAGGTTTGTCGTAAGGCCAGTAGATAAGCAAGCATTGACGAGTTTGTTTTTAGTGAACGAATTTATGATGAATAACTTATTGTTTAGAACCAATAGCTTTCAGTCAGATTATCAAGAAGAGACCTATTTAGACATGTTTATTTATCAAACGGGTAGAAAGTTTAACAAAAAAAATATTGGTTTGGAAGATACTTTTGAATCGATGAAATTAGTTTCCAATATTGATTATGAAAACATTAAACCAGCAGTTGAGCAACAGCAACAATTGACCAAATTTTTAAACGGAAAAACCGTTGAAGACGCACTAAAAGACTATTACAGAGAAAAGAATTTAGATATGCTTGATTCACTAATGGTTTTGTCAAGTCCGTCAGTCATGCTTGACGCCATGCTGTATAAGCGTAATGTTATTATGGCTAAAAGCATTGATTCCCTCGTTCAAAAAGGCTCATTGTTTGCAGCTGTTGGAGCGGCGCATCTGCCTGGACAAAAAGGGATTATTGAAATGCTCCGGTCTAAAGGATATACCGTAAAACCTGTTATTTCTGATTATACAGAAAAAGGCAAAGCTCAAAAAAAATTAATTGACCAAACGTTTATTAAACCAAAACAAATGGAATTGATCTCGTCAGATCAGGCCGTTAGTGGTAAGTTGTTTGAAAACATTCAATACAATGATAAAACCATTAGCAGCCCTGATTTAAGCAATGGTAGTTTTGTCCAAATTAAACGCCTGCCTTTAAACGATTTTTTGGTCGAAAAGAACAAAAGATTTAATCACCGATCGTTAGATAGTTTGTTTTTTGAAAACATTCAAGGTGATATTATCAGTAAAACGTCAAAAGAAATAAATGGTTTTAAATATTATGATATAAAAAATAGGACTAAAACAGGAGACTTTCAAAGACATCAATTTTATATCACGCCATTAGAAATTGTTGGTGTTAACTTGGTCGGTAAATTAGATTTCGTTAACCAATATGAATCGGCAATTTTCAACCATATTAAAATAGGCAATAGGCAAACAACATACCAAAATGCAGAACCAAAGCATTCCAATTTTAGTATCAAAATGCCCCAATATCATGTGATTTATGGCCATGAAACGGCTAGTAATATTTCTGCAGCAACAGAAATTTATGGCTATGACCCAATAAACGATGCGTATTTTCTTTGTATAGAAAACAAATTGTTTGATTTTAATTATTTAGAAAACACAACATTTGAGTTAAACAGAATTCAAGATGAATTTTTGACAGAATTAGATATTAATAATGAAAAAAACATTATAAGATCAACTTCAAATGCGATTACTTCTCAAATAATAATTAAAAATCAACCAAGTTATTTGCATACCTGCGTGCATGACAAAAGCTACTATCTTTTAGCTGCTGTCAATATGAATGAAGAAAAAGCAATAGCTTATTTTAATTCTTTTCAATACGCTCCCAAAGCTTTTAAGGAAACTTATGCCGTTTATAAAGATACCGCAAGTTTAGTCAGTATAAACATACCCTATAAGCAAAATCAGCAACTTTTTTTGAGAACATCTACTAAAGAACGGCATAAAAAAGTATCAAAAAAGACTAATTATTTTAGTAAGTATGATCAATCTTTGCTGCTAAAGTCTGAAGCAAAAGATGCGGTTGCTTTTAACACTGAAAAATTTCATAAATATTTTGAAGCAAAAGCCATTGATACATTAGTTTTAAACTATAAGAAGCAATGGGAAATAAAAAGTATAGACATGGATGAACCAATGCTTCCTAATGAAGAAATGGGCTTAATTGCAGAAGAACCACCAGTAGTGCAGGAAGTAGAAGAGGATGTTGTTGAAGAATTTCAGGATGAAACCAACTTAGGCAATTTTTATCATTATTATAGTGCAAAAACCATTGGTGAATTGAAATCAAGCTGGGATAAATTATTAGGTTTTGATCTCGCAAATCAGGTAAAAAATAGAATCGTAAATGATAAATTATTTTTTGATAAAAATAAAAATGCTCATATTTATGAAGGTTTGGTGGTTAAAGATGGTAGCCATCAAGCCATTAAATTTAAATATTACATGAAAGATGGTGTTACTTATGAATTAAAAACTTTAGTAGACAAAAACGATCCAAAGTCTCATTTTTTTGATACGATTAATTATAGTATAAAGCCTTTTGACTCCATATTGTCTCCTTCAATTTTTTCTAAAAAGTTAGATTTATTTTTTGAAGATGTAAAAAGCGAGTATGACAGCATAAGATTTTCTGCCCTAAGTTCTATTTCAGAGTTAAATTTGGAAGAAAACGATTTTATAAAAATTCAAGCTTTCTTAAAAGATTTTGAATTTAGAGCAGACGAAAAGGTTTTTATTTCAAGACTTTTTAATAAAATTGGTCATATTAAAGGTCAACAAACTATTTCTTTTTTGAGAGCAAATTATATTGAAAATATTGATAATGCCAACATTCAATTTGCTATTTTAAATGCGTTAGCTTTACAAAAGAGGAAAAGTGCCTACAAGGTTATTAAAGACTTGCTAGATTATGACTTGCCAATTTCAGATGATGCTTATTCAATCGAACAAATGTTTAAAGTATTTGAAGCCGATCCAGATAATAGTCAAGAGCTTTTGCCCGATGTTTTAAAGTATTATGGTATTAAGGACTATCATGATGCTATTTTTAATTTTATTACGACCTTAAATAGTCATAATAAACTAACTTTAAAGCATATTAAGCCTTTTAAAGCGATGCTTTTAGCAAATGCTAAATTAGAATATAAAAGAGTCAATTCATTTTTAATGAACCAGAACACTGCTGAGGAAAGCTATGTTAAACCTTTTGATGTTGTTCAAAATTTAATTAAATTCATAAAATTATTGTATCCATATAAAGACAATAGAGATGTAATGACTTTTTTAGAAAAATCTCAAAAATTAGAAATTAAAGAAGTGTTAATGACGTTTGCAAATCTGCAGATGAAATACAATAATAAAATTTCTCAAGATTTTAAGGAGAAATTATTGCGTAGTCCAGAGACATTGTTTTCAACCTATTTGCTATTGCCTGAAAAAGAAAGAAATGACCTCAAAATTGACCGCCAATTATTAATTAACTCCATTGTTACCATCATTGATGAAGTAAATCATGAAAAGCAAAAGCTTAGTTATTTGTTTGAGAAAAAAAGGGTGGCCAATCATAAGCGAATTATTTTTTATTATTTTAAGCTGTCCAATAAGGAGTCGTCAGAAGTGGAATTTCGCGATAATAGTGAACAGCGCTTATTAAGCGTTGGATTTGTAATGAATGACAACGATTTACCAATTCTGGAGTCCTTTTATAGTGGCCTGCAAAAGGTTATAGAAAATGAAGATAAAATAGATGATTTAGCCAATCAAGTCATTGATGAGGCTTTAAATCAAAATAAACCTCGGGCAACGTTTGGAAAAGTAAACTATATGCTCTATGGTCTTGATTTGTTTTATTAATTCTCATTAAAATGTTCATGAAATGGAACAATCAATGAATAGATGTGGTTGGTGTTTGAAAGATGATTTATATAAAAATTATCATGATACCGAGTGGGGAAGGCCAATTTATGATGATAGAAAAATCTTTGAGTTTCTAATTTTAGAGACCTTTCAGGCAGGGTTAAGCTGGTATACTGTTTTGTCTAAACGAGAGAATTTTAGACAAGCTTTTGATTGTTTTGATTACCATTTAATAGCTACCTATGATGAGCATTCAATACAAGCATTAATGCAAAATGCGGGTATTATTCGTAATTTGTTAAAGATCAAAGCCGCCATTTCAAATGCCCAAGCTTTTTTAAATGTGCAAAGGGAATTTGGGAGTTTTTCAAATTATATATGGGCATTTGTTAATCATAAACCGATTATAAATCAGTGGAAATCATTAACAGATGTTCCCCCAAAAACTGAATTGTCTGATAGAATTAGTCGAGATTTAAAAAGTCGCGGTTTTAAATTTGTAGGCTCAACTGTTGTTTATGCTCATATGCAAGCAACAGGTATGGTCAATGACCATTTGGTTAACTGTTCATTTTATAATTCACGCAGCTAATAAAATTAAGCATATTTGCTATTTCAAACAGCTCATGTTTTGGTATTTTAAATCGCTTCTTAAAATGATAACCAACTAGCAAAAGGAATTCTTGACAAAATAAATAATAAACCAAGACCATAGAACAACGCTATTTTTTTGAATTTATTTTTATCATCAGTCATTTTTTTATGTTTTGTCCATCCGATAGTAATTAAAGCGATGGCAATGATATTCATCAATGGGTGTTCAAGCCAAGTTAGCCTTAAATCTGATATTTTCATTTCCCCAAAAGCGTCAATTCCTTTAGGTGATAAAAAATATAAAGCAAACCCAATTAATAATTGAATATGGCTAAATATTAAAGCAAATAAAGACAGTCGTAGATCTTTAGCACTGAAGTTTTTTTTGTTTAAAAAGCCAACAATTGCATTAATTATTGCAAGTACAAGAACAATTAGCACAACATATGCTAGCCATGAATGTAAGTTTTTTAGTAATGAATATAACATTTTTTCAGATTTATTTATTTTGCAAATATAATCAATTAATTAAAACTATGATTTAATAAAAAAAAGTCCATAAATTAATATGGACTTTTAATAATTCAATTGCAGTAATTCTATAAATTATCTTACAAGTTGATATTATAAACAGTACCGTTAACGTGCGTATAAGTAGCTTGGTTGTCACAAGTGCCATCACCATAATCTAAAACACCATTAACTAATCCGCCGACTAAGTTGATTTTACCTTGTTCAATATGTGCGCAACTATAACGTTTAACTAACATTTCTTGAATAGTAGCATTCATAGTGATACCATTTGGTCTAGTTACACTATGCGTACCAGCGATAACGTGGTATACGTTGTCACCCATTGTTGGTGTTCCAGCACCTGCTGCCATGACAACACTTCTGCTACCTGCATGAGTGAAGACTTGACCATTTGGTCTAGTTACTTTTCCATTGGTAACCACTCTTGTCCAAGAAGGCGTCGCAGCACTTGTAGATGTATTGGTGTAAGCAATTGTTCCCTCTACTTTTCTTAAGTTAATATAGTAATTATCGCCTCTAACAATGGTCATTACTGAACCTGGCGCCATCAAATAGTTGCTAAATTCAATTGTTAATTTTCCTTTTCTTGTTATACCATTGGCATTGGTGCAACCTGTGCCAAAATCTATTTCAACTTTGAATGGAAATACGAAAGTTCCGCCGCTAGGGCCACCAGCCAAAACTGTAATTACTGCGCATGCAGGCAAGTTTGCTGTATTAGGATCAGGAGAAGATGTTCCACTAAAAGCACCTCTTCTTGCTGCTGCATCGTTACCTAAAGTGACGTCTGATTCAATAACAAAATCAGATTCTGATTTTGCAATGACTACTTCTAAATTATCTTGATTAAAAGCCTCCACAGAGTCTTTGCTACAAGATACTACTAAACTGATAGTTAAAAACCCAATTAATAATTGAAATAAATTTTTCATGATATGTTTATATTTAAAAATTGATATTGGTTATTAGATAGACAAATGTACTAAAGGTTTAATTTAAATTATTTTTTTTTAAAAATCTTTTAATTAATTGATTAGTTGAAGCATCATGGTTTTCAAAAGTTTTATTTTCAAAAGTCTTCAGGACTTGATTAGCCAGCTGTTTGCCTAATTCTACGCCCCATTGATCATAGCTATAAATATTCCAAATAATACCCTGAACAAATATTTTATGTTCATAAATTGCCAGTAGACTACCTAAAGTTTCCGGTGTAAGCTGGTCAATTAAAAAGGTATTGGTAGGTTTATTGCCATCAAAAACTTTGAAGGGTATAAGTTTTTTATAGTCATTTTCAGACAAACCCTTTGCTTCAAATTCAGCTATAACTTCTTCTTCAGTTTTTCCCTTAAAAAGCGCTTCCGTTTGTGCAAAGAAATTTGACATCAATTTCATGTGATGGTCATGGTGACCATAAACAGAATTTTTGAAACCAATAAAATCGGCAGGAATAAGTTTTGTGCCTTGATGAATAAGTTGAAAAAATGCATGTTGTGAATTTGTGCCTGGCTCGCCCCAAATAATCGTGCCTGTTTGGTAGTTTACTGGATAGCCATCTCTACCAATGTTTTTTCCGTTGCTCTCCATTATGCCTTGTTGCAAATAGGGTGCGAGTTTTTGAAGATACTGATTATAAGCAATGATGGCTTCAGTTTCTGCGCCAAAAAAGTTATTATACCAAACACTAATTAAAGCCAAAACAACAGGAATATTCTCATTAAAAGGTGCAGTTTTAAAGTGATTATCCATATCAAACGCACCTTTTAATAATTTTTCAAAGTTGGTATAACCAACTGATAAGCTGATGCTTAGTCCCACAGCACTCCAAAGTGAAAACCTACCGCCGACCCAATCCCACATGGGGAAAATATTGTCTGGATTAATGCCAAAGCTGGTAACATCAGCCAAGTTGGTTGAAACCGCAACAAAATGTTTAGCAATGTCATCTTCTGTTGCATTTTTCAAAAACCATTGTTTGCTTGTTGTTGCATTTGATAAAGTTTCTTGCGTGGTAAAAGTTTTTGAAACAATAACAAATAAGGTTGTTTCAGGGTCTATGTTGTTAAGTATATCTTGCACATGGTCACCATCAATGTTTGACATGAAGTGCATTTTTAAACCTTGATTATAAAACTTCAATGCTTCGCAAACCATGGCAGGGCCGAGGTCAGAACCGCCAATACCTATATTAACAACATCTGTAAAGGCTTTGCCAGTGTAGCCTTTTAGTTCTTTATTTAAAATTTGACTGGTAAATTTTTGAATTTTATTTTTTACGGCTCGGATGTCTGGGATAATGTTTTTGCCGTCAACTAAAATTTCCGTGCTATCAAAATCTCTTAATGCAGTATGCAAAACGGCACGGTTCTCCGTTTCATTGATGTTATCGCCAGAAAAGTATTGGTTAATGGCTTTTTTCAATTCAACTTCCTCAGCTAATTCAACGAGTAAGTTTAAGGTTTTTTCATTGATTCTGTTTTTGGAAAAATCCACAAAAAATGATTGCCATTCCATACTCATTTTTTCTGCTCTTTTTGGGTCTTGAGCAAATAGGTCTTTCATTTCAGCATATTGAATATCAGAAAAATGTGCACGCAATTTTTCCCAAGCATGCGTTCCTGTCGGATTGTTTTGTGGTAAAACCATAAATTTATTTTAATTAATTTAATTGGCAAATTTACTCTATTTTTTTTAATTTTTGCAGCTACTAAGGTCCAGATTGGAACGGCAGCCTTGTGCGGTTGAGAGCTAGTTTTTCTTTGATTTTAAAAGCAGCCCTAGAAGCTTTTAAATCCCGAAAGTTATCGGGATAGACAAACAGCTTGCAACAAAAAAGCTATAGTGGAAAGTAGCAGCGATGAATCCCGCTATGCTGATATAAAATCGTCGGCACTAGAAATGGCTTCAAAGAAAATCTATTGCCGCCGCTTTTTCTTTTTTATAGGTTTTTCTTCTGGTTCAGGTTTTTCTATATCAACTTTTGGAGGTACATATTTGATACCCTTTGCTAATGACACGCTATCTAATTGTCTTTTGAGTGGCGTCATATAGTTGATAAAACGTTGTCTTTGACTACCATCAATGGGCACGGTATTGGGGAGCTTTAATTTAAAAGGGTCAACTTCTGCGCCATTTTTCCAAAAGCGATAGCAAACATGTGGACCTGTGGCTAATCCGGTGCTACCAACCAAACCAATGACTTGTCCTTGTTGCACCCGCTGACCTTGTTTGGCTAATATTCTTGACATGTGAAGATATTGCGTGGCATAGGTTTTATCATGTTTTACTTTTACAAAATTGCCGTTACCGGTCGTGTAACCCGTGCGTTCAACAACGCCTGCAGCTGTAGACTTAATCGGTGTGCCAGATGGCGCGGCATAATCAGTACCATTGTGAGGTTTCCAAACCATTTGAACGGGATGAAATCTACGTGGTGAAAATTTTGACGAAATTCTAAAGAAGTCTAAGGGTGCTTTCAGAAACATGTTTTTAAGCCCTTTAGCATTTTCATCATAATAATCTATTTTTGTATCTGTTGTATCAATTTTAAATGGAAATGCATAATGTCGTTTGCCTTTGTATTCAAAATAACAAGCCTTTAAATTTTCCACACCATCATAGAGGGTATCATTTATATATCGTTCAGTGACAGCTAGAGCATAATGATTACCTTTTTTAATTTGAAAAAAGTCGATAGAATACTCGTAAATTTTTGCTAATTTTTGAGTTAATTTTGGATCAATACCAAACGATTTGAGACTGTTTGATAAGGTTGACTCTATTCTCGCTGCGATGATTTTTTGTTTGAAAGAAATAGGTTTACTTTTATTGAAGACTTCTACTGAATCTACAAGTTTGATGATGGTGTAGTCTATTCTGTTGTGTTCATAGACTAAATATTCAATCCTATAAGGCATTTTTTTCTCTTTTAAAAACAAAACAGGCTGACCAGTCTTATATTTTAAGTTGCTATAATTAAAGGAATCTTTGACTTTTTTTAACAAGTCTTTTAATTTGTATTGGCTATAATTGTGGCGTTTTAAAACTTTTACAAAATTATCTCCACGCCTAAATGTATCTCGGTGCACGAGATAGTCATTTAATATAAAATCATATTCCTTTCTTATTTTTGAAGTTGTTTCTTCATCATCAACCTCTAAAAGATCATCAAACTCAGATTTTTTTGAACAAGAAAAAAATAAACCGATAAAAAATATAGTTAAAATAAATTTATTCAAAATCTTAGAGGCCAACTTACATTATACTTTCTTTTTCTCCCCATTGGTCAATTTCATCTTTTGACCATAAATCAGGGAAAAATATACGTTTTTGATATTTTGGCAACATGTATTTTTTCCAATCGCTGCCGCCAGTTGCCTCACCCGAGGTATATGGGTTGTCTATATATTTTTTCGCAGCATTATAATGACCCATTACCCAAGTGATATTAACCGTATAATCATAATGTCTTAACGCATCAATAAGATTTTTATTGCTTTGCGCTGAGAGGGGTAGTTGCTTATATTTTTTCCATAAATTGGTTTGGTTATATTGCGTCATAGCGTCTATGAACAACTTTTTATATTTTTTTTCAAACGCCTTAATTAAATAGGATTTTTTACCAGTTTGATGATCCTTGCCGCCCGCTTGCCAATAGAGATGCTCTAAGGCGTGTTCATAAGGTGTATTTCTATCGATGGTTGATCTAAAACGATAATCGATGAGGTTGATTAAATCTGTTGAACCAAATTCTATCAATCGGTATTGGGCACTTTGGAAGCCGCTAGCAGGTGTAAGTGTATTTCTAAATTTAATATATTGTTCAACTTGCATGCCGTCTTTCATGATGGTGAATGAAGTAGTTAACATATCAAAATAACGAGAGATGCGATTTACTTTTTCTGTAAAGTCCTCTACAACTAATGATTCGCTTTCAGAAATTTGGTTGATTTCCCAAAGTATCATTTTAAAAATTAATTCGTTGATTTGATGATAAATGATAAAAACCATTTCATCTGCACATGTGGTTCTTTGGGTTTGAAGACTAAGCAAGGCATCAGTTTGAATATAGTCCCAGTAGGTGATGGGTTTGCTATATAATAAACCTTCTAAATGTGTTTCAGCATTTTGATCAATGGCACTATATTTTTCTTGTAAGTCTAGTAGTAGTTTTGATAAGTTTTCAGTCATTATTTCTTGATAATTTTGAGAGGCGTTACTAATCCTCGATAGTATTCTAAATCTGCTTTTAGAGAGCCCACGGCTAAAGATGCTTTAATGCTTAAGGGTATTTTGTTTTTGTCGTTTGATATCCATACAGTTAAGCTTTCTTGCGCTTTAAAGACGCGACCAGCTTGAACATATGGTCTAAACTTTTTGGCAGAAATGACCCCAAATTTAGTCTTTATATCTTCATTGCCAAGAAATTTTAACTTAAATTTAAAAGTTTCGTCATCAAAAAACATGTCGATTTCTATGGATTCATTGGCTTTAAGTTCGTCTACTTTAGGATGATTTCTTAAATAGTAAAACGCTGAGACTATATCTTGCACATCTTCTGTTGTGCTGAGGTTTTTTTCAGTTTTATTTTTATAATTTTTGACTAAAACCGTATTATTTTTTTGGTCAAAAAATCCTTCTTGATCGGTTTTATAGCCACCTTCGTCAATTTTTCTGATGAAATGATAAGGTTTGTTTGTAACTTTATCAAAATAGCTTTGATAATCATCTTCAACCTTAAAAAAGAACTTTGTAAGCCCAGTGGTATAGCCATAGCCTTTGGCGTGAAACACCTTTTTATTTTCTTTGATACCTTCTTTCAATTCTAATTCCGCAATACCAGCATTGATGATGCCATAATGAATCCTGAATTTCAAAAACTCACCTTCTTCATAAGGTCTACCTATAGGTTTTTCATCTTGAATATCCTGTGTAAAGCTTGAAAGTATAAATATTGTAATGAGTGATAAAAAAAATCTGTTCATTTTTACATGGATAAGGGTTAACGCGTTTACATTTTTGAAATTCCGTTCCAAAATTACAAAAAAAAGAAAAACCCAGTTAAAGAATAACTGAGTTTCACTTTTTTAACTAACCAAAAACTTTAAATTATGAAAAAAAACGAAATTAAAGCTAACCACTTCTTTAATTTCACTGCAAATATAGGTTGATTTGCTGAAAATAATCTAATGATTTTCTGACTTTAACTAAACATTAGTAATAAATGTTAAAAATTAACTATATTTTTTGAGAATATGAAAAATTTAAGTTTTTTGGTTTTTGAAAATATTTTAGAGCAACCACAGTTAGTAAATAACCTCAAGAAATAACCAGTTAGGTTATTTATGATTAAAAATTTATGATTAAAATTTTATGTAATTGATTTTAACCCCCCGCTGCCACGCGAATCCTTTCGCGTGGTAAGCCTTTGTCTCGTCCTAAATAAGTTTACAGATTTATACTTAATCCTAAAATAGGTTTAAAGTGTGCCTCTTTTTGCTTGCTCTCTTTCGATACTTTCAAATAAAGCTTTAAAGTTACCAGCCCCAAAGCCTTTGGCACCCATGCGTTGAATAATTTCAAAGAATAGGGTAGGGCGGTCTTCAACGGGTTTGGTGAAAATTTGCAGTAAATAGCCATCTTCATCGGCATCAACGAGAATAGAAAGTTCTTGCAGTTTTTTGATGTCTTCTTTCATCATGTCCATATGAACACCTAACCGTCTTGGAATATCATCATAGTAAGCTTGTGGAGGCGGTGGTAAAAATTCAACGCCTCGCGCTTTTAAGCCAGAAACTGTTTTGATAATATCATCAGTAGCAACGGCTATATGTTGCACACCTGGGCCTTCATAAAAATCAAGATATTCTTCAATTTGCGAGCGCTTATTACCTTTGGCAGGTTCGTTGATTGGGAATTTTATGCGGCCATTGCCATTGCTCATCACTTTACTCATCAAGGCTGAATATTCCGTGTGAATTTGTTTGTCGTCAAAAGACAAAAAGTTTTCGAAGCCCATTACATCTTCATACCATTTGACCCATTGATTCATTTCGCCCCAACCGACATTACCAACCATGTGGTCAATGTACTTTAAACCTAATGTTTCTGGATTATAGTCAGATTTCCACTCAACAAATCCTGGTAAAAATGCACCATGATAATTTTTTCTCTCTACAAAAATGTGGACAGTTTCACCATAAGTGTAAATACCTGAACGAACAACTTCGCCATGTTCATCTTTTTCTATAGTTGGAATCATAAATGATTTAGCACCACGTCTGGTGGTCTCTTCCCAAGCAGATTTAGCATCTTCTACCCAGAGGGCAACCACTTTTACGCCGTCCCCATGTTTGACAATATGGTCATTAATTGGTGATGAACTATTTAAAGGTGTAGTTAAAACCAATCGAATTTTGTCTTGCTTCAGCACATAGCTTACGCTGTCTTTTGAACCGGTTTCTAATCCGCGATAAGCATGTGATTGAAAGCCAAAAGCTGTTTTGTAAAAATGCGCAGATTGCTTAGCATTACCAACGTAAAATTCTACATAATCTGTACCTAGAAGAGGCAAAAAGTCTTGCGCCCCTTCAAAAATTTTTTCTAAACCGTAGTTTACTGATTTTACTTCTTTCATTGTATAAGCCCCCTAGTCCCCGATGGGGGAATACCTACAGGGAGTTAGTAGGTTGTGAGAAATCATTGTTGAAAAATTAAAAACAATGATTTGAGTTAAACATTAATTTGATTTGAACTTTAAAAAACTTAAAAACACTTTTGTGTATAAGTAGCCCTTTTCCCAAAGCCTAGTATTTCCCCCTTCGGGGGCTAGGGGGACTATAACCAACTCTGATAATATTGTTCATCAGCTATTTTCATGGCTTCTTCTGTCACCATCAAAGGTTTGAAAGTATCAACCATCACCGCTAATTCTTGTGTTTCTGTTTTACCAATACTTCTTTCTGCTGCCCCTGGGTGCGGTCCGTGTGGAATACCCGCTGGGTGCAATGAAATATGACCTGCTTCTACATCGTTTCGACTCATAAAATCGCCATCAACATAATATAAAACTTCATCTGCATCGATGTTGCTATGGTTATAAGGTGCTGGAATGGACAAAGGATGATAATCATACATTCTAGGTACAAAAGAACAAATGACAAAGGCATCCGTTTCAAAAGTTTGGTGAACTGGTGGCGGTTGATGTATTCTGCCAGTAATCGGCTCAAAATCATGAATTGAAAAGGCATAAGGATAATTAAAGCCGTCGTAACCTACCACATCAAAAGGATGCGAGGCATAGATGAGGTCAAAAATCTCGTCTTTCTTTTTGATTTTGATTAAAAAATCACCTTTTTCGTCGTGTGTTTCTAATTCATCAGGTCTTCTGATGTCACGCTCACAAAAAGGTGAATGCTCCAAAAGTTGACCAAACCAGTTGCGATATTGTTTAGGGGTATAAACTGGTCTACGAGATTCAACGATAAACAACCGATTATCTGCGGAATCAAAATCTATTTTGTAAATGATACCACGCGGAATAACCAAATAGTCGCCATATTTGAAATCTATATTACCCAACATGGTGCGAAGTTTACCTGTGCCCTTATGAATAAAAACAACTTCATCTGAGTCGGTATTTTTATAAAAATAGTCGGTTGTAGATTTTCTTGGTGCAGCCAATACAATATGACAATCGCTATTGGTTAGAACAATTTTTCTGCTCTCTAAAAAATCATCTTCTGCTGGCACCTGAAAGCCACGTAAACGATAAGATTGAATATTATTGGCTTTGGCAATCTTTGGCGCTACGCTATATTGATTGGCAATAGATTTAACCATCGTTGGACGATAGTTATGGTACAAATTGGTTGACATACCGTCAAAGCCGATGGTGCCAAAAAGTTGCTCATAATACAAATCGCCGTTGTCTTTTCGAAATTGTATATGACGCTTATGCGGAATTTTTCCAAGTTTATGGTAGATAGGCATTTTTAATTATTTTAAATGTTGAATGGAAAATGATAAATTATTGATAAACAACATCAATAATGAGAATCTATGACTACAGAGTTAATCATTCAGGATTGCGTTTCATCAAAAAATGAAGAAACGGCAACAAACCCAACCAAAAAACAAACGACTTTGGCATGCGTAATAAATTTGAACAAAGTTAGGAAAAAGGATTTAAATAAAAAAATGTTTTTAGAGGTATGATTTTGGGTTATTTATATTTGATTTGCTACAGATTAGATTTTTTTTCTTCAAATAACGAGTTATCTTCCTCTAATAATAAAAACTACCAATCTTTCTTAGTCCTTATTGGTGTGCCTTTAGCTTTTTCAGCATTGACTTTATCTTGGGTACGTTTTTCTTCGTTTTCAACGGCTTTTAGCAATTGCTCAGCTCGCTGTTTGTCTGCGCCACCGCCTTGAGGTTGAGGTTTTTGGTCATCTTTGTTGTCGCCTTTATCACCTTTATCTTCGTTATCACCTTTGTCTTTGTTGTCTTTTTTATCCTTGTCGTCACCTTTATCCTTATTGTCTTTATTATCACCTTGATCTTGCTTGTCTTTCTGGTCTTGTTTATCTTGATTTTGATCTTGGTTTTGGTCTTTATTATCCTGATTTTTGTCATCAGGTGGTGGCGGATTATCTTTCAACAATTTTTTGGCTAAGGCATAATTATAACGTGTTTCTTCATCTTTAGGGTTATTTTTTAAGGCATTTTTATAAGCGTCAACGGCACCTTGGTAGTTTTTTTCATTCATCATGACGTTCCCCATATTATGGAAAGTATAATGTTTTTCTTCTTTGGTTTTAGCGTTATGTAAAGCTTTTGAAAAATAGTTTTTAGATTCACTTGGCGCTTGCTGTCTATAGGCTGAGTTTCCTAAATTATAGGCAGATTTAGCTACGTTTGGCGCTTGGCCATTAGACAATCTGTAGTTTTTTTCAGCTTCTGCGTATTTTTTCTTTTTAAAGGCTTCGTTCCCTTTAGGTAAAAATTTGTCCACACGAGGTTTTTCATCTGCCTTTTTCTTATCTTGAGAAAAAGCAAATGATAAATTTATAATGATGAATAAGGCAATTAGTCGAATCATTTTAAGCTTTATTTTCGTTAAATAGATTTAGTTTTTTGATCCACTTGGTTTGTCTTTCATGCATAAATATATCTGCAAACAAGAAGCATAAAGCAAAGAATAAAAACCATTGAAACTGAGATTTAAAGTCGGCCATTTGTGTGGCTTCAAATTCTGATTTTTCTATTTTGCCAATGGCATCATTCAGGTAGTCTGTTACTTTTTGTGTGGTACTGCCATAAATATAACCGCCTTTGGTTTCGTTGGCAATTTCTTTAAGGGTTACATCATTAAATTTAGTGGTAACCACATTGTCTTCGCTATCACGTTTAAAGGCAATAATTTCACCATTTTCTTTGATCGGAATTGGACCACCTGCTTCTGTTCCTAAACCAATTGTAATAATTTTCATGTTTTTTTCTTTTGCTTTCTCAATGGCATCAGAAATTAATTCTTCGTGATCTTCACCGTCTGAAAGCAAAATAATAAGTTTATTTGTGGCATCGGCTTGATTAAATAAATCTGCCGATAAATCAATAGCATCTCCAAGTGATGTACCTTGTGCAGATACCATATCTGGATTCATTTGTTGCAAAAACATTTTTGCAATACTATAATCTGTAGTCATGGGTAAGACGGGAAAAGCACTGCCGGCATAAGCTACAATGCCAATTCTGTCGCCTTGCAATTTACCAATGGTTTGCGTTACAAATTGCTTCGATTTTTCTAATCTGCTTGGCGCAACATCTTCACAAAGCATACTTCGCGAGACGTCAACTGCAAAGACGATATCTATACCTTCTCTTTTAACTGTCTCAGATTTTGTGCCTATTTTTAAATTGACCAAGGCAAAAATGAGATTAATGACGGCAAAAACGAGAAAAGCAGTTTTTAAAATGGATTTAAAAAAGGAATAATCTGGTATCAATTGCTTAATCAAATGATGACTAGCAAATTCTTTTTGTTTTTTGATTTTCCAAAAATATCCATATGCAAAAATAAGGGCTATTAAAATAACCAATATTAAAAGGAAGAAATAAGATTTTTGCTCTAATTCGTACATTTTCAGAAATTATAAATTTTGAATTATAAATTAAATAAAGCTTCTAAATAAGGTGTTTCGTAAAGTAAACTCTAATAGCAACAGACCAAGTGCCAGTAAAATCAGCGGTCTGAATTTTTCATCATAACTATAAAAAGTTTTTTCATCTAATTCAGTTCTTTCTAACTGGTCAATTTCGTTGTATATTTTTTTCAACGAACTATTATCTGTTGCTCTAAAATATTGCCCGCCTGTTTTGTTGGCAATGTTTTTTAAAAGTTTTTCATCAATTTCAACGGGCATACGTTTATACATGATATTGCCTCTCTCATCCAAGGCAAAAGGCGAGTCTGCCATACCAATACTACCCACGCCAATGGTATAAACTTTTATGCCAAATTCTTTCGCAATATCTGCTGCTGTTTCAGGTTCAATAAAGCCTGAATTATTCACGCCATCTGTTAACAAAATAATCACTTTACTCTTGGCTTTACTGTCTTTTAAACGGTTAACAGCCGTGGAAAGCCCCATGCCTATACCTGTGCCATCTTGTAAAATTCTATCCCATTTAATTGTTTTGATGGATTCTAAAATCATTGGTTTATCACTCGTTACAGGTGTTTTGGTATAGCTTTCTGCAGCATAAACCACAACACCTAAACGATCATTCACGCGATTAAAAACAAACTCTGAAGCCACTTTTTTCAATGCTTCTAAGCGATTGGGTTTAAAATCTCTAGCCAACATACTACCTGAAACGTCTATTGATAAAACGATGTCAATACCAAGGTTTTTCTTGTTGCGCGCAGTAACATCAAATGAACGTGGACGCGCTAACCCTAAAATAATTAAGGCTAAAGCCAAAAGTCTTAAAACAAAAAGTAAATGACGCCATTGCACTAAGCCAAAACCTTTATTACTTATTGGTGAAATGGTGCTGATGTTTAAATGCGCGACCTGACTTTTTTGCTTCATATAATACCAAACAATGGCTATGGGAAGTAGCAAAAGCAACCACAAAAATTCTGGATTAGCAAAAGCTGTATTGGTCATCATTGTTGCGATATATTTTGAAGTTCAATAGACTTAATCATACGATCTACTAATATTTTGGCATTTTCATCATCTATATTGTGGATGAACATTAACTGTTGTATCGCTTGATTTTGTTTAAAAACCAAAGATTGAAAATACATCTTCGTCTTTATTTTGCTAATAGGTTCAACATAGTCTACTGAGCCATGCACACGCTTGCCTTCGATGCCTCCTTGTAGTTGATAATCATCAGTTTTGAGTAACAAATTTTGCATGCCTTGTTGTTCCATCACTTTCAATTGACCTTCAACCGCACCTTCTAAATTTAGCTCAACGCCTTGCTTATAGGTGGTTGAACTGACAATGATATAAAAATTTTCGAGCAAACTACCATAGCTAAACATGGACATTTCATGCATGCCTTCCAATTGCAATTGTTTATCAATCGGAAAACGCTCTAAAACTTTTGGTGTTTCTATGGTAATGCCAGGATAACCATAGGTAGAAGTTACCCATTCTACGTCTAACAAGGATTTGGTAGAATGACCTATATAATTATCTCTCAACCAGGTCATGCCAACGGTTAATAAAAGCGTCGCCGCTATAATGACAAGTGCAAGTGCGCTGAAGAAAATGGTCCAAATGGTGCGTTTTCGTTTGCGTTTTTTTTCCAATTCTAAACGCAATTGCTCATTTTCTTCTTCTTCAGAGATTTCTTCAACTTCTGGTAAAGATTTTTGAATATCTAGAATACTACCTTCAATTTTTTGCTTATGTGCTTCCAGTTCAAACTCAAGCGGCTTTGATTTGGCAAATTTTACTAAATCGGCCTCTTTCAAAACCTTTTCTAGTTCAGCAAGCGTAGTTTTCCCAAACGGTAATTTGCGATCTTTTGACACCTTTCTCAATAGCCCGATTAATTCGCTAGTCGTACTTTCTTTGGCTGGAACAGCAAGTGTATCTTCTATATAATCTCTTAAAATATCGGTTAATTCTGAGTAAAAACCTTTTACCTCTTCTTGGTCAATTAAATCTTTAAATGAAAGTTTTTTTAGCAAGAATCTGGCTTTTTCAAAAGGTGTTTTGAAAACTTCTTCTGCTGGTTTTTCTTTTTTGTATTTTTTATACAGATAAAAACCGATGGCAATAATTAATATTACTAAAAGTATGCCCAGTAACCATTTCCACCAAATTGACTTCACCTCATCAGCAGCTAGTACATCTTTGATATCGTGCATTTGCTGCTTGAGCGTATCAACCGCAACAGGCATAACATCAATAGCGATACTGTCTGTAAAAAAAGGTTTACTATTAATGTACACAGGAATTCTTGGCAAAACGACCCTAGCCGAATCATAATAACTGATACCATATTTTTTGGTCAGATGCCTCTGAAAACCTTTTAAGAGCGTATCAGTTTTATAGCTTTCAATCACTTCCATCGCACCAAAGGTCTGTGCATCAGGAAATACGACGTTTGTTAAAGTGTCTGTTTTGGTTTCTAAGGTTAAGATGATTTCTTCACCCAATTTTATCTTATTTTTATCTATTTTGAATGAAAATGGTTTTTGAGCCAAACTCAAAAAACTCAACAAACAAAAAATATAAAGGATTAGTCTTGTCATTTTATCTCGACTTAAAATATACGAGTAATTTTTTTACATAGCTTTCACCCACTCTTGATGAAACCACGCCAGCTCCTGCTTTAGCAAAGGTTAGCTGAAAAGTTTTTGTTTTATCTAGAAAGTATTTAGCATAGTTTTTTCTTACTTCGGCCGATCCGGTATTGACCCATTGGTTTTCATTTGTTTCTAAGTCTTGCATCATGATTAAACCAATATTTGGTAGACTTTCTTCTTTTTCATCATAGACACGAATAGCAGTTAAATCATGCTTTTTAGCCATCATTTTCAAGGTTTTTTCATAATCATCATTGACAATAAAATCTGAAATAAGAAAAACAATTGCTTTTTTCTTTTGCGTCGCTGATAAAAATTCTAAGGCTTGTTGCAAATTAGTTTGGTTACTTTTCGGATGAAATTCGATTAACTCTCTGATAATCCTTAAAACATGTGATTTACCTTTTTTTGGTGGTATATATAATTCAATGGCATCTGAAAATAAAAGTAAACCAATTTTATCGTTATTTTGTGTGGCCGAAAAAGCTAAGGTAGCTGCAATTTCTGTCACAATTTCTGATTTGAGCTGATTGTTTGTGCCAAACTTTTGCGATCCGCTGATGTCAACCATCAAAATCATCGTCAATTCCCTTTCTTCTTCAAAGACTTTGATATGTGGTTCATTGGTTCTTGCGGTCACGTTCCAATCGATGGCCCGCACATCATCACCATAACTGTATTGACGCACTTCAGAAAAAGTCATACCCTTACCCTTAAACGATGTATGGTATTCACCTGAAAATAAGTGATTACTCAACCGTTTGGTCTTGATTTCAATCTTCTTGACTTTCTTTAAAAGTTCTTTGGTATCCATTTTTTAGTCCTTAGTCCTTAGTTATTAGTCCTTAGTTATTCGTGATGATTAAACTGCCTATTGTGACTGCCTACTGCCAACTTTTTAAGGTACTTCAATCTCATTAACAATCTTATTGATAATTTCAACTGACGTCATGTTTTCTGCTTCTGCTTCATAAGTGATGCCAATTCTGTGTCTTAACACGTCATGCACTACTGCTCTAACATCTTCTGGAATCACATAGCCTCTGCGTTTGATAAAAGCATAACATTTTGCTGCTAAGGCCAAATTGATACTACCACGTGGTGAAGCACCAAAACTAATTAACTCTTTAAGCGGCGCTAAATTGTATTTTTCAGGAAAACGTGTAGCAAAAATGATATCTAAAATATATTTTTCAATTTTCTCATCCATATAAACTTCACGAACCACTTCTTGTGCTCGTAGAATTTGCTCGACGCTTGCAACTGCATTGACTTGTGGTTGAGACGAACTCAAACTTTGACGCATCACCAAGCGTTCGTCGTCAATTTTTGGATAATCAATCACTGTTTTAAGCATAAAACGGTCTACTTGTGCTTCAGGCAAAACGTATGTACCTTCTTGCTCAATAGGGTTTTGCGTAGCTAAAACCAAAAATGGACGATCTAATTTAAAGGTTGTATCGCCTATGGTTACTTGCTTTTCTTGCATGGCTTCAAGCAAGGCTGATTGCACTTTTGCAGGCGCACGGTTGATCTCATCTGCCAAAACGAAGTTTGCAAAAATTGGTCCTTTCTTGATGCTAAAGTCGTTAACTTTTACATTATAAATCATTGTACCAATAACATCTGCAGGCAAAAGATCCGGTGTAAACTGAATACGGCTAAATTTTCCTTCCAAAGTTTTTGACAAAGTGTTAATGGCTAGAGTTTTTGCTAAACCGGGCACACCTTCAAGCAGGATGTGACCTTGACCAAGCAGGCCAATTAGCAAACGCTCGATCATGTGTTTTTGACCTACCACAACTTTGTTCATTTCATTGACAATAAGGTCGATAAAAGCACTTTCTCTTTCAATTTTATCACTTAACGCCCGAATGTCAACTGTAATATTATTTGTTTCCATGTTAAAAATCTATTGGTTTTTTTAAAGTCGGTGCAAGTTGTCATTTTTTTTATTCTTTTGGTGTTAAAAGGGCGTTAAAAGTTGGCTTTGATTAATGAAGTTTGGCATAATATTTACATTTGTAGGTTCAAGATATTTCATTGGTAATAATTAATATAATAATAGTTAAAATTTAATAGCCCATGGGAAAAAATTAATTTAATAGGGATAAATTTACTATTAATCAAAGTTTATAATTTTTTCTTTTTGACTTTACTCTAATTTTTTTCATGTCGCCAATAATATAAATATATCAATCTATTTTTAAATCAATTCATTATATTTGACCTTTAATTAATTTAAAGCCACAACTATGAAATTAAAGATATTTTTAATAGGTGTCATTTTTCCTATACTTTGTTTAGCACAAGACTATCGCTATACCAATACATTATTTTCGAATTCAACGAAAACATCAAATGTGGTTTATGGCAATGCGCCTTTTATCAACGGCACTTTTTACACTGTGGAGAATAGCACCACTAATCAAAATTTAGTCATGGATATTTATCGACCAACTGGCGATACTTTTAACTTGAGACCTGCTGTCATTTTTGCACACCCAGGCGGTTTTTTAAATGGTAGTAGAACAGTAAACGATATGAATGCCATGTGCGACTCACTCGCTCGTAAGGGTTATGTCACAGCCACTATCGACTACAGAAAGGGTTTTAATCTGACCAGCAATCAAGCCATGCACTCCATCAGAGCAGTCTATCGTGGCATTCAAGACGGACGAACAGCCGTTCGTTTTTTAAGAGCCAATGCCGCTTTATACGGCATTGACCCAAATAAAATTTATTTTGTAGGTAGTAGTGCTGGTAGTTTTATAGGTTTACATACGATTTATATGGATACAGCAGCTGAAATTCCTTCCCAAACCGGGGTTGTTAATTATACAAATATTACACCTCCCTTTAGTCATACTACACCTAATTTAGGCCCTTTAGATATTGGAAACAATCTGAGCTTTAATGGTAAACCCGATGCAGTTGTAGGTATGTGGGGTGCTATTCAAAATACGGCTTTGATTACGCCCGACAATTCAACCCCTGTGCTATTAATTCACGGGGAGACTGACGCCACCGTTTCTTTTAACAGCGGTAGCCCTTTTGGATTTGGAGCCTTGCCAGTGGCTTTTGGCAGCAATCCGATTAATACACGTCTAAATCAATTGGGTTTTACTAATCATGAAACTTATTTTGTACCCGGTCAAGGCCATGAATTTCATGGCACTAATAATGGCACGTGGAGTAATGGTACTGGTGGCAATGCATTTTATCCTATCATCATGAATCGCATGACGCAATTTTTTTGGAAACAACACAAACCGACTGCTAATTTTGATTGGGTGTCTTCAACTAATAATGTTAATTTTAATGATACTAGCAGCGGCAGTTTGGCTTGGTGGTGGGATTTTGGTGATGGTAATTTTAGTAACAGTCAAAACCCTACACATACATACGCTACACCAGGCAATTATGACGTTAAATTATATGTTGAGAATAATATAAAAAGTTGGCATGAAATCACCAAAACCGTCAATGTGCCCGATTTATCAGCCAATGAATCACTTTTATATGCATTGCAAATTTATCCCAATCCAACAAATGGTACTATTCAAATTAATTGGTCATCAAATCTAAATGAAATAAGCTACCAATTGGTTGATTTTTTCGGAAAAACGGTTCAGCAAAAACAAACCATCACGAAAGGTGAAACCATTTCTTTAGCGCATTTAGCCGATGGACTTTATTTAATGACATTGTATAACGGGCATTTAACAAAAACAGTTAAGGTTATTAAAAATTAAATGAATCACAAAAACTTTGCTCAGCAAATCATTGCCTTAAAAAAAGCTGACTTAGCTTTGCGAGACAAACTTATTCAAAGCGGTCATTTGAACGAAGGTTATGACCCAGACATGCAGACCTTGCATAACAGACATGCTGAACAATTAGAGATAATCATCGACACTATTGGTTATCCAACCATTGGAAAAGTTGGTATAGAAGCCAATGAAGCCACTTGGTTAATCATTCAGCATGCCATAGGGCGGCCGATCTTTATGAAAAAGTGTCTTAAGCTTCTTGAAATAGCAGTGAAAGAGCAACAAGCGGACCCTAAAAATTTGGCTTATTTGGCTGACAGAATAGCGATATTTGAGGGAAAGACACAGCATTATGGCACCCAATTTGACTGGGATGAAAAAGGCCAATTATGTCCAAACCAATTTGACAACCTTGCCCTAGTAAACCAAAGAAGAAAATCCATAGGCTTAAACACGCTTGAAGAACAAACCGAAATCCTAAGAAAAAAAGTTCAAGAGGAAAAGCAAATGCCACCAAAAAACTATGAAAAACGGATGCAAGATATAGCGGAATGGAAAAAAAGTGCTGGGTGGATATAAGGTAGATTTTCTTTTAATAAATTCTAAATAATTTATATTGTACTATTTTTCTTTTCTTTGTATCTAACTTATAATAAATTATTTTTACTAACAAAATGCTTAGATTTTATGGAAAGATTTGATGTTGCTGTAATTGGATCAGGGCCTTCAGGTGCAAGCGCAGCCTTTCACTTAGCAAAAAAAGGACTTAAAACTGTTTTGATTGAAAAAGAATTCTTACCAAGATATAAAACATGCGGTGGCGGTTTGGTTTATCGCGGTAGAACAGGATTATCTTTTGATGTTAGTTCTGTAATAGATCGCGAATTTTATAGCATTGACATTTTTTTTAAAGGAACTAATGCTCCTATAAATACGCAAAAAAGTAAGCCTATCATTAGCATGATTATGCGTGATTCGTTTGACCATTTAATTGTACAAGAAGCACAAAAATATGGCGTGACTTTGTTGCAAGGCCAAAAAGCGGAAAGTATTTCTATGGGCGAATATGCGGTGATTAATACTTCTCAACAAGCTCTAGAAGCTCGTTTTGTTATTGCGGCAGACGGTGCATTAAGCCCTGTCGCAAAAATGGCTGGTTGGCCTGAAACCCGTTTGATGTGCCCTGCTTTGGAATATGAAATAAAAGTATCTGACGCCGATTTTGCACGCTTGTCTACTGCCGTTCGATTCGATATTGATGCTACACCTTATGGCTATGCTTGGTGCTTTCCTAAAAAAGATCATTTGTCGGTAGGTGTAGGTTGCTTTATGAAAAACGACTTTAAAATTAGTTTAAAAGCTTCTTACCAAGACTATTTGAAAACCCTTGGCATCCATGAAGTTTTAGAGGAACAGGCACATGGTTTTATTATCCCAATTAATGCACGTAAAGATGGATTTGTTAAAGGAAATGTGTTTTTGATAGGTGACGCGGCTGGTTTTGCGGATCCGGTAACTGCAGAAGGTATATCAAACGCCATTTTTAGTGGTTGTCTTGTGGCAGAAGCCATTATTGAAAGCGACATGAATTTGAACAGAGCCGCACAGTTATACCAATCTAAACTGGCGGAGAGTCTCTTACCTCAATTACAAACAGCCGGGAAATTAGCCAAAATTTTTTATAAATATAAAACTTTTCGGGACATCTTTTTGAAACTATTCGGCAACAAGATTTCAGATATAATGGCTGATGTTTTTATGGGAGAGCGGTCGTATCCGAAAGATCTTAAGGCTTCAATTTTTCGAAATCTAAAAAAAATTATTTTTAATTGACTTTTATCAACAAAAAGGTTTTACTTCTTAAGTTAATCTTTATTTTTGTTTATTAGAATACATCAACCATCATGGAAATAGTCGCAAAAATTTTAATTGGTCTTGTTGCCGTAGAGCATCTTTATTTTATGTACTTTGAGATGTTTGCTTGGGAGACCATCGGCAAAAAGACTTTCAGGTCTTTACCAGCACATTTATTTTCACCAACCAAAGGCTTAGCGGCTAATCAAGGACTTTAAAATGGTTTTTTAGCGGCAGGACTCATCTGGACATTTTTTATTGCGGATGAAATCTGGTCAAAAAATATTGCCTTGTTTTTCCTCAGCTGTGTGGCAGTTGCTGGCATTTATGGTTGGGTAAGCGTGAGTAGAAAAATATTTTATGTGCAGGCGATACCAGCTATACTTGCTATTATTTGTTTGATGTTTAAAATATAACTACTTACAAAATGTCCATCATCAATCAAAAAATAAAATTTTCACCGCTGATTATAGGCGTGATGAACTGGGGCGTTTGGGGCAAAAATATGTCACAAGCCGAGATGTCTATTTTGATTAATCAATGTGTTGATGAAGGTTTAACAACTTTTGATCATGCAGCTATTTATGGTGGCTATACCACTGAAGCGGCTTTTGGCGAGGCCTTTTCTCAGACTGGCTTAAGTAGGAGAGAGGTACAACTCATTTCAAAATGTGGCATACAATACCCAAGTCAACAAACGCCTTATGGCATTAAGCATTATAACTATTCAGCTTCAGAAGTCATAAGGTCTGTAGAACAATCATTAAAAAATCTACAAACAGATTATTTAGACGTTTTGCTGTTTCATAGACCAAGTCCGCTGATGTTTTTGGAGGAAATTTTAGAGGCCTTAACTAAACTTTTTGACAGTGGGAAGATTCTATCTTTTGGTGTGTCAAATTTTGAACCAGCCAAAATAGACTTAATTAAAAAAGTGGTGCCCATTGCTTATAATCAAATTGAGTTTTCATTAACGCATCATACACCTTTAACTGACGGTCAGTTAGATTATATGCAATTGCACAACATTCAACCTATGGCGTGGAAACCTTTGGGGGAAGTTTTTTCTTCATCATTTAACAATCCTATTTTGCTCGATCTCTTGAATAACTTAGCCACTAAATATAACTGCACGGTTGATATTTTACTTTTAGCTTGGGTGATGCAACATCCTACAAAAGTATTACCAGTAATTGGTTCAACATCAATCGATAGAATCAGTAATCAGAAAGCGGCAATAAACATCAAACTTTCCCTAGAAGACTGGTTTGAGATGTACACGTTAAGCATGGGGTCTAAGGTCCCTTAGGGTCTCTAACGCCTTAAAATTTTTGTATGTATTAAAAAAATAAGTATAACTGTTTTTAAAATTCCTTCCTGAACAGCGACTATCCACTCTTATTGTCCACTGAGCATGAGATTGCTTCGCTTCGTTGCCCTTCGTTCGCAAGGACTGCAAACTGATACTTCAAGCTGCGTTAGGGATAGAAGCGGTTAGCCCGTCAAGCAAAAAGACATGTTTTTGTGGGCGTGTGAGGGCGACCTTAGAAGCCTGAAACACAACCTTACAAAAACTGTCTTTTTGCTGCGGATCCCGAAAGCTTTCGGGACGAAAAGCCCGCTCGAACGCCCTAATAAAATTAGAAGAAGGAAGAAAAAGCGCTGACTACTTTTTAATCTCTAATCTAAAACCATGACCATGCACGTTGAGAATTTCAACGTTTTGATCTTTTTGAAGATATTTTCTCAACTTGGCGATATAGACGTCCATACTTCTAGAGGTGAAATAATTGTCATCGCGCCAAATTTTTGTAAGTGCCAATTCTCTAGGCATCACATCATTTTCATGTAGGATTAGCATCTTGAGCAGTTCATTTTCTTTTGGAGAAAGTTTATAAGGCTCCTCACCTTTATAACTTAAATGGCGCAATTTTGAATTAAAATCAAAGCCCCCAATAACAAACTCAAATTGGGTGTTTTCTGGTTTCGTTTCTTTGGCTTTTCTTTGCAAAATCGTGTTGATTTTCATCAAAAGTACTTCCGAATCAAAAGGTTTGTTGAGGTAATCATCTGCGCCTACTTTATAGCCTTTCATGATATCTTCCTTCAACGCTTTGGCTGTTAAGAAAATCAATGGAATCTCCTTGTTTTTCTCTCTGATTTCTCTAGCTAAAGTAAAGCCATCTTTATAAGGCATCATCACGTCCAAAATGCACATATCATAGGGGTCTTTTTTAAATTTTTCAAAACCTTCCATGCCGTTTTTTGCTAGTACAACTTCAAAATCGTTGAGTTGCAAATAATCTTTTAAGATGGCACCAAAGTTTTGATCATCTTCAACCAATAGTATTCGTCTTTTATTTTCTGTTTCCATGATTTTAGAAATTTATGATTTATGATTTATGATTTATAATTTTAAATGTATGTTATAAAATATATGGTTTATCTAAAAATTTTTATCGCTTAGAAGCTCAATACTTTTAATCTAATTGTAAAAGTACTCCCTTTATCTTTCTCACTATCTACAAAAACCTTACCATCATGTTCGTCGATGATTTTTTGTACATAAGCAAGACCCAATCCATGGCCTTTCACGTTGTGTATGTCGCCCGTATGTTCGCGATAAAATTTTTCAAATACGCGTTTTTGAACAATTTTGGTCATCCCCATGCCTCTGTCAGAGACTTTAATCACAATTTCATTGCCTTCATTCACTGAGGAAATATTAATGATAGGTTTTTCTGGTGAATATTTTAAAGCGTTGTCAATTAGATTTATAATGACATTGGTCATGTGATCTTCATTAGCAGAAGCAAAACTTCTTTGCGCTTGCAAATTTAGACTAATGACTGCCTCGCGCTCATTGGCAATCAATTGAAGATGTTGAACGGCATTCTGAATCAAATGATGTATATCAACACTTTCTTTGACCAGTTCAATTTCATTTTTTTCTAATTTTGATATGCGCAATACATTTTCAACTTGTGCATTCATCCGTTTGTTTTCTTCCCGAATCATTTGCACATAGCGCTTCACTTTTTCTTCATCATGAATGACTTTTGGATTTTTAATTGCATCTAAAGCTAAATTAATTGTTGCTATAGGTGTTTTAAACTCATGGGTCATATTATTGATAAAATCTGTTTTTATCTCAGAAATTTTTCGTTGATTATTTAGTTGTTTGAGCGTTTTTAAATACGAAAAAACCACAATGAAGGTCAACAAAATAGACAATAAACTAATCCCTAAAATTTCTTGTATCAACCATTTCTTTTTTGAAGGAAAAGTAACCATGAGTTGATAAGTGGTTTTCCCGTCATTATCAACAAAAATGGGGTGACCAAAGGTGTTATCTCTGCAAAATTCAAAATTTTCAGTTTTAACTTTGGTAGATAAACCATTGCTAAATATGCTGAATTCAAAGGGTGCTTTGATGCCCAATATTTTTAGCTCTCTATCAAGTAATTTTCTCAACTTTTCTACTGAAATTCTTTTCTGTACAGGATAGGTAGCAGCAATATCTTTTAATGCAATTTCAAACTGAACTTTGTCTAATGCTTTGAGGTCATTAGATCTTTTTTCTGAAATGTCAGGCATGGCTGACTTTTGTATACCAGCTTTATCAATAGTCAAACCTTTATAAACCTCTAAGACACGTTTAGAAGAATAGTTTGAAATGCGCACCGTATCTTTGTTATCAAAAAAAGCAGGAGGAACAATTAAATCTTCTGAAATGATATTATTGGAGTAAATCGTAATATCGTTATTTTCGTTGTTTTTTTGGTAATAGCCAAATGATAAAAGCTCTTTACTTTTGTCGCCGCGACCTTCTTTTTCGAGCGAATGCATTTGGTTAACAAAAAACAGAACCTCATCTTCTTCTACAGTTTTCTCAACATTGTCTAAAACTTTTTGAATTTGCATGTTGAATTGCTCTTTGCTTCGCTGCAAAGATTCATTAAACCAATAAACTTGAATAAGTAAAATACCCAAAAGCGCCGAGCTCATCAGGATTATAATCAACCTAAATTTCCACTTATTCATTTTTGTTGTACTGTCAGTTAATCTTTTGTTGACTAAAAATGTCAACAATAGCTGTTGAAAAAAGATATAATTATGAAAATAACGATCATTTTAACAATGTTGTCGCAAATTTAATTTTTTAACATCAATTTAGAAAAATGATTAACCAAACATTAACATTTGGTTAAATGATTACATTTTTTTTAATAAATTAAGAATTGCGTCAGTTTTTAACAACGTTTTTTCTAGATTTTTATTGTACAAACAAAAATCACTGAATTGTCTACGAATTTTATCGCTAACTTGATTCTTCATCCGATTTTTTATTTCTTTTTCATCGAGCAAATCTCTGGCCTTTACCCGTCTAATTCGTTCTGCTTTTGGCGCCAAAACACTAATGATTTTTTGACAATTTTTATTGAGGTTGGCTTCAAAAACCAAGGCGCTTTCTTTGAAGACAAATTTGTGATTTTGATTGATTAGCAGCCAGTTTTCGAAATCTTTTTTAACCCGAGGATGAATAATACCATTGAGTTTGTTTAACAAGTTTTTATCTTCAAAAACCAATTGCCCTAGCCTTTTGCGATCTAATTGATTGTTAATGAAAACCTCGTTTGAAATTTTTGCTTTTATTTCTAATAAAACTTCGTCACTTTCGCTTATTTTTTTTGCAGCCAAATCACTATTATAAACAGGGAATCCTTTGCTTTCAATATATTTAGCAATGGTAGATTTTCCGCTACCTATACCTCCGGTTATGCAGATGATGGCTGGTGTTTTTTTCATTTCTTTATAAAAAATAATTCAGGAAATGCATTTTGGGGCCTTTTTTTCAAAACATGAACGAAAAACCATGATTTCAAAAATCCTAGTCCATAGCCATAAAATTGGATAAGAGTTGTTGCTAGACTCATAAAGGCTATTTTTAAATTTTTAGTTTGAATCAAGCTGCATGCAATCACCAATATAAAATAAAATAAAAATAGATATACAAGCAAATAATAACCAAAAAAGACCAATATTATGGTAATATCTAGTCCTATGATAAAAAGTGAAGGCAACCAAAAGGTGATTTTTTTATAATGTGGATGCCACAAATCTAGGATGGGTCGCGCTTTCCCAAATTTATTAGTTTGATTAAAAAAGGCTTCCCAACTAATTCTTCGTTTATGAATAACAACAGCTGTTGGAATAAAAGACGATTTGAAACCCATTTGCCATAATCTTAAAGTTAGATCAGGATCTTCGCCAGGATGAATTTCTCCAAAACCACCTGATTTTTTAAAGGCTTCTTTAGACAAGCCCATATTAAAACTTCTAGGTTGAAAATCTTTGAGGTCTTTTCCTCTGATCCCGCCCGTGGTTATAAAGGAAGTCATCGAAAAATTCACTGCTTTTTGAAAATCACTAAATGAACCATCAGCAGTATCCGCGCCGCCAAAAAAATCAACGGGATTTTTTTCTAAAAATTGGTGTACTTGATTTAAGTATTCAGCAGGAATGATGCAATCTGAATCAAAAAGCAAAAAATAATCACCTGTTGCTTGGTCCATGCCAAAATTTCTGCTATCGCCTGGGCCGGTGTTTGATTTGTAAAAATATTTTAAATTTAAATGTGTTCTAAATTTTTCAATGATTTCATCAGCTTTCACCGATGAGCCATCCTCTACAATAACGACCTCAAATGGTTTTTGAAAAGTAGTTAAAGACAAGCTAGTCAATAGTTCTTCAAGTTCTTGAGGACGATTATAAACAGGTATAATGATTGAAAAATTCAAAATAGGTATTTAAAATTTGACTGCTTGTCCAGTATTTATTTTTTGTGATTTAGCCAATGCACCGCACATATGAAATAACATTCTTGCGCCTACATTGCCGTCCCAATCATCGTGGTCTCCAGGTGCTACTTCAACCAAATCAAAGCCTATGATGGTTTTGCCAGATGCCACTAATTTATTCATCAAATAGGTGGCCTGATGAAATTCTAAACCACCCGGCACTGGTGTACCTGTGTTTGGACAAAATGTAGGGTCCAATCCATCAATGTCAAAACTAATACATACTTTATCAGGCAATTGGGCGATGATTTCATCACACTGTTTATCCCAATTTACCCCATTAAAATGGTTGTTTTTTAAATGATTTTCGGTAAAAACTTTAGATCTTTTTTGATGTTTTTTTGCCACATCAACTTCCTGTTCGCAGAAATCTCTAATCCCAACCGCCACAATTTTCTCAATATGCTTAAGGCATAAAGCATTATACATGATTGATGCATGAGAATATGTAAAACCTTCATAGGCAATACGAAAATCTAAATGTGCATCGATATGAAGAATACCAAATTTATCATGTTTTTTTGCTAAAGCTTGATAATAACCAAGAGGTGTGCTGTGGTCGCCTCCCAAAAGCACAACCAATTTATTTTGATTTTGCCAATAAGTGGTTCTTTCATTTACCCAATTTACCATGTCTTGACAAGCGTTATTTATGATCATTTGATTTTTTAAATGCTTGGAATGGTTTTCAATAACTTCTCCTGCTTCTAATAGGTCAATAATTGGCGCAACAAGTTTTTTATACTTTTTCGAAGTTTTCTTCAATTCTTTTGGTATGTCATCAAAGTAGATACCTAATTTCCAAAGTTCAGGAAATTCTTCATGCATCAAATCAACCTGATAGGAAGCTTCCAAAATAGCTTCGGGTCCTTTTGATGCGCCTGAACCATAGCTAACGGTAACTTCCCAAGGCACAGGAATAACAATGATTTCGCTATTCTCTGCATTAAATGGTAGACCAAAAATAGTCGCATCTGCTAAACCTGGTTGATTTGGATCGAAATTTTTTATGATTTCTGCTTTGTTCATTTATTTAGTATTAAGATAATAGAAATTTAGTTTTAAGGCAAAAATATTAAAGTATAAAGAAGTCACGACATTTACATTAATCGTCATAACTCATTTATGACAACAGACCTTTCTTTAAAATTTGACCAAATTGGTACATGTCTTCAAAACTACAATAAAATGGTGCTGGTGCAAGTCTTATAACATTAGGCTCTCGCCAGTCGGTGATTACCCCATTTTTCATTAAGTATTCAAAAATAGAACGGCCTTGCCCATGCAAATAAACAGACAATTGACAGGCTCTTGCTACTTCTGGGGTAATAATTTCAAATGCTGTATTTGGCGTTTCTTTGTCAATTTCTTTAAGAATATAATCTAAATAGGCTGTTAAAAGATTGCGCTTTTTAATGAGTTTTTCCATGCCAACTTCTTCAAATAACTGAAGGGAAGCTAAATAAGGCGCTAGACTTAGAACTGGTAAATTACTAATTTGCCAACCATCTGCTCCTTCAACTGGATCAAATTGAGGTTCCATCAAAAATCTTTTTTCTTTATTATGTCCCCACCAACCAGCAAATCGGTGCAAATCTTTGTTTTTGTGATGTTTTTCATGTATAAAACAGCCGGAGGCATTGCCAGGACCTGAATTCATATATTTATAGCTACACCACGAAGCAAAATCCACATCCCAGTCGTGAAGTTTAAGCTCAACATTACCCGCGGCATGCGCTAAATCCCAACCAACAATAATGTCGTTGCTTTTAGCAAAAGCGGTAATTTTTTGCATATCAAAAACTTGCCCAGTATAATAATTAACACCTCCAATAAAAACCAAGGCTGTTTCGTTTTTGTTCTTTTCAATGGTTTCTAAAATATCTTCTTCTCTTAAGATGTTTTCACCTGCGCGCTTTTTTACTTCGATAATGGCATCGGTTGGATCAAAACCGTGAAATTTTACTTGACTTTGTAAAAGATATTGATCCGAAGGAAAAGCTTTTTCTTCGCATATAATTTTATATTTTTTTGAGGTAGGTTGATAGAAGGACACCATCAATAAATGCAAATTTACAGTCAAAGTGTTCATCACTGTCACTTCAGAGGGTTTCGCACCAACCACTTTTGCTAAAGGTTCACTTAATCTTTCATGATAATCCCACCATGGTTTCTTGGCATAAAAGTGACCTTCTACGGCCAAATTAGCCCAATCTTTCATAATGTCATTAACAAAATCATTGGCTATTTTTGGTTGAAGACCCAATGAATTACCTGTAAAATAAATGACATTTTTATCATTCACTTGTGGAAAAACAAATTGCTGTCGAAAATCTTTTAGTTCGTCTTGGGCATCAAGCATTTGCGCATAAGCGAGGTTGTTTTCAAAAGTCATAGAGGTCGTCTTTAAGAGGTTTGCAAGTTAATTATTTTCTAATTATTTTACCAGTAAATTTTTCTTTTAAACCAACAATTTCATAAAAATAAAGGCCTGATGCAAGATTAAAGCTCATCCTATTTTGATGCGCATAAATCTTAGTTTCAAAAACCGTTTGACCTAACGTGTTTTTTAATTGAAAGTTATAAGGCGCAGCTATTTCATTCTTTAAATTGATGTTCAACAAATTTTCAAAAGGATTAGGATAAATTTCAAAAGTTGATGTTTCACTGGTTGTAATATTCAACGCATTTTGATAGGCACAATAAAAACATGGAATACCATAACCATATTGATTATTAGGGCTTAGAAAAAATGAGCTATTTTCTTTGATCAGCTGCAGCAGTTCATGATTTTTTAATTGCGGTAAGGCTTGCCATAAACTGGCCACTAACCCAGCTGTAATTGGTGATGAAAAAGAGGTCCCGCTTGCAGTTGAAATAATTCCACCAACGTTTAGAACGGCAGATTGTTGTCCAAGTGCCATCAAGTCTGGCTTGATGCGATTATCTGCAGTTGGGCCATTTGAACTAAAGCCAACTTGTTCAAGATTGGCATTAATGGCACCAACTGTTAGGGTGTTAATGGCATCAGCAGGTGCTGTAATATAAATCCACGGGCTGTTGCCAGCATTTCCAGCAGCTGTCACGCAAAAAATTCCTTTGTTGAAGGCCATATTTGATCCTTTTGTGATAAAAGTCGTTTGGCCATTCATATCTGCATAGGTATGATTATATGCAGCGTTATCATAGGTGTTATAGCCTAAAGAGGTATTGATAATATCAGCACCAGCCGCGTCAGCCAGTTCAGCGGCTTCAACCCAAAGTGCTTCTTCTAATGGCGTTTCGCTTGTCACATCTTCCGTGACATATAATAAATAAGAGGCTTGAGGGGCAGTTCCAATAAATTGATTGGGTAAATTTACCGCCATTGTTGACAAAACCATGGTTCCATGATGATGGTTTGAATAGGGGTTGTTGTTTCTATTCACTAAATTGTAACCACCAATAATTCTATTTTCACTAAAGAGATGTTGAAAATTATCTGTTGTATCAACACCTTGAAAGCCACTATCCAAAACAGCAATTATTTTATTATTCCCTTTAAAGCCTGCATCATGAAGAAGCTGTCCTTGATGAATTTCAATTTGATTTTGGGCTTGACCGTATGTTCTTGTCGTTAAATCAATCCATTTATATATATGGTGGTTAAAAGTAGTTGATTGGTCCCCTGAGCCATTTAAACTTTTGTTGGCGTAGATAATATTTTGAACAAAACCTAAGCTTGTTGTTTGTTGAATGGCAGCAAGTTGACCACGAACATAAACGCAATTAAACCATTTACTTTGCGCCAATACTTCAATATTTTCTATCGCATCTATGGTTTGCACATATGGCTGATGGATAGGCACATCAGTGAGATCAATGGCAATATTATGATGTGTTCGTCGGTCTAAACTTTTTTGATTTAACATTAAAAGTGGTTGACTCAAATAGGTTTGTGCTTCTGGTTTATTATTGAAGTAAATCCAAGCATCTTCTGATTGCGCAAAAAAGAAGTTTGGAATAGAAAAAAATATTACTAACAAGTTAAAAATTTTCATCAGTCTTAAAATTGATGTAAAGGTAAATCATTTTATAAAATAATTTTATGATTAATTCTGAAATAAAAAAAAGCCTCTACATTTCTGTAAAGGCTTGATTCTCTTTGTGGTCCCACCTGGGCTCGAACCAGGGACCACCTGATTATGAGTCAGGTGCTCTAACCAACTGAGCTATAGGACCAAATTTATCGACAAAAATCTATAAATTTTAGAGGTGCAAATATAGTAAAAATAAATTAAACAAAATTAAACTTAATAAAAAAAATCAAAAAAAAATCAAAAAAAATTTTCAAAAAAGGTTGAAAAAAAGTTTAAAAAAAACCAATTTAAGTTCAATATTTAAAAAAAAAAGGTTTTATTTGCACATGATTTCAACAAGTCAATAAATGAATCATTTAAAATATGTTTTAATTACCTGTGTTTTTTTCATAGCGCAGCCTTTTAATATGACTTATGCTGGGCCTGAGTCCAAACCACCACCGCCAAATCCAGGTCATAGGAATCCTCCTGATTTCTCATTTCCAGGTTTGGGTATAGAGGATTTTATTCCTTACTTTTTGCTTGTTGCTGTAGTTTTTGCTTTTTTTGTATTCAGACAAAATCGAAAAGTATCAATTGGATAATTGATTCAGTTTAGTGATGTACTTTCCTATAACATCAAATTCTAAATTAACCACATCATTTACATTGACTTTATTAATGTTTGTAAATTCATAGGTGTAAGGAATAATATGTACCTCAAAGGTATTAATTTTAGAATTTACAACCGTCAGACTGATTCCGTTGACGGTGATGGACCCCTTTTCGATGGTTAAATTTTTTGACGAACCATCATATTCAAAAGTAAAAATCCAACTGCCGTCCTTAAAAGTTTTAGCAATGCATGTACCCGTTTCATCCACATGGCCTTGCACAATATGTCCGTCAAGTCGATCACCTATTTTCATACCCCGCTCCAAATTAATAAGATCACCTATCTGCCAATACTGAATGCTTGTTTTTTTTATGGTTTCATCAATGGCCACGATTTTATAGGTATCTGCTTCAAATTCAACAACGGTTAAGCATATGCCATTGTGCGCAACACTTTGGTCTATTTTTAGATCATTTGTAAATGGACATTTAATCCATAAAATATAATTTGCACCCTCTTTTTCAATTTTTTTTAACTCACCTAGTGATTCTATGATACCTGTAAACATCTATTTTTGTATTTTTGCAAAATTAAGACAATTTAATTAAAAATTGTTTTCAAAAACGCACACATTTATGAGTGAAAAAAGTATACAGCCGAAAGTTGGATTTTCTATTGGAGACATCAACGGTATTGGCATTGAGATAATACTTAAGGTTTTTCAAGACCAACGATTGTTAGAGTTATTTACGCCAATCATTTTTGGAAATATGAAAATGCTTTCATTTTTAAAAAAGACTTATGAATCAGAAGTTAATTTTCATGGCATTCATGATTTGAATCAAATCATTGATGGGAAAATAAATGTTTTTAATGCTTGGGAAAATAGTTTTCAAATCAGTATTGGGCAACAAGAGCCCGAAGCCGGCAAACACGCGGTTTTATCCCTAAAAGAAGCTACAAAGGCCTTAAAGGCCAATCAAATAGATGTTTTAGTGACCGCACCAATCAATAAAGCTAACACTTATAGTGAAGAGTTTCCTTTTCCTGGTCATACTGAATTTCTCAACCAAGAATTAGATGGACAAGCATTAATGTTTATGGTAAGTGAAGAAATTAAAATTGCTTTGATTACTGATCATGTGCCTTTAAGCGCAGTGTCCAATCACATTACTAAAGATTTAGTACATGCTAAACTTCAAGTTTTAAATCAGTCATTAATAAAAGATTTTGGCATTAGAAAGCCAAAAATTGCTGTTTTGGGCTTAAATCCACATAGCGGAGATAACGGCGTAATTGGCACAGAAGATGAAGTGATTTTAAAGCCGGTAATAAAAGAAGCCTTTGACCAAGGTTTATATGTTTTTGGTCCCTTTCCTTCAGATGGTTTTTTTGGTAATCAATCCTATAGAAACTACGACGCAGTGTTATCTTGCTACCATGATCAAGGACTAATTCCATTTAAGACCTTATCCTTTGGACAAGGTGTTAATTTTACAGCAGGTTTAAATCATATCAGAACGTCGCCAGATCATGGCACAGGATATGACATTGCAGGGCAAGGAATAGCCAATGAAAGTTCTATGCTGCAAGCGATTTATTGTGCATTAGATTTTTTTAAAAACAGACAAATGTATAGTGAAATTACACAAAATATTTTAAAGATTTCAAAGCAAAAGCCTTCTTCAAAAATGGAGTAACTAACTTTTTTTAAAAAAAGTGATTTCTTTTTTGTAATGTTGTTTTTTTTCGTAAATTTGCCCTCTATTTTTTATAGGCAAAATTTATCAAAAATGAAATTAAGCCAAAATTATATCATTCCTTTTGTTGGATTGAAATTGGGAAAGCATGTTTTTGATTATACAATAGACAAAACGTTCTTAGATTTATTTAACTATGATGAATTTGATAAGTTAAATACTGAAGTTACTTTGACATTAGATAAAATGTCGACTTTAATGGAATTAACATTTAAGCACAAAGGTGCGGTTGAAGTGCCTTGTGATAGAAGTAATATTGTATTTGACCTACCTATAAAAGGTAAAATTAAGATTGTTGTCAAATTTGGCGAAGTATTTAATAATAACCATGAAGAGATTTTAATTATTCCTCATGGCACATCAGAATTAGATGTTTCACAGTTTATATATGAGTTAATCATTTTGTCAATTCCTGCCAAAAGAGTACATCCTGATTACAAAAAAGCAGACATAGTTATTGAGAATGATAAAACAATGCATGAGAAAGAAACAGACCCTAGATGGGACAATTTAAAAAATTTAATAATTAATAATAAATAATAGAATAAGATGGCACATCCTAAGAGAAGACAGTCGAGCACTAGAAGAGACAAGAGAAGAACACATTACAAAGCTTCTGTTCCTCAAATTGCTACATGTTCAGTTACTGGTCAACCACATTTATATCACAGAGCACATTGGCATGAAGGTAAATTATATTACAGAGGTCAAGTTGTAGTTGATAAATCTGTAGCAGAAGCATAAATTACAAAGTTTTTAACAAAACTCTCGACTATACACGAGAGTTTTTTTTGTTTTCAATGTTTTTTCTATTACTATTTTAATTTTGCCAAAAGAATGTTGTTGGTAAAATTTAATTTTGTAATTTTACTTTTTTATAATTTAAATATAGTTTCATTTTTATGAAAGTCACTGCAGCAATTACAGGTGTAGGCGGATATCTACCAGATTATGTTTTATCTAACCAAGTTTTGGAGGGTATGGTTGATACCAATGATGAGTGGATTACAAGTCGAACTGGTATTAAAGAAAGAAGACTGCTAAAAGAACAAGGTTTAGGGACATCATTTTTGGCTATCAAAGCCGCAGAGGATTTAATAAAAAAGAAAAATATTGACCCTTCTACTATAGATTTGTTGATTATGGCAACAGCCACACCAGATATGCCAGTTGCATCAACAGGCGTCTATGTAGCTACGCAAATAGGTGCTATTAACGCTTTTTCTTTTGACCTTCAAGCCGCTTGTTCTAGTTTTTTATATGGCATGTCAGTTGCTTCAGCCTACATAGAATCAGGCCGTTACAAAAAAATTTTATTGATTGGCGCTGATAAAATGTCCTCCATTATCGATTATACAGATCGTGCTACTTGCATTATTTTTGGAGATGGTGCTGGTGCTGTATTATTTGAACCAAATACTGAAGGCTTAGGTATCCAAGATGAATTGCTTCGCAGTGATGGCATTGGTCGTGAGTTTTTAAAAATTGACGCAGGTGGTTCTATCATGCCTGCAACACATGAATCCATTGATAATAAAAGTCACTATGTTTTTCAAGATGGCAAAACAGTATTTAAGTACGCAGTTTCTGGCATGGCGGATGTTAGTGAGAAAATAATGATACGCAACCATTTAACACATCAAGACGTACAATGGCTTATTGCGCATCAAGCCAATAAACGTATTATTGACGCTACAGCTAGTAGAATGGGAGTTTCTGAAGACAAAGTGTTGATGAATATTCAAAAATATGGCAACACAACTTCGGCAACTCTTCCTTTATTATTGTACGATTTTGAAAGCAAATTTAAAAAGGGAGACAACCTAATCTTCGCCGCTTTTGGTGGTGGTTTCACTTGGGGATCAATCTATTTAAAATGGGCTTATTAACACAACTTAACTAAAAACAAACTATTTAAAACATATATTATGGACATTAGAGAAATTCAAAACCTAATTAAATTTGTGGCCAAATCAGGCGCTACTGAAGTAAAACTGGAAATGGATGATTTTAAAATCACCATAAAGACGACGGAAGCTGGTGCCGCTGAAGCCTTCTTTAATCAGCCTGTACAAATGATGCCTCAAATGGCTCAACCAATGCAAGTACAAGCACCAGCTGCTGCCCCTGCGCAGGCGGTTGCAACGCCAGCAGCTCCAGCTAGTGCGGATGATAGTAAATACATTACTATCAAGTCTCCAATGATTGGAACCATTTACAGAAAACCATCACCAGATAAAGCGCCATTTGTAGAAGTTGGTACTTCAATTGCTGTTGGTGATGTTGTTTGTGTAATTGAAGCCATGAAGTTATTTAACGAAATAGAATCTGAAGTTTCAGGTAAAATTGTTAAAGTTTTAGTGGATGATACTTCGCCTGTTGAGTTTGATCAACCATTATTTTTAGTTGATCCTTCTTAATTTGAAAAAAAGAATCATTTGAAGGTACTTTCAAATTTCAAATTTTTTAATAGTCAAAAACTCAACTTATGTTTAAAAAGATATTAATTGCCAATAGAGGCGAAATTGCTTTACGTGTGATAAGAACGTGTAAAGAAATGGGCATCAAAACGGTTGCTGTTTATTCTACTGCCGATGCAGAGAGTTTGCATGTTAAATTTGCAGATGAAGCAGTATGCATTGGTCCACCACCGAGCAACTTGTCTTATCTAAAAATGTCACATATTATTGCTGCGGCAGAGATTACCAATGCCGATGCCATACATCCAGGATATGGGTTTTTATCAGAAAATTCTAAATTCTCTAAAATTTGTCAAGAACATAATATAAAATTCATCGGTGCCTCGCCTGAAATGATAGATAAAATGGGCGATAAGGCGACAGCTAAAGCAACAATGAAGGAAGCGGGCGTGCCATGTGTACCAGGTTCGGATGGCATTTTAGAATCATTAGAAGAAGCTAAAAAAGTGGCATTGGAAATAGGTTATCCTGTAATGATGAAAGCAACTGCTGGAGGTGGTGGAAAAGGTATGCGTGCCATTTGGAAAGAAGATGAGCTTGAAAAAGCGTGGGAAAGTGCTAGGCAAGAAGCTGCAGCTGCTTTTGGAAATGATGGCATGTATATGGAAAAACTAATTGAAGAACCAAGACATATTGAAATTCAAGTGGTTGGTGATTCCTTTGGTAAAGCTTGTCATTTATCTGAAAGAGATTGTTCTGTTCAACGTCGTCATCAAAAATTGACAGAAGAAACGCCGTCTCCATTTATGACTGATGAATTGAGAGAAGCTATGGGTTTAGCCGCTGTTAAAGCAGCAGAGTATATTAATTATGAAGGCGCTGGAACCGTAGAATTTTTGGTTGATAAACACCGAAATTTTTATTTTATGGAGATGAACACACGTATTCAGGTGGAACATCCTATCACAGAACAAGTGATTGATTATGATTTAATTCGTGAGCAAATTCTTGTTGCAGCTGGTGTGCCAATTTCTGGAAAAAATTATTTGCCTCAAATGCATGCCATTGAATGTAGAATAAATGCTGAGGATCCATATAATGATTTTAGACCATCACCTGGAAAAATTACTGTTCTACATTCTCCAGGAGGTCATGGCGTTCGACTAGATACGCATGTTTATGCTGGTTATACCATTCCGCCAAATTATGATTCAATGATCGCTAAGTTGATCACCACTGCACAAACAAGGGAAGAAGCCATTAATAAGATGAAACGTGCCTTAGATGAATTTGTTATTGAAGGTATCAAAACAACCATTCCTTTTCATAGACAATTAATGGATGAACCAGATTATGTATCTGGTAATTATACCACTAAATTTATGGAATCTTTTGTTATGAAATAAATATAAGATTTTCACCATAAAAAAACCTTAACTTATCAAAAAGTTAAGGTTTTTTATTTTATTGAAATCTAATTATCTTGAAATTTCTAATATTTCAAAATTAATCTTGCCGTTTGGCACCGTAACCTCGGCAAATTCTCCAATAGATTTGCCTAATAAGCCTTTTCCAATTGGTGAGGTCACTGAAATTTTTCCTGTTTTGAGGTCAGCTTCACTTTCTGCTACTAAAGTATAATTCATGACCATATTGTTAGCTGTGTTTTTTATTTTCACCTTTGACAAAACTAGAACTTTTGTGGTGTCTAATTGCGATTCATCAATGACTCTGGCATTTGCTACAACTTCCTCCATTTTAGAAATCTTCATTTCTAGCATGCCTTGTGCCTCTTTTGCTGCATCATACTCTGCATTTTCAGATAAATCGCCTTTATCTCTTGCTTCTGCAATAGCTTGTGAGGCTTTTGGACGCTCAATTGCTTTTAAGTGGTCTAGCTCATCTTTTAATTTTTTAAGACCTTCGGGGGTATAATATGAAAAATTACTCATCGCGATACATTTAAAATAGAAAAAATCCCTTGAACTGGGATTTTTAAATATTAATACTTACTTTTGTCAATGCAAATATACAATTTATTTAATGTACAATGAAAGTTAACAGCCTTTTTTTAAGTTTTATTTTTTTTATTATTAACGGTTGTGCTGACAATGCAACTACTGATAATAATCCTTTTTTACCAAATTATTCTTTTTCAACAACTATAAATTTGGATCTTCCACAATACTCTACTTTGCAATTTGCAGGAAATGCAATTGGCATTTATGATACAGGTATAGGTATTAGAGGTATTGTTGTTTTTAATGGCGGCGGATCAAATAACTTTCATGCTTATGATTTAGCTTGTCCTAATCAGCAACTTTCAAATTGCAGTACAGCTACTATTTCCGCACCATATGTTACCTGCCCATGCGATAATGAGCGTTATTTTTTATTTACCGGTTTGCCAGAAAATCAGCAATTGCGTTACCCACTTCGAAGATATCGCGTAGAAATGACTTCTGCCAACATCTTAAGAATTTGGAATTAAAAACTAAGTTTGTTTAGTTACTTTAATTTTAAAGAATTAATGACTTTAAACGCTAATTCTACATCCGCTTCTCCAACTATTAATGTAAATTCATTGGTAGTAGAAATAACCTCCTTGACGATGACTTTTTCCCAGGCTAATTTTTGAAAGAAAAAGTAATACAATCCTGAAGTTTTAGTGTTTTCTTCTGGTAATTTTATGGTAATAGAAGATAAGTTATCCTGTTGTAAGATTAGTTTCTGACCCTTAAAATGCTTTTCAATAATGTCTTTATATGTTGTGCTAACGACTAAGTTCAGTTCATTAACGCCACGTGATGAAGTAAAAAAAACATCTGAATTTTCTTCGATATCTTTTAAAACCAAAACTTGTTTTTCATAGATATGTTTTGATATTTGGTAGGTGAACTCTGATAATGAAGAGCGCACAGTTATTTCCCCTAAATTCTTTAAAACCTCTTCCATCTTTAAATTCATTTTGAACGAGATTTCCTCGGTAAGCCTTTTTAGTGACATGACTATTGCGCCAATTTTTACCTCCCTTTCTAAATCTTTTTCTAGATCTGCCTGCATTTCTCTTGCCAAAGAGGTCAAATTGATGATGCCTCTTGAAAGTGAAGTCAATAGATAAGGTTTATTATTGATATAATTTTCAACCAAGTTAGAAATAGATTTCATATTTAGATTTTATATGGTTTTTTTGCAAATATAAAAAAATGTTGTAAAAATTAGAAAAACCTACAACTGTATAAAAGAAAAGCCTCAAAATCCTATAGACTTTGAGGCTTTTTTAAGATTTTGAAAAGAAAATTTATTTTTTCAATAAATCTCTAATTTCAGCTAGTAGTTCTTCTTGTGTTGGACCTGCAGGCGCAGCAGCAGGGGCTTCGACTGGTTTTTTCATTTTGTTGTATGATTTTATCATCATAAACATAACAAATCCCACAATGACTAAATTAACGATTGTGTTAATCCAAGCGCCATATCTAATCGCATTTTCAGCTTTAGTTTCAGCACCATCAACCATTACAGCTTCAGATAAAACAAATTTTAATGAAGAAAAATCTACACCGCCTGTAAGTTGACCAACAATTGGCATAACGATGTCATTAACAAAACCATTTACAACACCACCAACGGCACCAGCCATGATAACTGCAACGGCAAATTCAACAACATTACCTGTCATGATAAAATTTTTAAATTCTTTCAACATATTTAATAAGATTAATTTGTTAGTAAAATAAAAGTAATTAAAAATTCTTTAAATTTATCAGATTGTCGTATTTTTTCTATTATTCCCTATAAAAAATTCTTTGGACGCGCTGCGATATACCTGTCATAATTTCATACGAAATGGTCCCAGCTTGTTTGGCAAGCTCATAAATTGTTGGATTTTCACCAAAAACAACGACTTCATCTCCCTCGTCACAACTAATATGACTGATGTCTATCATCATCATATCCATACAAATGGTACCAACTATTTTTGCCTTTTGATTTTTCACAGACACGTAGCCATTGCCATTGCCCAGAACCCTTCTTATGCCATCAGCATAGCCAATGGGAATAGTAGCAATAATCATATCATAAGGCGCCGTAAAGGTGCGATTATAACTAACATTATCGCCCTTTTTTATTGATTTAATTTGAGAAATAACCGATTTTAAGGTCGCAACATTTTGCAAATGACCACGTTCATTTAGTTCATTAGTCACACCATAAAGACCTAAACCTAAGCGAACCATGTCTAGTTGCGCATCAGGATAATTGGCTATGCCAGACGTATTGAGAATATGCCAAAGCGGTTTATTTTTTTGAGTTAAGCTAAGTGTGGCTGCAGCTTCCTTAAATCTTTCAATCTGTTGGAGAGTGTAAGCTTTGTGCACCAGGTTATCTGATGCAACCAAATGCGAAAGAATCGTTGCTATTCTTAAATGTGGATTTTCTGAAATGCATGCCGTGAGTCCAGTCAAATCATCAGGATCAAAACCCAAACGATGCATACCCGTATCAATTTTAATGTGAATGGGATAATCAACTTGCCCAGCATCTTTAGCGAGTTTTGCAAATTGTTTAAAACCCCGAATATTATATATTTCTGGTTCTAACTGATAGCGTAACATTTTTTCATAAGTGTTTATCTCAGGATTTAGAACCATAATTGGCACGTTCACCTTATTGTTTCTGAGCGTAACACCTTCATCGGCATAGGCCACCCCCAAATAGTCAACCTTGTGATAAACCAATTCTTTCGCAATCTCGATACCACCATTTCCGTAGCCAAATGCTTTAATCATCGCCATGACTTTGGTCTGCTTATCTAATTTCGATTTGTAAAAATGAAAATTATGAGAAAGGGCATTCAAATTAATTTCAAGCCTTGTTTCATGTTCCTTTACCTGAAGGTGCTGAACAATTTTTTCGAAGGAATACAATCTTGCCCCTTTAATTAAGATAGATTCATTTTGAAAATTTAAATGATCTATTTGTGAAATGAAAGCTTTTGTACTTTCATATGTAGTCACATTTGCGTGCTTGCTAAAATGTAATGAAATATCATGCCCTATAACAATTATTCGATCGATTTTGTTAATTTCTAATAGGTTGTACAAGTCATTATAGCGTTCAAAGGCAGTTTTTCCAGACTGAGCAATATCAGACAAAATAACTGTTTTTTTGGTATGTTGCTTAAGATTTTCAAGTGTGTCTAAGGCTATTTTTAGCGAATGATAATCTGCACTGTAGCTGTCATCTATCAAAAGCGTGTTATTGATGCCTTGTTTGATAGCCAATCGCATGCTCAGTGGAAATAAGTACTTTACGCGTTCCTTAATAGTTGGATAATCATACTTTAAAAACCGCATGATTAAAATGCAATGTAGCGCATTTTGAACAGATGCTTCATCCTTAAAAGGTAACTCAATGAAATAGTTCTCTAAATTTTCTGCAATGTTGAAAGTTGTTTGCATATGATCCTCATTTGCAGCATTGTCAACGATTTGAACATAAAGTTGTGCTTTTTTATCTGTAAAGGACCATGTAAATGTTTTAGTATGAGGATTGAGTTTATTAAGTATTTCTGCCTGATACTCGCCAAAAAAAACTTCTACATTTTTGAATAATGTTGTTTTTTCATTTATTTTTTCATCTGTGGAGGAAAAACCTTCATCATGTGCTGAGCCTATATTGGTTAAAAGGCCGTAAGTAGGCGAAATGATGTCTTCAAGTTTCGTCATTTCATTGGTTTGAGAAATGCCAGCCTCAATGATACCAAAATTAAAACTTTCATTAAAAGTTAACAAAGACAGCGGCACCCCTATTTGTGAATTAAAACTTTTTGGACTTCTCACCACATGAAATTCGGGATTTATCAAATAATTGAGCCATTCTTTGACAATAGTTTTTCCGTTGCTACCTGTAATAGCTAGAATAGGAAAATTGAACAAATGCCTATGATGCTTCGCCAATTGCTGCAGAGCCATGGTAGTATTTTCAACCAGTATAAAATTAGCATCGTCTTTTTTTGCAGCTAATGGTTCCGAAACAACAAAATTTTTAATGCCTTTTTCAATCAACTCGTCAATAAAATGATGACCATCATGTTGCGGACCAACTAAACAAAAAAATAAGGTGTTTGGATTCAAATGCAAACTTCTGCTATCAATAGAAATCTGGTTGATTGCAAAAGTCTGTTCAACCTCATTTTGAGCGTGAACAATATTTGCAATATCTTTTAAGGTATAATTCAAAATGACTTATTTGTTTTGTTTTTTCATAGCGTGATAAAAAGCGGCGCGACTCAACGGTTCATATTCGTCTTTTTCGCCTAGCATAACAACTTTTTCGTTGGCTATTTTTCTAAAGCTATAATTGGCTAAATTGCCAGTGTGCGTGCAAACAGCGTGAACTTTAGTTACATATTCTGCGGTCGCCATTAATGAGGGCATTGGACCGAAAGGTTTACCTTTAAAATCCATATCTAAACCAGCAACAATGACTCTAATACCGGAATTTGCCAAATCATTACAAACATTAATGATTTCATCATCAAAAAACTGTGCTTCATCTATACCAACCACGTCGCAACTCTGAGCAAGTATTCTAATATTTGCTGCTGCAGGAACTGGTGTTGAGCGAATTTCATTGGCATCATGTGAAACCACTTTTTCTTCGTCATAGCGGGTGTCAATACTTGGTTTAAATATTTCAACTTTTTGTTTGGCAAATTGCGCGCGCTTAAGCCGGCGAATAAGTTCCTCAGTTTTGCCAGAAAACATTGAGCCACAAATGACTTCTATCCAACCAAACTGTTCTTTGTGATTTACGGTGTTTTCTAAAAACATCTTATAACTTTGTTAAAAAAAAAGTGAATCATACAAACCATTTCATTCATTTATTTTATCTTTACATTCTAATTTGTAAGCAACAAATTTAATCATTTTGTCGTATAGTTTAAATTTTTTTTTATGAAGAAATTGTTGGAGGCTGAATTAATCAGTATTGCCCATCGCATATTAAAATTAAAAGGAAGAGAAGATATTGATGCTTTGCTGAAAGAAGCACAATTGGTTACGCAAAAATTGACGGTTTTGAAATTTTATGAAGACTATAAATATTTGGTCGAAAAGGATATGCCGCAAGAAGATTTTGATAAAGAAATTTTAAATTTTTCTATAAATAGCAACTTAGAAAAGCCAGTAACTTTAGCTTCTATTCCTAATGAACTTATAAACGACGACCCTGAAAAAGCGTCACTTTTGGAAGAAGCCATTATTGATAAGACCATAACGACAGGTGATGATGTGCTAATTACGGGCGATGTTGACTTTTTTGAAAATGAGGTTGATTCTAATATAGCTGAACCTATTGAAGAAAATCAATTGGAGCCCCATTTAGAGGAAGCGAATGATTTGCAGGAATTAACTGAAGAAGACCGCATGGCTGACAATGAAATGATCGCTGATGACAATGAAGTTTCTTCGGATACTTTAGAGGAAAATCAACCTTTAATAACTGTGGAACAACTAGACTTGACCATTGCATCTCAAGATGAAATACCAGAAGAATTGGTGGTTGATTTAATAGAAGAATCGGAACAATCTCAAATGATTGCTACAGAAGATGATCAAAAAGTAAGCCATGTTAAAGCGCAAAAACTTGAAGATCTTTTCCAAGATTTTGCCGACTTTGATTTTGTTAAACCAGATGATAACAAGCAAGGCTCTACCGCTGAAAGTCAATTAGAAACTTCTTTTTCTGAAATAGGGATGATTACCGATGAAATAGAAAAAGTTGATGATTTAAGTGCAACAACTGAGCCCATATTTACCGTTGATGAACCGGAAACCATCCAAGCAGAAGAGGTGTTAGAAGCTAAAAATTTTTCACTAAATGATAAATTAAGTGGTGGGGTTAAAATAGGTCTTAATGATAAAATTGGCTTTGTCAAGCATCTTTTTGATGGCTCAGAAGAAGATTTTACAAGGGTCGTCTCGCAACTAAACAC
>JBIIXU010000028.1:0-21738 GCA_044347145.1 Flavobacterium sp.
GATTTTGTTCAGATAATGCATCAATGCCAAAAAATCTGCCTAAAACATTGTCATACATTCTAAAATCCATGGCGGTCATGTCTAAGCCCAACTCATCGTGGTACTCTCGAGAGTTGTAACGGTATTTGTAGGCGGCGTTTTGGTCGGAGGTGTTGAGACCATAACCTGCATGTTTGAGCCCATAAGGGTAATAGTGATTCTCCTCTAAAATAGTTGCTACACCACTTGTGTTAGCGGCATAGCTTACCCGCACATTGCCCACTTGGTCTTTGTATTGGAAAACGTATTTTAAAATGTTACTATTGTTAGCCACAAAACCTTCTGCATGACCGAAGAACTCTAAAACGTTGTTTTTATACTGAAAACCGTCTAGGTAATCTGTGGTGGTGGTTATGCCATTATGCAGCACTACTTTTTTAACTTTTTGGCCTGCGGCGTTGTAAAACAGTTGCATGTTGCTCGTGCCTTTTACCAAGCGTATAGGTTGGTTGAGGTGGTTGTAGGTATAGCCATCAGTGGTGCTGGTGCCAATGCCTTTGTTTAAATCTTTGGTTAAATTGCCGTAGGTGTCATAAAAATAATCTTGAGGAAGCGGGTCTCTACTTTCAAAACCCGGGGTGTTGGTGATGGGGTTGTCTTGCACCACCATCAAACGGTTGGAGGAGCCAAAATATTGATAAGTGAGGTCATCAATGGGCGTACCGTTTTGCCCTGTGCGACGCAAATAGGTAATATTGCCATTTTTGTCATAACGCAGTTTTTCATCATATTGTCCTGGAACAGGATTGCTATGTCCTGGTCTTTGATAAATGGCTTCTTTTAAGCGGTTGAGATGGTCATATTTATAGCCATATTTTCTGACGGTATTATCCGAAGAGGTTCGCCAATAGGTTTCAGAAATATTCCCGTTATATTGGGCTTCGCCTGTATAACCTGTTTCGTTTTGTACTTGGTTATAGTTCATTTTGTAGGCAAATACGTCTTGCGGATCACTACCATTGTTGAGGTTGTTCACGTTGTTTATGTCTGTTAACCAACCTCGGATATTGTAGGTGTAATCTATTTTTTGTAAGCCTGTGGGGTTGTTTGTATTCGTTCCGCCTACACGCTTATTAGTCATTTGTCCTAATTCGTTGTAACCATAAAGGGCTAGAAGTTCTATTGGACCAGCTATGCCATTTGTTGTGATTTGGTGGGTGTGTCGCAACAAACGGTCTTGAGCGGTATAGGTAAACACTTCTCTAATCACACGCTCGGCTTCGGAGAGGCGTTTGTGCCTAATTTCTGACACCAAGGTTTTACCAGCAAAGTCTAATTGTGCATCCACTTGGGTATAACCAGTTGTTGCACTTATGCTCAAATAATTGGTTTTGCGGGTGCGTATGGCTCTAGCTTTGTTGTCATACAACACAAAGCTGCGTTCGGCTCTGGCTTGGTTTTGGTTTTCTAAAACCCTGATCCAACTGCCAGTGGCTAAGCCTTTGGGTCTGTTGGTGGTGTTGTTATAAAAAGTAGTTTGGGTTAAAACGGTAGGAAAACTTGTTGGGGCATCTGGGAAATTGTAATCATCAAAATAATTTATCGTTAATGGATGATAATTTGTTGGATAAACGCTATTTGTGTAACGCTGTAGTACACCATTTATAAGTAAATCAATGTTCTTATTTTCATTATATACTAGTAGACCATCATAAATTGTTTGTAATCCTTTTCTCCCCGCACTGGTCAATGTGCCTGTCATCCAACCAGAGATAATTTTGCGATTCATGGCATCATACTTTGCAATTAACCAACCATTGGTATTGGGGGTGGCATCTGTAAATGGTGATAAGGTTGGCCCCATAGCCACTACGCGATCTAGTTTGTCATATACCAAAAACTCCCATTGTTTGCCTGCTATTTTTTTCTCAACCAAACGGTTTTTATGGTCGTATCGATATTGGTAACAAAGGTTATTGAGTATAGCAGGCGTAATTGTACCTTCTGCTTTGGGCGGTATCATATAGGTCAAATTACCATATTGGTCGTAAACATAATAAGTATCATGCGCAGAAAAAGCCGATATGCCACCTACTTCAGACTCGCCAAAGGTTCTCAACAATACCACTTGGCCTTCTTTGTTTTTAAATTGATGTGTGGTGTTATTATCCCCATCACCTGATTTCCAATTTTCGTTTTTAGTAATGGTTTTATACAAATCCGTTGTTGCATAAAACCCTAAATCTGTCAAGGAAATTTGAAAAAAGCCACTAGCTGTCATCGTAGATTCATCGGCAACGGCTTTAAACTTGCGTACTTCGTTCGTTTCATTGGTCAAGTAGTCATAACGCACGGTATGTTTAACGCTATTGGTCATTTTCCAATCTTCACCAGGTGCAGCTTGCTCTAAAACGCGTTGTAACGGCGAGGCTTCAAATCGGCTTTCTGTGTAAGCATTAGAGGTCTGTTCATATTCTGGCGTGTCATAAAAATCTCTTTGTTCTCTTTTGGCATCTATTCGAAAATCTAAACTACTGTCGGACGAAGCATAAGGCAAATAGTTTTTGGTGCGTCTGCCAAAATCGTCATATTCAATATGAGAAATAATGTCTTGATCTGTATTAGATTGTTGATGAGCAATTTCTTGGATGGGTCTGCCCAAACCATCAATAAACACCTTGTGTTGGTTGGCCAAAGTTGGATTACTGCTCGTTGTTGCACTTTTATAAGTGGTGTTTAGAACAAAATTTAAATCTGTGCTATTAATGGCTGTATGATATTGACTTTCTGACAAAATGTGATTGTTGCGGTCTCGCACGGCTATCAGACGGTTCATGTTATCATATTGATAGGTGAGACTATCACCTTTGGGGTCAATAATATTTGATACACCAACTAGAGGGATATATGTGGCGGTGGTAATAAACCACTGGTCATAAGCGGCGTTTGCTCTTAAATTATTAATGGCGGTCAAGTTGGCTTCTGTGAGTAGATGCACATTGGCTACGCCCAGAGCAGTTGCTACTTGGGCATTGGAAGCATTGACAATTTGTGCAATAACTTGGGTTTTGTTATAACCCCAAATATAGGTGGAAATAGTGCCGTTTTCTTGTTGCGATTCAGTCGGATTGCTGAATTGGTCATAAGCGCTTATTCTACTCTTAATAAAAGATGCTTGATTAGCTTTACTGATTTCAAAAGAACTCGGCAGATGTGATTGGTTAGTTCCCCAATTGGTGGCATAATTCACCTTTGAACGCCCAATCAACTGACCAGCTTTGGTAATGCTCATTTCGCTGATTTCTGCAATGCGGTTTTGAGAAAATGGCGAATTGCCGGTATGATAAATGGTATTGGTTTCAACAAGTTCGCCTAAAGTATTGGTTGAGGTGTGTTTAATGACCTTTCTAATAATATCATCATAAAGAAAGGTTTCTGTGGTTTGAACTGGCGTTGTAAAATTATTATTGCTAAAATAGTTTTTGGAGGTTTTACTCAGTAGTTTTACCCAACCAATGCGGTGATTAAGCGCAGGATTATTATAAGATTGGATATGACCAACATCGGCTACATAGCCATAGCTAAAAGAGTTTTCGCTTAAAAGTTGCCCAGCTTCATTATATGCTTTGCTCAGGTCTAACAAACCGCTTCTATTGTCTATAAAAGTAATTTGGTTACGCTGCGTTGCAGGGGTATCGTCATAGTCGATAGGTGTTTTGTAGGTAAATTCTTGTCTACCTAAACCTGTTTGATAAACGGTGACATTTCTATAGCCTACTGGTTCTGTCATGATTTCCCGCATAGCTTCATTTATGTATTCTATACCACCAGTAAAAGACACCACACCACTACTTCTGTTAGGATCATTAAAAAGGTTATACTTATAATTAATCGTTTTTGTTGGGGTTGTAGATTGCGGGTTATCAAAGTATGAAATATTATTGATTCTAATACCAGCGCCATGGATGGTTTTACTTAAATTAGGCACATCTGTTCTTTTGGTTATATGAACAAAGCCTCTTTTCACAGGGTTGGTATGCGCATTTATGGTGATGGTATAGGTTTGACCAGGTATAAAACCTAATGACTGTCCTAAACAAAAATCAAATTTATTTAAATTTTCACCATTAATGTTATATTCACTTAAAGGGATAATAACGCCATTACCCGAGATAATTGAAAAACCCGGATATTGCAATTCATTTGGGTCAAAAGGACAAAGGGTCAAAGGGTTGATTGGATAGGCATCTATACAAGTATATGGTGTAACTTCAAAATGCAATTTGTAATCAAAAGGGTTAGCGTTGCTAGGCATCGTAAAGGTAAACGAATTATCGCCATTGCCTACAAATGATTTATATTGAACTGTTTCAACCTGCAAATTTTCAAGTTGAACGTTTGAAGTTGAAACATAGTTAGCAGGATAATTAAACGAATGTATATTTTCTACTGCGCTATAGGTCAGGTTATCATTGTCTAAAACCCACGTATTACCACTTTTTTTATACTTTGTATAGGTATTTGATTCATAGTCAAATTTAACTTGACCTCCCGTAGGTAATGTCATCACATTTAAAACATCATTGGTTACATACTTAGTAAGTAAAGGTTCAGTAACGTTTACGATAGGATAAGTATATAAACATTCCGGTAAAAACCTTTTATAACCCCATTCGTCAACCGTTATGTTGCCGCCAACCACTTCTTCATGTTTATATTGAAAAGCATAATTTTCCTTAATACTTTCATCAGGGGATAAAGCTTCAACAGTGGTTAATTTTGTACCATCGCTATACATTTTTATTCTTTTTCTAACGACATCGTTACTGTCTAAAAGTTCAAAATTTGAAATACGGATATTTTCATTATAGGCTGTACTTGCACCGCTAGAATAATTAATTGATATTTTGCCATAACCGTGCGCTATAACTTCTTTTTCTTTTAAAAAAGTGTTGTAAAAAGCCAAATTGTTTAATCCGTAACCTGCAAATTGCGTATAAGCATTATAATTAAAATTTAACAATTCTTGATTATTATTGTCAAAAACTTTAGTTAAATGCCATGCCCCAATATAATTTGTAAATAGAATATTCATTGTATGATGATGAAATGTTTGAATATCCTTATTCTCAAATACGTATTTATAGCCTCTGTCATCAAAAACTGTCATACTGTTGATGACTGATGTGGTTAAATTATAATCTAAATTAAATGTCAATTTACTATTGGCATTGTCCTTAACTTTTAGCGTTAAAGTACCATTTGCCGCTTTATCAATAAAAAATCTGCCCGTGTGCCCAAAAAAATTAAACTGATAAATATCCCTTGAAAGATTATCACTATAGCCGTTTTCATACTCATCTGGCAATCCTGCTAATGTCCTAGAAATTACCCCACCAGAAAACAAACTCCAACCTAAACCACAATCGCCGGCAGGCGCATTATACATCACACCAGCCGCTGGGTGATAAGCCAAAAACATGTTGAGACCAACGTCTTTGCTTCTTGTAGGTAAACTAAATAACGGAACATTGACTTGTGGGATGCCTGTATAATTAGACACTGGTATTTCTTCGAAGGTCATCAAATTGGAAACTGAAGCTTCGGGTCGGGTAATTTGGGGCATATCAAAACCACCCCCTAAATCTTGCCCATAAATATTTACTATAATCAGTAAAATGCTAAGTTGAATTAATTTCTTCATCATGATAATTTTTTTAATTTTTAGTCTTTTATTACTTTTGTTGTGTATTGGTCTTTTCCTATTTTAATATTTATAACGTAAACCCCTGCTTGCCATTGGTTCATATCCAAAGGAATAATACGTTGGTCAACGGTTTGGCTTAAAATTTGTCTGCCCATGAGGTCTACCACCGTCATTTGACCTTTAGTAAACGCCTGGCCAACAAAAATATTGGTAAAGCCAGTTGTTGGGTTTGGTATAGCTTTGAGGGTTTCCATAACTCGTGTGGGTATACTTTCATCTGTCATTTTTAGGAGCCAAAAATCTTGACTGCCTTGACGTTTGCTATTGGCCCTGATTTGGCTGTCTAACACCATGCTTGTTCCAGCCAACAAAAAGCCACCATCATAAGTGTTGATGATTTTTTTCAATACATCTTCACTTTCATTTTTAATAATTTTATCCCAAAGATAATCGCCGTTGGCATTTAACTTAACCACCAAAAAATCCTCAGTGTTGGCGTCATTGGTTTTAAAAGCTGCTAAACCATCTGATAAGCTTTTTGCGCCTTTTGCATAGCCCCCAATAGTTAAGGTTAAATCTTCATTCTCAATGATGGTGGTCAATAAATTAGTTTGTCCGTAATTGTACTGCTTAGACCATATTTCTACACCCTGTTCATCAAGCTTAATAATTTGCATGGCTGTTTTTGTTTTACCAAAAACTTTTGCTTTTTCCGTTTCAGAATTTGTGCTGCCACCCAACAAATATCCGCCATTTTTTGAAGCAACTAAAGCCGTAAGTGATTCATCTTTGTTACCACCAAAAGTTTTTTGCCAATCCATTTGCCCTGTGGCATTTGTTTTTATCAACCAATAGTCATTCATACCTAAGGCGTCTTGGGTTTTATTGCCTGAGGCATTGGAATTGGAATGGCCGCCCAATAACAAACCGCCATCTGCCGTTTGAATTAAGCTAACCAAATGATCAGCCCATTGACCACCATAATTTTGTTGCCAAATGATCTCGCCTTTTAAATTAAGTTTAACTAACCAATAGTCTAAACTGCCATAATTTTCTGAAGTCTTATTACCAGAAATACCTGAACTGGAACTACATGCTATGGCAAAGCCTCCATCCTTTGTTTGCACAATGCTTGGATTGTTTTCATAGCCATGGCCGCCTAAGGTCAATTGCCATTCTTCCGCGCCTTTGGCGTTTAGCTTAACGACCCAAATGTCAGTTTCTCCAAAACAATTTTGTTTTTTGTCAAAACTAATATCAGAATCAGAAGTGCCAACTAAAATGAATCCGCCATCTTTGGTGTGTTGCACTTGATGCAGCATATCCGTTTTATGGCCACCAAAACTTTTTTGCCAGTCAAGATCGCCTTGTTCATTCATCTTCCACAACCAAAAGTCTAAACCACCTCTGTTTTCTGAGTTTTTTAAACCGCCAGTTGTTGACAGCGAACTACCTGCTAATAAAAAGCCATTGTCTCCGGTAGCTACAACATCTGCTAAATAATCTTGATAGTTGCCACCAATATACTTGTCCCACGCCACTTTTTGCGCATGCGCATGGCAGGCAAAAAGAAAAAAATAAAATAAAAAATACTTGCGTACACGAAAAATTAGTTTTTTCATAAGTCGAATTTTAAATGATTTAACAATTTTTAAGGATAATCTTCTTTCAATTTTCAATTGCAAACATAAAAAACTTTTATAGATTAAAAATTTTTTTTTAAGGTTTTTTTAAGATTTATTTGTTTTTTATTAACAAATGTTGCATAGCAACACCTTGTTCTGTAAAAGCATAAGGAGGTTTTGGACTATATTTAATGTTTTCAGGAAGGTTATCACAATTTGTGATAACCTCTTTCCATTCGTTTTTAGTTAGTTCAAACATAAAATCGATAGGAAAGCGATAACTATTTCTTCTAATAGACTGTTTCAATACACGTGTTTCCACTTCTTACAATTGAGCCAAATCAAAATCAAGCATTACTTTAATACCTCGTATCGTAAATATTTTTTGTTGTAAAACCTGCAATTCCATTCTTTAAAATTTTTTCACAAAAATACATTTTTTTTGTAAATTGTATTTTGTATATTGTATTGACGTGTTTTATATTATTTTATATTAATACCAAACACAAATATCCCAAAAAAGTTTATCAAATTTTTCATATATTTGCCTGCCGAAACTGAGCGCCCGCAAAAGGGATTGACGTGGAAAGCCCGCAAGACTTTTTTTGATTTTTTATGGGAGAGGTTTTGGCGACCCAAGAAGCCGAAACAACGACCTGATAAAAAACAAAAAAAGGCTGAGGACTTGCAACAAAAGCCCGACCCGCAGTGGCGAGGGACGAAGCAAACGAAGGGGTTTGCCCAAATTATGACTACAACAACTATGAAGAACATTAGAAATTTCTGCATTATTGCGCATATTGACCATGGTAAAAGTACCTTGGCCGACCGTTTATTAGGTGCCACACAAACCGTGACCCAACGCGAAGAAAAAGCGCAATTGCTAGACAATATGGATTTGGAGCGTGAACGTGGCATCACCATCAAATCACACGCCATTCAGATGGAATACACTTTTGAAGGCGAAAAATACATTTTGAACTTGATTGACACCCCGGGGCATGTGGACTTTTCTTATGAAGTTTCTCGTTCAATAGCCGCTTGTGAAGGTGCCTTACTCATTGTTGATGCCGCCCAAAGCATTCAAGCGCAGACGATTTCAAACTTGTATTTGGCTCTTGAAAATGATTTGGAGATTATTCCAGTATTGAACAAAGTAGATTTACCAAGCGCCAACCCTGAAGAAGTGAGCGATGATATTGTTGATTTATTGGGTTGTAAATTAGAAGAAATTATTCACGCCTCTGGTAAAACAGGTTTTGGCGTTGAAAATATATTGGAGGCTATTATCAAACGTATTCCAGCGCCAAAAGGCGACCCGAATGAACCTTTGCAAGCCTTGGTTTTTGACTCGGTTTATAATCCGTTTAGAGGCATTGAGGTTATTTTTCGCGTAAAAAATGGGTCGATTAAAAAAGGGCAACGCATTAAATTTGTAGCTACAGAAAACGAATATTTTGCTGATGAAGTGGGCACACTCAAGCTCAACCAAGTGCCGAAAGCTGAAATAGGTTGCGGCGATGTGGGTTATTTAATTTCTGGTATTAAAGAAGCCAAAGAAGTAAAAGTTGGTGATACAATTACTGATGCAAAAAATCCGACGCAAGTAGCTATTCACGGTTTTGAAGATGTGAAGCCAATGGTTTTTGCTGGCATTTACCCGGTTGATACGGAAGATTATGAAGACTTGCGTTCTTCAATGGAAAAACTTCAACTTAATGACGCCTCCTTGGTCTTTGTTGCGGAGAGTAGTGCGGCTTTAGGCTTTGGTTTCCGTTGTGGCTTTTTAGGCATGCTGCACATGGAAATTATTCAAGAACGTTTAGAGCGTGAATTTAATATGACGGTGATCACGACCGTGCCTAACGTGTCTTATTTGGCTTATACCAAAAAGCACCCTGATGACGAATTTGTGGTGAATAATCCTTCTGACTTGCCTGAACCTTCAAGGCTGGATCGCGTGGAAGAACCTTATATCAAAGCAACTATTATCACCAAATCAGATTTTGTGGGCAATGTGATGTCCTTGTGTATAGAAAAACGTGGTCAAATTACGAATCAAACTTACCTTACCACCGAACGTGTGGAACTCAATTTTGATATGCCTTTGGCAGAAATTGTTTTCGATTTTTATGATCGTTTAAAAACGGTGTCAAAAGGTTACGCCTCTTTTGACTATCATCCTATTGGTATGCGAACGTCAAAATTGGTGCGTTTAGATGTTCTTTTAAATGGTCAAACGGTTGATGCTTTATCTGCTTTAATTCACGAAGATAATGCCTTTAATATTGGTAAAAAAATGTGTGAGAAATTGCGCGCACTCATTCCGCGCCAACAATTTGACATTCCTATTCAAGCAGCTATTGGCGCCAAAATTATTGCGCGTGAAACCATCAAAGCTTTAAGAAAAGATGTAACCGCCAAATGTTATGGTGGTGACATTTCTCGTAAACGTAAACTTTTAGAAAAGCAAAAAGCAGGTAAAAAACGTATGCGTCAAGTGGGCAATGTTGAAATTCCTCAAGAAGCATTTATGGCGGTTTTGAAGTTGAATGATTAAGGAAAATTGTATATTGTAGAAATGTATATTGTAAATTTAAAAGAAAATTTATCAACTAATTCATTTTATGCAAAAAATTAGCTCTATTTAGTTTTTATAATGGCGTTCGATCGGGTTGAAAATACAGACATTTATCGTCTGTGCTGTACGTTTTAGTCCGCAGCAAAAAAAAATGGTTTTCTACGAGAAAATTAGATATAATGAGATAAAAGACTGCTAAAAAATTACCCAAATATAACCCCTCGATGACTCCAAATCAAATAGAAATAAATCATCAGGAATGAAAAGCACAAAATCAATTTAATAAAAATCGAGCTTAAAAAGCCTAGAAAAGAACCTGTGGCAGCTTTTAAGGCTCGTTTTTGGTCGGTTCTGTTATAATACAATTCACCAGCAAATGCCCCAACAAACGGACCAATGATAAAACCAAAAGGTGGAAAAAAAAGACCTGCAATCAAGCCAATATTTGTACCCCAAATGCCATATTTTGAACCTCCAAAATATTTCGTTCCTTTGGATGGTATGACGTAATCTAAAATACTGATGATTATGGTGAGAATCGCAGTAAAAATAAGCACCGCATAATTGACTTCAACCCAGGAAGTCAAATAAACCAACAATAAACCAACCCAGCTCAATGGTGGTCCGGGTAAGGCCGGCAAAATACTACCAATAATTCCGACTATGATTAATAAAAAGCCAAGAATTAAAAGTGTTATATCTAGCATTTTTTTTAAAGGGGTTTAGCTAAAATCCACGCTTCTTCATTAACATTTAAAATAATGTGATTGAGCGCTTCTTGTGCGTCTTTTTTGGATTTAAAACTTTCCAAAAGCACTAAAAAATAACCATATTTATTTTTGCCGCCAATTCTTGATTTAAAACCCATTTTTGTGAAGTTTTGAACTTCTTTGTTGGCATTTCTAATGGACTTAAACGCACCGCCAACCACATGAAAATAAGTCACTTCATAGGCGTCTGCCGAAGCAAGACCCTCAGTAGGTGCTGAAACATTCATGGTTATAGGCAATAGCTTTTCTGGCAGAAAGAATGTGGCTTTTTGCAATCTTTCCTCAACCTTTTCTTGCGCTATTTGATGCGCTATTTGCGTTTCTCTTTCAATTTTATCTTGATACCAAATGTTACCAAAATAACCAAGGGTTATAGTACCTAAACCTAAAAAGAAAACAGCTGCATATTTATACCAATGATTCGATTTTTTAGCTTGAGTGACAGATGTAGTCTCAGCAGAAACTAAAACCGGCGCAACATCTGCGATGATTTCGTTTTTTAAAGTTGGTATGTCGCGCTTAATCAATGGCGAATGAAAAGCTGCTAAACCAAATGAATCTGCTAAATAATTCTCCTCTTGATTCTGACTAAAAGCATATTTGCCATCTTTTTTAGAAATTTCACCTATTTGCTCTAACACCAAAACACTATTTTGCTCAAATTGTAATTTCCAATAAGCCACTTGTGCTTCAATTTTTTGAAGAGCCAAATCATACGCACAGTTTTCACCAACACAATATAATTGCGCCAATAAACCATCATTGTTTAAAATGAGTGGATTAAATAGTACTTTTTTATGCGGTGGCGACAGGTGTTGCCCAGATTCAGACAACTTAGCCGAAACAATTTCTGTAACAAACGCACCAAAATCTGGCACAACCACGCATGGGTATCTATATAATGCTTGAGAAATGTAATAATTTAGATTCATGCAACAAAATTACATTTTTTTTCAATATACAAAAGTAAATTTATAAATAAAAAATCGTTTGAGTTGAAAAATAAATCACGTATATTGCCTAATTTTATTTAAATTTGCGTTATTAAAATTACATCCAAACATGAAAACAATAAACGACTTCAATTTTAAAAACAAAATTGCCATCATTCGCGTTGATTTTAATGTGCCTTTAAATGAGCAGCTTGAAGTAACAGATGCCAATAGAATAGAAGCAGCCAAAGATACGGTAAGTAAAATTATTAAGGACGGCGGGAAAGTCGTATTAATGTCTCACTTAGGTCGCCCAAAAGGTGGTTTTGAAGCCAAATATTCTCTGAAAAATATTTTATCTAAAGTTGAAGAAGTTTTAGCAACCAAAGTTCACTTTGCGGCAGATTGTATTGGTGAAAGCAATGAAGAATTTATCAAAAACGTACCGTTTGGCGAGGTTGTTTTACTTGAGAACCTTCGCTTTTATCCAGAAGAAGAAAAAGGCGATTTAGCGTTTGCTGAAAAATTGTCAAAGTATGGCGATATTTATGTTAATGATGCCTTTGGAACAGCGCATCGTGCGCATGCTTCAACCACTATTATTGCAAAATTTTTCCCTAACAATAAATGTTTTGGCTATCTTTTAGCAAAGGAAATTGAAAGTATTGAACGTGTTTTAAAAAACAGCGAAAAACCAGTTACAGCCATTTTGGGTGGTTCAAAAGTGTCTTCAAAAATTACGGTCATCGAAAATATCTTAGACAAAATCGATCATATGATTATTGGTGGTGGCATGACTTTTACTTTTGTTAAAGCTTTAGGGGGACAAATTGGTAATTCAATCTGTGAAGATGATAAATTAGAACTTGCCCTTGAAATATTGGAAAAAGCGAAACAAAAAGGTGTGTCCATTCATATTCCAGTTGATGTAGTTGCCGCAGATGCTTTTGATAATTTAGCCAATACAAAAATTGTAGATGTCAATGAAATTCCTGATGGCTGGCAAGGTTTAGACGCTGGTCCAAAAACTCTAGAAAATTTTGGCAGGGTTATTTTAAATTCTAAAACCATCTTATGGAATGGTCCAGTTGGTGTATTTGAAATGGAAAATTTTTCGAATGGTACAATTACAGTAGGCAATCAAATTGCAGAAGCTACTGCGAATGGTGCTTTTTCCTTAGTTGGTGGCGGTGATTCTGTTTCTGCTGTTAAACAATTTGGCTTAGAGCCAAAAATGAGTTATGTATCAACGGGTGGAGGCGCCATGTTAGAAATGCTTGAAGGCAGAATTTTGCCTGGCATAGCAGCTATCCTAGATTAATTCAAAATGATGGACTAGTTATCATATTGAAAATAAAAATTAGAAAAATCTTATTTGAAAAATCCCTATTTAAAAAATTAGGGATTTTTTTTTATTTTTTTAACAATAAAACGCTTGATTTTCAGTTATTATTTTATATTTTTGCTTTTTGGTGTTTAAATAATGCCCTTTCAACAAATTCTACTACTACTATAACTTTATCATTAAATGAGAGTATTCAAAATATTAACTATAGGTTTGCTTCTATCGATAAATGCTTTATCGGCTCAAGAAGAAACCATTATTCAAAACAATCAAAGTTTTGAAGAAAAACCAAAAATTTCATTTTTAGACTCTATCAAAGCTACTTTTGTCAAGCATGACCTTGCGGCTTGTATTGACGAAAGATGGGTTGCTGAATTAAGCAATCCGCATTTATATCAGGAAATGGTCAACGATATTAAAACATTTGATGGCTCAAAATATGTTGAATATGGAGAACTATCTACTGACGTTTTAAAAGAGCGATTAAGACTACTCGATGAAAAATCTGCTTTCCACATTGAATACAATCAAGTTTTAGAAAATACTATCAAACATTATTTGAAGAACAGAAAAAAGTCCTTTGAAAGACTTTTAGGTATTTCGCAGTTTTATTTTCCTATGTATGAAAATGCTTTAGCTGCTCATAATGTTCCGCTAGAAATTAAATATTTATCTATTGTAGAATCTGCGCTTAATCCGAAAGCGGTTTCTCGCGTAGGTGCAACTGGTCTTTGGCAATTTATGTTTTACACAGGTAAAGAATATAATTTGAACATTTCTACTTATGTTGATGAACGAAGTGATCCACTTTTAGCTACTAATGCAGCATGTAGATATATGCAACGCATGTATAATATTTTTGGCGATTGGGATTTGGTATTAGCCTCTTATAACGCCGGGCCAGGAAATGTTTCAAAAGCCATCAGACGATCTGGCGGCAAGCAGAACTATTGGAACATTAGACCCCATTTGCCAAAAGAAACCCAAGGCTATGTCCCAGCTTTTATCGCCACAATGTATGTCTTGGAATATCATAAGGAGCATGGTATAGTCCCACAAAAAGCAGTAGCTAACCTGCTTGAAACAGATACGATTCATGTGAGAAATAAAATGACTTTTAAACAATTATCTGAAATGTTAGATATTCCTGAAAGTCAAATTGAGTTTTTTAATCCATCTTATAAAAGGCAATATATCCCAAATATTACGGGTGAAAAGCACTTTGTTAGATTGCCTTTAAATAAAGTTGCACTTTTTGCTTCCAACGAGGAAAAACTTTATGCCTATGCCAACTATGATTTTAGCAAACGTGAAAAAGCTTTTGAAAAATCAACGGCCATTGCGAAAAATGACAAAAAAGATGACGATGCACCAGTTGACGAAAATGGTTATAAATGGATTTCTACTACTAAACTGCATAAAGTTAAACGTGGTGAAACTTTAAGTTCAATAGCGAAAAAATATGATATTTCGATTGATGAAATTAAAGACTGGAATAACCTTAGAAAAAACACGGCACAACTTCATGCCAACTATAAAATAATCAAGAAGGAAAAAATAAAAGTCGCCATACCAAAAACAATTATCGAAGAACCTGTCAAAACAGAATCCGATATTGCCATTGCTGCAACTGTTATTGATGAAAAGCCAATTGTTAAAAGTATGGCTAATATTTCTACCGATACAATCAAGTTTAGATCACCAAAAAAACTTTACCACGTTGTAGAAAAGGATGATAATTTGTTTAGACTTGCCATGAAATATGACATCACAGCCAATGAATTAAAAGAGAGAAATCAACTGACTTCTGATGTGTTACCTCTAGGTAAAAATCTATTTATTAAAGAACTTGGTGAAACACAAAGCACAAATGCTGAAATAATTGAAAAGGCAATCGTAAAGGTTGAAAACAAAAAATCTGAAACTAAAAAGGTTAATAAACCGACTATTTATATCGTAAGAAAAGGTGACACTTTAGGTAGTATATCTAATGAGTTTAAAGGCATTTCAGTAGCTGAAATCAAGAAAATGAATAATCTAAAAGATAATAATATTCGCCCTGGCATGAAGCTTAAAGTGATTAGCAAATAAAAGGCCTAAATAAAATTATGAAACCCTGTCTATCATTGCACAGGGTTTTTTTATACCAATTGGAATAGTAAAATAGTTCAAAGATGCGACACGAGCGCAAGCGAACTGGCGAAGCAATTAAATTTTTAAGAAAAAATAATTCAAAAAATCTTTGCATAGCTGGGCTACGGACTCGAGAGCTCTGCTCGAACTGGCGTAGCAAATATTTTTTGGATTAATTTTAACAAAAATGGACGAGTAGATTGGGCTATTTTACTGTTCCAATTGGTATTGTTTGAAATAATTAAAAAAGTATCCTTTAGTTTTTTGTAAATTTGTCGCTCAATTTTAATCTCAATGAATAAACCAGTACGCGTTAGATTTGCGCCAAGTCCAACCGGACCTTTGCATATTGGTGGTGTAAGAACCGCACTTTTTAATTATCTATTTGCAAAAAAACATAAGGGGACTTTTTTCCTTCGTATAGAAGATACCGATCAAAATAGGTTTGAAGCAGGTGCCGAAGCCTATATTTTTAAAGCCCTCGATTGGTTAGGTATTTCACCAGATGAGACCGTTGGAAAAAATGAAAAATTTGGCCCTTATAGACAAAGTGAACGACAAGCCATCTATAGGGCATACGCTAAGCAACTCATTGAAAATGGCTGGGCCTATTACGCTTTTGACAGTGCTGACTCGCTTGATTTTCATAGAAAGGATCACGAGGCAAAAGGCAAAACATTTATTTATAATTGGCACAATCGCGAAAAACTTAATAACAGCTTGACGATTTCTGCAGACGAATTAAAGCATCGACTAACTCAAGGTGATGACTATGTGATTCGGTTTAAAACACCTACTAATGAAACTTTAATTTTAAATGATATCATTAGAGGCGAAATAAAAATTGATACCAACCTTTTAGATGATAAAATCTTATTTAAAAGTGATGGTATGCCCACGTATCATTTAGCCAATATCGTAGACGACCATTTGATGGAAACGACGCATGTTATACGAGGTGAAGAATGGCTACCCTCTTTAGCGCTTCATGTATTACTATATAGGGCTTTTGGCTGGGATGCACCCCAATTTGCGCATTTACCGCTAATTTTAAAACCCGAAGGGAACGGCAAATTATCAAAAAGAGATGGCGATAAATTCGGTTTTCCGATTTTTCCATTAAATTGGCAGTCTGAAGAAGGACTATCTTTGGGTTACAAAGAATCTGGTTATTTTCCTGAAGCAGTGGTTAACTTTTTAGCTTTACTGGGTTGGAATGATGGTACAGATCAAGAAATCTATTCGCTTGAAGAATTAATTGAAAAATTTGATTTAACGCATGTTCACAAAGCTGGGGCAAAATTTGATTATAAAAAAAATACGTGGTTTAATCACCAATATTTACAAACCACATCTAATAAAGAATTAGCTGCTGTTTTTACCAATGATTTAAATGCAAGGGGTATATCTTCCAACTTAGACGTGGAAAAAATAATTGCTTTAACCAAAGACAGGGCTAATTTTTCAACAGATTTTTGGGATTTAACACAATACTTTTTTGAAGCACCAAAACATTTTGATGAGGCCGCTATAAAGAAATTTGACACCTCAACTTATGATCTCTTATCAAAATCTAGCTTAATAATCAGTGAAATATCTGTATTTGAATCTGTTATCATAGAGCAAACCATTAAAGAATGGCTGAATAAGCAACAGATTGGTATCGGAAAATTGATGCAGCCGCTAAGAATAGCCTTAGTTGGGGCTTTAAAAGGACCACATCTTTTTGATGTGATGGAAATAATAGGTAAAAAGGAATGTTTAGAAAGGATTTATTATATTTGTAATCAATAATTTCATTTGTACCTGTTTTCAAACGCTTCACTTATGCTTAGAGCACTCATTTTAATTGGTTTTTTTATGTTTTTTTCATGTAGTGAAAAAGAAACCTATGAAGATATTCCTAAAGAAATATCTGTAGATTTAAATAGCGTTCCATATGGCAAGCTTTCTGATTATAATTTTTTTAAAGGTGACTTAAATCGGTTAGAACCAAACAATAGGTTGTTGCCTTATAAACCTGCTAGTGAACTATTTACAGATTACGCCCTTAAAAGTCGATTTGTTTGGATACCAAAGAACACCCAAGCCAATATTAGTTCTAATGAAAGTATCATCAACCTCCCCGTAGGCAGCGTGGTGATTAAAAATTTTTATTATGCCAATTTATTACCTGCCTTACACAAAAAAATAATCGAAACTAGATTGCTAATAAATACGGCAAACGGCTGGCAACCTTTTGTATACATTTGGAATGATAGCCAAACAGAAGCTGTTCTTTCAAATGACGGTCAACTAGTTAATTTACAATGGCAAAAAAGCAGTACTGAAGTTCTAAATATTAATTATGAAATACCTAGTACACAAAACTGCTTTAGTTGTCATCATGACACATTTTTCTCAGATGAGATATTACCAATTGGTATAAAACCATATCATTTAAACAACAATTATAATTATCTTGACGGTCAAAAAAATCAAATACAAAAATGGCGAGAAGTTGGCTTTTTGGCTTCAACTCAAGTGCCTTTAGGAGAAGCAGCGGTTAATCATAATGACTTAAGCCAAGATTTAACAAAAAGAGTGAGGTCATATTTAGACATTAATTGTGGGCACTGCCACCGAGCTGGTGCTGAAGCCGAGTTACTACCCTTAAGGTTTCTATTTCCAAATTCCCAAAATATCACAGCTTTAGGCGTTTGTGATACAAGAATTTTACCCGCTCCAAACCCAGGATTTTCTGGTCAGCATTATATCTTACCTAATCAACCTAGTTTATCGCTGGTTTACCATAAAATGAACATTAATACTAGCGGGTTATTAATGCCTCCTGTTGGAAGAACTGTGATTCATCAAGAAGCCATTGATATGATGCATCAATGGATTATGACTTTAGATGATTGTTTGTAGTGGTCAGTTTTATTGTGAAAAAATCAGCCTAAGAGTATTAACATTTTTTGTTAATAATTATTTTGATTTATTTGCTATTTTGTAATTTTATTTGTAACTTTATAACTTAAATTTGGGCGCTAATTAATGAACTAGTTGTTAAAAATTAGCGTAATTGTATATTTTAAATACTTTAAAAAATGGAAGATGAATTTGTAAGATATTCAGACAAAGATTTAGCAGAATTCAAAGAATTAATTCTGTCTAAAATCGAAAAAGCACAACATGACTTAGAATTAATTAAGAGTGCCTATATGAGCGATTTAAATAATGGAACAGAAGATACTTCTCCAACATTTAAAGCATTTGAGGAAGGTAGCGAAACATTGAGTAAAGAAGCAAATTCGCAATTGGCTATTCGTCAAGAAAAGTTCATAAGGGATTTGAAAAACGCCTTGTTTCGTGTAGAAAACAAAACTTATGGCGTGTGTAGAGTTACAGGCAAACTGATCGACAAAGAGCGCCTTAAACTTGTTCCCCATGCCACTTTAAGCATTGAAGCAAAAAACTTGCAGAATTAATTTTTGTCAAATTAAAACTTATAACCACAAGACTTTCTGTTTTGTGGTTTTTTTATAAAATGAAAAATCAATTTTTAAATTATATCCATCAACTCCAAGATCAAATCACCTTGGCTCTAGAGCAAGTTGACGGTCAAGCCAAATTTCGCGAAGATTTATGGGAACGACCAGAAGGTGGTGGTGGCAGAACAAGAGTTATTGAAAATGGTCAGGTCTTTGAAAAAGGCGGTGTCAACATCTCATACGTTCATGGCGCTTTGCCAGAAAGTATGCAGAAAATGTTTGGTGTGGATGATGTCAATTTTTTTGCTTGTGGCCTTTCTTTGGTTATGCATCCTAAAAGCCCCATGGTACCAACTGTTCACGCCAATTGGCGCTATTTCGAAATGTATAATCAACAAGGCGAAAAAATTGACGCTTGGTTTGGCGGGGGGCAAGACCTGACGCCTTATTATTTATTTGAAGAAGATGCCACACACTTTCATCAAATCTGCAAAAATGCTTGTGAACAACATAATCAAAATTTTTATAAAGATTTTAAAGACAAGTGCGATAAATATTTTTGGAATGCCCATCGCCATGAAGCCCGAGGCATAGGCGGTCTATTTTTTGATTATTGTAAAACCACGCCCGATTTTTCTTTGCAACAATGGTATAATTTTGTAACGGAAGTTGGTAATTGTTTTTTAGAAGCCTATGTGCCCATCGTTGAAAAACGTAAAGACTTATCTTATACGCCGGTCCAACGTCAATGGCAAGAAATTCGCCGTGGACGCTATGTTGAATTTAATTTGGTGCATGACAAAGGCACCCTTTTTGGCTTGAAAACCAACGGCAGAATCGAGAGTATTTTGATGAGTTTACCTCCTCATGTGCAATGGGTTTATGACCATCAGCCGGGCGTAGGAAGTGATGAAGAAAAACTATTAAACGTATTGAAAAAACCTGTAGATTGGGTTTAAACCTTTTTAATTATTTGACATCTAACGATCAAACCCCATTCAAATGAAAAAATCAAGTTTATTAATCTTTGTATTATTTAATACTTTAATATTTGGTCAATTGTATTTTCCGCCAACAACTGGTAATCAATGGGATACCAGACCTTTGAGTGATTTTAATTGGTGTCAAGATAAAGTGGATAACCTTTATGCCCTTTTGACGGCTAACAATACCAAATCTTTTATTTTATTGAAAGATGGTAAAATTGTATTAGAACAATATTTTGATGGGCATACCGCCACATCACCGTGGTATTGGGCTTCTGCTGGCAAAACCCTTACCGCAACTATGGTTGGTATTGCACAGCAAGAAAATTTTCTAAATATCAATAACAAATCATCTGATTATCTTGGTGTGGGCTGGACCAGTTGTACCTTAGCACAGGAAAATGCGATTACAGTCAGACATCAATTAACCATGACTACTGGGTTGAATGATGGGGTGAGTGATCAAACATGTTATGCCCCAAGTTGTTTCCAATACTTAGCACCCCCAGGAACAAGATGGGCATATCATAATGGCCCTTATACAATTTTAGATCAAGTTGTAGCCAACGCAACTGGTGTTTCCTTAAACCAATATACGACTAGTAAACTAAAAACGCCAACGGGCATGACTGGCAATTTTATAGCTGTTGACAATAATAATGTGTTTTGGAGTACTGCTCGAAGCATGGCACGTTTTGGTTTGTTAATGCTTAATGGTGGCAATTGGAATGGCAATCAAATATTAAACACCAATTATTTTAATCAAATGGTGAATACTTCGCAAAACATCAATAAATCTTATGGCTATTTGTGGTGGTTGACAGGCAAAGAAAGTTTTATGGTGCCTCAACTTCAAGTGACATTTCCAGGAAATTTAATGCCAAATGCACCAGCAGATACTTATATGGCTTTGGGCAAAAATGGTCAATTAATAAATGTTGTGCCTTCACAAAATTTGGTCTTTATTCGCATGGGCGAGGCTCCTTCCAATGATTTGGTACCATTTTTACTCAATGATCAAATTTGGGGCTTAATCAATGATTTGGGCTGTAATATGTCTACAACTTCCTTCAACAAAAATGACATTATTTTGTATCCCAACCCTGCTCCAGATATGGTTCACGTCAATCTACCAAACCATTTAACCGCAAAAGATTGTACGATTCACCTAATTTCTGCGCAAGGTCAAATTTTATCTACCGTGGTACCCGAAGCCCATCAAACAAGTATTGACCTCAAAGGTTATGCAGCAGGTACTTATTTGATTTATGTTTTTTGTGAGGGTGAGATTATGACTAGTCGACTCATTAAAAAATAGGGACACGCTACATCAGGTAAAAGAAAGTGCGCACTATTTCATTTGTATAAAAAAAAGAGCCTCGCATGTGAGGCTCTTGTTATATCAATAAAAAATAGATTACAACAAATCAGTACCAATTTTTACCCCTACAAAAAAAGTACGTGGTCTGCCTGGCCCGTAAACAAAGCCTGCATCACGGTTTACACCACTATCAAAATCATTCTGGTAACTATTAAAAACATTTTGAACACCTGCATTAAGTTGCAATTGTACTTCGCTTTTCAATTCAAATGTGTAAGAAGTCTTTAGATTAATTTCATGAAAAGGTTTGGTTTCCACCAAGCGGTCTTCGTCAACAAAACCGGCTAAATGCTGAGCAAACATACTTCCAGTATAAACATAAGTCAAGTTATTTTGAAATTTCTTATTTGGCGCATAAGTCGCTATAAAATTACCATAGACATTAGGTGCTCTAAAAAAGTTGCGATTGGTATTTACGATGTTTTCACTCCACTGTACGGCTTCGTCATATTCAGATTTTTGTATAGTGGCACCGCCTTGAAATTGCCAAAATTGGCCTGGTGCATATTTACCTTCTAAATTGATACCATAAACTCTAGCACCTTTTCCATTGCGTTTTTCCCAATTGAATTGATTATCTAATTGCTCAAGAATAAACGGGTTTTGTAGGCGGGTATAAAAACCTTCCAGCGTTAACCCAACTTCTGAATTGGCATTTATTTTAGTATAATCAAGAGAAGTTAAAAAACTATGTGAGGTTTCCGCCTGCAAGTCTGGAGATAAAAAGATTAAAGACACTTCGCCCGCTGCAATTCGCGCATGGATATCTTCAGAAAACACTTGAGGTGCTCTGAAGCCCTTGGCATAGCTGGTTCGCCATTGCAGA
>JBIIXU010000029.1:0-20956 GCA_044347145.1 Flavobacterium sp.
ATGGTGTTCCACAAATAAAACCGCTGATTACGCCACCAGCAGCTACAGTTATTCCAGCAGGTGTAGAGCTGTAAGTTAAGGTTGCATCGTAATTTGAAACTGTTGCACTGCCTGGCGCACTACAAGTAGCAGCAGTTGTTGAAACCGTTGGCACGGCAGGTGTTGGCAATTGACAAGCAATTCCTAGTGGCGTCACTGCCGAAGTACAATTACTGCCATTAGTTACTGTAACAGTATAATTATTACCACAAACTAAACCACTAATCAAACCAGAAGAACCAACAGTTGGACCCAAAGGGTTAAAGGTATAAGTCCAAGCACTATTATAATTAGTTATAGTAGCTGTTCCATTAGCACTACAACTAGCTGGAGTTGTTGTAACAACTGGCGCAGCAGGGGTTGGCAATTGACAAGGGACAACAAAGCTGGTTGAGGTAGCTGTACAACTATTTAATATAGTAGCGGTTATCGTATAAGAAGTTCCGCAAGTAAAACCAGTTACCAAACCGCCAGCACCTACAGTTATTCCTGGAGGAGTTGAAGAATAGGTTAATAAAGGATTATAGTTTGACACATTCGCTGTTCCAGGAGCTGAACATGTTGCTGGAGTTGTTGCAACTAAAGGTGCATCTATAATTGTAAACGTAGCTGTATAATTGCTACCACCATTATTGATTAAGAACAACTCATTGCATTGGTTATTCGTAGTTGCGCTTCCCGGCACTTCAAAATACACTTCTAAAGTATAATTGCCCGCAGGAAATGCTGTTAAATCAACTGATGGATTACATCCAGCTTGCGTCACACACTGCCATATTTGTTGACCCGGATTATTACATGGTGCATTTGAGAACGGTGAGAAATTACCTAAGCCTGTATCACAATTCGCGCGGAATGCAATGTCCCACCCGCCTACTGGTTGGAAAACGCCATTTGGAGATCCTGTTTGATAAACGCGATATAATAATTTGGGCGTACATACATTTGAAACGCCATTATTTTTGATTGTTTTTACTTCGCCTCCTCTGAGCAATAATTGCGAAGAGTTTGATGCGAATGTACCATAGTTTCTAGTATTAAAATCTCTATCAGGTGTTTGATTAATGATGTCAGTACCTGTTCCTGATATATTATAAAACTCACCATCAGCATTGGCTTGATTGGTACAATCATCAATCCAAACGGCAGAAGCATAGCCACTAAAAGTACAATTATTTATAACAATTTGTAAAGTTGTGGTTGTTGCACATTGACCCGCAGTTGGTGTAAAGGTATAAGTTGTTGTTGCAGAGTTGTTGATTGCGGGAGACCAAGTACCGGCAATACCATTATTAGATGTAGTTGGTAAAGCTGCTATAGTTGCACCTGAACAAAAAGGGCCAACCGCATCAAAGATTGGTGTTTGTGATGTGTTAAATGTCAAAACCATTTCATCTTCTTCGTCTGGACAACCAGCTTTGGTAACAACACACTTATAAGTTCCAGAAACAGTAAATGTTCCTTGATTAGTGTTTGCACCCGGAATGAGCGTATTATTAAAAAACCACTGATAGGTAGTAGGGGTTGTGGTTGTAACAGCAGTAACAGTATGCTGGGTTGCATCACATAAGATAACATCAGGGCCTACTGTTACATCTGGACAAACAATAGTACAGTCGGTAGTCGCAGTTCCTGTACCGTTGATATTATTGAATGTAATCGTACCCGCTTGGTTACTAAAATTTGTAATTAAAACGACATAAACTTGGCCAGCAACCACATTTGGAATATAAACATACTCTACTGGTGCAATAGAATAACTACAGCCGTGTAGTGCAGGTAATCCTGGTGGATCGCCATCAGGTAAAGGGTTAGCGGGGATTGCTGCACATGCCGCTGCATTTGAAGCAAAAGGCCCCCAAACCACATAATCAACATCTAAACCGACACCGCCTGGAGTTTGTTGCGCGATATTTAGGTGAAGATTTCCAGAGGTGCCAATTTCCATAAAAAACCAAGCAGGATTTGGTGTCGTAAACAAACAACCAATTTGTCCTAAACTTGGAACACCTACAGAGTTATTGAAGGTTACACCAGTATCTGTACAAAAAGGTACTGCACTTGAACATGAAGGGATAGTTCCGACACAAACATCAAAATTTACACTTTGCCCAGGTGTCGCAGTTTCACTATATACTCTGATAAAGTAGGTTGTACCTGCGGTTAAGCCATTAATAACACCAGAATTAGCTGCGCTACATTGCACTTGTGTTAATCCAGTACATGCGCCAGAGTATATACCAAATGCCAAATCAGTTGTTGAACCAACTATGTTTAACAAACTTATAATGTGAGATGATCCACTGGCCGTAAAGCTAAACCAAACATCATCATCGGCTGTCCCTGGACATGCGTTAGGTTGAGTTGATGCTGTAGCACCAGTTAAACAACCAGGAATAGTAACTGCACATGAAGCATCTGCATTAACGGGAACCGTTACGGCATTGGCACAATTGTCATTTACTGCTGGGGTGCCAAAACCTTGCGAAGCTGTCCAAAAGCTATTGCCATTTCCATTTGCACATATAGCTCTAACATAAAAACGATACAATTGACAGTTGACTAAATTACTTGCTAATTGCGATGATGAAGTAACAATATTTGCTGGGTTAACCGCCGTAGCATTAGAAGGAGGTGCTAGATTAGCTGCCTGAAGAATATATTCCCATTGTGTTGAAGGTGGTACACCATTGTCTGACCAGCTTAAAGTAGCTGAATTATTAGTAATATTTGCAACGGTTAAACCTGATGGGGCTAAACAGCCAGGCGCAGGGATACAAGTAATTGCAGCTGACCAACCTGCTAAATTAACACTGCCATCACTACAAAATCTAAAAACTAAACAACCTGAATTATTGGTCGCTGTTATGGTTTGGCCTTGCAATTGCGTGCCCCAAAAACCACCTGTAACAGTATTACATCCTGCACCAAATCCACCACCATTTGGCACATCAACTACACCAGGTATAGTTGTTATTTGGTTTACGCCAATGGTATTACTATTATAAACATACAGTCTATCCCAATTAGCTTCTGTATTAAACACATTAAAGGTAACTTGAACCAATTGATTAGAACCAACTGGTGGACAGATGGTGTATGTAATGTTTTCATTTCCGCTATAATTTCCCCCTGGACCTCCAGAATCAGTAAAAGTAACACCACAGCCTAGCGGCGCAGCTGGCGTTACAAAACTTTGTGGACCACCCCAAAAACTGGTTGTTGCTCCACCTGCACATATGGCTCTTACATATACTTGATAGGTCGTTAAGCCCGATAGATTTGTTGCTGGAAAAGGATTTAAGGAAGTAACTGTTCCAGTGCCAATTGCTGCCGCGTTAGAAGGTGCTGGTGAACCAGTTGGAACAATTATAACTTCCCACTGAGTAGAAGGTGGTACACCATTTTCTGTCCAAGCTATTTGAGCGGAATTATGTGTTATCGCAGTTACCGTTATATTAGAAGGATTTGCACAAGCTGGCCCTGGAATACAAGCAACTGTAGCCACCCAACCCGCTTGTTGAACACTGCCATCGCTACAAAATCTAAATGTTAAACAACCATCTGGACTCGTAGAAACAATGGTTTGATTTAAAAGTTGATTATTCCACCAACCACCAGGTACAGTGTTACATGGCCCAGATCCCCCGCCATTAGTGCTTGGTATAAGCGGCGAAGCAATTGTACTACCATTATAAACATATAATCTGTCCCAGCTTGTTTCTGTTTGAAATGCGGTAAAATTCACCTGTACCACTTGTCCAGGTGTATCAGGACATATAGTTGTTATGCCATTTTCATTAGGGCCATAAATCCCTGCTACGCCACCAGTATCAGTAAAGATACCGCCACAACCTAGCGGAGGAACACCAGTAGTGAAACACTGTGGGCCAGTCCATTCACTAAAACCATTGCCGTTTGCACAAATGGCTCTTACATAAACGCAGTATGCCGTTAAACCAGTTAAACCAGTCAAGGTATGCGGATTTGAAACAGGTGTTGTAGTTGGATTATTGACTGGTGCAGGACCTCCTGGAGGCCCAACAAAGATTTGCCATTGGGTTGCTGCAGCTGCACCGTTAGGTTGTGTCCAAGCAACATTAGCGCCAGTTGCAGTAATACCAGTTACTGTTAAGCCTGTTGGTTGCGCACATGCAGGAGCAGTTGTACAGGAAATGACACCTGCCCAACCAACTCTCGTTATAGATGCGTCCGAGAAAAATCTAAAGGAGATGCAACCATCTACACTTGTAGAGGCTAAATTAAATGCTCCGAGGTTGCCACAAAGTGGTGTGCCTGTGCCATTGGCTCCAGGCGTTGGTGCAAACCAATACTCAAGTAAATCAGTACAAGCACCAGTGGTGCCTTGCACATTAAAGGAAGAAAACGCAATATTAATCAACTGACCTGCTGCTGTAGGGCAAAAAGTTATGGTTCGATCTTCGTTATTTGTATAGGGATTAGCAACGCCACCACTATCATAAAAATTACCTGAACAGGTATTAAAGGTTTGTCCATTGTTGCCTAAATCCATCGGGAAGTCTTGTCCCCAAGCGATAGAAGTCATCAATAAACAAGCGAGATAAAAAAATATTTTTCTCATTGTTATTAAGGTTTAAGTTAGTTTAATAAGTTGAAAGTTTATCTTTTAGGGCTTGATCAAATTTATAGATATGCCAAAGCTCATCTATACTGTAAAGTTTTTTGACCGTTTCGGATAACGATTCGAAGTACTTTACCGCTGACATATAGTAATTATAGGACTGTGGGCTTTGATTTTTCATTTCCAGAAGTTCCGCAGAAGAAAATTCATGAAGATAATCTGTTTTATAAGCAATATTAGTGTGCTTTTCGATGTTTTCTAGCTTAAATGAATAGTCAATAATTTTAACATCGCCTGTTAATACAGTGCCTGGTGGCAAATTGTATTCTTGAGAGTAACCGAAAGCCATCAAAAAAAATAGCATCAAAAAAAATAGTTTTTTCATTTTTTATATGAATTTAAAGTTAGAATTTTTTGTGATTTTTAAATCAATCAACAAACTTAAAAAAAATAATAATATAAACATAAAAATATCTTAAAAATAAGACATAAAAAATTCTTATATAAAAATACAAACCATATAAATGAAAATAATATGGTTAAAAGATTAATTTGTAATAATTTTAGTTATGTTTATTTTTAATTATTTACCTTTTCAAATGGACACTAATGGGCTTCAAGCCAATTAATGCCCTCACCTAAGTCAACAATTAGTGGAACTTCTAAAGAAAAAGCGCTTTGCATACAATCTGTCACCAGTGCTTTTAATTGGTCTAATTCAGGTTTGTATGCATCAAAAACGAGTTCATCATGCACTTGAAGAAGCATCTTTGACTGCATTTGTTTTTCTTCTAATGCTTGATTAATTTTTATCATGGCTATTTTTATAATATCCGCAGCACTACCTTGAATGGGGGCGTTTACAGCATTGCGTTCTGCTTGTCCTCTTACAACAGCATTGGCAGAATGAATATCTGGCAAATAGCGTCTTCGACCTAAAATGGTTTGAACATAGCCATGCTGTCTAGCAAAATTGATTTGATCTTGAATATATTGTTTTAACTTTGGATAGGTTTGATAGTATTGTTCAATCAATTGCGCGCTTTCAATTCTGGTTAAAGACGTTTGATTGCTTAATCCAAAGGCAGACACACCATAAATAATACCGAAATTTACTGTTTTGGCGTGGCTTCGTTGTTCTTTGCTTACATCATCTAAGGGCAGATTGAAAACCTTTGAAGCGGTACTTCTATGAATATCTTCATTGTTTTTGAAGGCTTCAATCATGTTATCCTCATGACTTAACGCGGCAATTATTCTTAACTCTATTTGAGAATAGTCAGCCGCTAACAAAATATAGTCATTGTTTTTAGCGATAAATGCTTTTCTAATTTGTCTTCCTCTTTCTGTTCTAATTGGAATGTTTTGCAAATTGGGATTATTAGAACTCAATCGACCAGTGGCAGCAACGGTTTGCATATAATCTGTATGTACTCTTTTGGTTTTTGAATTGACTTGATTTGGCAAGGCTTCAACATAAGTGTTCTGAAGTTTGATAAGTTGTCTATAGTCCAAAATGTCTTGGACGATAGGATGAGATTTAACCAAATATGATAAAATTTCTTCACCAGTGGCATATTGACCTGTTTTGGTTTTTTTAGGTTTAGAACCCCCAATTTTTAATTCTTCAAAAAGAATATCTCCGAGTTGTTTTGGCGAACCTATATTAAAAGAGTGGCCTGCGGCTTCATAAATTTTAAATTCTAAACTTTTGATGTCATTAGTTAAATCTTGGCTTAAAGATTTTAGAAAGTCAACATCTAGATTGATGCCTTCATATTCCATGTGGGCTAAAACCTCTACCAAAGGCATTTCTAATTCATCAAATATTTTTTTAGTTTGGGTTTCATTTAATATCGTTTCAAAATGCGCCTTAAGTTGCCATGTAATATCGGCATCTTCTACTGCATATTCCTTAATTTCTTCCATTGAAACATCGCGCATACTTTTTTGACCCTTTCCTTTTTTTCCAATCAATTCTTCAATAGATTTTGGGCTATAGTTAAGATAGGTTTCTGACAAAACATCCATATTGTGCCGCATATCTGGATTGATAAGATAATGGGCAATCATGGTGTCAAACTTAGGGCCTTTAATATGTATACCATAATTAAACAATATTTTAATATCATATTTCATGTTTTGCCCAACCTTTTCTATCTTTTCATTTTCAAAAAAAGGCTTGAGCTGATTTAAAATATTTTGCGCCTCTTCTTTATTTTCGGAAATTGGCAAATAAAAACCCTTATGATTTTCCCAACTAAAAGCGATGCCAACAAGTTCTGCATCTAAAGTTTTGAGTGAGGTTGTTTCGGTATCAAAACAAACTGATTTTTGAACCAAAAGTGTTTTGAGAAAAAGGTCGAAGCCGAGGCCTTGCGAAACCACTTGATAGTGATGAGGCGTATTGGATAAGTTGTTATAATTGCTCCCCATTGATAAATCCTGCGATTCCTGATGGTCACTAAATAAATCAAATATGGGTTGTGCGTTTTTTGATGGGGTTTTAATTGGTTGAGATTCTGGCATAGCAGTTGATAAATTAAAAATTTTATCGAATTGCATACGCATTTGTCTAAATTCAAGTTCTTCAAAAAGTGTTGTAACTTTATCAAAATCGGGCTGCGAGAGCTCATAGTCTTTTTCATCAAATGTAACCGGACAATCAAGAATAATAGTCGCTAGTTTTTTGGACAAAAGACCTTGAGCCGCATTTGCTTCAATTTTGTCCTTAATCGTGCCTTTGAGTAAATGGGTATTAGCGATCAAATTTTCGATCGATCCAAATTCTTTTAATAGTTTTTTCGCGGTTACATCACCAACGCCGGGCAAGCCAGGAATATTATCCACAGCATCGCCTTTCATTCCTAAAAAGTCTATCACTTGCAGTGGGTCATCAATTTCAAAATTCTTTTTTACTTCTTCCACACCCCATATTTCTATGTCGTTGCCACTACGTGCGGGTTTATATATGAAGATGTTTTCTGAAACCAACTGCGCAAAATCTTTATCTGGAGTGACCATAAAGACTTTGTAATTTTCTTTTTCTGCCTGTTTGGCTAAAGTACCAATGAGATCATCTGCTTCAAAACCAGCTTTTTCGATAATAGGAATATGCATCGCTTTCAGCAGTTCTTTAATATAAGGTATAGCAGTCGAAATCGCTTCAGGGGTTTCGTCTCTGTTGGCTTTATAGGTTGGAAAGATCTCATTTCTAAAATCACTACCGCCTTTATCAAAAGCAACGGCCAAGTGGTCTGGTTTTTCTCTGCGGATAACGTCTAGAAGGGAGTTCATAAAACCTAAAACGGCTGACGTATTAAGCCCTTTTGAGTTGATGCGCGGATTCTTTATAAAGGCATAATAGCCTCTAAAAATAAGGGCAAAAGCGTCTAAGAGAAAAAGTCTTTTTTGGTTTGACATAAGATTGATTTTGAAATTTCAAATTTAGGAATTTTTTTGTTGTAAAATGGATGTCGTATTAGGCATATTTTCAATAGTATTATAATTTTTTTGAAGAATTTAAACCTCAGATTTGTGTACTTTGTAAAAAATAATGATACCTTGACCATAAAAATATTTGATCAGGATTGCAAAATAATCTTATATTTGTTTGCTTAATAATTGATATGCTTTTTAAAGATATAATTGCTCAAGATCACATCAAAAAACATTTGATTTATAGCGCCAATGAAGGCAGGGTGCCTCACGCGCAGTTATTTTGTGGGCCCGAAGGTTCTGGCACTTTGGCAATGGCTTTGGCGTATGCACAACTTGTGATGTGTCAAAATACTGGTGGTGAAAACGATGCGGAAACGGCTTGTAATTTGAAGTTTGATAAATTTAACCACCCTGATATTCATTTTATTTTTCCGACAGTGACCACGGATAAAATAAAAACTAAGCCAAAAAGTGCAGATTTTCTATCACAATGGGTTGATTTATTAAAGGAAAACAAATATCCCTCCTTGATGGATTGGTATTCAGCTTTGGGCGTGGATAATAAACAAGGTGAAATAAGAGTTGATGATGCACAAGATGTTTTAAAACAAATGTCATTGAAATCATATGAAGGCGGCTATAAAATCCTAATAGTTTGGATGGCTGATAAAATGAATATTGCAACAGCCAATAAACTACTCAAAATAATTGAAGAACCACCCGCCCAATCTTTGATTTTGATGATTACGGAGAATGAGGAAGACATTATTCAAACCATTAAGTCACGTTGTCAAACGATTAAATTTAGTGCATTATCAGCAGAACAAGTGTCTGGATATCTGGTTGCTCATCATCGTTTAACAGACATTGAGGCCAAAAAAATAGCTTTTCAATCACAAGGCAATTTGAATAAAGCCATAAAAATAGCTACAGAAATATCAGCTGATGACAACTTTGAAGCTTATTTTATTCAATGGGTGCGTGCGGCTTTTAAAGCTAAAAAAAATCCGGCAGTTATACAAGAAATTTTGAGTTGGTCTGAACAAATAGCCACCTTGGGCAGAGAAAAACAAAAACTTTTTATTGATTTTTGTGTTGAGATGTTTCGTCAAGCTTTGCTGACCAATTATCAGGCGAAAGCTTTGGTTTATTATTTACCTGATGACAATGGTTTTAAATTAGAAAATTTTGCACCTTTTGTGAATGGTAACAACATTATTGATATTTTTGAAAAGTTAAATGATGCCCGCTATCATATTGAACGCAATGCCAATGCTAAAATCATTTTTTCCGATTTGTCTATACAATTAACCCGTTTAATCCATAAAAAATAGTACATATGAACAACACAGCTTCCTTATTTATTTTGGCTTTTTTGGCGATTACTTTCATTCAGTCGGCCTATGATAAATTGTTTTATTGGAAAGACAATTTGGAATGGCTAAAGGGACATTTTTCTAAAACACCGATAAAAAATATGGTGCCCTTGTCTTTAGGATTGATTTTGATTTTAGAATTAGCGACTGGCTTATTGACTGTTATTGGTGCTTGGCAAATCATTTTTAGCAAAGTCACTACCTATGGCTATTATGCTGGTGTTTTGTCTTGTGTCACCTTGTTGTTTTTGCTTTTAGGTCAGCGCTTAGCCAAAGATTATGACGGCGCAAGGACAATCGCCATCTATTTTATTCCAGCTGTTTTACTGGTTTATTGGTTGGGCTAGATTTTTTAACATTAAGAAATTAAGAGATTTAAGGTTTTTTCTTAATGCTTAATGTTTAAAAACAACCATTAAGAAATTAAGATAGTTAAGTTTCTTCTTAATTTACTTAATGCCTTAATGTTCATCAGTTTTTAAAAACCCTTTTGTTAAAAACAAGCAATATCCCTATGCCAGTAGAAATAACAAAATCTGCTACATTAAAAATGGCATTAAAAAACCTAAATGGTTTACCTGCTAAATAAGGCATCCAATCGGGCCAAGTAAACTCAAAGAGTGGAAAATAGAACATGTCAACAACTTTGCCATAGAAAATTTCGCCATAGGGTTTGTCTGAAAAAAGTGTGGCTACTTGGCCTTCACTATGATCAAAAATTAAGCCATAGAAGACCGAATCAACAATATTGCCAATAGCTCCAGCTAGGATTAAACAAACAGCAAAAATCAACAATTGAGAAGCTTTTTTCTTGATGCTGTCAAATAGCCAAAAGCTGATGCCAAATACAGCAATTATTCTAAAGATGGTGAGTGCCAATTTGCCATAATCGCCTGGTAATTTTGTACCCCAAGCCATACCTTCATTTTCTATAAAATAGATTTGAAACCATTCTTGACCAAAAACCTTGTAGCTTTCATATAAATAAAAGTTGGTTTTTATATAAACTTTAGACCATTGATCAATCAGTAATATGAGAAAAACAAAGATCAGCGAACGAGAGAGCGTCATCATCAATTAAATATCTTCTTTTAAACCAGCATCTTTTAGACCAAGTCTTGGCGAAAATGCGCGGTATTTTTGTTTATATATTTGTTTGTATTTGTTGTAATAAGGTTGGTCCTCCGCACCTTTAAAAATATTAACCACATTTTTAAAATAACTCAGACTTCTTGCAATTTCATAGAATTGTACATTTTGAAAATCTAAATCTTGCGCCTGATAATAGGCTATTTCATTGCTATACTTTTTAATTAGTTTATCTGCTAATTTTCTTGCTTTTTCTGGTTGACCAACTTCATAATAACCAATAATAAAAGGGTCAATGGTACTATAATGTTCATAATATTCTAGAGGTAATTTTTCCACTAAAAGGTCAATGACCTTTAAAGCCTTATCTTTTTTTCCTTCTACAATAAGTGCTTCAATTAATCTACCTGCATTTGAGCGATAAGTAATAGAATTTTTTCTGGTTTCAGAGTCATAATAAATATCTGGGTGATTAGAGTTGCCCCAATCCCATTTCATAATGATATCATACATTTTATCGGTATCAATCATCCCCATATCTAAAGGACTAGCGTCTTCTTTCACAGGCGTTTTAATAGGTACTAATTTATAGACCATGCCTTGCAATTGCAAGTAATCCTTGAGCCACATAAAATCATCATCGCCAAAACTGCCTCCTGTAAAGTGAATAGGTCTTTCCCAATTATTGTTAGCTAAAATATCTAACATAATCAAGCGATTTTTAGTCAATGTGGTCGTTTTTATTTCAAAATCAATATAAGGTACAATAGAATCGTAATATTTTGGATTGACTACTTTATTTTTAATCACAGCAGCTTTGTCAACTGTTAACCTAACTTTTTGTGTGGGAAAGAAATCAAGCATCAAGTCATTTCCCATTTTTACTTTGGTATTTTCGTCTTCACTTTTAATAAATCCAATTAAATCTTTAAGTTCCCATCGATTTTCAGTTAAAGCTCTATAGGGCACTTGTTCTAGTTCATCTCCTTTTACTCGGCTATTATCAAAACTAATTGGTAAAGGCTTTGATTCATAAGCTTGACGTTTCATGTCATCAATATACCAATCGGTAAATATTAATTGTGTATTACAAATTCTAACATCTGTTCGATAGTCTTCAATTTCTTGCGCATACCACAGCGGAAAAGTATCATTGTCGCCAATAGTATAAATAATCGCATTTTTATCACAAGAATCTAAATAGGTTTTAGCATTAACTAAAGCTGAATCTCTGTGTTTTCTGTCATGATCATCCCAGTTTTGAGTGGCTAAAAGCAACGGGGACGCGAGGAAAGTTGTTGTTAAAACCAACGGTAAAGCCACTTTTGGATTTAACCATTTTAAGAAAAAATCGTAAATAGCATAAACCCCAAAACCGATCCAAATAGCAAAAACATAAAAAGAACCGACCACTGCATAATCTCTTTCTCTAGGTTCATAAGGTCTTTCGTTGAGATAAATTTTTAAAATTAAACCTGTGAATAAAAACAACAAGCCTATGGCGTAAAAACTTTTCCAATCTTTTTTTGAATGAAAGAAAACACCAATCAAGGCAAGAATAAAAGGTAAGAAGAAGTACGTGTTTCTGCCTTTATTATTTTTGGCATCATCATAAAGATTATTTTGCGGCCCTACTATGGCATTATCAACAAAAGAAATACCACTCAGCCAATTACCTTCATTGTTTGAACCTTGTCCTTGTTTATCTGACTGACGACCAACAAAATTCCAAAACAAATAGCGCATATACATATAGCCAAATTGGAAATCTAACATATAGTAAATATTGCTTGCAAATGAAGGTTTTTCTATAATAAGACGGTTTTTATAGGATTTTATAAAACTCATAAAATCTTCATTGTCTAATCGACCTGAACTATAGGCAGCTCTAAATTGTGTGATGGTTTTTTCGGTGTCTTGACGAATTTTACCAACGATTTCATAATACTCTTCTTCTGTCAAATTTTCAAAATCAACACCAATTTCCATTAATTCTCGTTCATAACCATAGTTGGGGTCAATTCTAAAATCTAAAGGCCCCGTCCAATTTAAATAATTTTCTGCATGCTCTGAACTCCATAAGCGAGGCAATAAGCTGCAATGCTCGCTGTTGGGGTTAGGTTTGGCATTCTTCCAGTGGTTAACAACAATGTACTTGCCAGTTTTTGGGTCGCGATCATAGTTTTTGTTAATGTCTGAATATGGGTTTTCTTCATCAAGTCCTGCAAACATATCAGTAAATTGCGGACCATAAGTTAAGGAATTACTGCCATATTGCTCTCGATTATAGTAGTTCAACATTTCTACCGCATCTGAAGGTCTGTTTTCATTAATTGGCGGCAAAGCATTTGATCGAATAGGCAACATCATCCAACAAGAAAAACCTATCACCACAAACATGATACTTAGCACGGCAGTATTGGCATGTATATAATTTTTCTTTTGTGTAAAGTGAATCCCCCAAATAAAAACGAGAAGATATAATAAAAAAACAACAATTGTTCCCCATCCAAAAGGTAGACCTAATGAATTAACCAAAAAGATTTCACCTCTACCAAAAAGTTCTAATGTAAAGGGCACAACAATTTTGAAAACCAGCATTAAAGCACCAACACTAATTATATTTGCGATAATAAAATTTTTCCAATTGACATTAGTATAATGTTTAAAAAAGTATAGCATGCCAATTGTAGGAATAACCAAAAGTGCCATGATGTGTACGCCAAATGAAAGTCCAGAAACTAAAGCGATAGCTAACAACCATCGATTGCCTGTTGGTTCAAACATGCGTTCTTGCCATTTCAGGCCCATCCAAAGTAACAAGGCAATAAAAACAACGGCCATGGCATAAACTTCTGCTTCAACGGCATTATACCAAAAAGAGTCTGTAAATGTGAAACTTAAAGCAGCAATAAAAGCACTACCTAAAATGGCCCATTCAGTTTGTTTAGAGATTTCAATATGGTTTTTTAAGGTGTTTTTTAGCAACAGAGTAGTTGACCAGAATAAAAACAATATGGTGAATGCACTAGATAGAACAGACATCATATTGACCATTAAAGCAATTTGCGTTTTTTCTAAAGCAAACATTGCAAATATGGCTCCTATCATTTGAAAAAGCGGTGCGCCAGGTGGGTGACCTAATTCCAATTTTGCAGAAGTAGCGATGTATTCACCACAATCCCAGAAACTTACGGTTGGCTCAACAGTTAAAGTATACACTACAAGTGCCACAAGAAAACTTATCCAACCTAAAAGGTTATTGTATTTTTTATAAGTGTAATCCAGCATGGATGAGATTTTTAGTAACAATTTGCAAAGAAAAGGTTTTTTTGCTAAAAAAAACAACTCATTTATTAAAAAACAACTAATTTTTGAAAACGAAAAATACGGCAAATGACGTCTTGATTCAATAACTTATTAGCGTGAATTTTGCGCAATCAAATTTAATTTAAAGGTTTCTTCAAAATAACCCTTTTGTAAACCAAATAAAAAAGAAAACCCATCAAACCACCAAACAACCAACCAACTATAACATCACTTGGATAATGCAAGCCTAAATATATGCGGCTATAAGCAAAAATTAATGGGAAACTAAACATGATCAAAAACCATTTGGATTTATGCTTTAAAAGCAAAAAAGTAAACATGGTTGTGGCCATGGAATTAGAGGCGTGCCCAGAAAAAAAGCTATATTTTCCACCACAAATCAGCGGTCTTAATTGGTTTTGAATCAACGGGTCATGACAAGGTCTTAACCTCAAGGTTGTGTTTTTTGAAAAATTAGATATTTGATCGGTTGCAAAAATTAATAAAGCTAAAAAAAGTATTAGAAAACTAAACTCACGCCAAGTAAGCTGGCGTTTAATGAGATAAAAAATAAAAGCAAAATAGGGTAACCAATTAAATTGTTTGGTAATGAACAACCAAAAACCGTCAAAATAGACATTGCCTAATTGGTTGAGATATATCAGCAACTCGTGGTCTATTTGAATCAGTTCTTCCATTATTTTTGACGTTTGATTGGACCGCTCATGTTTTCAATGTCTTCTACGGTTTCGCTGATTTCTTTTTGCGCTTGACTTACAGAACCGCCAAAAGTAGATTTTGCTTCATTAATTTCTTTTTGAATTGCGTCAACGCCCATTTTTTGCTTGAAATCCTCTGCGTCTATTGTTGACGAAATTTCCTGCTTGAGCTCATTTGAGGCATGTTTAACTTGGTTTATAATTTTTGCAATAGTTCGCGCCAAGTTAGGAATCTCCTTACTGCCAAAAAAAACAAGTATAAAAAATACAATAATTAAAATTTCACCAAATCCTAGTCCAAACATAGTTGTTGATTGTTTGGCAAAAGTAGCTATTTTTATGACAAAAAAAAAACGATAAAATTTTCATCTTATCGTTTCCTAATCCTAACTTAATATTTATTATGAAGTAATCGGGGTATTAATTAATTTGGTAACATCACTCTGTTTAAAACGTGTACAACACCATTGTTTGCTTGTACATCTACAGCAGCAATACCAGATATCCTATTGTTAGAATCTCTAAGTGTTACAGTGCTTCCACTGATCAGTACTGTAAAGGATTGACCTTGCAAAGTCGGTACCACTTGATTGTTAGTTAATGTGCTAGATAATACATTTGCTGGAGTAACTACATGGTACCTTAAAGCGCTAGTTAAGGTTGCTTCAGATAAACCTGCTATACCACCTGGAGCTAATTCCGTATTTAAAGCTGTAAAGGCATCATTTGTTGGGGCAAAAACAGTAAATGCACCCGTACCACTTAAAATGGTTACAAAATCAGTAGCTGGCGTTAAGGTTGTTAAAGCAGTAACTAAAGTAGAAAAATTAGGGTTAGAAGTTGCAAAAGTAACTACTGTTGGTAAAGTTATTACCGCATTAACCACATGAACTACACCATTGCTAGCTAAAATATTTGGTGTACTTACACTTGAAATACCATTGATTCTTACACCACTAGCGGTGTTAATATACATGCTCATCTTTTGTGTTGGTGCGGCAACAGGTGTTGCTAATGTTTTAATATAACCCGTTGTTAGATCTGTTGAAAGTACTCTACCATTCACAACGTGATTTAAAAGTATTTCTTTTAACAATGGCACTGGAATATCATTTAAACTGCTTGCTCCTAAACTTGTTAATAAGGTTTGAAAAGCAGCATTTGTTGGTGCAAAAACTGTATAAGGGCCACCTGATTTTAAAGTCTCAGTCAGTCCAGCTCTATTTAAGGCTGCCACTAATGTGCTCAAGTCGTTTGATCTAGAGGCTATACCTGCTATTGAGTTGTCTACTGCTGGCGGTTGCTCGTCTGAGGTGCAAGACCAAAACCCTGTAAGTACTATTGTAAGTACTAATAAAATTGATTTTTGAAAATTTTTCATGATATATTGTTTTATAACTTGTTCAACAAAAGTACAAGAAAGGTTAAACAAAAAAAAACTAATTAGTAATAATTTAACATTTATTTCGTTTTGAGAGGGTATTATCGCATGATTGGGTATTATTTTTGCCAAGATATTTTAATTCAAAATTTAAAGATATGAGATTTGATGTGCAAACATTTTTTTTATTCATCGCTTTTATGGGTATGCAGGCTCAAGAGACCAATCAATTTGACCAAAAAGGTCAAAGACATGGTATGTGGAGAGGTCTGTATGATGATACCAAGCACTTGAGATATGAAGGCACCTTTGAACACGGTACAGAGATTGGCACTTTCACTTTTTATGACAATACGAAAAAAAAAGAAATCATAGCCACCCGTGTTTTTAAGAATAATGGAGAAGCCTATACAACATTTTTTAAAGGGAAATTTAAAGTTAGTGAAGGTCTAGTACTTAATAAAAAATATGAAGGTCTATGGTTAACTTATCACAAAGAGTCGACGATAGTGATGATGAGAGAAAATTATAAAAATGGTGAACTTCATGGCGAGAAAAAGGTCTATTACCATGATGGCGATCTGGTTGAAGAAAGTTTCTATGAAAAAGGAATCAGGCAAGGTCTCTACAAAAAATATGCATTGTCTGGAAAGGTTATTGAGGAATTGACCTATAAAGACGGCAAGATGCATGGGCCAGCTATCTATCGCGATTATCAAGGCGAAGTAACTGCGGAAGGCCAGTATAAGGATGATTATCAATCAGGCATTTGGAAATTTTATAAAAACGGAAAACTTGAACGGACTGAAAATAAAGATGCGTTAAGAAAAACAAGAAAAAAAGGACAGGCTTCAAATCCTTCTGCTGAAAAAAGACCAGAATTGAAAAGAGATTTTTTTAAAAATAAAAATAAGAAAAAAGAATGATCCAACTTTTTGATGATAATTATTTCATGTCAAAAGCTCTTGAAGAAGCCCAACTTGCCTTTGAAAAAGATGAAGTCCCTGTTGGTGCAATCGTTGTTATTGATAACCGAATTATTGCCAAAGCTCACAATTTAACTGAATGTCTGCATGACGTGACGGCTCATGCCGAAATGCAAGCCATCACTGCTGCAGCTAATTTTTTGGGTGGAAAATACTTAAAAGGTTGTACATTATACGTAACGCTTGAGCCCTGCCAAATGTGCGCAGGCGCTTTATATTGGAGTCAAATAGACCGTTTGGTATTTGGGGCAACAGACCAAAAAAGAGGTTTTCAAAAACTAAACACCCAAATTCATCCTAAAACTCAAGTTTTTTCTGGGGTTTTAGCCACACAATGTTCAAAACTAATAACTGATTTTTTTGAAAAGAAAAGATAAATTTGCCTACCAATTTTTAAAAACATGAAGAAATTAACCTATAAATTTATATTGCTTGTAGTTTGTCTATTAGCCCTGTCTTGTGAAAAAAAGTCTAAAGCCGAAGAAGAAGCGCAAGACATTATGATCAGTTTGGATGAGATGCGTTTTGACCAAATGTATTACCAAACGGCTCCGCAAGATTTTCCTGCTTTTAGAAAGAAATTTCCCGCTTTTTTCCCCAAGCAATATTCAGATTCTGTTTTTATCGCTAAACTAACCGACACACTTAATATTGAGCTATACCAAGAAGTGCAAAAAGCTTTTCCCAATTTAAAAAAGGAAAAAGAAGATATTATTAAAGTTTTGCAATTAATTAAGTATTATTTCCCTAAAAAGAAAACACCGTCAAGATTAGTCACTTTGATTTCGGAAGTTGATAATGAAAATCCAGTCATTTATACGGATAGTCTTTGCCTCGTAGCTTTGGACGTCTTTTTAGGAAAAGACCACCGCTTTTATGGCGGTTTTAATGACTATCAACGGCAAAATTTTGAAAAACATCAAATTACGCAAAATTTGGTCAAAGATTTTGCAACCTATGTGGTTTCGCCACCAAAAGGTAGAACCTTACTCGATCAAATGATTTTTCATGGCAAAATACTTTATTTAAAAGATTTGCTAACACCTCAAGCCCTCGACCATCAAAAAATAGGTTACTCAGAGGAGCAGCAAAAATGGTGTATTGAAAATGAAGCCCAAATGTGGCGGTATTTTATTGATAATAGTTTGCTTTACAATGCTAGCGCAGATGCCTACTATGGCTTCATACAAGATGGCCCTTTTTCTAAATTTAACCTTGAAATTGAAAGAGAATCGCCGGGCAGAGTCGGTACTTGGATTGGTTGGCAAATTGTCAAATCTTTTATGACTAATAATGATGAGGTGCCTCTTCAGAAATTACTAGAGATGGATGCTAAAGTTGTGTTTGAAAAATCAAAATATAAGCCTAGATTGTAAAAAACGGTTTTATAATTTCTATTTGGAGTTAAGTTTTATAGAAATCTATATCTTGGCTTTAAAATAGTGTTTTATAACATTATGCGCGAAAAATTAAAAATTTCAATTTATTTTTATTTATTTTTGTAGCCATAAAAAATAGCCTACCATGCATTCTGAAATAAAAATCAACATTTCTTTAGATCAAAATAAAATTCCTGAAAAAATCAGTTGGTCCGCTCCTGACGGTGGGGTAGAACAAGAACAAACAAAAGCTTTTTTACTTTCTTTATGGGATAATCAACAAAAGGAAACCCTCAAAATTGATCTTTGGACCAAAGACATGCCAGTTGATGAAATGAAATTATTTTTTCATCAAACGTTAGTGACCATGAGTGAAACTTATATGAAAGCCACCAATGATGAAAAAATGGCAAAAACCATGCATGATTTTGCAGAATATTTTGCTGAAAAATTAGAGCTTTATAAATAATTAATTTTCAATGTGTCAATTTTCAATGGGTCAGTGTTAAACGTTTGCTACATCATTTTTTTAATTAAATCTACAGCTTGAAACCAACTAAAATATATTTTGCTTCTGATCAACACTTTGGTGCACCAACGCCCGAAGCGAGCAAACCTCGTGAAGCCTTGTTTTTAGAATGGCTAAATACCATTGAAAGAGATGCAACGGCTTTATTTTTGCTTGGCGATTTATTTGATTTTTGGTTTGAATATCAAACGGTGGTGCCCAAGGGTTTTGTTAGAATTTTGGGCAAATTAGCTAGCATGCAAGACAATGGGCTACCGATTTACTATTTTGTTGGGAATCACGATTTATGGATGACGGACTATTTTGAGAAAGAACTAGGCATTCCTGTTTTTCATGACCCGCAAGTTTATACTTTCAATGAAAAAGTCTTTTTTATTGGTCACGGTGATGGCAAAGGCCCAGGCGATCTAGGTTATAAAAGAATGAAAAAAGTATTTACAAACCCCATTTCAAAGTGGTTTTTTAGATGGTTACATCCAGATTTGGGCGTCAAAATAGCCCAATACTTGAGCGTAAAAAACAAACTGATTTCAGGCGATGAAGACGTCAAATTTTTGGGAAATGAAAAAGAATGGCTTTTTCAATATGCCAGATTAAAACTAGAAACCAATCATTATGATTATTTTGTTTTTGGTCATAGACATATGCCGCTTGAAATAAAAGTAAATGACAAATCAACGTACTACAATTTAGGCGATTGGGTCAAGTATTTTACCCACGGTGTTTTTGATGGCGAAAAGTTTGAATTAAAAACCTTTAAAAGTAAACCTAATGAATAAAATTACCCAGCTTTTCAATATTAAATATCCGATTATTCAAGGGGGTATGATTTGGAATAGTGGCTACAAATTAGCAAGTGCTGTGAGTAATCATGGTGGATTGGGTCTCATTGGCGCAGGTTCTATGTATCCCGATGTTTTTAGGGAGCATCTCATCAAATGTAAAAAAGCCACCAACAAACCTTTTGGTGTAAATATCCCTATGCTTTATCCCAATTTAGATGAATTGATTCAAATTTGTTTACAAGAAAAAGTCAAAATCATTTTTACCTCGGCAGGAAATCCAAAAACGTACACCGAAAGGCTAAAAAAAGAAGGCCTCACAGTTGTTCACGTGGTGAGTAGTTCCAAGTTTGCCCTCAAAGCCGAGGAAGCAGGTGTAGATGCAGTCGTTGCTGAAGGTTTTGAAGCAGGTGGCCACAACGGACGGGAAGAAACAACTACTTTAACACTGATACCACAAGTTAAAAAACACATCAAAATACCATTGATAGCTGCAGGAGGCATAGCAACAGGTCGTGCCATGTTGGCTGCTATGATTTTAGGTGCTGATGGGGTGCAAATAGGTAGTCGATTTGCTGCCAGTGTAGAGAGTTCTTCACATGAAGCCTTTAAGCAAGCCATTGTTGATGCTAAGGAAGGTGACACCCAACTAACTTTAAAGGAGCTTGCACCAGTGCGATTAATTAAAAATAAATTTTATCAAGATATTCAAGCCATTTATCAAAAAGGGGGTTCAGTAGAAGATTTAAAGGCCCATTTAGGCAGAGCAAGGGCCAAGCGCGGTATGTTTGAAGGCGACTTGAATGAAGGCGAACTCGAAATTGGTCAAGTGTCGGGCTTAATAGACGATATTTTGCCTGTTGAAACCATCATAAAAAATATCATTTCTGAGTATCAAGAAGCCATAACTGCGGTTAAAGGTTTTGATTTATTTTAAAAAAAAACTTTGACAAAGCATCAAGCCCCATCATAGTTTTAATTTTTTAAGCAGCCTTGTTAGTCCCCCCTTCGGGGGGGGGTTAGGGGGCTATTATAATCCTCTCCTCAAACTTATCGCCCTGCGCATTTTGTACTTTCAACAGATATAAGCCTTTTTGCAAATGGTTTAAATCTAAAACTACATATTGCTCATTTTCAAAAGCATGGACATAAACCTTTTGCCCCAAAGTATTAAACACCTCAACATGAGCATTAAACACCTCAGGTAAAGTTAAATTAAAAATACCTGTTGAGGGGTTGGGATAAACAGCTATGTTGTAACTTTTTATTGCTCCAGTACTCAAAGCACAAGTTTGTGTTGTATCAATGGTAATATTAGCCAAA
>JBIIXU010000030.1:0-20761 GCA_044347145.1 Flavobacterium sp.
TCCTTTACCCAAAAAAGTAGCTAATTTGACCCTTTGCGCCTCGCCTCCAGATAAGGTTGAAGAAGATTGGCCTAACTTGGCATAGCCTAAACCAACGTCTTGCAGAGGTTTGAGCTTTTGATAAATTTTGGTTTTCTGATGTTCCTTAAAAAAAGTTAAGGCGTCATCAATCGTCATATTGAGTAAGTCATCAATATTTTTTTCCTCAAATTTTACTTCTAAAATTTCTTTTTTAAAGCGCTTACCCTCACAAGCCTCACAAGTTAAATGGACATCAGCCATGAATTGCATTTCAACAATTATTTCACCATCTCCGTTGCAAACAGGACAGCGGCCACCATCAACATTGAACGAAAAGTGCTTAGCTTGATAATTTCTTATTTTTGATAATTTCTGATTGGCATAGAGCTCTCTAATGTCATCATAGGCTTTAATATAAGTAATTGGATTTGATCGTGAACTTTTGCCTATAGGATTTTGATCAATGTACTCCAATAATTTTATATGTGAAAAGCTGCCTTTTATCTCGTGAAATTGGCCTGCTTTTTCGCCAACGCCAATGATTGATTTCTGTAGGGCAGGATAAAGTATTTTTTTTACAAGTGTGCTTTTTCCGCTTCCCGATACACCAGTTATGACAGTAAAACAATCTAAAGGAAACTTAACATCAATATTTTTTAAATTATTTTCCTTAGCCCCAATGATTTCTATAAAGTTTTTTGGTGAACGCCTTAGTTGTGGCACGTCAATTTTTAAACTATGATTGAGATATTTTGCTGTTAAAGTGTCTTTTTCTAAAAGATTGGCAAAACTTCCCTCTGCCACTAGTTGTCCGCCAAGGGTTCCTGCTTCTGGACCAATATCGATAATGTGGTCTGCTTGTTTCATGATATCTTCATCATGTTCTACAACAATTACTGTATTACCTAAATCTCTTAATTTAATGAGGACTTCTATTAACTTTTCAGTATCTTTACTATGTAGGCCTATGCTTGGCTCATCTAAAATATACATGGATCCAACAAGACTACTGCCAAGGGAAGTTGCCAAATTGATTCTTTGCGATTCACCACCCGAAAGCGTGGCAGAAGGTCTGTTTAGGGTCAAATAGCCCAGACCAACTTTCTCTAAATAATTTAGTCTATTTTTAATTTCAAGCAATAGTCTTTTCGAAACTTCTTTTTCATAGTTGGTTAAGGTTAAATGCTCAAAAATTGGGATAAGTTTTATAATCGGTAAATCAACTAAATCGGAGATAGAAAAGTTATTTATTTTTACGTAATTAGCTTCTTTTCTTAACCGTTTACCCTCACAAGACTTACATTTGGTTTTGCCTCTATAACGCGATAACATCACGCGATTTTGAATTTTATAGTTCTTTTCCTCTAATTCTTTAAAAAAATCATCTAAACCAGTAAAGTGCTTATTCCCTTGCCATAATGTTTTTTTTTCTTCTGGAGATAATTCAAAATATGGTTTGTGGATAGGAAAGTCAAATTTGTAAGCATTCATAATCAATTGCTGCTTATACCAACTCATGCTTTCACCTTTCCACGGGGCTATTGCACTTTCAAAAATAGATAAAGAGGTGTTGGGAATCACTAAATCTTCATCAATACCAATCACATTTCCATAACCATTGCAGGTTTCACAAGCCCCAAAAGGATTATTAAAACTAAATAAATGGATGCTTGGCTCATTAAAATCTATGCCGTCCAATGAAAATTTATTATTGAAGCGAATGGGTTCATATTTTTCTATTGGTGTCACCACGCATTCGCCTTTCCCTTCATAAAATGCCATTTGAACAGCATCAGAGAGACGGTTGATAAAATCTTCATTCTTTTTAATGACGATGCGGTCCACAATAATATAAATTTCTTTAGTTTGCAGCGTTATTAACGCATCGTCAAAACTGAGAACATCATCAATGAGTAATATTTTTTGATCAGTATAAATTCTTTGATAGCCTTGCTGAAGTAGTAAATTTAAAGTTTGCTGAAACGTCCTATTCTCAGACAATACCAAAGGCGCTAAGAGCAACCATTTGGATTGTTCGTCTTGATCTAGTAAACAATCTACGACATCTTTTACTTGATGCTTTTTGACTTCAAGACCACTTTTTGGAGAATAAGTTTTGCCAATTCTTGCAAACAAAAGTTTTAAATAATCATAAATTTCGGTGGAAGTACCAACAGTTGAGCGGGCATTGCTTGTGTTCACTTTTTGTTCAATTGCAACCGCAGGCGCAATGCCTTTGATGTAATCAACCTTTGGTTTATTGAGTTTGCCTAAAAATTGCCTGGCATAAGATGATAAACTTTCTACATATCGGCGTTGACCTTCAGCATAAAGTGTGTCAAAGGCCAAAGTAGATTTACCTGAACCAGATAATCCAGTAATAACAACTAATTTATTTCGCGGGATAACAACGTCAATATTTTTTAAATTATTCAGTTTCGCACCTTTAATGATGATATGCTTCTTACTGTCTATTTGACCTATGTTTTCTGAGTTCATTTCTCTATTTTGTAGCTTGCAAATGTAATCAAAGCAAAATTTATTTGACGATTATGTGCAAATAATTTTTGTAAAAAATAGCATATTGTTAACAAAATAATAGCGTTCATATGAGAATTATAATTAACTTTACCCTCTTAAAATATACTTACACATATGGGTAAAATAATTGCAATAGTTAACCAAAAAGGAGGCGTTGGAAAAACAACAACTTCGGTTAATTTAGCGGCCTCCTTAGGTGCTTTTGAAAAAAAAGTGTTAATTATTGATGCAGATCCTCAAGCCAACGCCACCTCTGGATTGGGTTTGAATGTGGATCAGGTGGAGTTAGGTACCTATCAAGTATTAGAGCACACCATCAAAGCCTCTGACGCCATCATGTCAACAAAAACGTTAAATGTTGATATTATTTGCTCGCATATTGACTTAGTTGCGGTAGAGATTGAGCTTGTAGACAAAGATAATCGAGAGTATATGCTTAAAAAATCATTGCTCGAAATTGTTGATAATTATGATTACATATTGATAGACTGTGCACCTTCTTTAGGTTTAATTACTCTAAATGCATTAACTGCTGCACATGCTGTTATTATTCCTATTCAATGCGAATATTTTGCACTAGAAGGTTTAGGAAAACTATTAAGCACCATTAAAAGTGTTCAAAAAATTCACAATCCAGATTTAGCTATTGAAGGAATGTTGTTAACCATGCATGATTCTAGATTAAGACTTTCAAATCAGGTGGTTGAAGAAGTTACCACACATTTTGAAAATATGGTTTTTAAAACAATTATTCAAAGAAATGTAAAGCTGAGTGAAGCACCAAGTTTCGGAGAGAGTATTATAGGATTTGATGCAACCAGCAAAGGTGCAGCAAATTATTTAGCACTTGCAGAAGAATTAATACAAAAAAATGAAGCGACTGTTTAAGTTATAATAGATATTTAGCATCAATGGCATTAGCAAATAAGAAACAAGCATTAGGTAGAGGTTTATCCGCCCTTTTAAACGACCCAAACAACGATATTAAATCTGCACAAGATAAAAATGCTAAAGAAGTTGTTGGTAACATTATCGAATTAGCTTTAGATTTTATAGCAGTTAACCCCTTTCAGCCAAGGACAAATTTTAATGAAGAAGCCCTGAATGAACTGGCCTCCTCTATTAAAGAATTAGGCGTAATTCAACCAATCACCGTTAGAAAAACTGGTTTTAATGAATTTCAACTTATTTCTGGCGAAAGACGTTTAAGAGCTTCTAAAATTGCTGGTTTAACTACCATACCTGCCTACATAAGACTTGCAAATGATCAAGAATCATTGGTTATGGCTTTGGTTGAAAACATCCAAAGACATGATTTAGACCCTATAGAAGTGGCAATGTCTTACCAAAGATTAATTGAAGAGATTGAACTGACACAGGAACAAATGAGTGAGCGTGTTGGCAAAAAGCGTTCAACTATTACCAATTATCTACGTTTGTTAAAACTTACACCTATTATTCAAACGGGTATGCGTGATGGTTTTATTTCAATGGGCCATGGTCGAGCGATTATTAATATTGAAAACAGTGATGACCAATTAGCCATTTATCACCAAATTTTGCAAAATGGATTATCAGTTCGCCAAACGGAAGAATTAGTAAAAAAATATCAAGAAAACAAGAATACTGAGGAGGCCGTTGCTACTTTAACAACCAATCAAAGCAAAGCGACAATTGTGGTTAATCCAAATATTGATAAAGCTTTATTTAATATTTTTGGAAAAAAATATCTCATTAAGCAAGATGCAGAAGGTAAAAGTAAGCTAACACTATCCTTTAGTGATGCCGATGCTTTAGAAAAATTTATTCAAAAATTATCAAATTAACCTTTGAAGTATTTCCTATTTATAGTTTTTGTTTTTTTTGCTATACTGTCTTATAGTCAAGACAATTTGGCTATTAAACCCGTCGACAAGAAATCAATAGATACTATTTCTTACAAGATAAACCCGCTAGCACCCTCAAAAGCTGCCTTTTATTCTGCACTTTTACCAGGATTAGGACAATATTATAATAAGAAATATTGGAAAATTCCTGTTGTTTGGGGAGCAATTGGCGCGGGGGTTGGAATTTATATTTGGAATGATAATAAATTTAATGAAGTTAGGACCGCCTACAAAATGCGATTGGAAGGCGTTGAAGATCAATTTAACTTTATTACAGATGTTGCAAGATTAGAAACAGCAATGCGGGGCTATCGCCGTCAACGAGATTTGGTGCTCATAGTTACCATTGCGCTCTATGTCTTAAATATTATTGATGCTAATGTAGATGCACATTTACAACAATTTAACGTAAATGATAAGCTAACCATTTCACCTCAAGTTTATCAAAACCCCCTAAATCAAAACATTAATATGGGTATGCAATTGAGTTTTAAATTTAATTAAATTGTAACAAAAGTACTTTAGACTAGACTAAATTATCATGAAAATAGCACTCTTAGGTTATGGAAAAATGGGCAAAATCATTGAAAAAATTGCCCTTGAACGCGGACATGAAGTGGTTTTAAGAAAAGATAAAGACCAAAGTTTTGACGGTTTATTGCTAGCAGATGTTGCAATCGATTTTAGTGCGCCTACTGCTGCCGTTGAAAATATTTCAGAGGCCTTAGCAAATAAAATCCCCGTTGTTTCTGGCACAACTGGTTGGCTTGAAGATTATCACCAAATGGTAGAGATATGCCAAAAACATGAAACCGCTTTTTTATACGCTTCAAATTTTAGTTTAGGAGTTAATATTTTCTTTGAAATCAACGATTATTTAGCAAGAATTATGGCTAATTTTTCAGATTATAAGGTAGAAATGGAGGAAATTCATCATACACAAAAGTTAGATGCACCAAGCGGCACTGCGATTTCCTTGGTAAATGCTATTATTAATCATACCAATTATGATGAATGGAGCCTAACAAGTAGCGATGAGAAAACAGTCAAAATAACAGCGAAACGTGAAGATGATGTACCTGGCACGCATACTGTTACTTATAATTCAGCTATAGATGCGATTGAAATTAAGCATACGGCACACAATAGAGAAGGTTTTGCTTTAGGTGCTGTTTTAGCAGCTGAGTGGATAAAAGAGAAAAAAGGCGTTTTTAGTATGAAAGACGTCTTAAAATTAAATTAATAAATTATTTAAAATAAGAAAAATGACAAATTGGTTAATATTTTTTGTAATCATCCAAATTATCCACTTTTTAGGTACCTGGAAATTGTATCAAAAAGCTGGACGCAAACCTTGGGAAGCAATCGTGCCGATTTATAACGCTATTGTCTTAACAAAAATTATTCAACGCCCGTGGTGGTATGTTTTGGTGTTGTTTATACCTGTAGTAAACCTACTGATGTTCATCGTTTTATGGGTAGAAACTATTCGTTCTTTCGGCAGAACTTCTCGGCAAGAAGCTGTTCTGGTGGTTATTTCGCTTGGGTTCTATATTTATTATCTAAATTATTTTTTAGATGTAAAATACAATGCTGAAAGAAATTTGACACCAAGAAGTAAATTAGGCGAGTTTATTTCCGCAATTTTCTTTGCTGTTATTATTGCGACCATCATTCATACCTATGTGATGCAACCTTTCACTATACCTACTTCTTCTTTAGAAAAGTCATTGTTAGTTGGCGATTTTTTACTTGTGAGTAAAATGCATTATGGACCAAGAACGCCGTCAACGGCTGTTTCTTTTCCAATGGTTCACGATTCTATACCTTTAATCAAAACCAAATCGTACATTTCAAAATTTCAATATCCAAGTTTTAGATTACCAGGTTTTGAAAAAGTTAAAAATAACGACATCGTTTGTTTTAACTGGCCAGCTGACACTGTTTATCAATTTTTTGACAAAAGTGGTCGACACATTGACAAACCATTTGATAAAAGGTCAAATTATGTTAAAAGATGTATAGCTACGCCAGGAGATACCCTTAAAATTTATGATGGTGTGGTCTATATAAATGGTAAAAAGTTAAAATTGCATGATCGGCAAAAACTACAACATTACCATCAGGTCGTAGCAAGCAAAGATTTTGATTTAACGCTTTTAAGAGACCAATTTGGTTTTAAAGAGCAGGAAGTTATGGGTCAGCAGGTTGGTGAAGAGTATCATTTAACTTTAAATATGACTGATGAACTTGCTGCCCAACTTAAAAATGCTTCAAAAATTTTAAAAGTTGAACGGAGAATTGAAACGCAGCCTGATGCAAGGATTTTTCCTCACGACCAACCTTGGACGGTTGATAACATAGGGCCGCTTTGGATTCCAAAAGCAGGCGTAAAAGTGGCACTTCATGCTGGAAATATAAATCTATATAAAAGAATTATTGAAGTTTATGAAAATAATAAACTTGAAATAAATGGTAACCAAATAAAAGTAAATGACCAAGTAGCCACCTCATATACCTTTAAACAAGATTATTATTGGATGATGGGTGACAATAGACACCAATCTGAGGATAGTCGCATGTGGGGTTTCGTGCCTTTTAATCATATCATTGGTAAACCGGTTTTAATTTGGATGAGTATTGAAAATATGATGGGTGGCGGTCCAAAAAGTATAAGAACAGAGCGCTTATTCACTACGGTTGGTGGAGATGGCGAACCTGTTTCTCATTGGCCATATTTTTTAGCGTTGGTTGGTTTATATTTTGGTGGTGAATATTTATATTCTAGAAGAAAAAAGAAAAATTTAGAAAAACAGGGGTAACCTGCTAAAATATATGTTAAAATCAGGTTTGTTTTATCCTGCTTATTTCCCGGCGATTAGCCAGTATGTGGCCATGACGCAAGTTGATGAACTCTGGCTTGAAGTGGATGATAATTTTCAAAAGCAAACTTTGAGAAATAGACTTTATATTTATTCGCCAAATGGCAAACAACTTTTGATTGTGCCCATTCAACATTCAAAAATAGCTCATCAAAAAACCCGTGATATAAAAATTGATAACAGTGAAAATTGGCAAAAGCAGCACTGGAAATCTTTAGAAGCCGCTTATAGAAGTTCACCTTATTTTGAATTTTTTGAAGATGACTTAATACCTATTTATTCAAAACGACAAATATTTTTAAAAGATTTAAATGACCAAGCGATGGCTTTTGTTAAAGACGCTTTAGGATGGCCTTATGATGAAAATAAAACGCAAGAATTTTTTAAAAATGCCAAACAAGATATTGATTTTAGGCATTTGGTAACCAAATTAGACAAAAGTCAGCTACAACCTTACTACCAAACTTTTCAAGAAAAAAATGGTTTCATTAACAATTTGTCTATATTGGATTTAATTTTTAATGAAGGTAAGCAAGCATTGAATTACTTAAAATCACAAGAAAAAATCTCATCTTTTTTGCAGTAAATGCCAACTGCACTAAACTAATACTACTTAATTTTTAAACGGGCCACAATTGGAAAGTGATCAGAGGCCACAAAGTCAGAGTAAGAATTAAATTCTGCGACTTCAAACTTATTTTTATCGGCCAAAATATAGTCAATTCTTAAGGGATAATGCTTAACATTGTAAGTCTTTCCAAAACCTTTGCCAGCTTCTTCAAAGGCATCAACATTTTCACCCTTGATGATGCGGTAAACATATGAAAACGCACTATTGTTAATGTCACCAGTAACAATTGTAGGGTATTTGCACTGATTTTTGTGATTTTTTATGATCTCAGCTTGCCGATGTTGAACAACAAAAGAATCACTCAATCGTTTTAAAAGATATTTGGCTTTTTCTTGACTTAATTGCTCAGGTTGTTTGTCCAATTCATGCACATTGGGTGTTATCTTTATAGATTCTAGATGTAAACTGTAAATTCTAATGGTGTCTAAACCTCTTTTTATATCAACAAAAGCGGCGTTGCTTGTTGAATTTTCAAAATTTATTTTACCGTCATTGATAATTGGAAATTTTGAATAAATGGCATGTCCAAGTAAGGTGTTTTTTCCTTCAACAAAAATAAATTTTTCAGGATATAATTTAAAATCAACTTTGTTTTGCTCAGAAAATTCTTGAATACTGATGATATCTGGATTTTTTTCTTTAATAAAGGCTGAAATATTCTGATTGATACTATCATTTTTTATCCATTTATACAAATTAAATAGGCGGACATTATAACTCATTATCGTTATTTCATTCTCTGATTTATCAAGAGCGTTTGGATTTAGTTTGTAAAATTTATTGATATAAGTAATACCAATCAATAAAATAAACAATGAATAAATGGATTGTTTTTTTAAGAGTAATAACCAATACAGAAAGAAAAAAAGGTTTGCAATAAGTAATGCGGGCAGAAACAAAGTAAATACAGATAAAATTGGAAAAAAATTAGGGGCTAAAAAAGGCAAAATATAACCAAATACAGTAACCGTTACCAATAAAAGATTAATCGTGAACACCATTTTGTTAAATAGACTTAATTCTTTCATGGTTTGGCATTAAATAAAAATTCTTTTTCTTCTTTGGTTAAACTATCATAGCCAGATGCACTTATTTTATCAAGAATATCATCAATTTTTTTTTGATTTATAGACTGATTATTGTTAAAAGACTGAGCCGGTTGCTTGCTGTTTTTATAAACAGTTTTGAATGGTTTTTTTTGTTTTGGTTTAAAAAAACCAACAACTAGTTGATACCAATCATAAAAGGGTAAACTTATAGTCTTGCCTTTTCTAATTTGATTAACAAATAGATAACCAAAAAGTGCGCCACCAAGATGCGCCATATGACCGCGAGAGTTCGTTGAACTTAGTTGGATGAAATCAATCAATATAAAAACAGCGGTGATATAAATTAGCTTAACTTGCCCAATAAGTAGAAGGCGCACACTAAAATTAGGGGCATAGACAGTCGTTGCCATCAAAACTGCCATTATTGCACCAGAGGCACCAACCAGTGGCACATGGTTGGCATATGCAGGAAAAATATAACCACTTGCAATAAAAACTAATCCTGAGAAAACAAGGCTTGAAAAATAGAAATTAATAAGTTGTTTTTCACTAAAGAATGTTTTAAAAAGATTGGCTGAAAAAAATAGCATCAGCATATTAAAAAACAAATGAAAAAAATCTGCATGAAAAAAACCATAACTAATCAAGGTCCAAGGTTTAAAAATGACAACATTAATATCACTTGACAATTGAAAGAAATGAACGTAGTCAAAATAAATTTGAAAAAGTGATAATATACCTAAAAGAATTAAAGGGAAAGCAAACAAACCAACATTCCAAAAGATCATTTGCTGAGCAAAACCGCCAGTTTTATATTGTATTTTTAAATCGTTGATTATTGACATGTATATTTTTATGAGGTTTTGATCGTTTTCTATGATAAATAGGCCGCATTTTCATTGTTTTTAAATGCCACCTGAACATGTTCGTTCTTAGAAGTAGACAAGGATAAGCCTTTAAAGTCTGCTTTAATTGGATACATTTTGTGGTTACGATTAATTAAAACTGCTGTTTTACATTTTTTAATATCATGCTCCAAAAAATGCTTAACGGCATAAATTAAAGTAGAACCGGTATTGAGTACATCATCAACCAAAACGATGGCTTGATTTTTATACGTAGAAGGAGCCATTGATGTCTTAACTTCGTCAATTGGTTTTTTTTTGTTTATGATAATCTCACACAATTCAACTTCCAGCGTTGAAATTTGATCCAATTGTTCTTTTATTTTTGTAGCCAAAATAAAACCATTCTCCTTTATGCCTGCTAAAATGATTTTTTTATCGTCAACAAAGGTTTCATAAATTTGATAAGCAATACGTTTGATAATATGTTGAATTTGGTTGTGGTCTAAAATAATCTGGTTGGTCATGGGTTATTTTTTCGTTTAAAATTTATAAATAATTCTTTTTCAGCACGTGGTTTGATTGAATTATAACTGTTTTCAAAAGTTTGAAAATTAAAAAAGTTTTCGAATAAACCTTTATAATCTGTTAGGTTGCCGCCAAATGGGGGACCTTCTTTAGTTAGTGGAAAGTCAAATAATAGTCCTACTAATCGACCGTTTGGCTTTAATAAATCATGCATTTTTTGAGCGTATCGTGGTCTTAATTTTGGGTCAATAGCGCAAAAGAAAGTTTGCTCCAAAATTAAATCAAATTTTTGATTTAGCCTAAAAAAATCGTCACAAATAAAGTAAAAATTGGATAGGGTTGGATGCTTACTTTTTAAGTTTTCAATAGGTTGGCGAGCAAGATCAATCACATAAACATTGTTGAACCCCTTATGAATTAAATAATCAAATTCATAGCCATTGCCAGCACCTGGAATTAATATTTTTAAAGTTTTATCTTCAATCTGATCAATGTACTCTCGTAAAGGCGTAGAAATGTCACCAATATCCCAGCCTGTTTCGTTATTTATATATCTGTTCTCCCAATAATTTTTATCCATTTTATTAGTCATTTTTAAATTGTTTGTGGTCATAAAGCAACAAAAAATAAAGAAGCCTTTCCAACCGGTACCTTACGTAGCCTAGATAATCCCCCCTTCGGGGGCTAGGGGGCTTGAAATTCATCCAAATCTCTTCTGTCTTTTTTTGAAGGTCTACCTTCGCCAAATTTCCGATAGTGGTCTTTAGCCAAACGAAGCATTTCAAGATGTTGGAGGTTTTCTTCAGGTGTAATATCTAGTCGATATAAATCAACCAATTTGGCACCTAAACGGTTTTGAGGAATATCTAAAACTTTAATGATGTAGTTGATTTGGTCTTTTCTAAACGTGATTTTGTCACCAGGACCAACTTCTTTTGATGGCTTGGCGACTTGTTCATTGACTTGCACATGGTTTTTTTTGCACAATTCAGTAACCATATTTCTGGTTTTGAAGTGCCTCACACACCATAAATACTTATCTACGCGCATTTTAACAGATTTAACATTAATTTGTAGGCAAAAATAAACCAAAATAGTATCTTGCACCACTTTTTTAAAGAATTTATAACACGATGAAATTAATTTTAAAATTATTAATAGTTGGTTTTTTAGGTCTAGTAGTTTATGCTTGTTGTGAGGATGATGAAACTTTGCCAGATCTTAATCCAGCAAGAGATAGGACAGAGCAATATGCAAGGGATAAGGACTCGATTTTGAAATTTATGGATAACCATTATATTGATGATGTTTTAACTTCTGATGGCAGATATGAAGCTGTTATTAAAAGAATATCAGCTGCAAATCCATTGCCAGTTGGTAAGCAAAAAATGAAAGATGACCCGAGAAAACGCTCAGTAATCATAAAAAATGATGAAAGAGACTTTCGTGCGCTACCACCTACACTCATTGGTGATGATGTACCAGGCTATGAAGTTTTTTATTTTAATTTAAAAGAAGGTGATGTGGCAATCAATAATCATACATCTGATTATGAAAAAACTGCGCATGTAACGGATTCAGTTTTTGTGAATTATAAAGGATGGAATGCTAATTATAAATTACCTAATCCAATACCAGCTGGTTATAGTTGGCAACCGCCAGTTTTTGATAAAGTGGCTTCACCAGTTTGGTTAAACTTAAGAACTGTGGTTTCTGGTTTTAGACAAATTTTGCCGTATATCAAAGCGGGTGAGTATGATGCCAGTTCGCCAAATCAGTCAATTCCGTTTAATAATTTTGGTTCATTTATTGTACTAATTCCTTCCGGGTTAGGCTATTTTAATAGTGCCTTAGGTGCCAATATTCAGCCATATTCCAATTTAGTTTTTCAAATTAGTTTGATGAGAATTAAAAGAAGTGATTGGGATAATGATGGCATTCCTAATATTTTTGAATTTAATCATACTGATTTTTCGGCACCAAAAATATTAGATGCACAGAATTTCGTGATTGATTTATATGCCTATAATTCTAATGGCATCAATCCTAACAATAACCCGAATATTACCACTAATACTATTCCTAATTTGCTTGATCAAGATGATGATGGAGATGCTATCTTGACTAGACGAGAGATTAGAAGAAAATATGATTTGATTAATTGCAGTTTGCCCAAATGGTATATTAATGGTGTTTTTCAAAATGTATATAATTTGTTGCCAAATGATAATAGCAACTTGGTCAAAGCACACTTAAGTTCATTTCGAAATAATTTTAATATGCAAGGGGAATGCCCATAATAAAATATATCTACATTTTCTCACCTTCAACAAAGCTATAATACCCAGCTTGTGTAATGATCAGGTGATCTAAAATAGGAATTTTCATAATTTTTCCAGCGCTCACGAGTTCTTGAGTTAATCTAATGTCTGAATCACTGGGTGTAAGATTCCCCGATGGGTGATTATGCGCTAGGATAATGCTCGTGGCTCTGTGTTCTAGTGCTAATCTAAAAACTATGCGGGTGTCTACCAATGTTGCAGCCAAACCGCCAGTGCTTACCAAAAGTTTGGTGATGATATTGTTTTTGCTATTGAGGCAAATGATCCAAAATTCTTCATGGTGTAAATCTCCCAAAATAGGTTGCATGACCTGAAAAGTATCAACAGGGAAGGAAATACGAATGGTTTTGGGGGCTGTTTCGGCTTGTCGTCTTCTGCCAAGTTCTGTTGCAGCAATAATGCTAACGGCTTTTGCTTCTCCTATTCCTTTAAAAGACATGAGGGTTTTGCTATCCATTTTGCCCAATTGAATCAGGGAATCATCATTCGCACGCAACAAACGTTGACACAATTGAACGGCACTTTCGTTTCTGGAGCCTGATCCTATAATTATGGCTAAAAGTTCGGCATCTGATAAGGCAACTCTGCCTTTTAGTTGGAGTTTTTCTCTAGGTCTGTCATCTTCAGACCAGTGGTTGATAGGCGTATACATTTTTTATAGGGCTTTGATAAGCACAAAGATAAGTTTTTTTTTCAAACTTCCAAAAATGTTCTTCTAGTCTCCAGCACCCAGCCTCCAGCATCCAACCTCCAGCCTGAAGAGTCTTAAAAGAACAAAATTTTCTCACTAGCCCCGGGTGCAGCGACAGCCTTGTGCGGGGAATGGCTATTTTTTGTGGCTGTGCCAAAGCGATAAGCCTCTCCCCAGCCCTCTCCAAAAGAGAGGGTGACCAAAGGAGAATTTTTTTTTTGAAGCTCTTGACACAGCCTACAAAAAAAGCAATTCACAAACAAGCTATAGCGAAACACGGGTACTGAACGTCTAAACTCGTAAAAGTTTTTGCTCCAAAATAAAAAAAAATAAACACTTGCAGATATATAAAAAATGATTATCTTTGCACCCAATTTTAAATAAACGTATAACAAATGAAAAATTACGAAACTGTTTTCATCTTAAATCCCGTTTTATCTGAAGTTCAGGTAAAGGAAACAGTAAGCAAGTTTGAAGATTTTCTTACTTCTAGAGGAGCAGAGATGGTATCGAAAGAGGATTGGGGCCTAAAGAAACTGGCTTACGAAATCCAACACAAAAAGAGTGGTTTTTATCACTTATTTGAGTTTAAAGCGCCAGCAGAAGTGCTTATCGCGTTTGAAACTGAGTTTAGAAGAGATGAACGTATCATGCGTTTCTTGACTGTAACTTTAGATAAACATGCCATTTCTTGGGCTGAAAGAAGAAGAGAAAAATTAAAACAAAAAGCTTAATTTTATGTCAACAATCGAACAACAATCAAATGCTGGTAATCAAGGTGAGGTAAGATACTTAACCCCATTAAATATTGATACCAATAAGCAAAAAAAATATTGTAGATTCAAAAAATCTGGTATCAAATATATTGATTATAAAGATGCAGATTTCTTATTGAAATTTATTAACGAGCAAGGAAAAATTTTACCAAGAAGATTAACTGGTACTTCTTTGAAATATCAAAGAAAAGTTTCTGTAGCCGTAAAAAGAGCACGTCATTTAGCCTTATTGCCTTATGTGGCGGATTTATTAAAATAATCTAAGAGAAATTATGGAGTTAATATTAAAACAAGACGTAGAGAACTTAGGTTTTAGAGATGATTTAGTAACCGTAAAACCTGGTTATGGTAGAAACTTTTTGATTCCGCAAGGTTTAGCTGTTTTAGCTACATCCTCTGCAAAGAAAGTTTTAGCAGAAAATTTGAAGCAACGTGCACATAAGGAAAAGAAAGTGGTTGATGAAGCCAATGTACTAGCTGAACAATTGAAAGCACTAGATATAAAAATCACAGCGAAAGCTGGTGGTGAAAAATTGTTCGGTTCTATCAACAATAGTGATGTGGCTGAAGCTTTAGAAAAAGCTGGTCATGTTATCGAAAGAAAGTTGATTACCTCTAGCACAGTAAAACGTTTAGGTAAATATGCTGCTTCAGTACGTTTACACAGAAGCGTTGTGGTTGAGGTGCCTTTTGAGGTGATACCAGAACAAGCTTAATTTAGAAATATTTAAGGATTAATAATAGAAAAACCTTCAACATGATTTGTTGAAGGTTTTTTGATTTTACCTCACCGTAATGTTACTGTCGTCTGAAACCTCGGAAGGAAAGGCGAAAGTCATTTAGCAAGAGTTGTAAGCTTTGAATAAAATTTTAAATATTTAATTATTAATTGCCCTTTTGGGGGATAAAAGGCTATGGCACAGTTTATAAAACTATACGACGACTACAATTCTGAAAAGGACTTAAAAAAAGTTGTAGACATTTTGCGTGATGGCGGTATTATTATCTATCCAACAGATACGGTTTATGGCTTGGGTTGCGATATCACCAAAACTAGAGGTCTTGAACGCATTGCTAAAATTAAAGGTGTTAAATTAGAAAAAGCCAATTTTTCATTTATTTGTCATGATTTAAGCAATTTGTCTGATTATGCCAAGCAAGTTGATACGTCAACTTTTAAAATTCTTAAGCGTGCGTTGCCTGGTCCTTACACTTTTATTTTGCCTGGTAGTAGCAACTTGCCAAAAGAATTTAAGCGTAAAGCCACAGTTGGAATCCGTATACCAGACAATAATATCATTAGAGAAATTGTGCGATTATTAGGTAATCCAATCGTTTCAACTTCCATTTATGATGAAGATGAAATTTTAGAATATTCCACAGACCCCGAACTTATTTTTGAAAAATGGCAGGATAAAGTAGATCTTGTTATTGATGGTGGTTATGGGGATAATACCCCCTCAACGATAATAGACCTCACAGGCAACGAACCTGAAGTGATCCGTGAGGGTAAGGGAAGTTTGGATGTTTTGTAAATCTAAATCACTTTAATTTTATATAGATATTTGTGGCTTAATAAATTGTTATATAATTTTGTAAAATAATATCGTCTGCAAATTGAAATTACCTTTTGAGAACGTCAATATTTTTTATCACCACTTCTCACAACTTAATCTATGTTCTAAAAAATTATCTGCTATTTATAAAATTATTAAAAGCAGTTTTAGCAACTGAACTTTCAAACAAAGCACCATGTCCGCCTCCTGCTATTTCAACAAATTCCCTGCTTTGGCAATTGCTGCAATCCATCACATTTTGCTTAAAAACAGGCCAAGTGTGCATTTGAATTGGACTGTCATTGAGACCTTGAACCAATAAAATATCAGATTTAAAGCCATTCGAAAAGTTTAATAATGACCGTTGATGATAAGCATTTGGATTAGCACTGGTTGTACCGTATACATTTCTCAAATTATCGCAGACATAACTAGCTGGCGTTTGTCCAGTTTCTTCTAATTGACATCTATAGACTAGGTTTAGAGGCCCTGGGGCATTGGCAATCACACCATTTGTTTCGTGCATGGTGTTAAGACGTGTAACTAAATAACCACCTTGTGAATGCCCAGCAAGAAAAACCTTTTTAACAGTGATGCCTAATTCTTGATTAGCACGATGTTTAACCCACAATAGTGCGGCTTCCGCTTGAATGATATTATCACCAAAAAGAATATTTAGTTGTGGATGTGCAACACTCACAAACATCATATCTTGTCTGTTTAATATATTTTTAAACTGATTAAGCGTATTTGAAGCGGTAGCTAAAATATTATTGTCACTTTGAACGGTGCCATGAAAAGTTATGAGCACATCAACTTCATTTAAAGCTGGTTTGTCGATAATGACATCAACATTTACCTGATTATAGGTAATTGTTCTCGTTTCTCTTAAAACTTGAGGTATTTCGTTTTTATCATCCGGATTGCTGCTACTGCAAGCTAACAAGACGCCTATCAAAAGTATTAGATATATTTTCATCTTTAGAATAAATTCAGTTTTCTTGTTTAAGATGATATAAATAGTAAAAGGTTTAATCAATAATTGATTTAAATTTTTAATTATACCAAAGACCTAATCGTCACCCAATACCTATAGCCTAAAATCGCTTGCTGAAATTTACTGGCTTTTCCGATATCTATACCTTTTTTTGTATAAGAGGGTAGGAGTATTTTATTGATTTTGGCTAAAAGTTTATACATTTTTGTTTGGTTTTGAAGTTGCAAAATTAAAAATAGTTTTAATTTATTACAGTAAAATTCAGATAAATTTATTTTTTATCAAAAAATGAGAAAGTCCCTCCCCTTCGGGGAGGGATTTAGGGTGGGGTTAACTTCGGGAAAGGGTTTAGGGTGGGGCAAAAAAAACCAGCCTCTCAGCTGGTTTAAATATAATAAGTTGAACGTGTTAGACAATTACTTTATTTGATTAACGATTGCTTTAAAAGCATCTGGGTGATTCATGGCTAAATCGGCTAAAACCTTGCGGTTCAAGTCAATATTTTTAGCTTTTATTTTACCCATAAACTGCGAATAAGACAAACCTTCCAATCTGGCACCAGCGTTGATACGCATAATCCAAAGTGAACGGAAGTTTCTTTTATTTTGACGTCTGTCTCTATAAGCATAAACTAAAGCTTTTTCAACGGCGTTTTTCGCAACTGTCCATACGTTTTTTCTTCTACCAAAGTAACCTTTGGCAAGTTTCATCATGTTTTTTCTTCGAGCTCTCTTAGCTACTGAATTTACTGATCTTGGCATACTGTTTAAATTTTTTAGTGGTCGGGCGATCTTTCGACACTTCCTTTTTGACTGGTATAAAATTTTGTTTTCAGACTAATCCTCTAACTTCTAATTTCATTCCTCTAATTTCAAAAAGCCCACCCCTGGGTTAATATTAATTTTGAAACCTTCGACTTAATTATTTAAGTCTTAATTGTTGTTTAACACTGTTTTCATCACTCGGGTGAACCAAGGTAGAATGTGTTAAAGCTAATTTTCTTTTCTTTGACTTTTTGGTCAAAATGTGGCTTTTAAACGCATGTTTACGTTTAATTTTGCCAGAGCCAGTCAACTTAAAACGTTTCTTGGCACTCGATTTTGTTTTCATTTTAGGCATAACCTGTTACGTATTTATATTCAACTTATTATATTATTTTTTCTTTTTAGGTGCCAAGTACATAATCATGCGCTTGCCTTCTAAAACTGGCATTGATTCAACCTTGCCATATTCTTCTAAATCTTGTGCTAACTTTAGCAACAAAATTTGTCCTTGTTCTTTAAAAATGATTGAACGACCTTTAAAGAAAACAAATGCTTTTAGTTTAGAGCCTTCTTGCAAAAACTTAATGGCATTCTTCTTTTTAAAATCATAATCATGATCATCTGTTTGTGGGCCAAATCTAATCTCTTTAACAGTGATTTGTGTAGATTTCGCTTTTAATTCTTTGTCTCGTTTCTTTTGTTCATAAAGAAACTTGCCATAATCCATTATTTTACAAACAGGTGGCGTCGCATTTGGCGAAATTTCTACCAAATCTAATTCTTGCTGTTCAGCTAACTTTAAGGCATCATTTACTTTGTAAACGCCAATTTCAACATTTTCACCTACAAGCCTAACTTCTAGGGCCGAGATTCTTGTATTAATTCTGTGGAGCTCCTTTTTTTCTACACGTAGAGGTCTCCGATTTTGTCTTAAGGCTATAACTTAAAATATTACTTGGTTAAACATTAAATTCTTTCTCAGTTTTTTTAATCTCAGTTTTTATGAATTCGATAAAAGATTCAATGGAGAGCGTTTGATTGGTCTTTCCATCTTGTCCTTTTACCCTCACAGAAACCGTGCCGTTTCTTTCTTCTTCATCGCCCAAAATCAATAGATACGGGTATTTATTCAATTCCGCCTCTCTAATTTTCTTGCCTATAGTCTCATTTCTGTCGTCAATCAGGCTGCGAATTTCGTTAATTTCTAGCAAATTAAAAACTTTTTTAGCATATTTTTCATATTTTTCACTCAAAGTTAAAATAGCGACCTGATTTGGCATCAACCAAAGCGGGAAATTTCCTGCCGTATGTTCTAACAAAATTGCAATAAAACGTTCCATAGATCCAAAAGGTGCACGGTGAATCATAATGGGTCTATGCATTTCATTATCAGAACCTTTATAGGTTAACTCAAAGCGTTCAGGTAGGTTGTAATCCACCTGAATAGTGCCTAATTGCCAACTCCTTCCCAAGGCATCTTTCACCATAAAATCAAGCTTTGGCCCATAAAATGCAGCCTCGCCATATTCAACAACAGTGCTCAAGCCTTTTTCTGTCGCTGCTTTAATAATAGCATTTTCTGCTTTTTCCCAATTTTCATCACTGCCAATATATTTTGAACGATTTTCTTGATCCCTTAAGGAAATTTGAGCTGTAAAATTTTCAAAACCTAAAGAACCAAAAACATATAAAACCAAATCAATCACTTTTTTGAATTCTTCATCTAATTGATCAGGGGTACAAAAAATATGAGCATCGTCCTGCGTAAATCCTCTTACGCGTGTTAAGCCGTGCAACTCCCCACTTTGCTCATACCGATAGACGGTGCCGAATTCTGCGTATCTTTTTGGTAAATCTTTATAACTCCATGGTCTGGCATTATAAATTTCACAATGATGCGGACAATTCATGGGTTTTAATAAAAACTCCTCGCCTTCTGCTGGCGTGTGTATCGGTTGAAAACTATCTGCGCCATATTTTTCATAATGTCCTGAACAAACATAGAGCTCCTTCTGACCAATATGGGGCGTCACTACCTGCTCATAACCAGCTTTCTTTTGTGCTTTTTTCAAAAAAGATTCCAATTGCTCTCTCAAAGCGGCACCTTTTGGTAACCACAATGGTAAACCCTGTCCGACACGTTTTGAAAAGGTAAAAAGGTCTAATTCTTTGCCCAATTTTCTATGGTCACGTCTTTTGGCTTCTTCTAGTAATTCCAAATATTCCGTTAAATCTTTTTGCTTTGGAAACGATATACCGTAAACCCTTGTGAGCTGCTTGTTTTTTTCATCCCCGCGCCAATAAGCACCAGCAACATTTAAGATTTTTACAGCTTTAATGATTTCAGTATTTGGAATATGCCCGCCTCTACACAAGTCCGAAAATGTGCTATGATCACAAAATGTAATAGAACCATCTTCCAAATTTTGGATCAATTCAGTTTTAAATTCGTTATTTTGATACAACGCCAAGGCGTCTTTTTTAGAAACTGAACGCATGCTAAAAGTATGCTTTTCTCTGGCAATGGCTAACATCCTATCTTCAATTTTTTTGAAATCGGCTTCAATAATTTTCGTATCACCAAAATCAACATCATAATAAAAACCGTTATCAATAGCAGGTCCTATGGTTAATTTAATGCCAGAATAGAGCTCTTCAAGTGCTTGCGCCATCACGTGAGAACTTGAATGCCAAAAAGCTTTTTTTCCTTCTTTGTCGTTCCATGTATAAAATTTTAACGTGCCATCCGTGGTCAAAGTGGTTGTTGTTTCAACGGCTACGCCATTAAAAGATGCAGAAATTACATTACGCGCTAAGCCTTCACTAATAGATTTAGCCACGTCAATCACTTGTATGTCAGCAGAATATTCTCTAACTTGACCATCAGGAAACGTTAATTTTATCATGTTTTTAAATTTGTGCAAATATATGATATAAAGATTCATTTCAAAATAGCTTATATCGTTTTTTTGAAGCACTGTTTACAGAATAGTGCACGCCTCTAATTTCTAATTTCTAACTTCTAATTTCTAACTTCTAATTTCTAACTTCTAATTTCTAATTTCTAACTTCTAATTTCTAACTTCTAATTTCTAACTTCTAATTTCTAACTTCTAACTTCTAATTTTAGTAAGGGCGTTTTAACGGGTGCTTCGCTTTAGCTTGTTTGTTTCATCTTGTTTTTCTAAGCTTTTTTTTGGCTTCTATGGTCGCCACAAAAAGCCAAGAAAAACTACGCTTCAACTGCACAAG
>JBIIXU010000050.1:0-5976 GCA_044347145.1 Flavobacterium sp.
AGCCCCCGCCCTTCCATCGGGTTAAACCTTTTGGTATTTGTAACAATTGGTTGATAACTATGCCTAGCATTAGAAGAGGTATGGCATAATACAGCAGTTTATTTTTCATCCTAAAAACTTTTACGTCTTGCAAATATAAGTTAAAAAAAATATTATGAGAAATGACAATTATCATATCAACTTAATGGTAGATAATCTTTATATTTGCACCTCAATTTTTTTAATCTTATGTTTCACAAAAATATTAAATTAGTTTTAGCAGCCGTTTTAATTATCTTAGGTATTTGGCAATTTACTGAGCGCGGTATTGGCAATGGGATTTTTTTAATTCTCTTATCAATCATTCCTGTTTTTCTTTATTTTAGAAATGAATTTATTTTATTAGCCTTTTTAAAGCTAAGAAAACAAGATTTTGCAGGTGCCAAAACATGGTTGGATAAAATAAAAAAACCAGAATCTGCGTTAATAAAAAAGCAGCAAGGTTATTATAATTACTTACATGGCTTAATGGTTTCTCAAACCAACTTAAACCAGGCTGAAAAATACTTCAAAAAAGCGATTGAACTTGGTCTTAGCATGGACATGGATTTGGCAGTTGCTAAGCTTAATTTGGCAGGGATCGCTATGAGCAGAAGACGCAAAATTGAAGCGACAAACCTACTCAATGAAGCCAAAAAACTTGACAAACAAAACATGCTTAAAGATCAAATTACCATGTTTAAACAACAATTGAAAAAGATTTAATGTCTCCTAGCGCCAAAAAATCTTAATATCCTTTGTTAGAAAAAAACAAATCTTAATGATTTTATAAATTAGTTGATAGTCTTTTGATTAGTTGTAAATTTGTGCAAATTAAACAAAATGAGGTCATTTGCAATTTTTTTTAGCTGTTTATTCTTTTTTCTTAGTTGTGCGCAAAAACAAAACGAAACCATGTCAAAATCGCCAGAATTTACTTTAACGCTTTCCGAGCAAGAATGGAAAGAAAAGTTAACGCCAGAGCAATATAATATTTTACGTCAGAAAGGAACAGAGCGGCCTTTTTCTGGACAATTTAATGTGCATAAGGAAAAAGGTAGTTACTGTTGTGCAGGTTGTGGTGAGCCGCTTTTTACTGATGACATGAAATTTGATTCAGGTTGTGGCTGGCCAAGTTTTGACAAAGAAATAGCTGGTGGAAAAATCAAACAGATACTAGATAAATCGCACGGCATGATTAGAACGGAAATCGTTTGTGCTAATTGCGGTGGACATCTTGGACATATTTTTAATGATGGGCCAACGGAAACAGGCATGCGCTATTGTGTCAATTCACTGTCATTGGATTTTCAATCTCAAAAAACTCAAAATAAAATGGAACAAATTACTTTAGGTGGTGGCTGTTTTTGGTGCATAGAAGCCGCTTTTGAATCGCTACAAGGTGTTATCAGTGCAGAATCAGGCTATGCTGGCGGACATAAAAACAATCCAACCTATAAAGAAGTATGTGAAGGAACAACTGGCCATGCAGAAGTTGTTAAAGTAACTTTTGACCCGTCGGTGATCAAATTAGAAAAAATTTTAGAAGTTTTCTTTATTATGCACGATCCAACTTCCTTGAACAGACAAGGTGGTGATATCGGTACACAATATCGCTCCGCAATTTTTTATCACACGAAAGCTCAAAAAGAAATTGTTGGACATATCATCAAAAAAATTGAACAAGAAAAAGTGTATGACAACAAGTTGGTAACCGAGGTCGTTGAAATTAATAACTATTACCCCGCAGAAGATTATCATCAAGAATATTATTTTGCCAATAAGCAACAACCCTATTGTAATGCCGTTATTACACCAAAAATGAGTAAACTCAAAAAAGTATTTGGAGATATTTTAAAATAATTTTTATTTTCATACAACCTTTTTTAAAGTTTTGTCGTCTTTTAGTTATAAGCGCTTAATACAAATATATTAACCCTATAATTAAATATTTATGACAAGAATTTTCATCACCATTGTACTCTCCTTTTTAGCCTTTTTTGGCTTTAGTCAACAATCGGAAAATAGAGATTTAAAAGGTTTTAGTGGCATACAAGTGGCCAGAAGTGTAGAGGTTGTTTTTACGCAAGCTCCAAATTTTAGTGTAAAAGTAGAAACAGAATTATCTGAAAATTTACCAAAAATCACCACCATACTTGATGGAGAAACGCTCGTTGTTTCAATAGATAAACAATATCAGTCGGTTTCTATTGGTGGTCACTGGAAAAAGAATTCAAACAAAAGTTTGTATTTAAAAAATGCGATTGTACATATTAGTGCACCAAAATTAAGTTTCATTAAATGTTCGTCATCTGGTACCTTAAAAATGACTAATACGCTGAAAGCAACAGATTTGATGCTTGAAACTTCATCAAGCGGCAATATATTTGCAAATATTGAAGCTAAAAACGTTTTCATCTCTGCTTCCTCAAGTGGCGATTACAAAGGACAAATTAATACCAATTATTTAGAAGCTAAAGCCAGCAGTTCTGGCGATATTAATATTACGGGGACAGCAGACAAAACTGATGTTATCGTTAGTAGCTCTGGGGATTTCAAAGGGAAAGGTTTTAGAGCAAAAGAGGCCAATCTTCAAGCAAGCAGTTCTGGTGACATCACCATTGAAGTAAACGAAAAGCTAAAAGCGAATGCAAGCTCTTCCGGTTCAATATATATTCATGGTAAGCCTAGCATCATTGATAAAAAAACTAGTTCGTCTGGTTCAATAACTCAAATTTAAACAGTAAGTTTGCTCTATGGCAAAAGTTATATCCATTAATCAATCTGAATTTGAACTTATTGCATGGTGTTTGGACAACAACCGACAGGCACAAAAAATGCTCTATGACAAATATTCAAGTAAAATGTTGAGTGTCTGCAGACGCTACATTAAAGACCTACATTTTGCTGAAGATATTATGGTAACAGCCTTTATTAAAGCTTTTAAGAATTTACAGAAATTTGAAAACAAAGGCAGCTTTGAAGGCTGGTTAAGAAGAATAATGGTGAATGAATCGCTTTCCTATTTGAGAAGTCAAAAAGATAATTATTCTTATGATTTTCCAATAAGCGAAGCGCATGAGGATGCCATTGCAGACATGAATTTAGACATGGAACGCTGGCAAAGTTTAATTGATGAGTTACCTAATGGCTGCAAAATGGTGTTCAACCTATTTGTTTTTGATGAATTTAAACATCATGAGATTGCAGATAAACTGAACATCAGTGTGAATACCTCTAAATCACAATTGGCTCACGCCAAAAAGATATTACAATTTAAAATTAATCAAGTTAACGCATTTGGACATGAAAAATTTACAAAATGACTTGTCAACTCAAGCTTTTGAAACACTAAAAGATAGAGAAATTAAAGCGTCACCTCAGGCGTGGGATCGCATTGACGCCATGTTGACACAAACTGAGGTAGTTAAGCCAATTTTCATTAAAAATTGGTGGCCCTATGCTGCAAGTTTTTTAATTTTAGGGTTTCTAAGTCTGTTTCTCTTTGATAATAGTGGCGAAAAAGCAACGATTGAAGTGGTTAATTCGCCAGAAAAAGTAATGGAGAAGAATGAAACAGAAGTCTTAGAAATTAATGGTGAGCAAACAGATTTGCCTAAAGATCAAATCGCTCAATCTACAAAACAAGTGACTAAAGCCAGTAATCCATCCCTAAGCGCTGTGAATCCTGTAACCATTGAAAAAACTTTTGTTGAAAAAAGTACACCAACCATTGCGGAAAACAATGAGCCAAAAAATAAAGTAAGCGTCAATGCCAATGCGCTACTTCAAGAAGTAGAACAAGAACTTTATGGTCAAAAAGCAGAGAGAAATGTCAAGATAGTTGCTGGCAGCAAAATAAAAATTGATCCAACACTACTGCTAGATGAGACTGAACACGAAATGAATCAAACCTTTAAAGAAAAAGCCATAGAAAAAATTAATCATCAAATAAAAAATATAAAAGAAGCTTTAGTTAAATCAGAATAATAACCTATTTATCAACTCGGCTTATGGCATAGTTTCAACTCGAGATGAAACGACCCAACTTTTAAGTAAGACGTCAATCGTCTGCATTTTAGCAGGTAGTTAATATTTGCAACTAAATAAGTTTAACATAAAAATCATGTAACAAAATGAAAAAAAATCTATTATATCTATTTTTACTTGTAATAAGTTTTAATTTACAAGCACAAACATTTGAGGAGCAAGTGCGAGAAATTGCATTAAAAATTGAAAATATTAAAAAAGAAGAAAAAAGTGCTTTAAAAAAAGGTATTGAAAATTTAGATCAACAGCTAAATTCAAAAGCCATTTCTATTGAAGATTATAATAAAAACAAGCAAGAACTAGCTGCTGTTCACGCCAGAAATATCGAAGACCGGGTTAATGCCGAAGAGCAAAAACTCCGCGAATTAATCAGCCAAAAGGTTGATGGGAAAGTCGTTGAAAACATGGATGAAATTCAGCTAAAAAAAGACAGTCTCATTGTCAAGTACAAAAAAACCATAGATAATGAAGGTGGAAACAACATGTATAATAGTAAAAAAAGTACGATATTTAGAGGAAACCGCTCCGAAATAGGCTTCTTATTTGCTATGGGTATTAATAATGCGATAGAAAACGGCAATTTTGGTTCACTAAATGATGAAAATTTTGCCATATGGGAATCCCGTTTTTATGAATGGGGCATCAACAGAAAATCCTATATTTCTAAAAATTCCAATTGGCTGAGTGTGCGCTATGGTATCTCTTTCATGTATAACAACTTGAGAGCAACGGAAAATAGGTTTTTTGTACGAAATGGTGAACAGACCCTTTTGGTTAACCATCCATATCAATTGAAAGAATCGCGTTTACGAAACTTGAATCTTGTTTTGCCTATTCATTTTGAGTTTGACACGTCAAGAAATCAAGTAAAAGAAACTGAAAATGCGACCTACTACAATAATAGACGAGGCATTAGAATAGGTCTTGGTGGCTATGTTGGCCTCAACCTCAGTACAAGACAATTTACTGAATTTTATGATGAAAGTGGTTTTAGAAATATAGAAGAAAAGGACAATTTTAATACTAATAATTTCATTTACGGTTTGTCAGGCTATATTGGTTATAGTTGGTTCAGTTTATATATGAAATATGACCTCAACCCATTGTTTAGGGATAATCCTGTCCAACAAAACAATGTGTCTATGGGTATTAGATTTGATTTTGATTGGTAAGTTTTTTTTAGTCCTTAGTCCCTAGTGCTTAGTGAAAAGCTCTTTCTAGCTTAGTGTAAAATTAACTAAGAACTAAGAACTAAGGACTAAGCACTAAGAACTAAGGACTAAGAACTAAGGACTATGGACTATTTCAAAGTTTTAGAAAAACCATTTATCATTTTAGATTCTTCCTCTATTAAAAACATTATTTCATCATATAAATCAAAATCCCTAATAAATTCCAGTTCCTTTGCAATAATTAATTGTGTTTCTAATTCATTTAAAGAACCTCTAGAGATATCTATAAAATGACTAAAAGACTTATCTGTTTTTCTACCATAGCCTTCACTTATGTTTGAAGGAATTGAAACTGCTGCTCTTTTTATTTGAGATGTTAGCGCATATAATTCTTCTTGAGGAAAACTTTTCACTAATTTATAGACACGAACAACCAAAACTATCCCCTTTTGCCAAATAAGTAGATCTTTGTATGAATTTACTTTACTCATTTTATTTATATTTAAAGTTAATATTACGTTATTATTAAGGACTAAGGACTATGAACTAAGGACTAAGGACTAAGGACTAAGCACTAAGCACTATGGACTATAAACCACAAAATTCCTGGGTGTTTCGTATAAAGTAATTTCGATGCGCTTATCTGCTGAAATATGAGGTCTTAAAGCATCATGAATAAAAATGGCAATATATTCTGCCGTAGGATTATGCGTTTCAAAAAAAAGCACATCAAGGT
>JBIIXU010000011.1:0-66770 GCA_044347145.1 Flavobacterium sp.
CGATGTCGGCTCGTCACATCCTGGGGCTGGAGAAGGTCCCAAGGGTTGGGCTGTTCGCCCATTAAAGTGGCACGCGAGCTGGGTTCAGAACGTCGTGAGACAGTTCGGTCTCTATCTACTGCGGGCGCAAGAAATTTGAGTGGATCTGACTCTAGTACGAGAGGACCGAGTTGGACTGACCTCTAGTGTATCTGTTGTTCCGCCAGGAGCATCGCAGAGTAGCTACGTCGGGAAGGGATAAGCGCTGAAAGCATATAAGCACGAAACCCACCACAAGATGAGATTTCTTTAAAGGATCCCGGGAGATGACCGGGTTGATAGGCTACAGATGTAAAGGCAGTAATGTCATAGTCGAGTAGTACTAATCATCCATAAGCTTATTATCTACCAGCCCCCATAAAGTCTATTAGGATATAAAGGGGCTGGACAAAGTTTCTACTGTATAATTTTATCTCAATATGTTAACTTATTAAGCCACTCACTTTCTATAAATAGAAAAAGAGTAACGCTAATTCCCCCTTCGGGGGTTAGGGGGCTAACCTTTTAAGGTGGTTATTGCGGCGGGGCTCACCTCTTCCCATCTCGAACAGAGAAGTTAAGCCCGCCAGCGTCGATGGTACTGCAGTTATGTGGGAGAGTAGATCGCTGCCTTTTTTATTAAAAATCCTCAGTCTTAGTTGGTTGAGGATTTTTTATTTTTTAGAAAAAAATAAGAAAAAAATTGTATCGAACAGAGAAGTTAAGCTCGTCAGCGTCGATGGTACTGTCTCACCTTTTAGGACGAGATGGGAGTCCCGATAGCTATCGGGAGGTCGCTGCCTTTTTTATTAAAAATCCTCAGTCTTAGTTGGTTGAGGATTTTTTTATGCAGTATGATTTTTGAAGAATTGTCTTGTTTTTTTTGCTAATTAACTTTAGTTGAAGTTAAACTAGAAGTGATTATGGTTGTTGTTTAATTAAAGATTATCAATCACAATATTTTTTTAATAATTATATGCTATCCTTCAGAATTGTTTATTGATTTTATCAATTATTTCCCATCCTCTCCCTCGGTAGATTTATCTCATGCGCTTGCGGATAAGGTGCGCGTTCGGTGGTGCTGATATCGCCACGCAGTTGCTCGGTGGCTTTAAATTGTAAGGCATTAGAATTGGCATAGCGTGGATCGGGTTTAAAAGGCATTTTGGCCATTTTTGAAACGGTTATGGTGGGAAAGTGATAATCAACTTCCACGATACCCAATAGCAAGTAGCAACCGCCTCCTTTGAACGAATAGTTGACAAGACTTTTAGGAAAATGTGCCGTGTCAAAATAATCGCCGTTGACATCTATCCAGGTGCCAAAATACATCATACCCATTTTTGTTGGGACTTGCTTAATGGAAATTAAATAAGCAAGAAGCTTGACTTCTTTTTTGATAAACGCAACAAGGTTTTTTGCCACAATCACACTTTTATAATTGGTTTGTAGCAAGTCAAAAGGGGTGCAAGAAACAGGAAAGCCTAACAGTTCTATTTCGTCAAAAGCATCTTCTAGAACGGAACGTTCGATATGCGGAAATTTGAAAGCTTTTGTCGGTTCTTCAAGGAGCAAAGGACTTTTTATTTCAAATTTATGATGGACTAAAAGCATTCTGGCTTCAATGATTAACTGACTTTTAGTTTTACCTGTGCATCTAAAAGCACCAATAAATATCAAGGTTTGCATGCTTTCTAGACCAACTGGCACCCGATTGATGAAGTTTTCAACGGATTTGAATGGTCCATTCAACATTCTTTCTGAAAGGATGTTTTTAATAAAGTCACTGGTCAAGTTGTTTAAAAGGATAAAACCTAAATAAACCTCTGTGCCATAAACGGTGGTTTCGCCATAGCTTTTGTTGATGCAAGGATTATGAATGGTGGCACCAGACATTTTAGCTTCGTGAATGTAAACTTCTGGCCGATAAAAGCCACCGCCATTGTTTATGGCTGCGACCATAAATTCAATGCCATAGTAGGTTTTTAGATACAGACTTTGGTAACTTTCTACGGCATAGGAAGCAGAATGTGCTTTGCAAAAGGAATAGCCAGCAAAGCTTTCAATTTGTCGATAGACTTCTTCGCTCAACTTTTGTGGATGTCCTTTTTTTTCACACGAAATAAAAAACTGATCTTTCACGGTTTGTAATTCTTGGAGCGAACGCCCTTTGCCACTAATGGCTCTGCGGAGAATGTCGCCATAGGCCGCTTCTAAGCCAGCATAATGCAGGGCAATTTTTATCACATCTTCTTGATAGACCATCACACCATAAGTTTCGCCCAATTGTTCTTTGAAGACCTCATGGAAATACGCAAATTTATCAGGATGGTTGTGTCTAAAGATATATTCTCGCATCATGCCACTTTGTGCCACACCTGGACGAATAATACTTGAGGCGGCCACAAGGGTTTTGTAATTATCACATTTTAATCGGCGTAATAGCCCGCGCATGGCTGGACTTTCGATATAAAAACAACCAATAGTTTGGCCAATGCTTAGTAATTCATTGCATTTGGCTTCGTTTTTGGATAGTGAAATATCTGTAATATCGACTTTAACACCTCTGTTTTGTTCAATAATTTTTACAGCTTCGTCGATGGTGCCGAGACCACGTTGGCTGAGAATATCGAATTTTTCAAAGCCAATATCTTCTGCCACGTGCATATCAAATTGCACAATAGGAAAACCTTTTGGGGGCATTTCTAAAGCGGTGAAATTGGTGATAGGTTCTTCAGAAATGATGATGCCGCAAGAATGCATGCTCCGCTGGTTGGGATATTTTGAGAGCATCATGCCGTATGTTTCAACATATTTCACGACTGAATTGCTTTCAATTTGTCGACCTTTGGCTTTAGACAAACCATCGAGTTCGTCTTTAGATAAGCCAAAAACTTTGCCGACTTCTCTGAAAATAGAGCGGTATTTGAACGCAACATTGGTGCCACAGAAAGCCACATGATTGGGGTCAAAGCGTTTAAAGATATAATCGAGTATAAAATCACGCTCACGCCAAGACCAATCGATGTCAAAATCGGGTGGACTTTTGCGGTTTTCGTTGAGGAAGCGTTCAAAATATAAATCCAATTCAATGGGGCAGATGTCGGTAATACCTAAGCAATAGCTGACGATACTGTTGGCACCACTACCCCGACCAACATGCATAAAACCTCGACTTTTGCTGTATTGGATAATGTCCCAAGTGATGAGAAAGTAACCACTAAAGTTTAAATCATTGATGACTTTGAGTTCCTTGACGACTCTCGCTTGTGCTTCCGCATGATTTTTGCCATAGCGTTTAACCAAACCACTTTTGGCTAAGTTTTCTAACAGTAGGCGGTCGCCTTCTTTGCTTTTGGTGTAATATTTTTTGTTTCGTGGGGTGTTAAATTCAAATTCAAAACGACATTGGTCAATTATTAATTCTGTATTTTTTATGATTTCTGGATAATCTTTATATTTTTCAATAAGTTCGGCAGGGTTTGTCATCACTTCTGACGTTTGACAAATATCGTCTTCAGTTAATTTTGACAATAAAGTATTGTTGTCGATGGCACGAAGAATGCGATGCAGGTTAAATTCTTTTTTGGTTCTGAAAGTGACGGGTTGGCAGATGACGCATTTAACTATCTTTTCTTGCCATTCTGGTTTAAACAATTTGATGATTTCTTCTGGACGAATGCCGAGGTATTCAAAATGACGTAAGGTGTTGGGGATATTTCCCATGGGATAAATCACAAAAACATGCTCAAATGCTGGGGCAATATGTGGTAAATGCGTTTTAGATAAGTTATGTGTGGTGAGCAATCGGCACAGTTCGCCTATACCTTTTTGATTTTTGGCTAAACCAATAAAAAGCAGTTTGTTGTCTTGTCTAAACTCAACGCCAACGATGGGTTTTATGTCTGCTTTTTGGCAGAGTTTTGTAAAATCATAAATGCCTGTAATGGTGTTTATATCTGTTAAGGCTAAAGCTTTTAAGTCACAAGATTTTGCCTGCTCAACGAGTTCATTGAGTGGGATGGTGCCATAACGCAGGCTGTGATAAGAGTGACAGTTGAGATACATTTTTGAGAGCCTGGTCTAAGAGTTTGTCCGAAAAGTCGCTTGTTTTGTCATTTCGACGTGAGGAGAAATCACATATACATAGATTATCAGACTCCTCTCCCGAAAACTTTCGGGATCGGAGTGACAAATTTTACGTTGATTTTTACTTTTCGGGTAGCCTCAGATTTGGCGGATTAAATGGGTTAATTTTAAGTTTTTAATTGATTAGCTGTGATGGATGATTTTTCATTCATGAAATAAAGTTTCTATTTAGCAGGAGTTGCGTTAGGGATAGAGGAGAGCTCTTTTTATGGTTGGCTTTTTCTGCCAACCATAAAAAAGCGGAAACGATAGCCCGACCCGCAGGGGAACGCCCAAATCCTTCGTCGGCTTGAAGAGGATAGTGCAGACGATAAATGCCTGCATAAACCCGACCCGGAGGGGAACGCCCAAATCCTTCGTCGGCTTGAAGAGGATAGTGCAGACGATAAATGCCTGCATAAACCCGACCCGGAGGGGAACGCCCAAATCCTTCGTCGGCTTGAAGAGGATAGTGCAGAGGATAAATGTCTGCATAAACCCGACCTGCAGGGGAACGACCAAATCGTTAGAGATGTAAGCGGATCCTGTCATTACGAGGTACGAAGCAATCTCATCAACAGATTGCTTCGTACCTCGCAATAACCTATTGAAGTTTAGTTTTCATGGTGGTTTTGTTTTAAGACGTGTGCCAGAACAGCGAGAAACCGCATCGGCACCAAATCTGTTTTTAATTTTGTCGATGGCTTGGTAGAGTGAGAGCATTTCGGTGGTGTCTTCAAACAGATTGATTTGATATGAACCTCGGATTAATCCTGTAAAACGTATGCCGATTAATCGCAAACGCATGCGGCGGGTGTAAACTTTTTCAAAAAGCTCTAAGGCAGTTTTTGTTAAAATATGGTCAAAAGATGTGTAAGCCAGTTTGATTTGCTTGGTTTCTGTATCAAAATTATTATATCTGATTTTTACAGTAACCGTTGATGCCAGAAAGCCTTTGGTTCTCAGTTGATAAGCTAATTTTTCGACCATGCCAGTGATTAATGATTTCATGTTGACTATATCAATGGTGTCTGTTTCAAAAGTGTGTTCGGTGGAAATAGATTTTCTTTCGGTATAAGGTTCCACAGGATTGTTATCTATGCCGTTGGCTTTTTTCCAAATCTCGATGCCGTTTTTGCCAATCATTTGTTTGAGGACTTCCACGGGCATTTCTGATAAGGTTTGAATATTCCTGATGCCAATTCTTGATAATAACTGAAAAGTGACATCGCCCAACATCGGTATTTTTTGAATAGGCAAGGGATTTAAAAAAGGTTTCACGTTGGTCTCCGTAATTTCTAACTTTCCCAAAGGTTTGGCTTCGCTGGTGCCAATTTTTGAGACGGTTTTGTTGACGGATAAAGCAAAACTGATGGGCAAGCCACTTTCTTTTTGAATTTTTTCTGCGATTTCTGCTGTCCATTTGTAGCAACCAAAAAACCGATCCATGCCTGTTAAATCTAAATAAAATTCGTCAATACTCGCTTTTTCAACTACTGGCGAGGCTTCCTTTAAAATGGCCGTTACTTCGTGCGATTTGTTGGAATAATAGTCCATATCCCCTTTTATAACAGCGGCTTGCGGACAAAGGCGCAAGGCATACTTGACAGGCATGGCAGAGCGCACGCCAAACTTTCTGGCTTCATAAGAACAAGAGGCTACCACGCCACGGTCTGAACTGCCACCAATGATTAATGGTAATCCGATGAGTTGCGGATTCATTAATCTTTCGCAGGAAACGAAGAAGGTGTCTAAGTCCATATGTACAATGGCTCTGTTCATTTTTAATATCTAAAATTTATTTTGCAAAATTATTTCATTTTGTATCAAAAAATACTATCTTTGTTGATATAAATTGTATCAATGTCTATTTTTTCAGAAAACATAAAATTTCTTCGTTCGCAGGCTGGCGTTTCTCAACAGAAACTAGCTGATGATTTGATTATTACTAGGGTTCGATTTGCAAAATATGAAGAAGGAAAAAGCGAACCCCCTTTTGAAATTTTGAAGCGCCTCTCAAAATATTTTCATGTGAGCATTGATATTCTGATTAATGTGGATTTGAGAAAAATCCCTTTAGACAGTTTGTTGAAAATGGAAGATAACCGGTTATTGCTACCCATCACCATTGACAAATCTGGTAAAGATTATATCGAAATCTTGCCTTACAAAGCCAAAGCGGGCTATTTGACGGGCTATAGCGACCCAGAATTTATAGAAAAATTGCAGCAAATGCATTTGCCTTTTTTGACCAAAGGCAAGTATCGCGCTTTTCCTATTGAAGGCGATTCGATGCCCCCGCACAATAACCAATCGTTTATTGTAGGTCGCTATATTGAAAAATTATCCGACATCAAAGATGGCAAAACCTATGTTATTTTAAGTAGAAACGACGGCATTGTTTACAAACGCTTGTACCGAAAACCAAAAAGGGAAACTGTTTTTTTATTCCATTCAGATAATCTGGTTTATAAGCCTTATGAAGTAAAAGCCAATGAAATTCTTGAGGTTTGGGAGCATGTTTGTAGTTTTTGCACCCAAGAATTTCAACCGGATGATTTGGGCGTGATGAATGTGAAAGAGATGTTTCAACAGTTGCGCTTGGAGGTTATGAAAATTAGAAATTAGAAGTTAGAAATTAGAGGAGGCCTCAATTAGAAATTAGAAGTTAGAAGTTAGAAATTAGAGGAGGCTTCAATTAGAAATTAGAAGTTAGAAATTAGAAATTAGAGGAGGCCTCAATTAGAAGTTAGAGGAAAGAAGTTAGAAATTAGAGGAGGCCTCAATTAGAAATTAGAAGTTAGAAATTAGAGGTTAGAGGTTAGAGGAGGCCTCAATTAGAAATTAGAAGTTAGAGGTTAGAGGAGGCTTCAATTAGAAATTAGAAGTTAGAAATTAGAGGAGGCCTCAATTAGAAATTAGAAGTTAGAAATTAGAGGAGGCCTCAATAGATAACTCTTCTAATTTCTAATTTCCTTCCTCTAATTTCTAATTTCCTTCCTCTAATTTCTAATTTCTTTCCTCTAATTTCTAATTTCTTTCCTCTAATTTCTAATTTCCTTCCTCATCACAATTACCATCGGAACATGGATAGGCGTTTTCTTCTATTTTTTCGTAAGAAGAAATAAAAATTGAAAAGACTATAAAAATTATTTTGGCCTATTTAAAATTTTAATCTTTTATACATCCTATGCTACCATTTTTAAGTAAAGAGGCCAATAAGAAAATCGGAATTCTAGAATAGGGAGGGGTAGTTATTTTAGAAAAAAACTCTAATTTTTTTAGCTTTTTACGAGTGTAATGGTTTTTGGAAATATTCCGATATTACGTTTACATCATTGCCTCGAATGCTTTCAGTTTTTCGTATGTCTCTTTTATTGATTCCCCTCGTTCCGCTGCTTCTCTTAGAGTATTTCTCCAATAATCCGGATAAGACATTAGCTCCTCTATTTGGTCTTGAGTTAATATCTTCTTGCTCACTGATTCTTCTTGCGCTTTCATACAATATATTTTATTTACTAGTCTAGGTAAATTGTTATATAATTACTTCCGTAAGATTATCATTTTTGTTCCAAATAACAAAAATAAATCTACCATAGGTAACCTATTGAAGTCCCGTCAACAGCATTTTGAGTTGAAACGCTATTTGTAAGAGTTACTGTTGTTGCAAAAGTATGTCAAGCGATATGAAAAGTTAATTTTTTTTGTCAGTACAAACTCCAATACCATAAACTGAATTATAATTAGAAAATACATTAAAGATCTAAAAGTATTTCTATTAATGTTGAAAATCATTTCTTTTTAAATAACAACTTTGGAATTTAGTACAGAGTTTTCATGTATATTATTTTGAGAGCCAAACTTTAAAAGCACCTATTTTTTCAATGGCTACAAAAATATTTTCTTTTTCTAGCATAGGTTTTAGTATTAGCTTTATTTTGGTTTTAGACACATAATACATTTCATCAATACTATTTAATGATATCAAATATTTTTTATTTATCCTGAAAAAGTTGTTCGGATTAATTTCTTCCTCTATTTTTTTTAAACTGTATTCAATAGGTAATTTTTTACCATCGTGAAGACAAATAAATGTTAGTTTATCTTCTGAGAAAAAATAGGCAATGTTATCGATGGAAACTGATTTTAATTGATTGTTTAACTTGACTAAAAATCTTCTTTTATATTTTGATTCTAAGTCAATAATTAACTTTTTATAATCAGGAAGCCTAGACCATTTTTTGAACTTTTCTATACTTTTTTGTAAGTTTAGATGTGATACTGGTTTTAAAATATAATCTATACTGTTTAGTTCAAATGCTTTAATTGCATATTCAGAATAAGCAGTCACAAAAATTATAGGAGATTGCACCTCGACTTCTTCAAAAATTTTAAAACAATAATTGTCTGATAAATTTATATCTAAAAATATCAAATCTGGTTTGTTTGTGGTTAAATATGTTATCGCTTCAGAAACCGATACGATTATAGCTATAACTTTGATTTCTAAATCAATAGATTCTACCATTGTTATTAATCTTTCCGCCAATAAATGTTCGTCTTCTATAATTATTGCTTTAATCATAACTGTTTTCTATTAGTGGAATTACAACCTTAAAAGTGGTGTTTTCAATCCTGAAGGTGGGTTTTCTTTCCACAATTAACGCATATTGATTCTTAATGCTTTTGATTCCAATTCCGAAAGAGTCCTGCTTTGAAAATTCAGACTTTGGATTAAAATTATTCTCTACGATAAGATCGTGTAAATTGGTGTAAATTTTAATAATTAACGGTTTGTGTATGTCAAATACCGTATGTTTTAAAGCGTTTTCCACTAATATCTCTAAAGTTAAAGGTGGAATTAAGAAATTTAATTTTGTGACATCAATATCAATATCTAGTTTGATAGTGTTACCAAAACGTATTACTTGAAGATCAAAATAGGAGTTTAATAAATTTATTTCTTCGGATAAAGTCACCAATATCTCATCACTTTTTTCAAGATTGTATCGAAAAACATTTGACAATTCCTCGATAAATAGTATGGCTTTTTTAGGCTCCAACTCAATTAAACTAATAATACTATTGAAACTATTGAAAAGGAAATGTGGATTAAGTTGGTTGCGCAGCGATTGGTATTTTACATTTAGATTTTCAATTTCATTTTGTTTTAATAAAATTTTTAGCTCCTTTTTTTCTATTTCATTCTCTATGAAAATCTCTAACAAATAAATAAACAAAACTAAACCACTTGCAATGGTAAAGATTGCAAAAAACAGATTGTCAAAAAAAGCTTCATCATCATTATCATCATCAAAAACCAAGAGTGAAAACATCCTAAAAAGGCTACTAAAAAAAATTACCGTACAGATGCTAATTGAAAATAAAACTACTTTTTTATTCCGGGAGTTGATTTTTTTATAAAAATGACTTTCTATTGTCTTTTTTCTTATGAAAAAAACCACAGCTATAAAAATAAAATATAGCGGAAGTAGGTAAAACTGATCAATTATGGCGTCATGAAAAGAACTATCATTTAAATCCTCTAGAAAATTTAGAGTAGAAATGATTAGACAGATCATGAAGTATAAAAAAAACCTGTTTTTCAATTTATTAAAAATTATTGTATTACTATGCTGTCTTCTTCAATATCTACTGCATAAAAGAACCCTAATATTCTATTTGATGGATTTGTGGCATTATTTACATTGCTTCTAATAGATGCAGGAGGAGGATTTCCAACAAATGAAATTCCCTGATTACCTGTTTGCTCAAATATTTGGTAAAGATAATCATAATACTTTTTTGAAATTCCTAATTGTTGGGCTTTGGCATTATCTCCAATATTGAAAGCGACTTCTTCATTCGGATTGACCCCAATACGCTGTTGACCGTCGAAGAATTTGTCAGAAACGATAAGGGTTTGGGTATTTCCTGGGTCGGGTACAATTGTGAAAACATTATTTTTAAAAGTACGATAATAGTAATAATTGTCAATTCCAAAAGGGTCAGTGGAGTCGAATTTCAAGAAATATCCTTCGTCGGTAAATAATGTTTCTTCTTCAAACTCATAGTAAAAATTATCAAAAATAGGAACTGCATTTAACGTATCGGACCCAATGTAGGTTTCACCATTCCAAATGATTGTAATTGTATAGGTTTTTCCTAATTCAGGCAATACGTTATTGTTGACATAAGTACCATCACCACTATGACTAAAAACCCATGAATTTGTACCGTCAGAAACTGTAACCGTTGCATCTGTTACACCCGGATTAGGATTATTAGTTAAGAAAGGCTGCGTTTTAGTAAGTTTTATTTTTTGATTTGTAGTATTTCCATTTCTTTCAATTCCTCCTTCAATTACTAAACGTTCTATTGAGTTTAATGTAATTTCGCTTGTAACATCTTCTTCGCAAGAAAATAGCGTAAATGCTAGTATTAGTAATATTGTAATTGTTTTAATTGTTTTAATTTTTTTCATGATCTTTATAATTTAAAAATTCTTAATTGATTAAGAGCTATTGAGTGCAATGATTAAAATTTAAATTCATATGTCACACTGGGAACAACACCAAAGAATGAAAGTTTAGTAGCTTGTGTATTTCCTGTTGCAACTTCTACATTGTTTACTCCACTTACTTCTCTAAAAAATATTGAAGCTGCATTTTGTCTATTGTATAGATTCACTATACTGAAAATCCATTTACCCGTATTCTTAGTTCCTTTTTTTGGATTTAAAGTTGCAGAAATATCTAATCGGTGATAAAGAGGCAATCTATTTGCGTTTCTATCACTATAATCTGCTACCACTAAACCATTTTGTTCATATCGCCCAGTTGGATAGGTTACTGGTCGCCCAGTACTGAAAGTAAATACACTACCAAATTCCCAACGACTATTGGTTTTATAAAACCCTACAAGATTTAATCGGTGCAATTGATCAGCGTTATTAGCATAATATTCATTATTATTAATTCCTTTTATTTTATTCTCACTTCTGGAAAGTGTATAACTTAACCATCCTGTAAATTTTCCTTCGTTTTTATTTAATTGAAATTCTAAACCATATGCTCTCCCAACTCCTTGAATTACTTGTGTTTCAATATCTTCTCTAAAAAGCAAATCGGCTCCTTCTTTAAAATCGGTTACATTAGAAAGTTTTTTATAGTATGTTTCTATAGAAAAATCATACTTGCTTTGTTTTAATTTTGAGAAATATCCTAAAGAAACTTGGTCGGCAGACTGAGGTTTAATGTATGGTCCACTTGGTGTCCAAACATCTAAAGGTGTAGGCGATGTTGTATTTGTTACAAGATGAATGTATTGGTACATTCTATTAAAACTAGCTTTTATTGACTGATTGTCATCAATTAAGTACCTCATTGAAACTCTAGGCTCGAAATTGTTAAATTGTTTTATCGATTTTCCTGAATTATAATTGATTGTCCCAATCAAATTATTTTCGTCATAAGTATTTGAAAATGAATTGTAAGAAAGGGGATTGCCTGTTTCATATTCTCTTATCATTTCTTTTCCTAATCTTATAAAGTTGGAAAATCTTATTCCTGCTTGAATATTTAGTTTATCCGAAAATTCATATTCAGAATCTACGTATAGTCCATTTTCAAAAGCATAATTATTTTGAAACTTTTCTGGGTTAGTAGTAGAACCATTTAGAGAAGAAATTTCGCCGGGGTTAAACTTATAATACGTAAGATCGATACCAGACTTGAGCGTTGTCTTGGAATTGATATACCAAGTTAGCTTTGGTTTTAAGTTAAAGTTTGTAATGTTGGATTTCCATCTAAATTCAGAACCTGATCTAAGATTATCTAATTCATAGTCATAGTTTGAAAAAATAGCAGAAGTTTGAAAAAATAGTTTTTCGTTTATTTCGTTTGTCCATCTTAGGGTTCCAAATAAATTACCCCAAGATGTTCCTATAAATTTTGGTAATTCGAATCGATCTCTTCCAAAATAACCTGAAAGGAAAATTTTGTTTTTATTATTGAGCGTATAATTTGCCTTTAAATTTAAGTCGTAGAAGAATAGCACATTGTCTTTAAATTCCTTATCCAAAAACGTGAAAGCATCTACATAAGACCTTCTAGCTGCAATCATATACGAACCTTTACCTATTCCTAAACTATCTTTTGCAAAAGGACCTTCAATTAAAACCCTACTTGCAATTAAACCGATTCCTGCTTCTCCATTAAATTTGTTGTTGTTACCCTCTTTTTGTCTTACATCCAAAACTGATGATAATCTGCCACCATAAATAGCAGGTATTCCACCTTTGTATAGCTTAACATCTTTTATAGCGTCAGAATTAAAAACGGAAAAAAAGCCAAATAAGTGTGAAGCATTGTAAATGGTCGCATCATCTAATAGAATTAGATTTTGGTCAGCACCGCCACCTCTTACATTAAAACCAGATGAAGCCTCATTTACGCTTGATACTCCGGGAAGTAATTGAATTGACTTTAATACATCTGGTTCCCCTAATATGGCTGGCAATTTTTTTATTGTTGAAGCTTTTAATGTATTGACACTCATTTCTACACTTTTTACACGATTATCAATCTTTGAAGCGACCACAACTACTTCGTCCAGAATAGAAGAGTCCTCTTCTAATTTAAAATCTACTTTTGAATTAGAGCTTACATCTATTTCTTTTTCAATAGTTTTAAAACCTATATTGCTTACATAAATAGTATGTTTACCTTCCTCCAATGAAAACGAATAAAAGCCATATTCATTAGTGATATTGCCTGATTTAGAGTTAGTGTATACATTCACACCGTATAATTTTTCTCCTGTTTTTACGTCTTCAACGTAACCAGATATATTAAATTTGTTTTGACTAAATGATAGAAATCCGATTAGTAAAAAAAGGATTAAATTTAAATTTTTCATGCAGATTATTGTTATGATTATGATCCAAAATTAAATTTTGCTATTATACCTTCATTTTAAAATCTGATGAAACCCTTTTTTTTCTGATAAAGCAATATAAAATGATGTGAATTACACTTTTTGCTTCTAGTATTTTATTACTGTTTCTTGATTGTTTGTAGAAAGTGAAATAAATTATGACTATCTTAAATTACTTTTTGATTTAAAACACTTTGTTTGTTTATAAATTTATTCCTCAAAATCTGCATATCCTCACTCACTTTTTGATCTAAAACCTTTGCATAATGTTGTGTAGTTCTTAAATTTTTGTGTCCAAGCATTTTGCTCACGCTTTCAATTGGTACTCCATTAGTAAGTGTTACGGTAGTTGCAAAAGTATGTCGAGCAATGTGAAAGGTTAGTTCTTTTTCAATTTCACAAACTCCGGCAATTTCTTTTAGATAAGCATTCATTTTTTGGTTGCTAAGTATCAGCAATAGCTTATCTTCATTTGCACTTTGTGGATGTTCTGAGTATTTATCAATGATCATTTGTGTAACAGGAAGCACAGGAATTTTCGATGCGGTTTCGGTTTTTTGTCGGTGGGTGAATACCCATTTAGCGCCATCAATACCTATACTGATATGGGATTTTGTTAAGTTTTTGACATCAATATATGCCAAGCCAGTAAAGCAGCTGAATAGGAATATATCTCTTACCAGGGATAATCTTTCGGTTTTGAAATCTTTGTTGATGATATTTTGAATTTCATCTTCCGATAATTAAACGCGTTCCACTTCTTTGACTTTGGATTTATAGTTAGCAAATGGATTTTTATCCAACCAGTCATTGGCTAAGCAAAGCTTAATTATTTTATTGAAGTTTTTGATGTACTTCACCGCTGTATTATTGGCACATTTCCTAACTGTTCGCAGGTAGAATTCATAATCGGTAATAAAGGCATGATCTATTTTATCGATATTGATGTCGGTTATATTGTACTTCCAAAGTAGAAAATTGGAGGTGTGTTTGAGCGATGTTTCATATCGCTCTAATGTACCAGGTGCATATTCAATACCCAGTAATTCTTTTATTTTGCTGTTATGTTCTTTGAATATTGGGATTAACATTCGTTCTCTTTCTTTAGTTCCAAGTAGTCTGTTTTTGAACTCTTCAATATTCAATGTAATATTGTCTTTTAGAAGTTCAAATTGGATTTCGTTTATTTGATTTTTAGTGAAATCAGGTAAGCTGTTTATTGAACGAGCTTCTTCTGAATTCCCTTTCATTCGGCTTAGTTCATTCGACCATTTCGATGGTTCTATAAACTTTTTAGAACTGTATTCGAATCGTTTCCCTTTGACTGTTAATCGCACATAAATAGGAAATAGCCCTTTTGCATTGGCTTTAGTTGATTTTGCATAGAAATGCAAGGTGGTTTTTGCTTTCATTTTGGTAACCTTTAAATTATACATTAATTTAGGATAAGGTTTGCCACAATACAAGATGTTCATTTATTGATTAAGTCGTTGAATAGGTTGCTAGCATTGGGGTTAGCTCCAGAGATTAAACTATTTAATCGATTTAGCGAGACCCAACAATTTGTAAATTTTTAGGGTCTCGATTTTGCACCTTGAATTTTGAAAAAGAATGAATAATTTGATAGGTTGTAAAAAGAAAAAACCCCGAAAACCATAGGATTTCGAGGTTTTTGATAACTTTTGAAAGTTATTTCGCGGAGAAAGAGGGATTCGAACCCCCGGACCTGTTACAGTCAACAGTTTTCAAGACTGCCGCATTCGACCACTCTGCCATTTCTCCAATGGGTCGTGCAAATCATTACCGTATTGCGGGTGCAAATATACGAAGGTTTTTCGTTTATGCAAATAGTTAATTAAAATATTTTGTAATTCCTCTGTTGTTGTAGCGATAGGCTGGTCTATTGGTTGGATAATATTCTAAGCCAACATGCTTCATCTTTGGATAAACCCATCTAAAGTATACGCCAGCAACTATGCCAAAAACAAATCCACCAATATGTGCATACCAGGCAACCCCGCCAATAGTCTCTTGACCAAATTCAGCATAGGCACTAAACAACTGTTGACCTATCCAAAAGCCTAAAAATAAAAAGGCAGGTATGCGGAATATTTTGATAAAGAACAACATTTTTACTTTTGATTGAGGAAACATAACTAAATAGGCGCCTAGACAGGCCGCAATTGCGCCACTTGCTCCTAAACTAGCAATCGTTGAATTCGGTTCACTTAAGATATGACATACAGATGCAATAACACCACCTGATATATAAAAAAGTAAAAATCGAATCCAACCAACGGTTGATTCAATATTGTCAGCAAAAACCCACAAAAAAACCATGTTACCTATTAAATGCATCCAACCACCATGCATAAAAATATTAGTTATTAAAGTTAAAAAGATAGGTGTTGGTCCAGGTTCATGAGGCGCCTCGAAGTTTCCAGCCGTTAAATCCGTAAAATGGACAATTTCGTATGGAATAGCACTATAAGCATAAGTAAATGCCGGTTCAGGTATTTGAATCAAAACAAAAACAAAAACATTAACCAATATGAACGAATAGCTAAATATTGGAAAACGGCCGCCTTTTACCTGATCATCACCAATAGGAAAAATCATGAATTATAAATATTTCTTGTCAAACATTAAAGGTAACAAATCTTTGATGCTGTGCGCTAAAACAATTTTGCCTGTTGCGCCCATAAAATAGATGGCTATAGGCTCATCTTGTTTGATTTCGTATTCCGCTATAGATTGTCTACAAGCACCACAAGGAGGTATAGGGTCCGGATTGGCTGCTTTCATTGAAGTTGCCGTAATGGCTAAAATTTTAATTTTTGCATTTGGGAATAATGCACCTGCACTAAAAATGGCCACACGTTCCGCACAAAGCCCAGAAGGATAAGCTGCATTTTCTTGATTGGAACCGATGACAATTTTACCATTATCAAGTAACAATGCAGCACCAACCTGAAATTGCGAGTAAGGTGCATAGGCATTTTTCCTAACTTCTATTGCTTTTTCAAATAAATCTTGAACTGCTTGAGATAATTCGCTCAAGTCCTCAAAAACATCAAAAGTTATCGAAAGTTTTTTTTGTTCCAAATTATTAGAGTTTTCAGTGGCAGTTTTCAGTTTTCAGTCGCAATTAGCAATATCTATAACTGCCTACTGAGACTATTTACTGAAAACTATTTAATATTCCACATATTTATCTTTATCACCAAAATTTAAGGTTAGTGAAAAACGCAAAGTATTTTCAAGCGGGTTTCTTACTTTTGAAGCACCAAATAAATAAGAAACATCTAGTTTAACTACATTATATTTGAATCCCGCACCAATGGTAATAAATTGTCTTGCGCCTTTAGTTTCAGATTCATTAAAATAACCAGCTCTAAAAGCAAATGCATCTTGATACATATATTCTGCACCAAGTGCCCAAGTGATTTCTCTTAATTCTTCAGCAAAGCCACCTTGTGCATCTCCAAAAGAAGAAAACATACCTTGTAACCAACCAACGGCTTTGTAGCCATCTCTATCAAAAGAACCATCAGGATTTAAATAACCATTAGGTGTTGGCACCATTAACTTATTAAATTCTGAATTTAAGGACACTTTATTATATTCATCAAAAATGAAATCAAAACCACCACCAAATTTAAAATTAGTAGGTAAATTACTTGCGTTGATAGGGTTTCTGTCATTATCATAAGATAATTTTGGACCCATATTTTGCAAATTAAAGCCTAATCGCCATCTTCCTGAGAAATCACTGTAAGGAATTTCTTCAGATTGATAATAACCCGCTATATCAAATGCAAAACTGCTAGCGGCCGTTGCATCGCCCTCAGCGCTAGGAAAGCGTAATTGAGAACGTATAAACTTACCACCTACAGCCATAGCAAAACGCTCGCTTAGCTTCAATGAATAGTGGGCATTAAAGGCAAACTCATTAGGTCTTACAGGCACAACAGGCGAATTTAAATCTTCCCGCAATTCTACTTGACCTAAGCTAAAGTATATCAAGTTTGCTGAAACAGCACTTCTTTCATTAATACGTTGCGTATAATTTAATTGCATTAAGGCAATATCATTGGCTAATTCAACTAAATATGGTGTATAACTAATACCCACACTATATTCTTCGCTATAAAACGGCAGTTTAGCAGGATTCCACTGTGCAGAGTAAACGTCTGGTGATGTGGCAACACCCATTTCTCCCATCCCTGCTGCTCTAGCATCGGCAGCAATTTGTAAAAAAGGAACAGCAGTTGTAATAACATCTAAAGGGCCTTGCGCACTAACTTGAAATAAGTTTAAAATTAAAGTGCACGTGAAAAATAATTTCTTCATAAGTTTCATTGATAATATATAAAGGTTACAAATATATAAGTATTTTATTAAAGTATGACAAGTTTTTCAATTTTTTCGGCTTTTTTATTGCTTAAAGTAGCTTCAACAGTTAATTTGTAAACGTAAACGCCTTTGCCAATTTTATCGCCAAAATCATCTTTTCCATCCCAAGTAATATCTCTGCTCAAAAAACCTTCTGTTGTTACGGTCTGATTGATGGTTTTGACAACTTTCCCTGAAATAGTGAAAATTTGAACTTGCACATTCAAGGGCTCAAAGGGTCTGTCATGTGTAAACCAAAATTGTGTATAATTGACAAAGGGATTAGGATAATTCAAAACATTTGTTAAAGATAAATTTTCGCCATCAGTCACTAAAAATTGAATTTCACAAGTAGTGGGATTATTGTAAACATCCCATACAGTCACCTTAATCGTGTGTAAACCCGGGGTTAGATTTCTGAATGGAAAACGGATGCGGCCTTTTCTATGATTGTCTAATTCGGTTTCGTAATAGTCGTTTAAAATATAAGGGTTGGTTTCATCACCATCAAGTATGGCCACCATATCATGACCTATACCTGCCGCCGTATTAATTCCATTTTCGTCCTCAAAAACACCTATTAAAATAGGGTTTCTGTTGGTAATGCCACCGTTTACAAAAGATTCATCATTCATAAACAATTGACAAGTAGGCGGTGTATTGTCAACAGGCGGATTTGGGTTAACGCCACCAACTAAAATATCTGTATTCCAGCCCGTTTGGTCTTGAAGCGTTGGATTATTAGATTTGGCATAAAAACTTATGCGACCATTACCTATAGGTATTTTTATATCTCTAGGCACAACAAATGTCATCCTGAACACACCATTAGCAGCTGTCGCATTACCCCTAAAAATAGTTTCGCCTAAAGTTTGAAAGTTCAAAATAGTAGAATTACCTCTGTTATTTAAGGTTTGTCTTTGAATGTTCTTGTCAAAAATGCGAATAGCCACCTCGCCATTATAATTACTTAATAAATTAGTGCCCGTTTCATCTCGCACTTCACCTTCAATGGTATAGGTTGAAAGGGCTTGAAAAGTTAAATTACTGCCAGAAGCTGGTAAATCATTAATCTTAGTCAAAACAATTTTAGGTTCTGGAATCGCTAATTTTAGTGCAGGACAGCCTAAAAATGAAACGACTCTAAATAAACTCATTTGGGTTAATTTGACTTGCCTTAAGGCCTCAGCCATTGAGACCCTTTCGTTTGAGCCAAAATTAAAAAGCTTACTAGCAGTATTACTAGTGGCATTAGTTGCAGTGCTTCCTCCTGGGAAATCTCTCGTTGTGGTTATCATGGCAATCGCCCCGCCAGTAGGATTCCAAAACGTATACTCTCCTGAGGATGGTGAGTAAGGATTGTCATACCTAGTAAATTCGCAGGTTATGGTAATAAAAACGGGATATTTAAACCGGTTTAAAACATTTGATCCGTCAAATTTTTCAAAAACGCGTTCAGTAGATAAACCTTCGATACCGCCATGGCCTAAATAAAAAATGGCTAAACTCCCATTTTCAAAGGCTCTTAAAAAATCACGACGAGCTTCTGGATAGCGCAGACCGCCTGCTGTACTTTGTACTTGATAGGCATCCATTAGTACTTTTGTGCCATTTATAAAGGGCTTTTGCGTACTTATTTCATTAATTAAATTATTGATGCCTTCTTGTAAATAGAACTCATCGCCAGATTCACCGTTTAGTGTATCATCAGAAACCCCAACAACGTAGTTTCGCCAAGGATTAAAGGATCTATAGTCCTCATATTCATAAACTTTGTTAACCATTTCTCTAGCTTGCTGTAACGACGAAACAATCATTCTGCCAACCGCCACATCTGGCAAACCAAAAATGTTATCAAAACCGTCAATGCCTTCGTTTTGGTCAAGTAAAACAAAAAAGTCATCAGAAGTATAAGAGGCACCGCCTGTTGATGTGCCATTTTTAGCGTGAAATGCAGGGACAATGTTTGTGTTTATGTTAGCAGGCACGCGGTCCAAATAATCAAAAGAGGTGTCGCCAAACAAATTCAGATATTTAAGTCGTTTGTCTGGTGTGGAAGCATTTTCATAAATGTAACGAACAAAATTTCTAATGGCGCCAATATCTTGTTTACCTGAAGAAAATTCTGGATAGATTAATTCCAAAGGCACTACTTTTACCTTTAATTGATTTAAGTTTCGATGTAATTGCGCTAATCTTTCGGCCTCACTTACCAAAAAAACTGGAGCAATAATCAAATAATCAATGTCCTCAAATTGACCTTGCGCATTATGAAAAACTTGATATTTGATGTTTTGATTAAAAACCCTTGCATTTGATTCTTTTAATGGTGGATAAGTATCATTAATTGATAGAACGACATAATTTTTATTCAGGCCTAGGTTGTCTTTAAAACTGAAGGTGCCAGAATTATTGTCTTTTTTAGTAATGTTATAAATATCTGTGATGTTCCAAACACTATTTACAGTACTGGCATTGCTAAATTGGTATTCTACAACCCCTGACAAATTAATAGCATCAACAAGGTTGAAAGGATATTGTTTGCCAATTCCTGCCAAATTTCTTTTGCCAGTAAGTGTAATATAATCTAAAAAAGATCGTGCGTTTGGTAAACCACCATTGTTAAAATCTAATTTGAAATTAAAATTTTCTGATGCAACTATACTGTTAATATAAGAGGATAATTGATAGAAATTATCACCTGCAATAGCGTTTAAATTGGCGGTTCCGATGTTTGCGCTATTGAGCGTAATGGCAACAGAATTACTGCTTGTAGACGTATTGGCAAAAACCATACTCAGTGCCACTGGATCGCTAGCTATGCCGGGCACATTAATAGTCATGCTATGTGAGTTTTGCAATCCAAACTGCTCACCGAACCAACGACGACCAATGCGCCCAATGTTGGTAAGGTCTTTTTCATAGAAAGCTTGAAAATCTGCCTTATTTACGGTTAGGGTTGGCGTGCCAGATGGTTCAGCAAAATTTGTAATTCGTTTCCCTATATCACTATTGTTAGTAATATAGTAAAAGGCGCCTTTGCTATATAAATTGTTGTTTGTTTCATGTTCCTGGGCCCAATTATCCACACCCTCACAATAAACTAAAATAAAATCATTGGCATCAAAGCTACCATCTTCTTCTCCAATAACTTGTATGGCTAGTTCAGGTAAATCAGGCGGAAAATTAGCATTATTCAACATAGGCGCCATTTTGCCACCATGACTAAAAACTCTCAACCTTCTGGGGTCGCCAATGTTTTGCATACCTAAGCTTTGTAAAAAACTTCTACTAATTTTGTAGATGCCTGATTTTTCTACGAAAAACCTAAACCATTGACCATTGCCCAAAACAGAATTTTGGATACCAAGATATGGGGATCTTAAATTTGAACCTGCAGCAGCTTTACTTAAATCGAGATCAATTTTGAAAGAGGTAACTTTTTTGACGCCCGTTTCATCTTTTATTAAAGGAGAAAATTTAATATTTAGATAATTTTCGCCTCTAGCCATAACATTTTTAACACTCAATTTTATGCTAGACGATAATTTAGAACCATCAATATCACTGGTATTAAGTGCAATGCTTTCATAGGTTATTTGGCTTATCCGTAGGGACTCTATATTAGCTATGCCATCAATTTTTATATTTTGATCAGAAAAAATAGTTTTACTTCCTTCCTCAAAATAAAAAGATAAATTATTGAAATAAGGAATAATATATGTTTTCTGACCAACAATATAGGTTTGATTTTTTGACCAATCAAGTTGAATGGTGGTGCTAAATTGTCCAACAACTGAAGTTTGAAGAATAAGTGCAAAAAAAAGCGCAAAATAAAAAAAACGAGTCATCTCAATTAGACATTTTAGTATAGTTGATAAAACGCAAAAATAGGTTTATTCGTATAAAGAAATAATTTTTAGTAAAAATTTTTGTAAATAGTAATATAATCGTAAATTCGCAGGCTAAATTTTATTAAAACAATTTATAATGGCCATTTTAAACAGTATAAGAAAACGTTCTATATTTTTAATTGCAGTTATTGCATTAGCTTTATTTTCATTTATTTTAATGGATTTATTTCAATCAGGCGGATTTAATAGAACCCCTACTAATGCAGGAGAAATAAACGGAACTGAATTACCATTTGATGATTTTAATTTGCGTGTTAACAACATGCAAAGAAGTCAAAATATGAGTTTAACTCAAGCTTCAAATTCCTTATGGAATCAAGAAGTTTCTCGTGTTCTAATGACTGAGCAAGCAGATAAATTAGGCATTAGAGCAAGTGTAAAACACATGACGGAGATTTTGAAACAAAATCAACAATTTGCGCAACAATTTTCTAATAGCTTAGGAGAATTTGACTTAAAGAAATTTAATGAGTTTGTTGCCACAATACAAGATCCAGGCATGAAAAAAGCCTATATGGGTGTTGAAGGAGAAGCAAGAACAAATGCAATTCAACAAATTTATTATAACATGGCGCGTGGTGGTTACTTTGTCACGCAAGCAGATGCTAAGTTTGCCTATGAATTAGAAAATAAGAAGGCTAATTTTAGCTATATTCAAGTGCCGTATACAACTATTCCTGATACTGATGTGAAAGTTTCTGATGAAGAAGTTTTAGCACATATCAAAAAGTTTCCAAAAAAATACAAGTCTGAAGAGACCAGAGAACTTCAATATGTTGTGATTGAAGAAAAAGCATCTGCGCAGGATAGAGCTGAGATTGAAACCGAAATAAAAGCGATGAAAGTGGCATTTGATCAAATTACTGATAAAGCAGAATTACAAGAATATTTAGTAGCTAATTCTGACATTGCTTATGATTCTTCTTATGTGTCAAAATCTACTTTACCGGCTGAGCATGCTGATGCTATTTATAATTTAGCGCCAGGAGCTTCTTATGGCCCCTATGAATTTAACAACAATTTTGTTGTTTCTCGTTTAGAAAACAGAAAAGCAGGTGCAAAAGTAAGAGCAAGCCATATTTTAATTTCTTGGGATGGTGCAGGGCCTCAAACCAAAGAAAAACGTACAAAAGAGGAGGCAAAAATTAAAGCAGATGAATTGTTTGCTCAAATTCAGGCTGACGCTAATCAATTTTTAATGTTGGCTTTTCAAAATTCTGAAGACCAAGGCTCAGCACAAAGAGGTGGTGATTTAGATTTCTTTGAGCAAGGCGCGATGGTTAAACCATTTGAAGATTTTTGTTTTAACAGTCCTATTAATAAAGTTGGCTTAGTAGAAACACAATTTGGTTATCATATCATTAAAGTGACTGATAAGCAAGATGGTATACGCATTGCTACTTTAGCAAAGAAAATTGAACCTAGTGCAAAAAGCACCGATGAAGCTTTTACTAAAGCCACAAAATTTGAAATGACTGCTACTGAAAAATCTTTTGAAGAAGCTTTAAAAGAATCAAAATTAACAGCAAATGATAATGCTAAAGTTCTTGCGACAGATGAAAATGTTGGTACAGCAGGTGCACAAAGAAATATTGTGAGGTGGGCATTTGATAGCAAGACTTCAAAAAATGACATTGAAAGATTTGAAGTTCCAAATTTAGGCTATGTCATCGTAAAATATGTTGGTAAAAACGATACTGGTTTGCTTGATGCTAAACAAGCGCGCCCTATGGTGGAAAACACTATTAGAAACGAGAAAAAAGCACAAATCATCATTAAAAAATTAACGGGAAGTACATTGGCTGACATGGCTAAATCTTCAAAAACTCAAGTACAAACCGCAACTGGCATTAGCGTGACAACACCTTCAATTGGTGGTGGTTTTGAGCCAAAAGTAGCGGGTGCTGCTTTTGCAACGGCAATCAACAAAGTATCTAAACCTATTGAAGGTAATAGTGGTGTTTTTGTAGTTAGCCCAACCACTATTTCTAAAGCGCCAGCTACCAAAGATTATACAGCACAAATGACTGCTTTGAAAGGTCAAGCAAGTCAAGGTGTTGGGTCGCTATTTACTACATTGAAAGATTTAGCTAAAATAAAAGATAATAGAGTTGAATTAGGTTTGTAAAAAGATCTTTAAAATTTTCTTAAAAACCCTGTCAGTTTTGATAGGGTTTTTTTTGGTAATTTATAAATGTAAATGAAGCTAAGAAATTTACTTTATTTAACTTATTCCAATTGGTATTAATCCCAAATTAAGGACTAGTTTGACATCCCTCAAGGTGTTGTCTACAAATACCGTCTATAGATTTGACACCTACTTTTAGAATGATATTTTGTTAAGTCGTCGATTTCATATCGTCGGCTACATTTAGTTGAAAAATTTTAGGATTTTCTATGGTAGTTTATTTTACTGGTCAATTGTTCTAAACGTTAAATTAATTCGGGGTTTTTTAATTTTTGTAGAAGGAGGTAATCTGTGCAGCCAATGGTCTTGTGTTTGTTCTTTCATAATTAGTAAACTACCATTTTGCAGAAATATAGCTATTCTTTCTTTAGTTTCTTTGTGTTTAAAATGAAAAAACCGTTCTGCGCCAAATGAAACCGATGCTATCGCACCATGTTTTTTGAGGTCTTTCTCTCCATCAGAATGATAGGCCATGCCCTCGGTGCCGTCATGGTAGAGATTGGCTAAACAAGAATTGAATGTTTCATTGGTTAGTTGCTCTATGTGCAGTTTTATTTCCAATAACTCTGGTGTCCAAAAAATGGCTTTTTTGGTTATGTTTGAATATTTGTAGTCATAGGGTTGGTCGCCATACCACGCTACCTTTCTTTTGGTGGTTATTAGTTTGCCATAAATGATGGCTTGGTCATTTTGCCAGTTCAGTGTAGTGCCTAGTTTTTTTTCAAAGCGATCGGCTTCATTTGGGCTAAATACTTGGCCATGATAGGCTACAAAACCATCCTGCGGCAATAGGTTTTGGGTTGGTCTTTCTGCCTGAAAAAGGTCTAGCATGTTGATTTAACTGTTAAAATAGAATGTCAATTAAAAATCTACCCTAAGACCAAGTAACATGCCAAATGTAGGTGCATCATTATGGATGTTTCTAAATGGAAATTTATTTCGCCAAACAAAGTCTACACGAAATGGCCTTATTTGTCCGAATCCTACATTGTCTATGCCAAAGCCATATTCTTGATACAATTTACTATCAGGTGAAACATAGGGTATATTAGACAAGCTTATGGCTCTATTTGCATTATTGACGGTGCCGTAAACAGTTCTATAGAATAATACTTCTCGGAGTTTTAGCTCTTTAAGTAGAGGTATTCTATTGAACAATAGCCCTTGCAGGTGATAGTCAAACTGCCCCATGATATATTGATCAGCCATGAGGTCATAATAGTTTAAAAGGGAAAAAGTTGAGTTAATCACACCATAGGTTTGATTTGCCATGATAGGCGTCATGAGCGCGATGGGGACAGTCCCAAATAGTTTACTACCTTCGAGATAGGTGTTTAGCACGCCAAATTTTCCTAAATCGTAGGCTTTTCTTTTAGTTAATTGTAGTCGGTGATAACTAAAATCATGAGATGAAATGCCCGAAAATCCTGTGGTATATCTAAATAGATAGGTTGCAAAATTTTTGCGATTGTGCCTGCGTTCGATACCAAATCCATAATTTAATCTACCAGGAGTTAAGGCAATAGTAAGGCTAGAACTCAGTCCATTCACACGATTTTGTACCGTGTTGTTTTTATCTAGATAGCTAATATTAAAGTGAAAAGGGTCTGCACTTCTTATATCTTGATAAATGCCAGCAATGGTCATATTAAAATTTTGAGAAAACTCATATTGGAATTGGACAGACGTTCTTCTATTATGTAAAAGGGTATAGTTTATACCTCTTATGAATAAAGCCCCAACGCCAAAGTTTCGGGGCAGAAGTTCGTTATCTTCTAATACTCTACCAGATGCCTGTTCAAAATCATCCATATAGGAGGCAGCAATGGTTAGGCGATTTTTTGGATTTACTAAATACTTGGCTTCAATACCATATTTTAATTGTTGATCTTTTGTACCATATGCAAAGTAGTTATTAATTCGCCATCTGTCATCTTTTGATTCGAAATTTCTAAAGGCGATTCTAAATCTTGCCCCTTCAACATCGTTTCTACTGAACAATAGCCAAAAGTTACCCATTTGGACATTTTTAAACAGGTCAAAATACCCTGTAGTAGCTATGTTGAAGAGATTATTAATGGTTTTTATTTTTTTATTCCCTTGTAGTTCTTTGATGACGTTATGTGTTCTATCAACGTAGTCGGACATCATATCTTTTTCTTTCCAGAACGCATCGTCTTTTACAAACTCATTGGCATAAGTTTGCACTTGTTTGTCTTGATAAAAAAGCAGATCTAGAGGCTTATTTAATACATGGTTTTGATAAATATATTTATTAAAAACGGTAAGGCCTTTTTCGGTTTCGTCTTCGCTGCTGATCAAGGTAAAGTCACCTTCAAACTCGGTTTCTTTCAGCACATAATGCGAGCTATCAATAAGTTCAAAAGTTTTATTTATTTGAATATCTCTAACAAAGTTAATATTTGTTTTACCGCCGGTGTTATATTTGATTTTATTAACAGCGTATAATTCAGCATCCACTTGAAAATTGCCCTTAAAGACCAAATCAGCATCAACTCGCGGAAAGAAATAAATATTATAAAACTTTCTATCATTATTAACAACACTATCATGTAAAACAAAATCATACATATCAAACGCATCTTTAGCTAATGGACTAATAAAAAATCTATCCAAAATATTGATGGTATTTTTATAAATATCAAATTCCCTAAATGCCACCTCAAGCTTGTCAAAAGAGAGACTTTCCATGGCAACACCGGTGTTCCTCTCTGCTATACGGTACGTTTTATTTTCGTTTAATTTATTGCTTTCATAAACTTCATCGAACTTTTCTGTCATGTAAACAGGGATATTATATCGCTCAGCATTCTCATCTTTTTTAAGGATGTCAATAACTTTTTTGCGGTCATTCCCAAGAAGTTTTTTCATAAATGTCGAATCAACTTTATTCAAATAAACTTCCAATAATCGGTATTTTTCATATTGAAGATAATCTAGTTCTTTGAGACTGTTTTTTTCTTTTTTATCCCAAATTTCTCGCATAATGCGGTAGGCTGGATTTTCTTTCTTCTTCAATCTTTTCTTTGGTTTTGAAACTACTACAACCTCTTCAAGCGTTTCGCCTTCTTCCAGCTGAATTATTAGGTTGAGGTCTTTGTTAGATTTAAGGGTATAAGTTAAGCTTTTAAATCCAACCGAGGAAAAGATTAGTGTTTTAAAATTCTGAGAAGTATTAATTGAAAATTTGCCATCTAGATCTGTTATTGTGCCAATTTTTGAGTTTTTAAAATAGACATTAACAAAAGGCAAGGGCTCTTTTTTGTCATCGGTAACTATGCCACTAACAGTTGTTTGTGCATAACTAATCATGGCTGAAATTAACACCACAAATGCAATAAATTTGGTCATTTTTAGCAATTAAATTTTGAATAAATTTCTTATTTTTTCTTTTATCGTAGGTTTTTTCAAATCATGGCCATACCCATACCCGTAACCATAGCCATAACCGTAGCCATAACCGTAGCCGTAGCCGTACCCATACCCTTTTCTATGATCTGTTCTGTTTAATATTATAGCCATGTTTGATAATTTGTTTTCATCGTGCAAGGTTTTACAAATATTTAGCATTTCTTTTGGTAAATAATGCGCTCTAATAACATATAAGAAAACATCAGAAAATTTATTTATAAGTAATGTATCTGTTACCAAACTTGTTGGGGCAGTGTCTATAAATATATAATCATAATTAGACTTTAAATAAGTCATTAACTCATCCAATTTTGAACCCATCAGTAATTCTGATGGATTTGGTGGCACAATTCCTGATGGCAAAATATCTAGATTTGGTAGACTAGGATCCTTTTGAATAAATTCTTCTATCTTAACATTTGATTTTATCAAAAAATTGGTTAAACCTAAATCTGAATTTACATTAAAGTAATCGTCAATCTTAGGCTTTCTTAAATCCATGCCAACAAGTAATACTTTTTTACCATAGTGGGACATAGCTACCGCTAAATGAGAAGTTACAAAGGTTTTACCTTCCTTTGGCACAGTAGAGGTTAAGCAAATAGTTTTCGCGTGATCGTGTTTGATATTCGATAACATAAAATCTAAATTCGTGAGTAGAATTCTTAACGATTCTGCTGTACTAGATCGACTTGTTTTGCTTTTTAAATCATCAACATCTTTTGGATTGTTTGGAATGTCACCTAAAAATGAAACCTTAATTTTTTCTTCTATATCTTTTCTGTTGTGAATCTTATTGTCTAATAAAAATTTCAAGTATAGAAATACGGATGGTATAACAAGAGCTAGTCCTAAAGCGATTAGGTAATAGTTTGATTTTTTAGGACTTACTATACCCACGCTGTATGCTTCATCGATAACTTTAGCTTTATTGGCGTTCATTGTTAAGGATAATTCAGTTTCTTCTCGTTTTTGTAAGAGGTATAAAAAAGCGTTTCTTTTACGTTTTGTTTTCTTTCTATTGACCGTATAGCTTTTTCTTGATTTGGAAATTGAGAGACTCTATTTATGGACTGGTTAAATTGACCTAATATTTTATTTCTTTTAATACTTAGTCCTTTTTGAAAAGTTATTAAATTGTCATTAATAATGGCTCGCAGTTCATTGATGTTTTTGTCCAATTGTAAAACTGATGGATGATTTTCATTCGCTGTTTCTAGCAAGGCTTTTCTCTTCAATACAATTTCATTAAATTTATTCACCTCGGTTTTAGAAACGCCCTCAGGTAAAATTTCAGGAATTAGTTGATGGTTCTTGTATGATTTGAGTTCTTTCGATATTTCATTGACAATGGTTATTTCAGTATCAATGCCATTCAAAACTTTGTCAAATTGATCAGAATTGTTAAGATCAATGCCAGTATTGGTAACTAAATCAACAATATTATTGCTCTGCTTAAACGAGGCAACATCTAAATCAACTTCGCCCAGTTCTTCCGTGATTAATGTTAAACGTCTATCAATAAATTCTTTGGTATTATTTGAAATTTCATTTTTATCATTGATTGACCTGATATTATATTGATTGACTAATTCGTTTACAAAATCTAAACCTCTATTTTCTAGGTGATCAGTAAATTCAATTTGAACAATATTACTTCTTTTGCTGGTTTTGGTTTTTAATCGGCCGATATATGAACTAATTAAGTTGTTTATAGGTGTAAGATTCACCTGAATAGTTTTGCCAATATAATTTGATGTGAAAAAAGTGTTACTTATTTTTATAGTATTGCCATTGTGTTTTAATTGGTCAGAGAAGGTATGTGTTTTTACAAATTGGTCATCAGACCATTTAAATTTATTTTTGTTAATAATTTTAATTTCAAAAAATGAAGGCGCTTTGACCTCATTGCAGTTGATAGAAACCGGGGAATTCTTATAAAACTCAGATTTCACAAAACCTGTTCGTCCTTCAATAAAATATTGAAAATTTAAGTTTTTTTCACTAATTATTTTTTTGATAACAGACCTTGAGCGGACAATTTCAACTTCATCTTCTATATTATTAGTTCCACCTGAGATTAATTTAAGGTCCTTAAATGCGGCTTTTTCATCAGTGCCTTGGTTATCATCTTTTATAATAATCATGCTTGAAATACCAACCATTGGTACTTGATATCTCAAATAGAAATGGGATAGTAATAATGAAATTATAATAAGCAGAAGATAGTAAGGCCAATAACTAACGTATCGAAAGATTTCGTCGGTGAAATTTGATGAATTTTGACTTTTGAAAGCTGACATTATTTACTTGTTAAGATTAGAGTCGTTGTTACTAAAAATGAAATAATAGATACTAGGTCGTTATATTTGAGCCAAAAGTTGTTGAATCTATTTTTGATTTTCTTGGCTCAACATAAATAGCGTCATTTTGCTTTAAATAATAAAAATCAGAGTGCATAAAATCTCTTTTGGTAATATCGACAATGTTAAAAGTAGGTTTGTTATTGATTTCTCTAACCACTAAAATATTATTTCTTTTACCATAAATTGATATATCACCAGCTAAGGTGAGCGCTTCTATCAATGTAATGCGTTCTGATTCTATCTGAAAAACACCAGGCTGATTGACTTCGCCACCTACAGTTACTTCAAAGTTTAAAAGTCTAATATTGATTATTGGATTTTTTAAAAATTCATTCGCTTTTGTTTTGATTAGCTTATTTAGCTCTGTTTTTTTTAAGCCACCAACTTTAACTCTACCTAAAGTTGGCATTTCAATAAAACCTTCGTTATCTACTAAATAAGTGTTGGCAATTCTCGCAAATTGCTGCATACTTTGGTCACCAGTCAAGTTATACATGGCTGTAATTTCTGGATTAGGTTTCTCGGTATTAATTTCAATTAGTAACATATCGTCAGGTTTTATGACAACTTCATAAGTGTTTAATTCACTAAAATTATTGTTTTTATAATTTTGCATATAAGCCATTTCTTTTCTTGAAACACAGGATGAAAAGAAAACTAGTATGGCAAAAGTTGCTATAATTTTTTTAGCTATTTCCATTGGTTATAGTTATTAATTGCTATCAAGATTTTCGTAGATAGAGTTCATACTTTTAAATTCAGGCACTATATTTTTCATTTTTTTAATAAGTGCAACATTACTTTCATCATTTAACGCAGATAGTAAGTCATTAATTTTATGTAAAACATTTAAATTAATGGTTTGCTCATCTTTAGCTATCATTATTTTATGATGATAGGTGGGCAAAGTTAAGCTTTTATCATTTAATAATTCTTCATATAGTTTTTCGCCTGGCCTGAGGCCAATATAATCTATTTTTATGTCGATGCCTGGCGTCAAACCAGCTAATTTAATCATTTTTATGGCTAAATCTTTAATCTTCACTGGATCTCCCATATCAAAAATAAATATTTCTCCACCATTTCCCATGGCACCAGCTTCTAGGACTAGTTGACAAGCTTCGGTTATGGTCATAAAATAGCGAATAATATCGGGTTGTGTAAGCGTTATGGGACCACCCTCTTGAATTTGTTTAGTAAATAGTGGCACAACAGACCCATTAGATCCTAAAACATTCCCAAAGCGTGTTGTGATGAATTTAGTTTTAGCATTTTCTTGAATAGCCTTGACATAACATTCTGCAATTCGCTTACTTGCACCCATCACATTACTGGGATTTACGGCTTTATCAGTTGAGACCATCACGAACTTTTTGACCCGATTAGCCAAAGACACATCTGCCATGTTTTTGGTGCCTAAAATGTTTGTAAAAATGGCTTGCTTGGGATTTTCTTCCATTAAAGGAACATGCTTATAAGCGGCTGCATGATAAACAAGTTGAGGTTTATATAAGGCAAAAATTTCATTTAAATCTTCTTTTTTTCTGATGTCAATCAGTACAATTTGAATGTCAAGAAGTGGAAAGCTATTCTTAATTTCAAGGCCAAGGTCATAGAGTGCCGACTCTGCCTGATCTAAAGCAATGATTTTTTTTGGCGTAAATTTGGCCAATTGTCTAACAATTTCACTGCCTATTGAGCCAGCTGCCCCTGAGATTAATATGGTTTTATTCTGTACTTGTTGCTTGATGTTGTCTTTACTTAAGTTAATTTCTTTTCTTTCCAATAAATCTGAAATTTCAATTTTTTTAATGCTCTTTGATATTTCCTTTGCGTTTTCCCAATTTGCAAGTGTAGGTAGTTTATAAACTTTATAATTATAATTTAAACAGTCATCGACCATTTTTTCAATTTCTTTATTTTCTAAGGACTTATCCGCTAGAATAACCGATTGGGCATGACAAGATCTAATTAAGACTGAAATGTTTTTTTGACCATTAAGAATGGGCAGATCTAATAATCTTTTTGAAAAGTCATTTTTATTTTTAGAAATAAATCCTTGAATTTTAAAACGCTTCGGAACTTCAGCCAAGATTGAATTTGCAACCGCAATGGCATTGGCATCGGACCCATAGATTAATACATTTTCAACTTCAAATTCTGAAGAGTTTTTAAAATATTTTTCAAATAACTGTTTAACAATTATTCTGTAAAAAAATAATAAGGAAAAAGAAAAAACAAAATTAATGAATAATCCTAAAGTTAAAAATGGTTTTTCAAAAGTGATTAATAAAATAAAATAATTTAAAAAAACTAATGAAACAAAACTACATATTTGTGAAAATAAAAACTTGATGCCATCAATAAATGAGGAGAATCTAATAATGCCAGCATAGGTTTTAAATAGTCTAAAGAACAATAAGTTAATTATTAAATAGATAAAAACTGCTTTCCAAAACCATTGTGGCGAAACATAGGCCATTTTTAAACCTAGTAACAAAAAATAGGTTAATAAAAACGTAAAGGATAATACAAACACATCAAGAAATAAAACCACCCATCTCGGCAGATAATTTAAAGACCTCACATCAAAACTAGCTTTAAGGCTCTCTATATAAGATGATATTTGTTCCTTGGTGTTATCCATTAATTCACAAAAGATTTTAAAACAAAATTTATTCTTTCTTTATCATCTGAAGATAAATTTGACCCAGAAGGCAAGCATAGGCCTTTTTCGAATAAATTTTCTGAAATTTTACTGCCAAAATAGGCATACTTTTCAAAAACAGGTTGCAAATGCATAGGCTTCCAAAGTGGTCTTGATTCAATATTTTCTGATTCCAGAGCCAATCTTATTTTTTCCCTTTTTTCATAGCTATCAGTTAAAATACAACTTAACCAATGATTTGACCTAAAATCATCATTTGGCTCTGTAAAGACTTTTATAGTGGAACTTTCTTTAAAAATATCAACATAAAACTGGTGATTGGCCTGTCTTAATTTGACATGATTATCCAAAACTTCCATCTGCCCTCTCCCAATGCCAGCACAAACATTACTCAATCTATAATTATATCCAATTTCTTTGTGTTGGTAATGCGGGGCATTTTCTCGTGATTGTGTGGCAAAAAACACAGCTTTTTCTTTAGTTGCTTGGTCTTTACAAACTATGGCGCCACCTCCAGAGGTTGTAATGATTTTATTGCCATTAAAAGACAATACATTCAAGGTGCCAAAAGTGCCACATTTTTGACCTTTATACGAACTGCCTAAAGCTTCTGCGCTATCTTCAATAATTGGAATATTGTATTTTTTTGCTACGGCATTTATTTCTTCAACTTTAAAAGGCATGCCATAAAGATGCACGGCAATAATTGCTTTAGGAGATTTTCCTAAATTGATATAATGAATAATAGCTTCTTCTAAAGCCTTCGGACACAAATTCCAAGTTTGTTCTTCACTATCAATAAATACTGGTGTTGCACCTTGATATAAAATAGGATTCGCAGAAGCAGAAAATGTCATACTTTGACAAATAACTACATCATCTGGTTTAATACCCAATAAAATAAGCGCCATATGCAAAGCTGAAGTGCCAGAGCTTAAGCCAGCCACATGACTATTTTGTCCTAGATATTTTTCTAGGTCATTTTCAAAATCAGTAACATGAGGACCTAAGGGAGCGATCCAATTGGTATCAAATGCTTCATTAACAAATGCTCTTTCATTCCCCCCCATATGTGGCGACGAAAGCCAAATTTTTTCTGATTTTGTCATTTAAAAATAGTTTTCACTATAATCTGCAAATCTAACAAAAAGCTTTGATTATTATAGTAATGTAAGTTCATTTTTACTTTATCAGGAAATATTGTGTTATCATTATAAGCTAAAGGATTTTCTTGCTGGTCTAGCAATTCTTCTTCATTGGCATATTTTATTGAAGCTTCAGAAGTTAGGCCTGGTTTTAACCGTAATATTTTTCTGTTTTCACCCACCAGTTGATCATAATAACCAGGCACATCAGGTCTAGGTCCAACAAAGCTCATATCGCCTATTAAAATATTAAACAATTGGGGCATTTCGTCTATTTTTGAACGTCTTAAAAAAGCACCAAAACGTGAAATTTTTTGCGTTTTTGGATTTATGGTTTGAAATTTATAGATTTTAAATAATTGACCATATTGTCCAATCCGCTCTTGAATAAAAAGTCCATGGTTTTTGGTGTCAATTAAGCAGGCTAAAAAGATGATTATAAGCAATGGCAAAAGAAAAACTAAGCCAAGAAATGCTAGTATAATATCGAAAGATTTTTTCAACATTTATTTAAAATTAGTTTTTATAATTTTTCCGGGATTTCCAACAACTTTTGCAAAGTCTGGGACATCATTAATAACAACCGCGCCAGCACCTATAATGGCCCATTTACCTATTTTTACACCTTGTATGACTTTCGCGCCAATACCTACCTGTGCGCCTTCACCAACCTTAACATTTCCTGCTACTGAGACATTAGGACAAATATGTGCAAAATCTTCAATAATGCAATCATGCTCAATAATTGCAGATGTATTAATGATGCAATGATTACCGATAGAACTTTCTGCGTTGATTATTACTCCTGCCATGATAACAGTACCATTTCCAATTTTTGAACTAGGCGAAATAAATGCATGCGGATGAATAAGCGTAATATATTGTAAGGGGTATTTTAAACTCAGTTTTTTTCTAACTTTATTATTGCCAATAGACAATAATAGCTGACCATCAAAAAGGTCAAATTGACTTGGCGAAAAAATTTCTTGTTTAAAAAAGGAATTAAATGCAACAGGATTGTCATCAACAATACCGGAAATGTGTAGCTTTAAAGCTTTTGCTATTTCAAAAACGACTTTTGCATGACCACTTGCGCCATATAAAACAACTTTAGTTTCCATCAAATCTACTCGTTGTGGCCTGATTGGCCTGATTAATATCTTTTGATTGAATAACCTTCATGATGGTCATCCAAATAATTTTCAAATCTAATAAAAAAGAAACGTTGTCAACATACCAAATATCTAGGTTAAATTTTTCTTCCCATGAAATGGCGTTTCTGCCATTCACACCCACCCAGCCGGTAATTCCTGGTTTTAATTCATGTCTGCGTTTTTGAAAATCATTATACAATGGCAAATAGTCAACCAATAAAGGCCTCGGTCCAACCAAACTCATTTGTCAATTTATGAAATTATGCAGATTTTAGGAATTTCTGTATTTGATAAAACACCTGTAAATCAATTGATTAGAAAATATATGAAGAAAAAGGAAACAGAAAACACTTTTAACTTATTTAATATGAATGACTTATGAACGCGACAGTACTAATAAAAAATATTAAATAATTCACTAAATAAAATATGAGGTTAAACAATTCCAAAACTTTGCTTTCATAGGATTGGTCCTCGTTGATTTTTGAAAAATGCGGAAACATCACCTTATAAATACTCATATAGGTTAAAACAGATAAAATGTTTTTTGTGCTATCGGCCCTATTATAGTGTCCAACTGAAAAAGTGTCAAACCTTTTGCCAATAATTAAAACATAGATATTTTTGTAAAGCGCATCAATTAAATTTGTAATAGTTAATTTTATACCAAAATTAAAATGCATTTTTAGAACTTTAAAAGAAAACATAAATCTTGGCTGCCAGATTGTAAAATAGAGGGTAAATAGTAATCTTAAAAGCCCAGTTGCTAGATTAGTAATGACTAAACTCCAAACACCATAATTATATATGGCGGAGGTAACGCCTATAGCACCACCTATAATAGTGCTACCAATTGAAACAATGGTCGTTTCTTTTAGTTTTAGTTCTTTCCATAGATGATTGGTTTGCGTAATGGTTAATGCAAGTAAAATAATTGAAATACTATTAACCCTAATCAACGGGCTTAAAATAGGGTTGTTGTAAAAATCGGCGACAAAAGGTGCAATTAAAAAAATGAGTATGTAAAAAACTATAGAAAGTGAGACGGTGGTAAAGAAAATCGTGTTAAAATCTATAGGCTTTGCATCTTTTGTCCTAATAAAAGACTCTCCTATGCCAGATTCCATGAGTCTTTCTGCTATAGTGTAAAAAACGTAAGTTAAGGCAATTAGCCCAAATTCTTCAGGCGTTACAAGGCGAACAAGAAAGATGGTAATAAACAAATTTATAATTTGTCCGGCGCCCTGTTGAAAAAAACTCCAAAGAAAATTTTTTAACATAGAGACAAGAAATTTATAAAAGTGCTAGTAAATACTCCCCGTAGCCACTTTTGCCATAAATTTCAGCTGCTTTTTGCAATTTTGTTTTATCAATAAATCCTTTTCTATAAGCAATTTCTTCTATACAAGAAATTTTAAAACCTTGTCTTTTTTCTATAACCTTTACAAATTCGGAGGCTTCGTGCAATGAATCAAAGGTGCCGGTATCTAGCCACGCAGAACCTCTGCCAAAAATACCAACTTCTAGTTTGCCTTGTTCAAGATAAACGCGATTAACATCTGTAATTTCATACTCGCCACGAGCTGATGGCTTGAGGTTCTTAGCAATTTCTACAACACTATTATCATAAAAATATAAGCCTGGAACGGCATAATTTGATCGCGGCACAGAAGGCTTTTCCTCTATGGAAATAGCTTTGTTGTTTTCGTCAAATTCAACAACACCATAGCGTTCTGGATCAGTCACTTGATACGCAAACACACAACCACCTTCCACATCTGATTTGCTTTCTAAAAGTTTTGATAAGCCTGCGCCATAAAAAATATTGTCGCCTAAAACCAAGGCGACTTTGTCATCTCCTATAAATTTTTCCCCTAAAACAAAGGCTTGCGCTAAACCATTTGGAATGTCTTGTATCACATACTCAAAATGGCAGCCAATTTGGGAGCCATCACCTAATAGCTTTTTGAAAGCTTCTTGATCATGTGGTGTCGTAATGATTAATATTTCTCTGATACCCGCCAACAATAAAGTTGACAAAGGATAATAAATCATGGGCTTGTCATAAACCGGCATTAACTGTTTGCTTACTGCAATAGTAAGCGGATAGAGTCTGGTGCCTGAGCCTCCTGCTAGAATAATGCCTTTCATATTTTAAGAATATTGCTTGTTATAATAACTTTGATAAGCACCACTCGTCACATGGTTTAGCCAATCTTGGTTGTCAAAAAACCAGTCAATAGTTTTTTGTACACCTTCTTCAAAAGTAACACTTGGCGACCAACCTAATTCTGTATTAATTTTAGTTGCATCAATGGCATATCTTAGATCGTGACCTGGTCTATCTTTTACAAATGTAATCAATTGTTCTGATTCACCAGCAACTCTGTTTAATTTTTTATCCATCAATTGGCAAAGTACTTTTACTAAATCAATGTTTTTCCATTCATTAAACCCCCCAATATTGTAGGTTTCATGATTTTTTCCTTTGTGATAAATTAAATCTATAGCTCTCGCATGATCAATGACATATAACCAATCACGGGTATAGTTACCATCGCCATAAACTGGTAAAGGCTTTTTGTTAATGATGTTATTTATAAAAAGCGGGATTAATTTTTCTGGAAAATGATTGGGGCCATAATTATTAGAACAATTAGAAATCACATAGGGCATTCCATAAGTTTCGCCATAAGCTCTTACAAAATGATCAGATGATGCTTTTGATGCAGAATATGGTGAATTTGGGTCATAGGGCGTTGTTTCAGTAAATAAACCTGTTTCGCCTAGTGAACCATAGACTTCATCTGTACTAATATGGTAAAATCGTTTGTTTTCCCATTGGTTTTGCGCAGTGGTTTTAAAAGCATTGAGCAAAATCATGGTTCCCAAGATATTGGTTTTTGCAAAAGCCAAAGGATCCGTTATGCTGCGATCTACATGTGATTCAGCTGCTAGATGAATAACGCCGTCAAATTTTTCTTTGTTGAACAGCTCGTTAATGAAATTTTCATCAGTAATATCACCTTTTACAAATTTATAATTTGATTGGTTTTCAATGTCTTTCAGGTTTTCTAAATTACCTGCATAAGTTAATGCATCCAAATTGAAGATTTGGTAATTTGGATAATTGCTCACAAAGCGTCTAACCACATGTGAACCAATAAAACCTGCGCCTCCTGTAATTAATATTTTTTTCAAACTTTCAGATTTATAGTCTACCATCAATTTTATCTCTATCAAAAATACCTTTTACATCATAAACAACGGCATTTTCATTTTTCAAAAGGTCTAAATCAAGCGCCAAAAATTCTTTGTGTGCAACGCCTAATACAATGGCATCATACCTTTCTTTTGGCAATGTTTGCAATGTTTCAATGTTATATTCATGTTTGACTTCAATCGGGTTTGCCCAAGGGTCAAAAGTTGTTACATTTATATGGTAATCTTCTAAACCTAAAATCACATCAATTATTTTGGTGTTCCTTACGTCCGGACAATTTTCTTTAAAAGTAAAACCTAATAATAAGACCTTAGCACCATATACATTAATCCCTTTTTTGATCATTTGTTTAACAACTTGAGTTGCTACATATTCACCCATAGAGTCATTTAGTCTTCTACCGGCTAAAATGATTTCTGGATGGTAACCACTTTCTTGTGATTTTTGCGCTAAATAAAAGGGGTCTACGCCTATACAATGTCCACCGACCAAACCTGGTTTGAATTTAAGAAAGTTCCATTTAGTGCCTGCTGCTTCTAACACATCACTAGTGTCTATATCTAGCATGTTAAATATTTTTGACAACTCATTTACAAAAGCGATATTAATATCTCTTTGCGAATTTTCAATAACTTTAGAGGCTTCGGCAACTTTTATAGTAGGTGCCAAATGTGTTCCCGCAACGATAACGGATTTGTATAAATCATCAACTTTTTTTCCTATTTCTGGCGTTGATCCAGCAGTGACTTTTAATATTTTTTCAACGGTATGTTCTTTATCGCCTGGATTAATTCTCTCTGGTGAATAACCAGCAAAAAAGTCAATATTAAATTTTAATCCACTAACATTTTCAAGAACGGGTATACATTCTTCCTCCGTCACACCAGGATAAACGGTTGATTCATAAATAACGATATCACCTGCTTTTAAAACTTTTCCTACCGTTGCGCTCGACTTGTAGAGCGGCGTTAAATCTGGGCGATTATTTTTGTCCACGGGTGTTGGAACCGTAACAACATAATAATTACACTTACTGATATCTTCTATATTTGTTGAACAATATAGACCAATTTGATCTGAATTAGTTTTTTTTAGCACCCCTTGCAAAACATCATTCTCAACTTCTAATGTAGAGTCAACGCCACTATTTAATTCATTTACCCTTGTTTGATTTATATCAAAGCCAACCACTTCATACTTAGTTGCGAAAAGTCTAGCTAATGGAAGTCCTACATACCCAAGTCCAATTACACCAATTTTTATGCTCATTTTTTTTAAAATTTATTATTTATTTATTTTCCTATTGAATACACCTTAAAGCCTATTTCTTTTAATTTATTTTTATCCAAAATATTTCTACCATCAAATACAAACGATGGTTTTAACATATTGTCGTAAATTTTTTGCCAATCGAGGGTTTTAAACTCATCCCATTCTGTCAAAATCGCAATAGCGTGAGAATCCTTTGCTGCTTCGTAAGGATCATCATGTGATATTAATAATGAATTATTCTCTTTTTCTTCTCGTGAGGCCAAATAATTTAAATCCTCAATCATTTGAAGCTTTTTTACTTTTGGATCATATACATGTATAAAAGCATGTTCATTAATTAGCTGATCAGCAACATAAATGGCTGCCGACTCTCGTGTGTCATTTGTGTCTTTTTTGAATGCCCATCCAAAAAAACATATTTTCTTTCCAGATACTGTATTGTATAGGGTTGATATGATATTTCTTGCAAATCTATTTTTTTGGTGATCATTCATAATAATGACTTGTTCCCAATAGTCCGCCACCTCATTTAGTCTATAACTTTTGGCTATATAAACAAGGTTTAAGATATCTTTTTGAAAACATGAACCACCAAAACCAACAGATGCTTTTAAAAACTTTCCACCAATTCTAGAATCAGCACCAATAGCTTTAGACACTTCTTCAACATCTGCTTCAGTTTTTTCACATAATTCAGAAATTGAATTAATTGAAGATACCCTCTGTGCAAGAAAAGCATTTGCTACTAATTTTGATAGTTCAGATGACCAGACATTGGTGGTTAAAATCTTATTTCTATCTATCCACGTGGCATAAATATCTACTAAAGATTGAATGGCTTTAAGCCCATCTTCACTTTTATCGTCACCACCAATCAATACGCGGTCAGGCGACATTAAGTCTTCAATAGCCGTGCCTTCAGCTAAAAATTCAGGATTTGATAAAATTTGAAATTTCACCCCATTTCCTGTATTGTCTAAGATACTTTTTATGGCACTTGCAGTACGAACTGGCAGTGTTGATTTTTCAACGATAATCTTGTCTGATTTTGCCAATTTTGCAATTTGTCTAGCGGCTAATTCAATGTACTTTAAATCTGCTGCCATTCCTTTACCCGTACCATATGTTTTAGTTGGTGTATTTACAGAAATAAAAACAATATCAGCCTCAATTATAGCCTGATCAACATCAGTTGAAAAAAACAAATTTCTTCCCCTAGCTTGGTCAACTATTTCTGCTAAACCTGGCTCATAAATAGGCAAATTATTGAGGTTAACATCATTCCAAGCATCTATTCTTGACTGGTTTAAGTCAACGACGGTAACTTGGATGTGAGGACATTTTTGAGCAATCACAGACATGGTTGGACCTCCAACATAGCCTGCACCTATACAGCAAATTTTTTTAATCATTTTTTAATAAATTATTAATATACCAAGGTATGGCTTTTTCTAGACCTTGGCGTAAATCCATTTTTGGCTCGTAGCCTAATATTCTTTTGGCTTTGTCTACATTTGCCAAAGAATGAGGGATATCACCTATTCTATCTGCCCCATATAAGATGTCGATTTTTTCAATTTTACTATCAAATAAAATGAGTTGTTTTTTTATTTCCTGAATTAAATCATTAAGCGTTACTCTTTCGCCATATGCCGTATTAAAGACTTGGTTTACTGCTTCAGGATTTTTAGTAGTCAATGCCAATTCATTCATTAATAACACATTGTCAATATGGGTAAAATCTCTTGAAGACTTTCCATCGCCATTTATTACAGGAGATTCATGATTAAGAAATTGCATGATGAATTTTGGTAAAGCTGCGGCGTAGGCACCGTTTGGGTTTTGGTTTTTACCAAAAACGTTAAAATATCTTAAACCTATTGTTTCAAAGCCGTAAATTTTATAAAAAACATCTGCATAGAGCTCGTTGACATATTTTGTAATCGCATAGGGAGAAAGCGGCTTGCCAATAACGTCTTCTATTTTTGGCAAGGTTTGCGAATCACCATAAGTTGAAGAACTTGCAGCATAAATAAATCTTTTAATATGGGCATCCCTAGATGCAACAAGCATATTTAAAAATCCGGTTATATTAACATCATTGGTTGTTTGCGGATCATTAATAGAACGAGGCACGCTACCTAAAGCTGCTTGATGTATAACAAAATCTATATTTTGAACAGCTTTATTACAAGTTGCTACATCCCTTATATCACCCTCAATAAAACTGAAATTCTTATTTACTAAAAAGGGCGAAATATTTTTTTTGTAGCCTGTGGACAAATTATCTAAACATGTAACCTGATGACCTTTGCTTAAAAAATATTCACAAAGATTTGAGCCTATAAAACCCGCACCACCAGTGATTAATATTTTAAACATATTTCCTAATCATTTTAATTAAGTTGGCAAATTTACTACTTTTTTCTCCAACTTCATAATATCCTTGTGAATATGAGCCATAGCCATAGCCATAGCCATAGTCATCATAAGAATAGCCATATTTAGCTTTAACCGCGAAACCATTCAAAATGAGACTAACATTTTTCAATTCTCCTTTTGCAAGGCGAGAATTAAGAATTTTTACCATCTCTTTTTTAGAATAATTTTGCCTGAAAATATAAATAGTTTGGTCTACTTCGCCTGATAAATGTATAGCATCTGAAACTAAACCAATTGGAGGGGTGTCAATAATAATATAGTCGTAAGCTTTTTTTAATTCATTAATCAACTCAATGGTTTTTTCACTGAGCAATAATTCAGAAGGGTTCGGAGGTATTGGCCCAGACAATATAAGGTCAAGATTTTCAATACTTGTTTTTTGTATAACCTCGCTAAGCGTTTTTTGATTACTTAAATAATGAACGGCTCCAGTATCATTTTTTAATTCAAAATCATTAAAAATTTTAGGCTTACGCAAGTCTAAGCCGACTAAAATAGTTTTTTTGTTACTAAGTGCATAAATTGTCGCTAAATTAATAGAACAAAAAGTTTTGCCCTCACCACTCACACTAGACGTTAACATAATCGTTTTGCCTTCATTGGGCGTGTTTTTAGAAAATAAAAATTGCAAAGATGACCTTACGCTTCTAAAAGACTCAGACAAGGCAGATTGCGGCTTTTCTGCAACTGCTAGGGGATTAGTGTCATTTTTTCCTATTACCCCTAACAGTGGGGTTTTTGTTCTGCTAGTTATATCTTCAATGGTGAGAATTTTTTTGTCAAACAAATGCAAAAAGAAAATGAGAATGACTGGTATTAGAAAGCCTAAAAAAATAGCTAATACATAATTCATTTGTTTATTAGTTCCGATTGTTGAACTATCCGAAATTTTTGCAGAATCTATAAATTGAATATCAGAAACATTCGATGCTTTTACGATTTCAGCTTCATTGCGCTTGGCCAAAAATTCTGTGAACAGTTGCGTATTAAGATCATATTTCCTTGTAATTTTAAGATATTCTTGTTGATCTGTAGGCAATTTACGGATACTATTTTGCAGTTGACTTATTTTGCTAGCCGCTTTGTTAATGTCATATTGTATATTTGATTTTGCAGCAATAATATTTTCCTTAATTATAGCTTTTAAGCTCTCCATTTCATTATCCATTTGTTTAGTTAATGAAGAATTTTTAATCAATTTTGCCCGATCAAGCTTTCTATTTGATAAGTCAATTAATTTAGATACATTAACGGCTACATTAGGGTCTTCAATACCCGCAACAGAGGGGGCAGGTAAATTAGAAAAATTGTTATTTTTAGAATTGATATAGGAGGTAAGCATATTATAGTAGGCAATTTTTCTTTGATACAGTTCTTTTTCTGCCTCAGCACTTACCAAATCGCTGTTTATCATACTACTACCTTCGAGCTGTAAAACATTTACTTTTCTATTAAAATCTTTAAGTTCATTTTCATTGTCTTTTAACTGTTTATCTACGGCATTTAATGTGCTATCAATAAAAGCAATGGTATTATTGGCGAATTTGTTTTTTCTATCCAGCTGTTTTTTAATTAAAACTTTTACAGTATTATTAAGATAGGCTTCAAGTTTATTTACATTTGGACCTGACATCGTTAGGTTAATTATTGATGCCGATCTAGCATCAATTTCCGGTCTAAGGGCAGATTTATATTGTTGAACTGTACCATCAAAATTATCAAAGCGAAGAAAAAATTCCTTTTCATTGTAATCAGTATTTACTCTCAATAATTTTCCTTTTAAAAAGGGTAAACTAACAGGTTGGCCAATACTATACTTCTTTTTGAAAACATTTTTTTTAAAGGCATAAGGTTTTGAGGTAAAATCACTGTATTTATAAAATGTTACCTGATTATTTTCAAGCGTAACCTCTATTTCATAGGTGCTTTCATCTAAAATTTTAATTTTGATTAGATGGCCAAGTAACTGATAGGCTGCTTTGTCATAATTAAAAACATAGCCTGTTTGACCGTAGACATCTTCCAAGTGGTATTTACCTTGTCTGATATAATTCAAACATAAATTTAGTTCATCTACAACATATTCATTATGTGTCCTCGATTGTAAAGTGGAAACTATATTTTGTACCTGATCTGAAGTGCCTCCCCAGTTGAAAATCAAACTCGTGTTGTTGGTAAACAGCGGGTTAGTTTCCTCTTTCATAGCTATGCTATTGTATAGTCTATAGGTTAATTGCTCTCTAACATTTACATGATAAGCATAGTAAAGCGTAATAGCTAATGAAACAAGAATTAATTTCCAATAGCCAATTAGCTTATTCAAATAACCTTTAAAATCGAAAGTTACTTGTTCTTTACTAACATTAAAATCTTTTAAATCAAACATTATCTAGCAATTATTAAAATGGTAGTCAAAATTAAAGTAAAAGTGGTTATTAAGGTCGTAAAGGTTTGGAAACCATTTGTACCTATACCAAATGACTTTTGTTTTAATGGCTTTACATATATAAAATCATTGGGTTGAATATAATAAAAAGGAGAGCTCATGGCGCTCATTTTAGTCAAATCTATAGTAGCAGTCTCCGTGCCATGAGGAAATTGTCTATAGATCATCACTTCTTTTCTGTTACCTTCTAATTTAATATCGCCAGATTGTGCAATAGCATCCATAATGGTTGCTTTATCATTATAAATCACATTCAAGCCAGGACTGCCGATTTCGCCATTAATGGTGTAACGAATACCTGCTAGCTTAAGGTCCACAAATAAATTAGCGTCTTTAGTTAAATGTTCAGCCAATAATTTTTTCTCAATTATTTGTCGTGCTTCTTCAATGGTTTTGTTAAGCACATTAATTTTTTCTAGAACAGGAATATAGATATTACCATCGTTATCTACTTTATAACCATTTAAATATAAACCACTTTCAGATAAACCACCTTGGTTTTCTGTGTCTCCTTGTTTTGAAAATAGCGAAGAAACTAAAGGGTCAGAGGTTTTAATATTAATGTTTAAGACATCATCAATAGTCAAGCGGTAAGGCTTCTTAAAGACTTCATTAATGGCTATAGGTTTTTGATTTTCTTCAGGCTGAAGGTAAATTAAATTCTTCTGCGGGATACAAGCCACTAACATTAAAATTAAAGAAAAATATAAAAATTTTAAATACTTGGAGTGAAGTAACATTTACGCTGATAATTATAATTATAAAAACCGGCAAATTAATAAAATTTATTCCAATAAATGCGTTTTTTTTTTAATGAATATTATCAAACGTATTTTCGAAGGGAATTCTGTAGAGTAAACTTTTACCTAATGTAACTTCGTCTGTATATTCTAGTTCATTGCCAAAAGAAATCCCTCTTGAAATACAGGTTATTTTTACAGAAAAGTCTTTAATTTTTTTATAAATGTAAAAATTGGTGGTATCAGCTTCAATGGTTGAACTTAATGCAAAAATAACTTCATTAACTTCACCTGCTGCTACTTTTTGTACTAAGGCCTCAATGGTTAAATCTGAAGGTCCAATACCATCAATGGGCGAAATTTTCCCACCTAAAACATGGTATAGACCTTGATATAAACCGGTGCTTTCAAAAGCCATAACATCTCTAATGTCTTCAACAACACAAACGGTAGCATGATTGCGTTTAGGATTTGAACAAATATGGCAGATGGGTACATCAGAAATATTATGACATTTTTGGCAGTAAAGCACATGTTCCTTAAAGTTAATGATACTATTTGCCAGCTGAAAACTTTGTTCTTTAGGCATTTTAAAGATATGAAGCGCCATCCGAACTGCTGACCGCTTGCCTATGCCGGGCAAGAGGGCAATGTCATTGACCAATTTTTCAAATAATTTAGAAGAAAAATCCATAATTAATTTTTGGGAGGAGGTCTATAACCTTGAAATGGCAATTTAATTAAATTTGCTAAATTATTGTTTTCTTTTTCATCCATGTGCGTGTCTATACCATAAACTATATTTTCTCTTTTCATATACATAAAAGTGCCAAACAGTCTATCCCAAATAGACAAAATATTGCCGTAATTTGAATCTGTATAAGGTAATTGATAGTGGTGATGAATTTTGTGCATATCAGGAGAAATAATGATATAACTTAACCACTTATCTAGTTTAGCGGGTATATTTAAATTGGCATGATTAAACTGTGAAAAAACAACCGATAGTGACTGGTATAAAAACACCATCCACATGGGTGCGCCAACAATGATTACGCCAATTAATGTAAAAACAAACCTAATAACACTTTCTCCAGGGTGATGCCTATTGGCTGTAGTTGTGTCTACCCATGTATCCGTGTGATGAACCAAATGAAACTTCCAAAAAAATTTAATCCGATGCTCCAGAAAATGTGGCAAATATGCGCCAATTAAATCAAGTAAAGCCACGCCCAAAACAACATAGGTTAAAAAATAAAGATTTGGCAACCATTGGATGATACCAAATTCGTTATCACTAACCCATTGCGCTGTTAAAAGCAATAGAAAAGCCATTGAAAAATTAACTAAAATGGTAGTTAGGGTAAAAAAAATATTTATCCAAGCATGATGCCATTTGTTGTAATCAAATGTAAATAAGGGTTTAAAACTTTCTAAAAGCCAGAAAAAAGCGATTCCTCCAGCTAGGATTGCGCCTCTGTGCAGTGAAGAAATATTTTCAAAGTAGGATACAATATCACTCATTACAAATATAATTTATTGCACAAAAATAAAAAAAAGGTGCTAAACAAATGGGTTTAGCACCTTTTAAATTTTGAAAAAATTAGCAAAGCCTAATTAATCATGTTTTTGCAATAGTGTTTTATAAATAAAACCTGCTACTATAGCTCCTGCAATTGGTGCTGCCCAAAATAACCACAATTGCGTTAATGATTCACCACCAACGAACAAAGCTTGCGAAGTTGAACGCGCAGGATTAACTGATGTATTTGTAATAGGAATACTAATTAAATGTATTAAAGTTAGAGCCAAACCGATAGCAACCCCTGCAAATTGACCATTAGCATATTTATCAGTGGCTCCTAGGATCACCAATAAAAAGAACATAGTCAACAAAAACTCAGCTAAAAAAGCAGACATCATGCTATAACTTCTACCATTGTAGGCAGGCATTTCATAAAAATTGGTCGCAAATGCCCCAGCACCTTCAGCAGAAAACGCCCCAGCACCATTTAAAATGGCATACAATGCAGCGGCTGCTAATATAGCACCAACTAATTGTGCACCAATGTAGGGCAATATTTCTTTTGCTTCAAACCGACCACTTGCCCAAAGACCAAAGGTGACCGCTGGATTAAAATGACCGCCCGAAATATGACCAACTGCATAAGCCATAGTTAAGACCGTTAAACCAAAAGCTAACGATACGCCAAGCAAACCAATGCCAATATCTGGCACACCAGCTGCAAAAACTGCGCTACCGCAGCCTCCGAAAACCAACCAAAAGGTTCCAAAACCTTCAGCAAATAATTTTCTCATAATTTATAAATATTTAAAGTTGACCACAAATTTATAAGATAATTAATAAAAAGCTGTAGAACTATTTCTATTTGAAATAATTATCTTTACTTTTGAAGTCTCGAAACGATTTATAATTTTGCAATCGATATCATTTTTATGGCACAGACTTTATCACTAATGACAAAACTTGGGCAACGCATGCCGCTATTTAAACTTTTAGATACTGTTGATTTTCAAAGCAAGAAATCTAGCGAGTTGATTGGCAAAAAAGGCACCTTGGTTTTTTTTATATGTAATCATTGCCCTTTTGTTCATCATGTGATAGAAGAAATCGTTAGGATAGCCAATGATTATCGTATACAAGGCATTGGTTTTATTGCTATTTCAAGTAATGATGTTTCAAAATACCCCGAAGACCGGCCTGAAAAAATGGAAGAATTTGCTAGAAAAAACAAGTTTGAATTTCCATACTTATATGATGAGAGTCAAGAGGTGGCTAAGTCTTTTGAAGCAACTTGCACCCCCGATTTTTTCATGTATGATGCAGATGGTTTTTTGGTTTATCGCGGACAATTGGATGATTCAAGACCTAGCAATGGCGTGGCGCTAAGCGGTTATGATTTACGCGTTTCGATAGAATGCATTTTAAGTAATAAACCCATAACCATCATCCAAAAGCCAAGCATTGGTTGTAACATTAAATGGAAAAATAGTAATTAATTTGTCAATTAGGGAATGAACAATATATTCAAATTATAACTACAAAAATACAACATGAAAAAACTACTACTTTTATTTCTTTTTTCTGCTTTTCTCTCCTGTAAAAACGATAAATCATCTGATATTGAGGAAAATAGAACCATACCAAAAATTGATGGCATGAAAATTGACTATGAAAATTTTGAACCATCTAATACAAATCTAACTTCATGGTTATTTGTGTTTTCAACTTCGCCGGATGGCAAAGGAAACGTTGATCGCGTTAAACTTTTTACATCGGAAGATGAATTTACAAAAGATACTTTTGAAAAATTTTCGAAAATTTATCAACTAAATGGTGCTGACCATGTGGCCAAAGAAATGATTTATCGTTTAAGAAAGAAAATGGACTTCTCGAAAGAAGATTTGGTCGTTGTGAGAATGAAGAAAAATAAAGCCTCTGATACTTTAGGCTATTATCAAAAAGACAACACCATTTATTTTTGTTTAGATGAAGGAAGTAGTGGAGATGACAAACTTGAAATAATTAAATTTTTTAAAGTTCAAAAAGGTTTTCAAGTAGATAATTGCAAGCCAAGTCTTTATGATAGAAAATGGCAGTTGAAAGAGATAGTTGAAGGGGAAAGCAAAAATGCCTTTAAAAATGGAGATTTGGTGCTAACGTTTAATACCAAGGCTAAATGTGAAATTTCAACTAAGTGCTTGACTACAAAAGCCAATTTTGAACAAAATGATCATGAACTTTCGTTAAAATATTTTCAGAAAGGGAAAAACACTTGTCAAGACCCAAACACCGATAAATTTATCAATTATTTGAAAGAAGTTGAAAGCATTTCTATAGAAAATAAACAACTCATTTTGACCCTTGATGCCAAATCAGGACAAATGATATTTGAATAAGGCTTAATAAATCTAAATTTTAACTATTATTCATTTAATATTTAATATTTTTGTGGATTAATTTTTGATTTTCATGAGAATTTTAAATGTACTTTTTATATTTTTTTTACAAGTTTCCTTTGCTCAATTTAGTAAAACTCACTATATACCGCCAGTTGTTGGCGTAGGTAGTCAACCAATACAAGGACAGTATCTATATATTTCTTGTCCAAATACCAATCCAGTAAATTTTACCATTCAAATTATTGGCGGGAGTACGATTAGTGGAACCGTTTCTCAAAATCAACCCTATGAGTATCAAATTGGTGCTGGTGAAAATTCTTCGATGCATATTAGCGAACCTTTTGTTAATCAAATTTTAACCGACAAAGGTTGTATTGTAGAGGCTGAAGATCAAATTTATGTAGCTTTTAGAGCAACTGCTTCTGCGCAAAACAATCAAGCTAGTGGATTAGTTTCTAAGGGATTAGCTGCTCCTGGTAAGCAGTTTAGAATTGGTGCTTTTGTTAATGATTTAATACCAAATTTAAGAGATATCGATCTCACGTTTGTAACTATTTTAGCTTTAGAAAATAATACGACTATTTCATTTGATGACATTAAAGCTGGCGCACAATTATTAAATAATGAAAGTGCTGGAAACAGTCCAGCAAACGTGGTTTTAAATAGAGGTGAAACTTTCTCAATAGCTACCCGTGGCGGTTTGCCTGAGAATAGAAACCCGCTTATTGGTGCGCTCATTTTATCGGATAAAGATATTGTAGTGAATTGTGGATCATTTGGTGGTACAAATTCTTCGGCGCAAAATAATGTTGACATTGGCTTTGATCAAATCGTTGGTCATGAACGCATTGGGAATGAATATATTTTTATTAAAGCTTTAGGGACTAATGAAATGGAACGTCCGCTACTAGTAGCTCACGAAGACAATACAGAAATTTTTATCAATGGGTCTGCAACGCCTAGTTTTACTTTAAACGCGGGTGAATTTTCTACCTATGCCCAGCTAAACGGTCTTAATTTTACCCCGGATGGCAATTTGTATATTAATGCATCTAAACCAATATTTGCATACCAAGGTTTTGGTGGCACCAACCAACCACAAAATCAAGAAATGCACTTTGTACCACCTTTGAGCTGTCAAACACCTAGAATCATTGATAATATTCCATTGCTAGAAAGAATTGGTAATTTAATATTTACAAATGGTTATATTAATGTCGTGACTACTGCAGGCGCTGTAATGGATTTTAAAATAAATGGCACTTTATATAATCAAAACAGCTTACCTTCTGGTGTGACAATTACGGGACCATTTAATGTTGTCGGTAATGATACTTATGTTACCTATACACTTAGTGGTTTGTCCGGAAATATTGGGGTGTATTCAACAGGAGAGGTTTATTTATCATATTATGGTTCAAGCGGCGCCGCAACTTATGGGGGCTTTTATTCAGGATTTACATTTAAACCAGAAATCAATTTTAATGCGCAGAATGTTGGTTTGGATAGCTGTATTCCAAATGTGTTTTTGAGTGTTTCAACGCTTTCTCCTTTTGACACTTATCAGTGGTTTTTAAATGGCCAACCGATTGTTGGTGCAACAACACCATCTTATCAACCAAATCTGCCAGGCTATTATTATTTGTCAGCAGCAATCGCCTCTTGCAATACCACGCTTGTCTCTGATGAAATACCAGTGAGCATTTGCACGCCTGACACCGATGGCGATGGTGTAAATAACAATATCGAACTTGATTATGACAATGATGGTATTCTAAACTGCGCAGAATCTTACGGTAATTTTGATTTTAATTTAGCCAATAACTCGCAAAATATAAATGTAGGCAATTACAATAATAGTCTACAGGTTGATTTAAGCCTGACAAATGGTTTTACTGGTGATAGTAATTCTAATGTCTATTTGGCGACAGCGGCTGGCGAAAACCTTAAAGCAAAAACGAGAATAAATTTTAATAGCCCAATCAACATCCAAGTTGAATACATAACCGCTTCAACGCAGGCCAATCATTTATTGAATGCGCATACAGATTATATCATACGCGTGCCCATCAATCAAACCATTACCTTGGTTAATCAAGCTTCGCAGCTGTTGGTTGACACCAATTATGATGGCATCTATGAAAATAATATCGCGTTCTATTCATCTTTTGAAATACGCTTTAGATTAAGTAGCAACACGAGCATGGCCATTGGTACAGGCGACTTTTATTTTAAAATTTATCAAACATCATTTATAGAAATTGAAGTTAAAAACACCTCAGATGCTTTAACCAGTTTAAATGCGTTTAAGGTTTTTGCTTATTGCTTAGCCAAAGATAGCGATGGTGATGGCATACCTGATGATTCTGATATCGATAGTGATAATGATGGCATACCTGACTTCATTGAAGCACAAGGCTCTGCTACATTAGTGCCTAGCGGCCAATATTCGCCATTTGGTGTTGATTTGGCTTTTAATAATGGCAATGGTTTTACACCAATTGATACTGATAATGATGGCGTGCCAGATTGTTTGGACCTTGATAGTGATAATGATGGTGTTTTTGACCTCAATGAAGCCAACCACGGCGCAAATGATGCCAATAATGACGGAAGAATTGATGGACCAGTGACCACCAATGGTATGAATCAACAAATACAAAATGGCCCAAATTCAGGAACAATCAACTACACCCCTTGGGATATTGATGGCGATGGCATACCCAATTATATTGATTTGGACAGTGATGGTGACAATTGCGAGGACGTTATTGAAGCGGGTTTTTTAGATTCAGATGCTGATGGTCAGATTGGGAGTTCACCCTTGACGGTAAATAGTAGCGGTTTACCAAGTTTGGGACAAGGCTATTCACAACCAGCCTTTTTATCGCCTTATCAAGTGCCTGCGCCTATAAACATTCAACAACAACCGGTAAATACGTCTGAATGTTTAAGAGAAAATATAATACTGAATATGAGTTCTGTCGAGGCTGAAACCTTTCAATGGCAAATTTCAACAGACAATGGCATCAATTGGGTAAATATAGTTGACAATCCCGTTTATGTGGGTTCAAATACTAATGCTCTTCAAATAAATAATTTGACCAGTGCTATGAATAACCACCAATTTAGGGTGTTTTTAAATAGGGTAGGTAATGCTTGCGGACTATATTCAGATGTTTCAACATTAACTATTTTTGCTTTACCTGTTTTAGTAAATAACTTAACTTTGCTTCAATGTGAGCAACAGCTTACACCAACCGCAATTGTAAATTTGCGACAAAAGCAACCTCAAATTTCTGCTAATCATGCCAACGAAACTTTTGATTATTACACAGGTTCTTTTCAAAATGCGTTTGATGGCAATGCCGCTTTTTTAATAGCAAATCCAGAAACCTTCAACACTAGCGATACAACGGTTTGGGTTCGTGTAACGAATCAAAATAATTGTTTTGATGTTGTAGCCATGAATGTTGTTATTTCAACCAATGCCATTAATCCAGCACCTTTTCAAGTGACACCACTCTGTGAAGACGTAAATGAAATAGGTGTGACAACTTTTGATTTAACGCCAGCTCGATTATATTTTGAAAGCCTCATACCAAATCCAGCCCAATTTCAAATATTGTTCTACACTACTGAAGCTCTAGCTTTGCAACAAACAAGTCAGGGTTTGTCATTGGCTATCCCTGATATTACTAATTATCGAAATACGGGCTCTCCATTTAGTCAAACCTTATGGGTAAGAATAGAAAATGTTTTAGACAATGACTGTTTTGCTATGGGGCCTTATATTGAATTAACGGTTTTGCCAAGACCTCAGTTAGGCCCTGATTTAGACCGCATATTTTGTGAAGAAAATCCAAATATTGTTTTAACACCTACCCTAATAAACGGTACGCCTAATCAATTTCAATACCAATGGTTTAATAACAATAGCGCCATTCCAAATGCTACTAATTATACCTTTTTTGCAACAGAAGGCGGCAATTATAAAGTAGAAGTAACTGCTGCCAGTGGTTGCGTAAATGAACAGAATATAACGGTTATTGTTTCAAGAAAAGCCACTATAAACAATGTGGTGATTGTTGATTTAACGAACAACAACAGTGTCACCATTCAGGCTTCAGGTATTGGTAATTATGAATATAGTTTAGATGGGCTAAGTTATCAAACTAGTCCAGTTTTCACGAATGTTATCCCAAATATTTATACGGTTTATGTCAGAGATATTAATGGTTGCGGTATCTCAGAAAGAATCATATCTGTGCTTGGTGTTCCACCATTCTTTACACCAAATGGTGATGGGTTTAACGATACTTGGAATTTAAAAGGTGCTCGACAAGTAGATTATCCAAATGCTAAGATCTTTATTTATGACCGCATGGGCAAATTAGTGGCTGAATTTAATCCTTTTAGATCGGGTTGGAATGGACAATACAATAACATCAATTTACCTTCAACCGACTATTGGTATCTTTTAGATTTGGGTAATGGTAGAGTTGCTAAAGGGCATTTGGGTTTGAAAAGATAATCATAGATAATTATAAAATTTTGTAGTTGATGGCAATAAGCACCTCAAATTTTGCCCGCTTTTTATTTTTTATAGTCATTAACTACAGTTATTGTCAGAATTTCGCTACCCAAATCAACAATATTGCCATTAATAATGATATGATGGGTGGGGCAGTAGTTGTATTTTGTGAAAATCAAATAATAAATGCGTATTATTTTGGGAAGTCAGATTTTCAAAGAAATATAGCTCTAAATGAAAATACAAAATTCAGAATTGCCAGTATTTCTAAGACAATTACGGCGATTGCTATCATGCAATTGGTTCAACAAAATCTCCTTGATATTAATCAGGATGTTAGCCAAATTTTAGGCTACCCTGTAAAAAACCCTAATTTTCCTCAAGCCAATATAACAACAAAAATGTTGCTCTCGCATCAGTCTTCAATTATTGATGGGCCAACATATAGTTCATTTCTCAATGCAACCAATAGTCAAAATCCAATACCTAATCTTAGCCAAATCCTAACTCCTGCAGGAAGTTTTTATCATGTTAATCAGTTTAATAGTGCTATGCCTGGCACCTATTTTAATTATTCTAACATCAATTATGTGATTTTAGGAACAATTGTTGAGAAAGTATCCAATCAAAGATTCGATGTTTTTTGTAAGGAAAATATTTTTCAACCACTTTTAATTGATGCATCATTTAATGTCAATGATTTACAAAACATTGATCAATTGGCCGTTTTATATAGAAAGACCAATAACAACTGGGTGCCTCAAGTAGATAATTATCTTGGTATTCAACCAGTTTTTACTAATTTATCTGGTTATTTGCCCGGAACAAATGGCGGTAGATTCGCACCGCAAGGCGGCTTAAGAATTTCAGCGCAAGATTTGGCCAAATTAGTAATGGTTTTACAAAACCCTCTTAATTTTCAACCTAGCATTTTAAATTACAATACAGCAAATTTAATGAAAAGTCAAAATTGGTTGTACAATGGAAACAATGGTAATAATTATTTTGGTTTATTTTTAAAATGGGGTCTAGGTCTGCATTTGACAAATAATAGTCCTAGTCAAGATGTGGTATTACTAGGTAGTCAATCTATGTTTGGCCATACTGGAGAGGCCTACGGGTTGGTTAGCGATGCTTATTTTGATCCTATTAGAAAAGTTGGTTTAGTTTTTATTACTAATGGTGTTGGCGTTGGTTATCAAACCAATAGTCAATCTTCATTTTATACCGTTGAGCGAGAAATTTTTGATGTGATAGAAAATCATACCAATGTAAATAGCTGCCTAAATTTAGTTGTTGAAGATTTTAACCATACACCATATTTTAAAATTTATCCTAACCCAGTTAATGATAAGATTAACATTTATATTGAAAATTTTGAAGAGTATTTTCAGGCAATAATTATTGGTGCAGATGGGAAAACCGTTTTAACGAAATATATTAGAGACAATTATACAACCATTGATGTCTCTACTTTAAGCAAAGGATTTTATTTAGTGAAAATTAATCAATCTGTTCAAACTTTTATAAAATAGTTTTAAATAAAAAAAAAGGAAGCCTAAATAAGCTTCCTTTTTGATTTTTATCTAAAGATTTTATAATTTTTTCTTGACTTCTACTTCATGGAAAGATTCGATAGTATCGTAGAGCTGAATGTCGTTATAATTTTTTATTTGAATACCACAATCATAGCCTTTTGACACTTCTTTTACATCGTCTTTAAATCTTTTTAAAGTAGCTAATTCGCCGGTATAAATAACAACACCTTCACGAATTATTCTAATTTTATTGGTTCTAAATACTTTGCCGTCAGTCACCATACAACCAGCAATATTTCCTATTTTGGTCACTTTAAAAATTTCTCTTATTTCTGCTGAACCAGTGATTTCTTCTTTTAGTTCTGGAGACAACATACCTTCCATCGCATCTTTCAAGTCGTCTATGGCATCATAAATAATAGAATAGGTTTTGATGTCTATTTCTTCTTTATCAGCTAGGCTTTTTGCGTTTCCTGCTGGCCTAACATTAAATCCGACAATAATAGCATCTGAAGCAGAAGCTAGTAAAACATCTGATTCTGTGATGGCACCAACACCTTTATGAATAATCTTGATAGCGATTTCATCTGTGGAAAGTTTAGAGAATGAATCCGATAAGGCTTCAACCGATCCATCAACGTCACCTTTTATGATAATATTCAATTCTTTAAATTGTCCTAATGCAATTCTACGACCAATTTCAGCTAAAGTAATATGTTTTTGCGTTCGTACAGATTGCTCACGTAATAATTGCGCACGTTTTGATGCCAATTGTTTAGCTTCACGCTCGTCTTCAAAAACATTAAATTTGTCACCAGCTCCTGGTGCGCCATCTAAACCTAATACTGAAACAGGCGTTGCAGGGCCAGCCTCTTTAACCACATTACCTCTTTCATCATGCAAGGCTTTCACCTTACCGTGATTTTTTCCAGCTAACATATAATCACCAACTCTAAGCGTACCAGATTGAACTAATACAGTTGCAACATAGCCTCTACCTTTGTCTAATTGTGCTTCCACAACCACGCCTTGCGCAGGTTTATTTGGATTGGCTTTTAAATCTAATAGTTCTGCTTCAAGTAAAACTTTTTCTAGTAATTCGTTAACGCCTTGACCAAATTTGGCAGAGATGTCATGCGATTGATATTTTCCACCCCAATCCTCGACAAGCAAGTTCATACCAGCTAATTGCTCTTTAATTTTTTCAGGATTTGCAGATGGCTTATCAACTTTATTAATGGCAAAAATCATCGGTACATTCGCCGCTTGTGCGTGACTAATCGCTTCTTTTGTTTGTGGCATCAAATCATCATCAGCTGCAGCAACAATAATAGCAATATCAGTTAATTGTGCACCACGCGCACGCATGGCAGTAAACGCCTCGTGACCAGGTGTATCTAAAAAGGCAATGCGTTGTCCGTTTTCTAGCGTAACACTATAGGCGCCAATATGCTGAGTAATGCCACCCGATTCGCCAGCAATAACGTTGGCTTTTCTAATGTAGTCAAGAAGGGAGGTTTTTCCATGATCCACGTGACCCATCACCGTTACTATAGGTGCTCTTGACAATAAATCTTCTTCACTATCAACATATTCAGTCATGTTTTCTTCAGATTCGGCAGAAGTAAATTCAACTTCAAAACCAAATTCTTCAGCAACCATCGATAGAATTTCAGCATCTAATCGCTGATTCATGGTTACCATAATGCCTAAAGACATGCAGGTGCCAATAATTTTATTGATGGGCACATCCATCATTGTGGCTACTTCACTTACTGTGATAAATTCAGTAACTTTTAACACCTTGCTATCTTCTAAAGATGCTTGAATTTCATCTTCTGTTCTTTGCTTATGTGTGTCTCTCTTTTCTCTTCTATATTTAGAAGCTTTGGATTTATTACCTTTACCTTGAAGTTTTTCCAGGGTTTCTTTAATTTGGTTTTTAACATCCTCTTCTGTAGGCTCAACCTTTACAACTTCAGGTTTTTTGAAGCCACCACCAGGTCTGGTGTTTTGGTTTTGCCCGTTAGTTGTGTTGTTTCCTTGAAATTTATTTTGAATACGCTTGCGCTTGTTCTTATTTGGATCTTCACCTTCTTTCTTAGGTGTTTGAGGTGCAGGAGTTGCAGGAGTTGCATGTTTTTTTACCTCCGGCTTCTTTTTTGGTTTATCAAACACAGACAAATCGATAACTTTTCCAGTTAACTTGGCGCCTGATAATTTTTGATATTGCGTTTCATATTTCTCATCTTGAGCAGCTTCTTCAACAGGAGCAGCTTCTGGCAAAGCTACGATGTCTGCTACTGCTGGTTGTTTAGCTATTGGGTTCTCTTCAGTTATTGGTGGATTTGGTTCTGTTTTTCCAACAACTTTGGGTTTGTCAAGCTTAGACCTTTCAGATTTAAACTCTTGTTTACTTTCTTTTTTAGATTGTGCAATGAGGTCGCTAACTCTTTGTTTAACATCAACTTGACCTGCATTTTTTTCTTCCTCAACAACCTTATTATCAACGATATTTTCTTTTTCATCAACTTTTTTAGGACCTAAATCAATTTTACCAACTGTTTTTGTACCGGCAAGCTGTGTTCTAGCTTTTATGCGTTCATCTTCGAGTTTCTTTCTTTCGTCTTCTATGCGTTGCGCTTCTTCACGTTCTCTTTGAAGTCTAATACTTTCCTTTTCCTTTTTCTTTTCTTCTGCTACTTCCAAAGAAGCAACTTTATCCACAATGTCGTCAGAAAATTCTGAGTATAACATGTGTCTTTCGTTTTCAGAAATTTTTGAATTCGGATTGGCTTCTACAGTTATACCCTTATCTTTGAGATATTCAACAGCCCTATCGAGAGAAATGTTAAGTTCCCTAAGTATTTTATTTATTCTTATGTTTTTTTCTTCTGACATGTGTGCAAAAGTAAGATTTTTAATTTATATTTTGAAAGATATTAGATACCAAAATGACAATTGTGGTTATTCAAATTCTGTTTTTAAAATTTTAACCACTTCTTGAACCGTTTCTTCCTCTAAATCAGTACGCCTAACTAGGTCGTCTATAGATAGGTTTAATATGCTTTTTGCTGTATCTAGACCAACCTTTATGAATTCGTCAATGATCCAACCATCAATTTCGTCTTCAAATTCTCTCAATTCAACATCATCATCAGCTTGAGTAGCGCCTTCTCTAATAACATCTAGTTCATAACCAGTTAATAAACTAGCCAATTTGATGTTTTGACCGCCTCTGCCAATTGCTTTAGAGACCTCTTCAATTTTCAAGGTTACTTCAGCACGTTTAACGTCTTCTAAAATTTTAATTGAAGTTACTTTTGCTGGACTCAATGCTCTAGAAATAAACAATTGTAAATTGTTGGTATAATTGATTACATCAATGTTTTCATTGCCAAGTTCTCTCACAATACCATGAATTCTTGAACCTTTTACACCTACGCAGGCACCAACTGGATCAATGCGATCATCATAAGTTTCAACTGCAATTTTTGCTTTTTCGCCAGGAATTCGCACGGATTTTTTAATGGTTATTAAGCCGTCAAAAATTTCAGGGATTTCTTGTTCAAAAAGCTTTTCAAGAAATATAGGTGAAGTTCTGGACAAAGTAATCACTGGTTTATTTCCTCTTAATTCAACGTGTTCAATAATGCCTTTTACGTTGTCACCTTTTCTATAAAAATCATTTGGAATTTGATGTTCTTTTGGTAGCACAATTTCATTGCCGTCTTCATCCATTAAAATAACCATTTTTGGTCTCACATGGTGCACTTCAGCACCATAAATCTCACCTTCAAGCTCTTTAAAATGTTTGTATAAATTGTTGCTGTCGTGCTCATTTATCTTTTGTATAAGGTTTTGTCGCAACGACAATATATTTCTCCTCCCAATGTCTATTAGCTTAAATTCTTCTGAAACTTCTTCTCCTATTTCAAAATCTGGTTCAATTTTTAATGCATCTGTAAATGAAATTTCTAGACTTTCGTCTTCTAATTCATCGTCAGCTACAATTGTTCTATTTCTCCAAATTTCCATATCCCCTTTATCTGGATTGATGATGATGTCAAAATTTTCATCTGTGCCAAACTTCTTTTTTATGGCACTTCTAAAAACTTCCTCTAAAATTGTCATTAAAGTTAATCTGTCAATTGCTTTATCATCTTTAAACTCCGAAAATGATTCAATTAATGCTGAATTTTCCATTTTTGTAATAATTATTTAAATAATACGTTTGCTTTTTTAATGTCTGATATTAATATTTCTTTGTTGTGTTTGACTGTTTCTTTACCTTTACCTACAGCCTTTTTTTCTCTGGTTTCCCATGAAATCAATAGTTTATTGTCTGATATAGCTTCCAAGAGACCTTCAAATTTTTCGTCGTCTGTTTTTAAAATCGACAAATGTCTGCCAATGTTTTTATTGTACTGTCGAACCAATTTAATATCTGAAAAGGCACCAGGCGAACTAACATCTAATGAAAAGTCATATAATTCCTGATCAATGTTGTGTTCTACGGCACGGCTAATTTCTATACAATCGGTCAAATTAACACCTTGATCACCATCTATAATAATTGATACATGCATTTTCGCATCAATATTAAGTGAAATTAAAAACAAATCGGGCCTAATGCTTAAGGCGTCTTCCAATAAATGAGCAACAAGCGCTTGAAAATTTTCCATTTTATGTAATAAAATAGGGAGCAATTGCTCCCTAATCATATGTTTTTAAATTCGGTGCAAATATAGTAAAAAATTTTAAATATTATATTTCGAAAAATAAAAAATATTTTGTACCTTTATGCAGTTAAATTTATTATTCAATTACTAACAAGTTAATATTACTTTTATGAAACGTATTTTAGTGCCTACAGATTTTTCTGAAAATTCAGAAAACGCCCTCAAAGTAGCAGCAAAACTAGCCCGCAAGCACAATGGAGAAATTATTTTATTGCACTTCTTAGAGTTGCCTCATGCTGTAAAAGACCCTGCAACTTCCTTTACTGACATCCCTGAAATAATGTTTTTTAAAAAGGCGGCGATAAACAAACTTGAAGACATGATGGATAGTGATTATTTGGAGGGCATTACTGTTTTGGAAGCTATTCAATTTGAAATGGCCTTTGAGGGAATCATCAAAGTAGCAAAGATAAATAATGTAGACTTAATTTGTATGGGATCTCATGGCGCAAGCGGATTTAAAGAGATGTTTATTGGTTCAAACACAGAAAAAGTAGTGAGAACATCTGATATTCCTGTATTAATCATTAAAAAAGATGAGCATGATTTTGATATAAACCATATGGTTTATGCTTCTGATTTTAGTGAAGAATGTAAAAAGAATTTTCAATCGGTTATCAATTTTAGTGAAAAGATAGGTGCTCATTTAAATTTATTAATGGTAAACACGCCAAATTCATTCAAGTCAACCTTGGTGGCTGAAGAGCAATTGAAAAGTTTTTTAAGTGAATTTACAGTTAAAAATTATTCTACGCATATATTTAATGATGCCAATGTAGAGAAAGGCGTTTTAAATTTTGCTAGACACTATAAAATGGATTTAATAGGTATTTCAACCCATGGGAGAAAAGGTATTGCCCATTTCTTTAATGGAAGCATTAGCGAAGATGTCGTTAATCATGCGATTAGACCAGTGGTGACTTTTAAATTATAGCTATTGCATACTTCCTCAAATAGGCAGGATGTGGCAAAACTTGATTAAACGCGTATTTGTTTTTACAGTGATGAAGCCCGATTTTTTATCGGGCTTATTTTTTTAAAAATTCCTTAATGTTAATATTAACGACTTTTAAATACCAATAAGAATTATTATTTTTGCTGCAAATATTAGCTATGCTATACACAACTTTAGGTAACACCGATTTAAAAATAAGTAAAATCTGTTTAGGCACCATGACTTTTGGTGAGCAAAATACAGAAAAAGAAGCGCATGAACAACTTGATCTGGCCTTAGAAAAAGGGATTAACTTTATTGATACAGCTGAAATGTATCCTATCGCAGCAAAAAGTGAAACATTGGGCTTAACTGAAAAGTATATTGGAACCTGGTTAAAAGATAAGAAAAGAGAGGATTTGGTTATTGCAACTAAAATTGCGGGCCCGAATAGGGGTATGGCTTATATCAGACAGCCGCTCAATTTTTCAAAGCAAAACATTATTGATGCAGTTGAAAAAAGTTTATTAAACCTTAAAACAACCTACATCGATTTGTATCAACTACATTGGCCTGAGCGCCAAATGAATATGTTTGGAAAAAGAGGTCTAAGTCAAATTGACCGTGAATGGGAAGACAGCTTTCATGACGTTTTGTGCACCCTTGAGGATTTAATAAAGGCAGGTAAGATAAGAAACTTTGGCGTTTCTAATGAAGCACCTTGGGGCTTGATGCGTGTGCTTGAAGAGCATAAAATAAACCAATTACCTCGTGTTCAAACGATTCAAAACCCTTTTTCGTTGCTCAATAGATTGTTCGAAGTTGGTTTATCAGAAATCTGCCAAAGAGAAAAAGTGGGCCTTCTGGCTTACTCACCATTGGGATTTGGTATGTTAACCGGCAAACATCTAAATGGATTTACAGCCGGCAGTCGTCAAGCGCTTTTTTCACAATTTATTAGATATACCTCTGAGAATTGTATAAAAGCCATTAAATTATACGAAAAGTTAGCCCTTGAGAACCATCTGACCTTGACACAATTGGCACTTAGTTTTGTTTATCATCAACAAATGGTCAATGCAACTATTGTTGGTGCAACTTCTTTGACGCAACTTCAAGAAAACATAGCTGCGTTTAATGTTGTTCTAGGTGACGACATTTTAAATGAAATAGATAAAATCCAGGAGCTGATTCCAAATCCAGCACCGTAAATTAAAGCTATACCAAACACATTAATAATTAAATGTGTTTGGTATTATTTCAATCAACCCTTTCTGTTTTGTCTAATTTGTTGAAGCAAATGTCTTTGAAAATTTTCTCTAGCAAATTTAAGCTTAAGGATTTTTTTATCAGATAAAATGCCTTTTAAATCTTTGTATAAATCATTTTCATTTTTATACAAATCTTCTCTTATTTTATCAATTTTAAGGTTATAATCGCTAACTTCCTTATCAGATAATGACTCAAGTTTGGTGTTGATCACACGCATGATTTTTCTTTGCGATGCTCTTAATTCAAACTCTGTTTTACTAAATTCATTAAAAACTGGCCAAAATTTTTCTGCCGCAGCCGCTGACAGATCTAATGATTTAGTAATATGCGCGACCAAAATAGCTTCAACACGTTCGAATCTTTCGCCATCTTGCGCATTTACTAATTGAGTGAAGATTAAGAAACTAAATATAAAAAGGAAATGTTTCATAATAAAATAGGTTTTAATTGATAATATAGGAAGGGTTAGTTGTAATTAATTGGTCCAAATCTTCATCTGACAATTCATAAATGTCATCAGAGACGGGAAAATCTTGGGCGTTTAACTGATCATCATCAACCAAATCATAGTAGGCAGAAGACTGCATCGTTAAATAATCAGTCACTTCTTGTTCAAATTTCTTGTTTTCAGTTTGTTGGTTAATTTGCCACAAAACAAAAGCACCTGCTACAATCGTTAAGCTTGCTGCCAACGACAACCAAGGTAGTTTTGATTTGGGTTTTTTCTCTTCAAAAATTACTTGTCGCAAGATTTCAGATTTGTTTTGTTCAAAAAAATCTTCAGGCACAGTAAAACCAGTTTTGTTTTTTAAGTCATCTAAATGTATCATTTTATTCATCTGTATATATTTATTGTTTTTTAATTGTCAGATGGAACACCTATAGTCATGTCTCTGGGTGTAAAACACAATTTTCACAAGGGTGTTTCATCGTTTGAAATTTTATTGATTTCTAATTCTATTTTCTTAACCGCAATGTGATAAGCGGCTTTTAAGCCACCAACACTCAAGCTAAGTATTTCTGCTATTTCTTCATATTTTAAATCTTCAAAATATTTCATTTTAAAAATTAATTGTTGCTGTTGTGGCAATTTTAAAACCGCCAAATGAAGCGCTTTTTGTATCGCATCACCATCAAAATAAGCCGATGCCTGCAACCCATTTATGTTTTGATGCTGCACATCTTCAATCGAAGTTTTCTTGCTTTTAGCGTTTTTTTGCAAAATACTCAAAGCTTCATTTTGCGCAATTTTGTACATCCAGCTAAACAATTTGCTATTTCTTTTAAAATTTGGCAAACCCCTAAAAACATTTACAAAAGTGTTTTGAAGGGCATCTTGTGCATCTTCATGATTAATTACAATATGTCTAATGTGCTGATAAAGTGGCTTTTGATATTTATCAATGAGTAAACTAAACGCCCTATTTTTGGTGCGTTCGTCTAACAGTTCATCAATAAATTGCTGTTCATCTATCAACTTTTACGTGATTTATTAATTAGATATGCTTTTTTAAAAAAGGTTTAATCGAAGTTGTTTTTTCCACTTCATATAATTATAATAATGGTTTTAATCATAAAAATCTAAAAGAGGCGTTAGCCCTTTAATCTTTGTCGGAAGATTTTGAAATACATTTAAGGGGCGGTAGCCCTGAAATCTTTAATCATACCATTCAAATAAATATTTTTCAGAATATTCAATTTCAAATTTATTCAAAAACAAAAAATATTCATCTTTAAAGGTTTGTTTTTTATGGTGTAAAGGTTGATTTAAAATATATTTTACAACTTAATCTATATGTGATTTTGAATAGCTAAATGCACCAAAACCATCTTGCCAAGAAAATTTATAGGGTAAATATTTTTTATCATTTAGCCATTTGGAGGAACCAGATTTAACTTGTTCCATTAGTTTGGAAGGTGATATAGTGGGATGCATGCCCACAAATAAATGGGTATGATCAGGATTACAGTATATGGCGTAGGTTTTACACTTATGATTAGTCACTATACCACAAATTATTTTTTCTAATTCATCTCTAAACGGTTCTTTAACTAAATTTTCGCGTCCTTTAACGGAAAATACAAATTGAGTGCATAATTGTGTATAGGTATTAGCCATAATTGATAAAAATTTTTGTAAATATAATTTTTAATTTTTTATGTCAGGGCTATGCCCCTTGATGTCTGCGTTTATATTTTTTTTACGAAGATTTCAGGGCTACGCCCCTTGATGACTGCTTGTAAATTTTTTCTACGAAGATTGCTGGGCTATGTCCCTTGCAATCTAACCATAATTAATAACGTATGTACTTTCATCTAAAAATTTATGCCCAGATTCTATGCAAATATTTGGAAATAAAATGGATATGACTTACAAATCAAAAAGCTTTAATAATTCCTGATGAATCAAATCTTTGGCCAACCATTCGCCATTGTCTGCCATACAATCTACAGCAAAAAATTGCTCTTGTTCTTCAATCATTTGCAAATATTCTTGATATACTTGCCGTTGAAATTCAATAGCATCTTCATGAATATCTGTTTTGCCATTGAGATAATCTCTATCTTCACCTGTACGCTCTGCTGCTAGAGATTTTTCAACGATATGAAATGGGACATTCAAAAAAACAGATTTATCGGGTTTAGGCAATTGAATATCATTAAATTCAAAATCTAAAATCCAAGATTTCAAAGCTTTTTTTTCTGAAATATCTATGGTTTTTGCGCATTGAAAAGCAATGTTTGAGTTAACATACCGGTCTAATAAAACTAAATAGCCGTCCTCTAGCCACTGCATAAGCTGTGGTTTAAATGCATGACGATCTTCGGCAAAGAGTAAAGCCACCAATTTGGGGTGTACTTGATCTATTGCGCCAAATTCGCCTCGCAAATATTCTGCTATTAGTTGACCATATCGCCCTTGATTGAGCATTGGAAAATGCACGTATTGGTGCTTGATACCTTTAGATTTAAAATAATTTAATAACAAATCTATTTGTGTTGATTTGCCAGAACCATCTAAACCCTCAAGGGTGATAATTTTACCTGCCATGTTAAATTTAATAAACGCAAATGTACAGTTTTTTTAGAATATTTTCTTGCTTTTTTCAGTTTAGCCCTGACAGCAGCGGCTACCCCGCAGGGCAAAAGCTTTAGATTTGTTGGTTTTTGCCAGCGACCTAAGAAGCTGAAAAGAAAGCATGCAAATCTTAGCTTTTGACCGAGGAGTAATAGCGAATGGCAGGAAACAGCTAATAAAAATTAAAAGTATTATCTTTGTAACATTTTTAATAATTATTGACTAATACAACAATAAATAAATAAATATATATATGAGATTTTTAGGACAAATATTAGCAACTGTTATCGGTATTTTTGTTTTCATCATGTTATTCTTTTTTGGCTTTATGATACTCGGTGCCATTTTTGGAGGCAGCGATAAAGTAAGTGTGGAAAAAAATTCAGTTTTAGAACTCGATTTATCTGAAGTGTCTTTGGATTATGCGGGTAAATATACCGACCCATTTTTGGTTATGATTAATGAAAACCAAACAGGATTTGTAGAGGTTTTAAACGCTATTGAATACGCCAAAAGCGATGATAAAATTAAAGGCATCAGTTTGTTAAATGCGAGTTATAATCTAGGGATGGCGCAATCTAAAGCGTTAAGAGAAAAATTGATCGACTTTAAGAAAAGTAAAAAGTTTGTAGTTTCTTATGGCGACTATTATTTTCAAGACCAATATTACATTAATTCTGTAGCAGACACCATCTATTTAAATCCTGCGGGTGTTGTTGATTTTAAAGGTCTTTCTTCAGAAGTGATGTATTTTAAAGATTTTCAAGATCAATCTGGTATCAAAATGGAGGTGATAAGACATGGTAAATATAAAAGTGCAGCTGAAGGCTACCTGGATAATAAAATGAGTGAAGAAAACCGTGAGCAAACCACATCTTTGCTGCAATCGGTTTGGTCTGAAATAGCAAAAGAAGTGTCAGCATCAAGACGCTTATCGATTCAAAAAATAAATGAAATTGCCAATGGTCATTTAGGTCGCACACCGCAATTAGCCAAAGCCAACGGTTTAATTGATAAGATAGGTTATGAAGATGAATATCATGACGGTATCAGAAAAGCCTTGGGTTTAAAATTTGATGAAAAGTACACGAGTTTGCCAATAGGCGATTATATTGGCAGTGGTATTGTTTTGCAAAAACATAAAAGTGCAGATGAGCAGATTGCTGTCATTTATGCGCAGGGAATTATCATGCCAGGTGAAGGTAGCGTTGATATGATAGGTGAAGGTTCTATGCGAAACGCAATCAAAGAAGCAAGAGAAAATGATGATATTAAAGCCATCGTGTTGCGTGTGGATAGTCCAGGTGGCTCGGCTTTAACTTCAGAACTTATTTGGCGTGAACTACAATTGACAAAAGGGAAAAAACCGTTAATTGTATCTATGGGTAACGTCGCCGCTTCAGGGGGTTACTATATTGCCGCCAATGCAGATCATATTTTTGCTGAACCTACTACCATTACCGGCTCAATAGGTGTTTTTGGACAGATTCCAAATTTACATGGTATTGCGACCAAATATGGCATCAATGCTGAGCAAGTGCAAACGCATGAAAATTCTTTGGAGTATAGTATTTTTGAACCTCTGAAACCACAAACGCACGATTACATTAAAGAAGGTATTGAAATTGTTTATGACACCTTTTTAACACGTGTTGCAGAAGGTAGAAAAATGACCAAAGCACAAGTAGATGCAATCGGTCAAGGGCGTGTTTGGACTGGTGTTCAAGCCAAAGCCAATGGTTTAGTTGATACTTTAGGGTCGCTCGATGACGCTTTAGCGCATGCCGCAAAATTGGCTAAACTAAAAGATTATAAGACCATCAATTATCCTATTTATGAAGATGAATTTGATCCCGCACAATTTTTTAGTTTTGTAGGTTTAAAACAGAGTAGAGAGGCATTTATCAAAAATGAAATCGGTGCTGAAAACTATAAGATCATCGAGCAATTTAGACGCATGCAACAGGTAAAAGGAATTCAAATGTTGATGCCTTATGAAATCAAAGTTTTTGGAAGACCTGCGATTAAGTAGGGTCTGCTGAAAAATTAGCAAAAATATTTTAGCGGAGTTATTTGTCATTTCGACCTAGGAGAAATCTCATCAATACTTGTGTTTATGCGATTTCTCCTGCGTCGAAATGACAACTATCGCAAAAAAACACTACAAATATGAGGTCTTAAATTAATCGAACTTTTTTAAGTGCACGATTTTTTGAGGTGTTTTGCATATTTCCTTGCACTTAATTATACAAATATAGCACTTATCCGATACTATTAAA
>JBIIXU010000031.1:0-20374 GCA_044347145.1 Flavobacterium sp.
TAAAAAATCTAACACTAAAAAATATGACCCTTCCAGACTACATCCGTACTCAACCAAAAACTGAACTCCATCTCCACATAGAAGGCACTTTAGAACCTGAATTACTATTTGCCTTGGCTCAAAAAAACAAGGTGTCTATCCCCTATGCAGATATTGAAAGTCTAAAAAAAGCTTATCAATTTGATTGCTTACAAGATTTTTTAGACCTTTATTATGCGGGTGCTAGCGTGCTGATTCACGAACAAGATTTTTATGATCTCACTTGGGCCTATTTTTTTAAATGCCAAGAAAATAATATTGTTCACGCAGAAATTATGTTTGACCCGCAAACGCATACACATCGCGGGATCAGCTTTGAAACGGTTATAACAGGCATTCAAAAAGCCAGAGAGCAAGCTAAAACAGAACTAGGCATTTCATCAGTTTTAATCATGAGCTATCTCCGTCATTTATCAGAAGAGGAAGCATTTATTACTTTAGAACACTCACTGCCTTTCAAAAAATATATCAAAGCCGTTGGTTTAGATTCTTCAGAAATGGGCCATCCACCTTCAAAATTTAAAAAAGTTTTTGCAGCATCAGCGCAAGCAGGTTACGTATTGCTGGCGCATGCTGGCGAAGAAGGTCCTGCCGCATATGTCTGGGAAGCTTTAAATGATTTAAAAATTGTGCGCATTGACCACGGCAATAACAGTTTGCAAGATACTGAATTGATTAATTATATCGTTAAGAATGACATCGCTTTAACGGTTTGTCCTTTGTCGAACTTAGAGCTACAAGTGGTTAAAGATTTAAAAGAACATCCCATCAAAAAAATGCTTGATTTAGGGATCAAAGCCACCATTAACTCAGATGATCCTGCTTACTTTGACGGTTATTTAAACGAAAATTATATTCAACTGGCAGAAGCATTAAACTTATCAAAAGAGGACATTGACACATTGATTGCCAATGGCTTTAAATATGCTTTGAAAGATTAAAATCTAAAAGGAAACTCCAGTTTAATGGGCACAAATTCACCCAAACGCGTAGCTGGTTGCCATTTAATTTTTAGGGTATTCATATCATTAAGCGTTTGTAAAACGCTCATGGCCGTTTCATCATCTTTAAAACTAGTTATCTTAATGTTAGTCATTAAGCCGTCTTTGCCAATGACAAATGAGGCGGTTACTTTCTCTCCCCTTTTAACTTTTTTATCTTTAATCATTTGGTAAAACACCCCTTGAAACCCTTTCAGACCTCCCTCATATTGCGGTTCAATTAAGTCGCCACTTAAATAAACTTCGCTTTCTCCTTGTATTTGAGACAAAGCAGGTAAAGAAAAAACTAAAACAAAAATCAAAAACCACTTCGCCATCTTACGGGATATTCAAAAATTTATGCGTTTGTAAAGAAATTTTCCATTTTGGATTTTTCATCACATAATCAACAATTAAAGGCGTCATGTCATCTCTTTTACTCCATTCTGGTTGCAGAAACAAAATAGCTTTCTCATTGGTCTGTGCTGCTTGCTCTTCAGCAAAGATAAAATCATGCTTGTTATGAATAATAACCTTTAATTCATCTGCAATATTATAAGCTGACTGAACGGGTAATTTATTTTTTTTTGGTGATAAACAAAACCAATCCCAAGTGCCAGTCACTTCATAACAACCAGAGGTTTCTATATGAATTTTCAAACCATTTTCTGCTAATAAATCGGTTAAAGGCTGCATGTTCCATGTTAGTGGTTCCCCACCTGTTACGACAACAGTTTCAGCATGTTTTTTTGCATGCTCAACTATCTGCGTAATGGCTGTAGGCGGATGTAGTTGAGCATTCCAACTTTCTTTAACATCACACCAATGGCAACCCACGTCACAACCACCAATTCGAATAAAATAGGCGGCGGTACCCGTGTGATAACCTTCGCCTTGTATGGTATAAAACTCTTCCATCAAAGGCAACATGACCCCTTGATCAACGGCTAGTTTTGTATCAGTCATCTTATATTTTTAAAAGTGCAAAGATAATTTAAATTTGCTTATGCTCAATGGGTCAATTTTTCAATGTGCCAATTTTCAAGAAAGTAATTTCATTCAAAACGTTATACATTCAACATGCTGTTTGAAAAAAAAACTACTGCTCATTCTTCAACCCTTGATAATACATGTCCAAGTCAGCCTTAACTTTTGGATCTAATTCTGGTTCTTTTATATCAGTAAATTGCTTCAAAGTTTCCAAAATGGTTTGGGCAACCATTAACCTGCAGGCTTCTTTGTCATCAGCTGGCACCACATACCAAGGCGCAATTTCCGTTGAACTTTGATTAAGAATCTCTTCATAACAAGCTTGATACTTATACCATAAAGCACGCTCTTTAATATCGCCTGGCGAGAATTTCCATTGATGTTTCTGCTTTTCTAAACGTCGCATCAAGCGCTGTCTCTGCTCCTCTTTGCTTAAATGTAAATAAAATTTTAAAACGATTGTACCATTATTTATCAAATGTTTTTCAAAAGCATTGATGCTTTCAAAACGGTTCGCCCAAAAAGCATCGGTTACATCTTCAACCTTTTGAATATTAGGCAAGTTTTCATTTAATAAAAACTGTGGGTTAACCCGAGTTACTAGCACATTTTCATAATACGTTCGATTAAAAACACCAAATTTTCCTCTTTCAGGTAAAGCGATATAATGTCGCCATAAAAAATCATGTTCAAGCTCAGTGGCTTGCGGCGCCTTAAAGCTATGCACCACGACGCCTCTTGCATTAAATTCTTTAAAAACTTCACGAATCAAACTGTCTTTTCCCGCCGTATCCATGCCCTGCAAACAAATTAAAACACTGTATTTGTTATGCGCATACATGCGATCCTGAAGGTCAGCCAGCTCTTCCCGGATATCATTTAAAGCGTCTTCTAAATAATCTTTACTGTGGTTATGATCAATATTAGTGGGTAAATCCTTAATTTTAATTTGACCTTGAATTTTTATAGCTTTTAAGTTTTTCATTATTGAAATTATTGTATGTTAAAATACAAAAAAATATCATAAAAATAATTATTTAACCAACAGAAAGGTTCGCCAAATCTTTGCCTACTTGTGCACCAATGGCAACACCCATGCCACCAAGTTTAACCCCACAAAAAACGTTTTCAGAGAGTTGCTTAACAATTGGCACTTTTGTCTGACCAACACCCATAATGCCAGTCCAACGCTGGTCTATTTCAAAAGGTTGATTCGGCAAAATGACATTTTTCAGCACGTCTTCTAAACGGTTTTGAATCAACGCTGTGGTTTGCATAGCAGTTGTCTCTTCTTCTTCAAAAGCAAGGTTTCTGGCGCCACCAAACAAAATGCGGTCTTTATAATTTCTAAAATAGTAATAACCTTGATCAATATGAAAAGTGCCTTTAACTTTTAAGTCAGCAATTGGTTTAGTGATTAAAACCTGTGCCCTAGCTGGTTTAAGTTCATCAGGAAAAAGTGAGGACGCAAAACCGTTTGTGGCCAAAAGTAGATTTTTCACATTAAACTTTGTTTGATTAATTTCAATTTCAACTTGTTGCTCTAGCTGCTTAAAGCTATTTAGTGTACAATTATTTAAAATCAAAATATCTTGTTGATGTGCTAATTTGAGATAAGCTTGCATCATTTTCCCTGTATCAATTTGACCTTCAAAAGCATTAAAGATTAACTGTTGATGCACTTGCTTAAACCCAAAACGATTCTCAGCTGTTGAAAATACAGCCTTTTTAAAAATGGGCTTCAATAGCTGGTTGATGCGGTTAATTTCATCAACGCAGGTTGTAAAATGTTTATCATTTTCTAAAAACAATTCATAGCCGCCATAATCCTTGAAATCAATGGCTTTCCCAAAGGCTTTTTTGAGTTTTTGAATGCCTTTCCAACGTTTTTCAATGAGATTTAAAACCTCATCAACCGTCATCCGATTAAGGTCATCCAAAATTTCCGATACACTACCAAAACAAGCAAAGCCTGCATTTTTAGTGCTGGCACCTTCTGGCAATAGTCCTTTTTCAAAGATGACAATTTTGGCTTTGGGATGTTTTTTTCTCAATTGCAAAGCACAATTGATGCCAACAATACCACTACCAATAATGGCAAAATCAATTGCCTCGAACCAATTTTTATGTTCCCAAAAACTTAAATTCATTTGACAAATATAAAAAAAAGCTGCTCATTTTTTTGAACAGCTTCTTTTATTTTAAAAAGGATTTTTAACCAATTTCAATCAAGCGTTTAGCTTTTGGCAGGGCTTCTTCCTTTTTTGGTAAATGAACACTCAATACACCATTTTCGTAGTTAGCTTTGATGTCAATTTCATTGACAGTTTCAGGCAAAGTAAAGCTTCTTTTGAACGATTGGAAACTAAATTCTCTGCGGGTATATTTACCATTTTCGCTTTTTTCATTGCTTTCAGTTTCAAGTTCAGAAGATATGGTTAATACATTGTTGTCCAATTCAATGTTAAAATCTTCTTTCTTTAAACCAGGCGCTGCGAGTTCAACGATAAAGTCAGAATCGCTCTCCTTAATGTTCACTGCTGGAACTTTCGTTTTCAAAACCTCTGTCCCTCCTAAATAGTCAGGTTTAAAAAAATCCTCAAAAATGGTGGGAAAACCATAAGCATTGTGTCTTTTTACTAGTGTCATGTCTTTAAAATTTAATTGTTAAACATTAATTTACGATGACAGAACTACAAATAAAATACCAAAACAATAGAGTAGTAAAAATGACAGTTTTATGAAAAAAAACATGTCAAAATTTCCGTTAATTAACTTATTTTTAATGTTTTAGCTGACAAAAATTCTGGTTTTTAGCTAAAGGCAGTTAAACTTTGTATAAAAGACTAGGCCACATTGCTCCAAAAAATTATTACCTTTGAATTTTATTAAAATCATGAGATTAATTTTAATTTGTATGGTACTAATAGCCTGTGACGATAAGCCTAAAAAGTTTCTTAATATTGGGCACCGTGGCGCCATGGGTCATGTGATGGAAAACACTTTGCCGTCTATCCAAAAAGCGTTAGACCTCAAGGTTGATATGATTGAGATAGATGTTTTCGTTTGTAAATCTGGTGAGTTAGTGGTTTTTCATGATGAGATGTTAGACAGCCTATCGTCATCAACTGGAAAAATTGAGGATATGACTTTATACGACATTAAAAAAGTTGAACTCAATGGCGGCCATCAAATACCAACTTTGGCAGAAGTTATTGATTTAGTTAATAAAAAAGTGCCTTTAAACATTGAGTTGAAAGGCAAAAATACCGCCCAACCAACCCACGATTTAATTCAAAAATATTTGGCTAAAGGTTTTAAAAAGACAGATTTTATTACTTCAAGTTTTAATTGGGACGAATTAGAGATTTATCGTCAACTAGATGCTGAGATGCCTCTCGCGGTTTTAACAGAGGAAAATCCGTTAGACGCCATTTCATTTGCTAAAAAAATTAAGGCACAAGCCATCAATCCATGGTTTAAAAATCTGACGCAAGCACAAGTTGAGCAAATAAAAAAAGAAGGATTTGACGTTTATACCTATACCGTAAATGAAATTGAGGACATAAATAGAATGATGCTTTGGGGTGTGGATGGCGTTTTTACTAATTTTCCTGATCGGGTTTCTACATGTATGACTTATTAATCATTGGCGGTGGTGCTGCTGGATTTTTTACGGCAATTAATGCCAAAGAAAAAAACAAAAATCTCAAAATTGCTATTATTGAGCGAGGTAAAGAATTTTTGACAAAAGTTAAAATTTCTGGTGGCGGCCGGTGCAACGTCACCAATAGTATTTTTGATCCCAAAGCACTGGTCAAAAATTATCCTCGCGGTGAAAAACAACTCCTTGGCCCTTTTCATAGTTTTGGTTGTGAAGATACCATGAATTGGTTTAAGAAAAGAGGCGTCAACTTGAAGATTGAAGCTGATGGTCGAGTGTTTCCAGTTTCGGACAATTCACAGACCATTATTGATTGTTTTTTTAAGGATTGCGAAAAATATAACATTGATTTAATGACGAATACCGCAGTTAAATCTTTTGTTTTTAAAGATAATCATTGGCTGGTTGAAACTTCTAACAAAAATTTTGAAGCTAAAAATCTGGTTTTAACAACGGGCAGTAATCCAAAAATATGGGAGATGGTTTCGGGACTGAATCACAAAATAATTGCGCCTGTCCCCTCCCTTTTCACTTTCAACATTAAAGATGAGCAACGTCATGCGTTGATGGGTATAGCAACTCATGGTCAAATAAAAATTTTGGACACCAAACTACAGAGTGACGGCCCAATACTCATCACGCATTGGGGTATAAGCGGTCCAGCAGTTTTGAAATTATCGGCTTGGGGTGCCCGCCTATTGCATGAAAAAAGTTATCAATTTAAAATTCAAGTGAATTGGACAGCATTTTCCTCGCTAGAGGTGATGGATATACTTCTTAAAAACAAAAGTCAGCAGGCCAAGAAACAAATTGGCAACACGCCATTGTTCGATTTTCCGAAACGACTATGGGCCTATTTTTTGGATGTTTCGGCCATTAATCCGCAAGACCAATGGGCTAATTTGCCTAAACAGAAAATGCAAGCATTGCACCAAAACATTGCGCAAATGATTTTAAGCGTTAATGGTAAAAGTACCTTTAAGGAAGAATTTGTAACCGCTGGTGGTGTTGATTTAAATGAAATTAATTTCAAAAAAATGTCGAGCAAGATTGTTCCTCAACTCTATTTTGCTGGTGAAATAATAAATATTGATGCCATTACTGGAGGCTTTAATTTTCAAAATGCTTGGACGGGTGGATGGTTAATTAGCGAGGATTTTAAAGGTTAAAGGGATTAAGGTCGAGACGAAGCTTTGCTTGTTCCTGTTAAGACATTCATCATCTAAATCGATGCAGACATTTATCGTCTGCATTTAAAAGTTTCAAGTTGTCTTTATGAAAAATGAACCAATCTTCTCAAGTTCAATAAGTTTAAGATATCAAAAAAAACTATTTAATGAAATGAAAATCATGGTTTTTATAATTTCTTTGATTGATTTTAATTTTTTTGTCGTGTATACATAATGAATTAGAAAAAAATAAGAGCGTTTTAGAAAAATTGCGGTTTGAGAACCCTGAAAGGGTTTAAAACCCTTTCAGGGTTGACAGCTAAACAAAACTAAATGCAAAAAATTAATCGAGTTAAAAACCCGTTCAGGGTAGATTAGCCATGATTTAAAAAATTTCGTTAAAAACCACTTCCCTTTCATGTATTTTATATATTTTCGTCATCTTTTTAAATTTTAATCATGAGAAAATTAATTCTATTATTTCATTGCTTGGCAGTTGCTTTATTAACGGCACAAAATGCACCAAAAAAACAAGAGGTTTCAAAAGGTTACTCAACCAATAAGTTTCAACAAAACTATGACCTGTATAGCACACCTAATACTTATAGAACAGCCTCTGGTGCGCCCGGTCCTGCCTATTATCAACAGCAAGTGGATTACAAAATGGATTTGATTTTAGATGATGAAAACAAAAAACTTAAAGGGCAAGAAACCATCACCTATCACAATAATTCAAAAGATGAATTGACCTATTTGTGGGTTCAACTTGATCAAAATATGTTTGCCAAAGATTCAAAATCGCCCTTAATTGAAAGTGAAAAAATTAAAGAAGTGCAAACGCCAAAAGCCTTTGCAGACAAATATATTCATGAGGGTTTTGATGGTGGCTTCAAAGTAGAGGAAGTTAAGGATGCAATAGGTAAACCGCTACCTCATTATATCAATCAAACCATGATGAGAGTCAATTTACCACAGCCTTTAAAATCAGGCGAAAAATTTGTCTTTTCTATAAAATGGTGGTATAACATCAAAAATTATGCGCCAGACCGTGACCGTTCGGGCTATGAATTATTGGAAGATGGCAACCGTATTTATGTCATGGCGCAGTTTTTTCCACGCATGTGCGTTTATAACGATGTTGAAGGATGGCAAAACATGCAATTTTGGGGAAGAGGGGAATTTACCCTCCCATTTGGTAACTACGAGGTTAACATTACTACACCTTCAGATCATGTGCTTGAAGCCACTGGCGATTTAATGAACAGAAAAGATGTTTTGACCGCAGCTCAATTGAGTCGTTATGACTTAGCCACCAAATCTTATGACAAACCAGTTGTTGTAGTTACTTCAGAAGAGGCTTTAGCTGCTGAAAAAGGTTTTTCTAAAACTACAAAAACTTGGAAATTTAAGGCCACTAATGTAAGAGATTTTGCTTTTTCTACCTCTCGAACATTCATTTATGATGCTATGGCGGTTAAACAGGAAAATGGTGGCAAAGATGTGATGGCAATTTCAGTCTATCCGAATATTGCTAATCCGCTCTGGGGCGAACATTCAACAAGAGCTATTGCGCAAACCATTAAAACATACTCTCGTTTCACCTTTGAATATCCTTATCCAAAAGCGGTTTCGGTTTCTGCAGAAGATCAAGGCATGGAGTATCCAATGATTTGTTGGAATTATGGCCGACCAGATAAAAATGGTAAAACCCCAGATTTTATCAAATATGGTATGATTAGCGTGATTATTCATGAAGTTGGTCATAACTATTTTCCGATGATTATCAATTCTGACGAAAGACAGTGGAAGTGGATGGATGAAGGCTTAAACACCTTTATGCAATATCATGCCGAACAAGATTATATGAAAAACTATCCATCAAGCAGATTTAGACCACGTTCTATAGTACCATATATGAAACGTGATCAAGCAGTTTTAGAACCAATCATGTCAAACTCCGAAACCTATAATGATTACGGCTCAAATGGCTATTTTAAACCCGCCATTGGCTTGCACATTTTGAGAGAAACCATCTTGGGACCTGAGCAATTTGATTTTGCATTTAAAACTTATGCCAATCGCTGGAAATTTAAACATCCATATCCAGAAGATTTTTTTAGAACCATGGAAGATGCTACTGCTTATGACTTGGATTGGTTTTGGCGGGCTTGGTTTTACTCAACAGATTACGTGGATATGGCCATTAAACAAGTTGTACCCTATTATGTGACCACTCAACCAACTGAAGAACAAAAGAAAGCTAACCTTAGACGTGGTCGTTTTGGTGCAGAAAGTGGACCTTTTTTATATTTGACTAAAGGCACTGAATCAACTTTAAAAAATGAGGATAAAAAAGGTTTTGATTGGTCTCAAAACGAAAATCTCAGCAAATACATTAATGACAATTATTCAACAACAGAAAAAAACAGCTTGAAGGAAGCTAAATATTTTTATGAAGTAACTTTTGAAAAATTAGGTCAAATGATTATGCCGCTTTTGGTTGAATTAACCTATGAGGACGGCACCAAAGAAAACCACCGCATCCCTGAACAAATTTGGGCTAAAGGCAATGAAACTGCTACGCGTGTTTTTTCAACAGCTAAAAAAGTGACTAAAATTGAAATTGATCCAAAAATGTTGACTGCTGATGTTGATGAAACCAACAATGTTTGGAAAGAATAATTTATGTCAACACCTCTTGCAGAACGCCTTAGACCGAAAACATTAGCCGATTATATTGGTCAAAGTCATTTGGTTGGTGCAAACGGTGTGCTTCGCCCCTTGATTGAAAGAGGGATTATGCCAAGCATGATTTTTTGGGGACCACCAGGCACCGGGAAAACGACTTTAGCTCACATCATTGCACAAACTTCTGGTAGGCCTTTTTATGTCTTAAGCGCCATCAATTCTGGTGTGGCAGGTGTGCGGGAAGTGATAGAAAAAGCATCAAAAAATCAAGGGCTTTTCACGGCAAAAAATCCGATTTTATTTATCGATGAGATTCATCGGTTTAGTAAATCGCAACAAGACTCTTTGTTGCATGCGGTTGAAAAAGGTTTGGTAACCTTGATTGGCGCTACGACAGAAAACCCCAGTTTTGAAGTTATTCCCGCATTGTTATCGCGTTGCCAAATCTATGTCTTGCAAGCATTTGAACAAACTGATTTAATACAGCTCATCAATCAAGCCATTGAAAAAGATGACCTCTTAAAACTGAAAGATATCACCATTTCAGAGCATGAGGCTTTATTATTTCACTCTGGTGGCGATGGTAGAAAATTACTTAATATTTTAGAACTTGTTATTGAAGCTTCTGTAGAAAAGACCATAATCATCACCAATGACATTGTTAATCAAATCATACAAACCAAAACCGCTAGTTTTGAAAAAGGCGGTGAAATGCATTACGACATCATTTCGGCTTTCATCAAATCCATCAGAGGCAGCGATCCTAATGCGGCCGTCTATTGGCTGGCGAGATTAATTGAAGGTGGCGAAGAACTTAAATTCATTGCCCGGCGTTTATTGATTTTGGCTGCGGAAGACATTGGCTTGGCCAACCCCACCGCTTTGATTTTAGCCAATAACACTTTTCAGGCCGTGCAAGTGATTGGTCATCCTGAGAGTCGCATCATCTTGAGCGAATGTGCCATCTATTTGTCTACATCGCCCAAAAGCAACAGTGCCTATATGAGCATTAATGAAGCCCAAGAATTGGTCAAAAAAACTGGTGATTTGCCTGTGCCACTGCATTTGCGCAATGCCCCAACCAAACTCATGAAAGATTTGAATTATGGCAAAGATTATCAATACGCGCATAATTATGACAATCACTTCGCTAAACAAAACTACTTACCAGAAGAGCTGACCGATACTAAACTTTATGACCCAGCCGAAAATACCAGAGAACAGGCCAATAGGGATTTTCTGAAAAAACGATGGGAGGATAAGTATGATTATTAAAATTTATTTTTTCTAGAAACTAATATAGTGCTGACGATTTTATGTCAGCACAGAGGCATTTATCACCTCTACTTTTCGCCTTAGTCAGTAAAACGACAAAGTGTTTCCATGCAGACATTTATCGTCTGCATCTGGGCTACAGCGCGTCGTAAATTAGATCTTAACAAAATTTAAGGAAGAAAAAATTTGATAAATTCAATAAAAATTAGTACTTTTACCCTACAAATTCATTTAATAATGAAACCTAAAATAATAAACCCCGCGCTACTTTGGGAATACGATTTAGAAACCTTCAATTATGATAAATCCTATAAAATTGTTATCGAAAGGGTTTTGCAATTAGGAAACTTGACAGAATGGCGTGAAATGGTTCGATATTATCCCAAAGAAAAAATTTTGTTAACCATTGATTGGAGTGCACAATTAGACCAAAGAGATAAGGATTTTTCGCGTTTTTTTCTAAATTCTGGTTTCGTCAATGCTTCATAAGGATTCTTTTATTATATCCCAAAAGACTTTTAAATTAATTCAAGAGCTACAAGCTATTCCCGAATTGAAGGACTTCGTTTTGGTTGGTGGCACCTCATTGGCTTTACAATTAGGTCATAGAAATTCAATAGATATAGACTTGTTTAACCAAGAAGATTTTGATTCTGATTATCTATTAGCCTTGCTAAAAAATAAATATACCGTTCAAGAAGTGTTTAGAAGAAACAACACAATCATTTCTTTAATTAACAACATCAAAACCGATTTTATCAAACATGATTACCCATATCTCCAAGATCCAATCACTGAAGAAGGTATCACCTTTTTGGGTAAAGCTGATATTGCTGCGATGAAATGTCACGCCATCGTTCAAAGCGGTAAAAGGCTAAAAGATTTTATTGATATTTATTTTTTACTCGAACATTATAGTATGAATCAAATGGTGGGTTTTTATCAAGAAAAATATGCGCATAGCAATCCAATGATTGCTTTAAAAGCTATTTCATTTTTTGATGACATTGATCCTGACATAGATCCACCAAAATTATTAAAACCTTTGCAACTTAATAAAATTAAAAAAAGGATATTAGATGCTATTGAGAAGCCTAATATGTTGCCCAAATAAATATTTTAGAAATTTCACAAATTCTGATTACTTCCTCCTTCAAATCACAAAAGCTTTTCTTTGGTCAACGGATTATCAATTTTTTTGTCAAGCACGTCACTGTTTTCTTCAAAATGAGGAATTGGCAATTGTCTGTTTATCGCTTGCTGGGTATAATAAGTTTTACGGTCTAGGTGTTGTTGATCAACGCCGATAAAGACCTCTCCCCAACTATCCGTTTGAATAATTTTCGTCATAATTTTAATGCATTCATCCAAATGAATGAGATTTACTGCATGATGAGGATTGGGTAAATCTTTTCGTCCAGCCAGAAAATTGACAGGATGTCTGTCCTCGCCTATTAAACCTGCCAATCTTAAAACCGTCGTTTTTTGGGTTGAAAGATTTTGAAACATTTGCTCCGCTGCTAAAATATCTTGACCGGCTTTTGAGTCTGGTTTTGCAATCGTATCTTCAGTAATCAGTTCTTTTTGGTGGGCATAGGCACTCGTTGAACTCACAAAAAGAATGTGTTTGATGTTAGATTGTTTGATATAAAGCAATAAATTTTCTAATCTCAATTGATAATTATTCAAATTGAGTTTTCTTTGAGGTGGCACGTTGATAATAAGTATGTCGCTACCTTCTAAAAAAAGGGACATATTTCCAATGACTTCATTTTCATTAACTTCGATCAAAAAAGGATTGATATTGTTTTCTTTTAAAACATCCATCTTATCTGGAGAAGTGGATGAGCCGTTGATTGTATAACCTAAAGCAATTAAATGTTTAGCCAAGGGAAATCCTAGCCAACCACAACCTAAAACACTGATTTGTTTATACATAAATGACAGATAAAAAGGTTAAGGAATTTTAAAACCACAACTATTAATAAAGTTTAATAATTCATTTTCTAATTTTTCAAGCATACCATTTTGTGTGTTTTATGACTTCTTTGAAAAACTTCGTGTAAAAGCTGTCACACAAAGTTACTCAAAGTTTTTAACACTAAGAAATCACAAAGTTATATAGCATCTCAAAAAAAAATAACCGATCAGTTAAAAATTAAAACTAATTGCCAATAAATAGAAAACGGACTGATCATCTAGCCCTGATGCCCCAATTGTTGGAGCTCTTGCTCGCCCCTTCCGTTTTGGGGCGTGCAAAGCGACTTGGGGCAGCAGGAATGGCGTCAATAGATAAAGACCAAGCCTTTTGCTCCAAAAAAAATTATTTAACCAAATCGGTATAACTTAAAATAGTATGAAAACCTTTGCTTTTGAAATAGGACATTGGATTTTCTTCACTCGCAACTAGCACAAAATCACCACCCCATGCACCCAAACTTTTTATTGAGCCATTAAAATCTGAAAACAAACTTTCTTTGATGGTACTCTGTTCCAACACCTCGCTCATAATCACTTCATGTGCCTCAAGTAGTTGGCAAAAAGTGTTAAATTTGTTCGTCTCAAATAATTTCTTGGTGATTTTTGAAATTTGTTTAATGGGTTTATCAAAAGTTGCTTGTTTGTTAAAAAATGCTTTGACTGCCAACTGACTATCCTGTTTCTGATTGAGATAAACAAAATACAATTTGTCTTTAAATATTGGATTGAAAGCAATTGATTTTATTTTTGGTAAATCAGCTTGTAGTCTGTATAAAATCGGGCTGTCATTTTTGGCGCAAGCAATATCATAACCACTGCCCCCGAAGGTCATTTTTAGCAAGTTGAAAGCATCTATTTTAAACCATTGTGCCAAATTATTAATCAAGGTTGAAGAGGTTCCTAACCCCCATAATCTAGGAAATGTTAAGTGTGTTTCAATTGAAATGGCCACATTTTCATGCAAGACGGTTGAATCTAAAAGGTGCGCTTGATGAATAATATTTATTAACGTATTGACTTTTTCATCACCTACTTTTTCATTTTTCAATATTTGCTCAAAGGTCAAAAGAGCCTCAAGCCAAATTTGTTGATCATGATTATAACTTGTCCATTGAATGCCCAACTTTTCACTTGCATGAATGGTCAAAGTTTGTCCAAATTTAGTTGGAATAGCCAGCGCTACTGCACCATTTAAAACCAGATATTCGCCAGTTAACAAAAGCTTGCCGTTAGAATAAAAGGTTTGTTTTTCCATTTAAGCTCTAATTTTTTTAATAAATTCAGAAACAGACGCATGTGTAATGGTATTGTTTGAAAAATAGTCTTGTATTTGTAATCTTTCCTCTTTAGTCGCTTGGTATTGATTTAGAATATTATTGAGATGCATTTTCATGTGACCCTCTTGTATGCCTTTGGTGGTTAAGGAGTTTAGCGCCGCAAAATTTTGAGCTAAACCAACACTTGCCACGATGCTCATTAATTGTTTGGCAGAAGGATTTTTTAAGATTTGCAAAGCTATTTTTACCATAGGATGCAAAGTTGTGAGCCCACCAACTGTTCCTAAAGCCAATGGAATTTCCATAGAAAAAGTAAAAAAATCATCTTTTACATCCGCTTTTGACAACGAGCGATATTGCCCGTCTCTGCTGGCGTAGGCATGCGCGCCAGCTTCTATGGCTCTGAAATCATTGCCCGTTGCTAAAACAACAGCATCTATACCGTTCATGATACCTTTGTTGTGTGTTACTGCGCGATAAGGTTCAATTCTTGCGATGTTGACAGCAGTTACGAATTTTTCTGCGTATTCCTTCGGATTCTCAACCTCTTTTGTTTTTAAGTCAGAAACCGGACACGAAACTGTGGTGCGCACAATACAATTGTCCACAAAATTAGAAAGAATACTCATAACCACTTGCAGCTGTTGTTCTTCTTCATTAAAATCAACGTAATTTTGAGCTTCACGTTTAAGCAATTGTGCTATTTGTTCCAAACAGGAGTTGATAAAATTAGCGCCCATGCTATCAACCGTTTCAAAAGTGATGTACAATTGATAGTAATTGGCTAAATCTGCTGTTTTATCTCTTAAAGTAATCGTTTTTATACCACCGCCGCGCTTTTGCATATTAGCAGTAATACTTCGGGTTTCTGCAAAAAAAAGTGGTTTAATGGTTTCAAAAAAGTTTTGCAATTTATGTTGATCACCTTTAAAGATAAAATGTACTTGACCAATTTTTTCTGTGCCAAGTATTTCTGTTTTGAATCCCCCACGATTAGCCCAAAATTTGGCAGCTTTTGAAGCAGCAGCAACCACAGAACTTTCTTCAATAACCATTGGCACAGTATAAAACTGATTGTCAATCAAAAAGTTTGGTGCTAAACCAAAAGGCAAATAAAAATTGGTGATGGCATTTTCAATAAACTCATCGTGCAAAGTTTGAATAGCTTCGTCTGTATGCCAATAGTTTTTTATGATGGCTTCTGTTTCAGGATTTGAGTTAAAATAATGCTCATTTATCCAAGCGATTTTTTGATTTTTTGAGAGTTTTGAAAAGCCTGATACTTCTTTCATTTTCTTATAAAGTTATTTACAAAAATAAAAAAACTGCCAGTTATATTAGCAGTTTTTTTAATTTAAAATTCTAATTGGTTTTACTTTACACTTGCAAACAAATATTCTCTATTCATACGGGCAATGTTTTCTAAAGAAATGCCTTTTGGACATTCAATTTCGCAAGCGCCAGTGTTGGTGCAATTGCCAAATCCTTCTTCATCCATTTGACGCACCATGTTTAAAACACGTTGTGTAGCTTCTACTTTGCCTTGTGGCAATAAAGCGTATTGTGATACTTTGGCACCCACAAAAAGCATAGCCGAACCATTTTTACATGTTGCTACACAAGCTCCACAGCCAATACAAGCAGCCGCTTCAAAAGCTTTGTCGGCATCATCTTTTGGCACAGGAATACTATTAGCATCAATAGTTTTTCCCGAGGTGTTTACAGAAACAAAACCACCTGCTTGTTGTATGCGATCAAAAGCTGTTCTGTCAACAACCAAATCTTTTATTACTGGAAATGCTTTGCTACGCCAAGGTTCAATATAAATGGTATCACCATCATTAAACGTTCGTATATGCAATTGACAAGTCGTAATACCTGTGTCTGGGCCATGTGCTCTACCATTAATAAAAAGTGAACAAGAGCCACAGATGCCTTCACGACAATCATGGTCAAAAGCTACTGGTTCTTTGCGTTCGATTACCAATTGTTCGTTTAGTTGGTCTAACATTTCTAAAAACGAACTGGCAGTAGAAACATTATCTAATTTATATGTCTCAATTTGACCTTTATCTTTTGCACTTTTCTGACGCCAGATTTTTAAGGTGATGTTTATGTTTTTTGCGCTCATGGTTAAATTTTTGAAGTTAAATAACTAACTTATTTCTTACTTATAATTCCTTGCGGCTATTTTAATTTCCTCGTATTTCAGTTCTTCCTTATGCAGTACCGCTTTTGTTGTGTCCATACCTTGATATTCCCAAGCGGCAACAAAAGAAAAGTTTACGTCGTCTCTTAAGGTTTCACCCTCGGCATCTTGATATTCTTCACGGAAGTGTCCGCCACATGATTCTTTACGCTGCAAGGCATCTATCGCCATTAATTGGCCTAATTCAATTAAATCTGCCACGCGAAGTGCTTTTTCTAATTCTTGATTCAAATCATTCGCACTGCCTGGCACATAGACGTCTGCATAAAATTCATCACGCAATTGGCCTATTTCTTCAATAGCTGCTTTAAGCCCTTGTTCATTTCGTCCCATCCCAACTTTATTCCACATGATTAAGCCTAATCGTTTATGGAAATGGTCAACGGTTTTTGACCCTTTGTTTGTTATGAATTTATCAATTAGCACTTTAACGTCATTTTCAGCTGCTGCAAATTCAGGCAAATCTGTTGAGATTTTACCTGTTCGAATTTCATCTGCTAAATAATTTGATAGGGTATATGGCAATACAAAATAGCCATCCGCCAAACCTTGCATAAGCGCTGAAGCACCAAGTCTATTAGCGCCATGGTCTGAAAAGTTAGCTTCACCAGCTACAAAACAACCAGGAATCGTACTCATCAAATCATAATCAACCCAAACGCCACCCATGGTATAATGCACGGCCGGGTATATTTTCATAGGGGTTTCATAAGGGTTTTCGTCCGTTATTTTTTGATACATGGTAAACAAGTTACCATATTTTTCTTCTAACCATTTTTTGCCTAATGCTGTTATTTTTTCAGCACTTGGATTGTGGTCTCCTTGCGCATAAGCCAATTGCTTACCTTTACTTTGAATTTCCGATGCATAATCAAGATATACACCTTCATTGGTATCGTTAGCTTCTATGCCTAAACCAGCATCACAACGTTCTTTCGCCGCTCTTGATGCCACATCTCGAGGCACCAAATTACCAAAAGCTGGATATCTTCTTTCTAAGAAATAATCTCTATTTTCCTCACTAATTTCTGTTGGTTTTAACTTACCTTCACGAATAGCTTGCGCATCTTCTTTATTTTTTGGTACCCAAATACGACCTGAATTTCTTAAGGACTCAGACATCAAAGTCAATTTAGATTGATTAGAACCGTGCACTGGAATACAAGTTGGGTGAATTTGCACAAAACAAGGATTGGCAAAGTACGCCCCTTTTTTATGAACTTTCCATGCAGCGGTGACGTTACTGCCCATCGCATTGGTTGACAAGAAGTAAACATTACCATAGCCACCAGAAGCTATTACTACAGCATGAGCAGCATGTCTTTCTAATTCGCCAGTGATTAAATTTCTGGCAATTATACCTCTTGCTTTACCGTCAACTACAACTAAATCAAGCATTTCGTGACGGTTATACATTTTTACTCGACCAAGACCAATTTGTCTTGATAAAGCTGAATAGGCGCCTAATAATAATTGTTGTCCTGTTTGACCCGCTGCATAAAATGTACGTTGAACTTGTGTACCACCGAAAGAACGGTTGTCAAGCATACCTCCATATTCACGGGCAAAGGGAACACCTTGCGCCACACATTGGTCAATAATATTTCCAGAGACTTCCGCTAAACGGTGCACATTGGCTTCACGCGCACGGTAGTCACCACCTTTAATGGTATCGTAGAACAGTCGATAAACACTGTCGCCATCATTTTGGTAGTTTTTAGCTGCATTAATACCTCCTTGCGCTGCAATCGAATGCGCTCTCCTAGGTGAATCTTGAAAACAAAAAGCTGAAACATTGTAGCCCATTTCACCAAGAGATGCCGCTGCTGATGCGCCAGCTAATCCTGTACCAACAATAATCACATCAATTTTAGGGCGATTGTTTGGCGCAACTAACTTTAAATGATCTTTATAATTTGTCCATTTGTCCTTCATCGGACCTGCTGGTATTTTTGAATTTAATTTACTCATAGGTTTGAGTTTTTATTTTAATTATATAGAAAGTCTATTTAAATTGATTTGAAAAGTTATTCAATTTCTATTCGATTTTATTTTACAAATATTTCAAAATGAATACAAATAGGGATGATAGCGAATAAAAAGGGTACAACTACAGAAAATATTTTTCCCGCCATTTGTATACGTGGTGTCCAAGATTTGTTTCGAATACCAATAGATACAAAAGCACTTTGAAAGCCATGCCACAAGTGAAAACCTAATACAATCATTGATAACACATAGCCAATGGTAGCTATTAGGCCAAACTTTGCATCTTTGAAAAATGCAAACGTGATTTTGTGTAAATCTTTGTATAGATTGCCCATTTTGACATTGGCTTGGGTATTGTAAATCTCAGTTCTATTTCTAATTTCTAATGGCTTTAAGGGCCCAGCTGCAGCAGAGCCTCCTCCTGCTTCTTCGCCTTCTTTTTTCACTTGGTCTACAGGAAAATACTGACCATCTTGCGTGCCAATATAGAAATCTTGTTTCATACCTGGTTGCACTTCAATGGCGGTCGTCATCATTGGCATATCTTTATCAAAGTGCATTTTTACCCAAAAATTAACCATATGGGTGACAATAAACACTAAAATTAAGGTGCCTAAAACAGCCATATTTCGTGCGGCAAATCCGCTATTTGCACCAGCATCTTGTTTCACATAACCTACAGGTCTTGCTTTTCTGTTTTGAATGGTCAACAATATACCATCAACTGCATGAAACAAAATGGAGAAATAGGTGACATAAGATAAAATTTTAACTGCAGGATTAGTCGTCATGAAAAGTGCATATTCATTGAACTGCATGGCAGTACCAAAAAGTAACTGCAAATTTCCTGCTAAATGCCCAAGTAAGAAAACACAAAGAAACAATCCTGTAAAAGACATCCAATATTTTTTTGCTATGGAGGACTTTAATAGCGCTGATTTTGCCATAATATTAAAAAAGATTAAGGTTTTGTTTAAAACTTCACAAATTTACGAGGTTTATATATTCTATACAACCTTTTTTATATATTTATAATGAATTTAAATTTTGTTTAAGGCGTTAAAAGTTGCGCTTTATTGATTATGCGTTGGCACAAGTCCCCTTAAACCCATATCAACAACATTTTCACCAATACTAGGCTCATATTTACCATCAGCATTGACTTCTTGCCATTCAAAACTCTTATTAATTGACAAGGAAAGTGTAACAACAACGTCTGTGGTTTCATTGCCTCTTATCTCTAAATTATTGACAAACTGTCCAGTAACCACGCATGAACCTTGCGGAATTGGCGAGGTGTTAAATAAGGGGTTTGGTACCGTCGTTGCACCTTCTGGTGCTATGCCACTTGTTGAAAAAGGAAAACCATCTAAAGCAAAAGCCCAATAACCTTGTCTTCTATTGCCATTAACCGTAAAGTTTTGTCCATTGATTTGATGCGAAGTAATGTAAGTATTATAGCCTACATAACTTTCTAAAGTGCCATCCAAATCTTGATTATTTGCTCTCACTTTGATGCCATACTTCTGATAAGCTAAAGATACGCGTATCCATTGGTAGACGCCAGGCCTAATGTTTTTCAATGGTATTTTTAAATAGTCTTCATTTTCGCTTTTTAAAATTGATTTTGAAAAATCTATCGCGACACTTCCACCAGCATTGGTTTCTGGTGCATGATATAAAATTTCTCCATTGCCTAATAATGTTGTAGGCGCTGGTGCTAACTCAAAATAATGAGCGCTAATTTGTCTAAAATCTGGCGTTTGCGCAGCATGACCAGCTGGGATAGTTGCCGGTTGTCCAACATTATTTAACCGCGCTTGCGTTGGGTCAAATTTGAATTTTACAATTAAAAATTTCTCAGAAATGTCTTCTGTTTTTGAGCATCCGCATATACCTATAAGCAGGGCTAAAGCAAAAATGTTTTTGAAGTAATTATACATAAATAAAGATTTAATGGAGATTAAACGGCTAAGATATGGTTTTTATTTTAACGTAGAGAAAGGAAAAAAGATGAAGTAAAAATGTATAGTTTATTTTTTAATGGCCATTAATTAGCAAAAACCTATAAACTTTCATTAATAAGTTTTTGTCATTTGTTCATCAACCACTAG
>JBIIXU010000051.1:0-5527 GCA_044347145.1 Flavobacterium sp.
GGGAACCCTATGATCCTACAACGATATTGTTGGAAGAAGTAGTTGTAACTGGCTCAATGGGAAATTTGGTTTTTCCTATTGAAAAGATGCAGAAAATAATTGAAACTGCTCAACAAAGATTTAATGCTAAATTTGGCAGAGTAAATGGTGGGGGAGCGAGTTTTCCGTTATCAGGCGCTATTGGCGGTGCGTTCAAATTTGGGGATGTGGTATTAAATACTCATACGTATCTAAACACTGGTTCTTTTTTATATAACATAGATTATAGTGCAAATACTTATCATTATAGAGGTACAGAATATGGTATAGGTAAATACCGAAACGCACCACTTAATATTGCAAACCAAAAAAACTTAAATAGTTATGTTAAATTTGGAAAAGGTGTAGGAAAGGTTTTGGGTGTTGCTGGTTTTGGTGTTACTTTATATCAGGCAGGTTCTGAATTTAGTAATGGTAGAAATGTGGCAGGAACAGCACGTTTAGCAGTAGCAGGTATAGCTGCTGGTGTAGCTTTTATACCAGTAGCGGGTTGGTTTATAGCTGGTGGAATTGCAATAGCAGATGCTATATGGGGTGACAAATTTTATAATTATTTGCAAAACGAATATGGGAATTAATTTTTTACCTTATAAAAGTCTCGTTATTCATGCTTATCATTTAGCAAAACGTTCAAGTGCCAATAGAGATGAACCTTTTTATGTAGTTTTTATGTTAACAATGGGTTCTATAATTTTAAACACTTGGACTTTTAGTTTCATTATTGAAGGATTGTTTTACAAAGGATTTACAAATTATAATTTGTACATTACATTTACTTTTGGTTTTTTTGTTTTGTTTTTATATTTAAAAAACAAAAGATTTGATTTATTAGCAAAATCTTTTGAACAAAACAAAAATAAACCTAAACTATGGCAATCTATCATTTACCTAATTTTTAGATATTTAATTGATGCTTCCATTATGTTTATCGCAGCTTTATATAAAAATGGCGATTGGATATTTAGTTGAAAAAACTTAAATAACTTTTTTTGAATACTAGCGTTTTTTTTTAAGCAAACGGCAAGACACTTTGTATTATCTATGGTTAAAAGTTCATTGAAATAAATACCGTTACAACTCTCGCGAGTGGCAAAATGAGTTAGTTTTCTCCCCCTTTGGGGGAGTTAGAGGGGGTTTTTACCTCAATGGACTTTAGGCTCTATGACAACGCCCTCGGAAGATTTTTTGGCATAGATGCATTATCTGAACAAAATCATTATCTTAGCACCTATAATTTTGCTGATGGTAACCCGGTGATTTTTTCTGATCCGAGTGGGTTAAGTTCTAATATGCCAGAGTGGTTGAGAGATTTGTGGGATGCTACACCTAACGGTTATAACAGCACTTGGACAAACACCGGTGGTGGAAATTTTCAAATGACCAACTTTTGGGGAAGTGGGCAAGCAGTAAATTCAATTGATGCAGGACCCAGTGGCGGAGGAGGCTCAGGTGGGGGCAGTGCCTTAGGCGGTGGTTTTTCTGGCTTGCCATCATTTGGAGTAGGCACTGTTTACAATGTTAATTCAATGACTTTTACAAAACCAAATGGTAGTATGTATCAAAATTATGGAAATGGTCTTTGGTTTAATGGCATAATATTACCAGGTGTTACAATAACAGGCTCATCAGGAAATTTAAAAATACCTGTAAACGAAATTATAAACCAAATAAATGCAGCACAAAGTGCGTTTAATTCTGCACATGCTGGAGGAAATGGTGGGTTTAATTACAATGTATCAAATGACGCAATAAGGTATTTTAACATTGGATTAGGTACGGTTGGTGCTCCACTTAATACTATGCAGGCTTGGTTACAAAATGAAAGAAGACTTCTTGAAAGTAGAGGTACGCAAACTGCTCAAACTAAAATCAAAAAGTATGTAAATCCAAGTTTAGCTAAAATAGGCAAACTAACAAGAGGTTTAGGGTATGCTGGTGCCCTTGTAAGTACAGGACATATTGTTATGAAAGCAATGAATGGACAGCAAGTAACTGCGGGCGAACTGGTTGATGCTGGTATCGGAATTATATTGTCTGTAGCAGCAATTACAAATCCAGTAGCTTTAGTGGGAATAGGTATTTATTCAGTTTTAGATATGTATGGCGCATTTGATGGTTTAAAAGAATCATTAGGAGGTAATACAGTAGTTTTTGACTAAGTGTTTATGAAGAAGAGTTTCATTTTATATACAACTAATTTAATGTACATGTATTTACTTGTTTTTACATCATTAATTATCGCAGTCTTTTTGATTATCGCTTATGTTTATATATGTACATTTTTGCAGTTTTCACAAAATTTAACTTACATTATTTTATTAATTTCAATACTTATTGGTAGTTATTTTATAATGAATAAAATTATATCAATTTCGTCTAGTAAATTAATGTTTGTAATAAATGTAAAATCTTTTAAAGTTAACAAAATAGAAATTTCTTTCGCTGATATTGTTTCAATAAAATTAAGTAGCGTTCTATTCAATAACTTTCCAAGGCTAGTAATTGTTACAAAAAACAAAGAAGTCTATAGATATAGATTTGATAAAACAGAAGGTGATTTTTGGGATTTTGATCGTGAAATGAGGAAATTTATTAAAGAATTTGATTTTAACAATTCGAAGAAATAATTATAGATTGTTGTTATCAATTTTAAAACCACCGCATCTTTTGTTTAAAACCTGCGGTGATTTTTAAAAAAGTAAAAGAAAAACTATTTTTTTTTTACTTTTGAAAAATAATAAGTTCTTTGAAAGATAATGATAATTGAGCAAGGCTATGCACTAAGACCAACTGGCCAAAAAGTTAAAAAAGTAGTGCTGCATAATGGCATAACCACCACTACAGATTACCTAGACGGCTTTCAATATAAAAACACTGTTTTAGAGTTCTTCGGTCATGCAGAAGGTTTTGTGGCTAACAATAGTAACATTTTAAAATACGTTTTCCAATACAAAGACCAAGTGGGCAATGTGCGTGTGAGTTATGCCGCAAACACCAGTGGTGTAGCCACTATTTTAGAGGAGAATCACTATTATCCTTACGGTCTCAAACACGCAGGCTATGGTGTTTCAGCTTCTGTTGCCAATGACGGCCACAAATACCGTTACAACTCTCGCGAGTGGCAAAATGAGCTAGTTTTCTCCCCCTTTGGGGGAGTTAGAGGGGGTTTTTACCTCCATGGATTTTAGGCTCTATGACAACGCCCTCGGAAGATTTTTTGGCATAGATGCTTTATCTGAACAAAATCATTATCTTAGCACCTATCAATTTGGAGATGGTAACCCGATAGTTTTTTCTGATCCGAGTGGGATGGATGCTGTTCAGTACATGTGGGAAAATACAGAACAAAGTACAACTTGGACAAATAGTGGTAACGGTTTTACTAATGACAGCAATTTTGATTTTGTTAGTATAAATGCAGGAAATAGCACTGGTGGTTCTAGTGGAGGCTTTGGTGATATTGGCGGTACTTTAAACAGATTAAACATTGTAGTAATGGATGGTTCAAAAAGTGGTAAAGATTTAAAAGCTGATGAAGCATTAGTTATAAACAAAAAAGCTGTTAAAAAACTGAATTCTAATGTTATAGTTATTGAAGCAAAATCAGTACCAGACTTGATTGCGCAATTAGCAGATCACCTAAAAGGTGGTAAATTTATAGGTAATTTGATTATTTTAGGTCATGGTGGTTATGATTCAAGTATTTCAATTGGTAGCACTGTACTATCTACTGATGAGGGCTTTAGTGCTTTAGGAGAAAGTTTAAAACCATATGTTGATAAACATTCCGTAATTACTTTTTCTCATTGTCATATTGGCGGAGGCTCTGCTTTAATAGAGTCCAGTTCTCAATTGCAAGCCTTATCTGATAGTTCTGGGGCTAATATTTTAGGAAACATGACTTGGGGTGCTGCTTCGGTTGCAAGATTCAATAGTGACGATTCTAATAAAATTACATATGCAAATTATCAACCTGGACAAATACCACCAAAAGAAAAAAAATCCGAATTAATTCGTGAACAGTTAAATGCTATGACAAATAGAGGTAATTTTTTACTAGTAAAACCAAATATTTGTCCTACAATTGTAAATAGTGTATATTTTACTCAATCTGGGAATGTAATTTTTAATCGTAATTAATTATGAAAAATCTACTTTTATTAGTCTTTGTTGTTTCAATAGGTTGTTTCACTAAAAATCAAACCCAAAATATGAATAAAAAAGAAGAAAATGAAAAATTTTTAAATTTAAACGAAGCATACGAAGATTTTAATTTGTTTACTTTTAAACCGGTTGGTTTACCTAAAAATGGTTTAAAAAATTCTGTTAAATTTATAATTAATGATACAGAGTGTTTGTTTACTTTGCAATTAGCAGGCGATACAAAAAAAATAAAAATGACAAAAAACAAGAATGGTAATTGGATTTATATTAAAGAAATAAATGATAGTTCTACTATAATGTATAAGCTATATACATTTTATGCTGATAAAATTGTTGTTTTTGATTTTATAAAAATTAAAGGCGAAAAAGACATGCGTGTAGGTTCTTTTCAAATAATTTATGAACTATTTGACCTTAAATATCAAAAAGGGCTGCGATATGAATATTATAAAAATGTTATTTTTGAAGCTATTAAAATTACTAATCCGTCAAATTTTGATGTAGAAGATGCCTTACAAAATTTGGATAAATCTAAAAAAAAGCCTGAATATTTATATGAGTTTGATTTTGAATCACTTGAAAACAAATGTTTTCAGTACCACGTGGAAAAGAAGACAAATAAAAAGATATTAATGTATACATACGATATCTATAATTCAAAAAGTGTTGCAAGTCCATATTATTTTTTTTGGAAGCCATATGCATCAGAAATCATTGATAATTGAAATTATTTTAATATTATAAAATTCAAAGACTTCGACGAGTGGCAAAATGAGTTAGTTTTCTCCCCCTTTGGGGGAGTTAGAGGGGGTTTTTACCTCAATGGATTTTAGGCTCTATGACAATACCTTAGGCAGATTTTTTGGCATTGATGCATTATCTGAACAAAATCATTATCTTAGCACCTATAATTTTGCTGATGGTAACCCGGTGATTTTTTCTGATCCTACGGGATTAGATAGTGAATACAATTGGAGTAATAACTATGGTTCACATGGCAGATTTTTTCAAACAGGTCATTATAATTTCAGAGATAATAATTATTTAGCTATTAATGCAGGAAATAGTGGTGCTGGTGGTGGTGGCAGCACGACGCCAAAATTTAAGACTGCTCAAGAATTGTCCGATTATTTGATGAAAATAACACCAGCTGGAAGAAACATAAGTTATGCAGATATGGGCAATGGGCAATGGGCAGAATTTGAGTGGGAAAGATATGTTTATAACCCAAATGAACCCGGAAATGCTATTGACAATAGAGGAGGAACACTAAACGCCTTAGGCTTTGGAATGCGAAAGGTCTTTATAGGGCATCCTGTGGCAG
>JBIIXU010000012.1:0-62585 GCA_044347145.1 Flavobacterium sp.
CGAAGCCTCTAGAATCACAGGCGAAGGTAAAGGTGAAACTGAACCAAAAGTCAATTGTGGTGAAAAATGTACTGAAGAAGAACACGCACAAAATAGACGAAGCGAGTTTAAAATCGTGAAGAAGTAAGTTTTAAAAGGGGCAATCGCCCCTTTTTTTATAGGGGAAAAAGCCCCTTAAAAAAGGGGAAAATACCTAATTAATAACTTTTGCTTTTTATAGATATTTGCCAATATTTATAAATTCAAAAAAATGATTAACGATTTATTAGAACTATTTTTTCCTTCACTATGTTTAGGTTGCAAAGCCTCGCTTAAAAAAACTGAAAAACAAATTTGTTTTAGATGTCATTATCAACTTTCCCAAACTAATCACTTTAAATGGGAAAGAAATGAGCTCATGCAAAAATTCTATGGTAGATTACCATTAGAATTTGCCTCTAGTCTATACTACTTTAAAAAAAACTCGCCAATACAGGAAATAATTCATGAATTAAAATATCGCAACCAAGAAGTTGTCGGCGAACTTTTTGCAGAAAACTTCGCTGCGGACATCTTTAAAATGCACAACAATTATAAATTTGATTGTATAGCACCAGTCCCCCTTCATTATAGAAAATTAAAGAAAAGAGGGTATAATCAACTAGATGCTTTTGGTAAAAATTTGTCAAAAAAACTAGGCTTAGAATATATCCCGGATCTACTTATAAAAACCCAAAATACAAAAACACAAACTAAAAAATCTTTTGAAAACAGGAATCAATATAACTCTTCATTATTTGCGCTTAATCCTAAACGGGATTTAACAAACAAACATGTATTGTTGATTGATGATGTTGTTACTACAGGCACAACACTTGAAGAGTGCGGGCGCGCCATAGTATCGAACACATCATGTAGGCTAAGTATTATTACAATGGCTTATACGGCATAATTTTATATCTTTGTTATTTCATACAAAAAATATGTCAAAATTTTATTTAGTCCCTACCCCTATCGGCAATTTAGAGGATATGACATTCAGAGCTATAAAAACGCTCAATGAAGTTGATCTCATCTTGGCTGAGGATACACGCACAAGTTCAAAACTACTTAAACACTTTAATATCGTAACGCCGATGCAAAGCTATCATATGCACAATGAACATGCGCACTTGAATAGATATATAGATCAAATAAAAAACGGTAAAAAAATTGCACTTATATCTGATGCAGGCACACCAGCCATTTCAGATCCTGGGTTTTTGTTGACGCGCGCTTGCATAGAAAATCATATTGAAATAGAATGTTTACCTGGTGCTACTGCCTTTGTTCCAGCGCTTGTTTTAAGTGGGTTTCCTAATGAAAAGTTTGTTTTTGAAGGGTTTTTACCAGATAAAAAAGGGCGGCAATCTAGATTCTTAGAACTTCAAAATGAAACGAGAACAATGATTTTTTATGTGTCACCTCACAAAATAAATAAAACCATCAAAGACTTCTGTATTTATTTTGGTGAAGAAAGAAGGATTTCTATATCGAGAGAGATTTCCAAATTGTATGAAGAAACCTTAAGAGGAACCTGTGTTGAAATCCTCATCCTATTAGAAAAAAAACCAATCAAAGGCGAAATTGTAGTTGTGGTTGATCGAAAATAAATAATTAAAAAATGAATTGGACATTTAAAAAAGAACCATCTGTTGATAGCGAAAATCAACTCAAAAAACTATTAAACATTGATGATCTAATAGCTAAACTTTTAATTTTAAGAGGAATTGAAACTTATGATGAGGCACGCGTATTTTTTAAACCTAGCTTAGATGATTTGCACGATCCTTTTCTTATGAAGGATATGGAGTTAGCAGTTGCTAGAATTGTTCACGCCATTAATGAAAAAGAAAAAATAATGGTCTATGGTGACTATGATGTTGATGGCACAACTGCTGTGTCATTGGTCTATAGTTTTTTGCAAAAATTCTATCCAAACATTACAACCTATATTCCTGACAGATATGCTGAAGGTTATGGTATTTCTTTTCAAAGTATTGATTTTGCATTCGACAATGACATAAAACTTATTATTGCCTTAGATTGCGGCATAAAATCTGTCGATAAAATAGATTATGCGAAGCAAAAAGGTATAGACTTTATCATTTGTGACCATCATCAACCTGGTCTTGAATTGCCTGATGCTGTGGCCATTTTAAATCCAAAACAAACGGACTGCTATTACCCCTTTGATGAACTCTGCGGTTGCGGTATTGGGTTTAAATTAGTTCAAGCGATTGGGCAGCATTGGAACATTAGTTTGGAAGAACTGAAACCTTATCTTGATTTGGTCGCTATTGCAATAGGCGCTGACATTGTCCCACTAAATGGCGAAAACAGGACGCTGACTTATTTGGGTCTAGACGTGATTAATACTAACCCTAGACCTGGCGTCCAAGCGTTAATTAAACAAGCTAAAAGAGAATCACTTACTAATTCTGATGTCGTTTTCGGGTTAGCGCCAAGAATCAATGCGGCAGGCCGAATGAAACACGGGCAAAATGCTGTGCAGTTACTTATTGAAGAAGACATAGAAATAGCGATGAAATTTGCAGAAGAAATTGAACTTTATAATAGTGACCGTCGTGAAGTTGAAGCGCAAAACTCACAAGAAGCTATATTAATGATAGAAGAATTAAAAGAAGAAAATAATTTTTCAACTGTTATTTACAATGAAAATTGGCATAAAGGCGTTATTGGTATTGTGGCATCACGGTTGCAAGAAACTTATTATAGACCTACTATTGTTTTTACAAAAAGCGGTGATTATTTAGCGGCATCCGCTAGATCAGTCAATCATTTTGACATTTATGAAGCCATTGAAAAATGTAGTGAACATCTCATTCAATATGGGGGACACAAATATGCGGCTGGCATGACCATTAAACCAGAAAATTTTAACGCATTCAAAGCTGCTTTTGAAACGGTTGTAAAATCAACCATCAAACCTGAATGGCTCGAACGCGAAATAAGTATAGACGCAAAAATAAATTTTACAGATATTACGCCAAAATTTGTTCGATTAATTAAAAAATTTGAGCCTTTTGGCCCATGTAATCCTACACCAATTTTTTATTCCAATAAAATATTTGACACTGGTTATGCCAAATCAATAGGCAAAAACAATGAACATTTGAAAATGTTTTTAAAGCAAAGTAAATCTGAAGAAGGATTAGCCGCCGTCGCTTTTGGAATAGGTCAAAAATTATCCGTCATTGAAAAATCAAAGCCATTTGAAGCCTGCTACTCTATTGATGAAAACCTGTTTAATGGTCAAGTCACTTTGCAATTAAGAATAAGAGATTTAAGAGTAGAGGGTTAAACATTTTCAAAAACTTATTGCATTTTTTTTAGGTTTCTATCCAAACGAGCACATAATCTTCAAATTCTTGAAATGAAGCTATAAAATGCTCTTCTTTATGATTAAAAAATAGCTTTGCATTTAAATAACCTTCTGCTTTGGTAAATGGTTCTATGGTAATATGCTTAGGAAAACTAATGCCTGCTTCATTTTTTATTTTAAAAATAGCTTCCTTTACGCCCCATGCTATGGTATATTTACTTATGGCTAATGCCTTAGACTCATGATTTTCATTCAAATGGGCTTCATCGCAAAACCTTGGCCCAATTTTAATAATTTTTTCTTTTTTCTTTTCTATATCAATCCCGCAGGACCCATCACTTAGCATAATTACAGAGAAATCATGGGCGTGCGTAATGGAAATGATTTTACCTGTTGTTAAAAAAGGCTTCCCTGTTTCTGAGTAAAACAAATCATAATCCGAGAGATTTAAGTATTGCAACAACATCCTAACAGCCAAAAATCCTTTTTGATGGCTAATAGAAGTCATGGTTTTCAGCCTTAAGTTGGATGTTTCCTTAAGTTTAACTTCCGCCAATAGCTGCTCTAAGTTTTCCTCTATTTTCCAAACATAGATCGAAGATTTTTTACAATTTATAATTTTATACAGCGGCATATTTAAATAAAACCAAAATTAAGGAAAATAAAACAAATAATTATTTTATTTAATTATAAAATCATTTAAATAATATTGTTTAATTTTACGCAAAATAATTTTACAAAATGAGTTCAGATAAAGAAGCAAAGTTAAAAGCTTTACAATTAACATTAGACAAACTAGACAAAACTTATGGCAAAGGTGCTGTAATGAAACTTGGCGATACCGCTGTTGAGGAAGTAGAAGTGATTTCTTCTGGCTCTTTGGGCGTTGATATTGCATTAGGCGTAAATGGCTATCCAAGAGGACGTGTTATTGAAATTTATGGCCCGGAATCTTCTGGTAAAACAACGTTAACACTTCATGCCATTGCAGAGGCTCAAAAAGCTGGCGGCATAGCTGCCTTTATTGATGCGGAGCATGCTTTTGATCGTTTTTATGCTCAAAAATTGGGCGTTGATATTGATAATTTAATCATTTCACAACCTGATAATGGTGAACAAGCCTTAGAAATTGCAGAAAACCTCATTCGCTCTGGCGCCATAGATATAGTGGTTATTGACTCTGTTGCGGCTTTAACACCAAAAAGTGAGATTGAAGGTGAAATGGGTGATTCAAAAATGGGTTTACATGCCCGCTTGATGTCGCAAGCGCTTAGAAAACTTACATCAACCATTAGCAAAACCAACTGTACTGTGTTTTTTATTAATCAGTTGCGCGAAAAAATAGGCGTTATGTTTGGAAACCCAGAAACAACCACTGGTGGTAATGCGCTTAAATTTTATGCATCCATTAGAATAGATATTAGAAAATCTACGCAAATTAAAGATGGTGACAACGTTACGGGTAACAGAACCAAGGTTAAAATCGTTAAAAATAAAGTCGCTCCTCCTTTTAGAACAGCTGAATTTGATATCATGTATGGTGAGGGAATTTCTAAATCTGGTGAAATATTAGATTTAGCCGTTGATTTTGAAATTGTAAAAAAGGCAGGTTCTTGGTTCAGTTATCAAGACACCAAACTGGGACAAGGTAGAGACGCTGTTAAACAAGTTATCAAAGATAACCCAGAATTAGCTGACGAACTTGAAGCTAAAATTAAAGCTATTATAGCTGAAAAAAAATAGCTTATGATATTTAGTTGATATCTAAATTCTTATAAAATATTTAAAAAGTTTTGTCAATTATTACGGAATCGCCATTAGATATAATTAAAGTTTATATGTTATTTATTTGATTTCTGTTTTTTTTAAAGAAAACAGCAATAGTTTTTATGCTATTTTAAAGATTCGCGTTTCTTCAAACAAATATTTGATGATTTTAAAGCCATTTTAGTTTTAGAATCAAGTGATTGGATTAAATTAATCCTAAAAAAATGACTTAAAATTTGAATTCATAAATTATTAAATATGCCCTATATGTCCCTAAAATCAATTATTTATGCCTTATTCATCCTTTTAACTTTAAATAGTTGCGTGTCTAAAAAAATTTACCAAGATTTAGAAAATGAATTTGCGAGATTAAAAAAAGACTGTCGTGAAACGGAGGAATCTTATGACCAATTAAAAACTGATAAAATGCAGTTAAGTCAAGAAAAATCAAATCTTGATAAGCAAATTTTACAATTAACAAAAGATCGTCAAAAATTAAATGATGACTTAGCTAATATTCAAAACAAAATAAACGAACTTAACCAATCCTACGATAAGTTGGAAAAAGAAAGTTCTCAATCAAAAAAAGAAAGTCAAGCCACAAAAAATGAATTGTCTGCGCAATTAGCAGAAAAAGAGGCACTTTTGAAAGCCGAACAAGAGCGATTGTTAAAACTTAAAAATGAATTGGATCAGCGGTCAAATAGAATTAACGAACTAGAAGGTATGATTGCAGCCAAAGAGCAAAGCATGAAAACGTTAAAAGAAACCATGTCTAAAGCGCTGAATAATTTTGAAGGTAAAGGACTAACTGTTGAGCAAAAAAATGGCAAAGTATATGTGTCGATGGAAAACAAATTATTGTTTAATACTGGTAGCTGGGCTGTAAACAAAGATGGGAAAACCGCAGTTATTGAGGTTGCTAAAGTGCTCGCGGCTAATCCAGAAATAGCCGTTTTGATAGAAGGCCATACAGACAACACGCCTTTCACTGGCGCAGTTGATGGTGTAACAGACAATTGGAGTTTGTCAACCAAGCGCGCTATTGCCATCGTGGATATTTTATTGCAAAATAAACAGGTTGTACCAAGTAACTTAACCGCTGCAGGAAGAAGTGAATTTGCGCCGTTGGTAGCAAATACTACGCCTGAAAACAAAGCCAAAAATCGTAGAATTGAAATTATTTTGACGCCAAAATTAGATGAGATTTCTAAAATGTTATCTGACTTTTGACCAATAACTCCTCAAGCGCTTAAAACGCTTGAGGAGTTTTTTAATACGCAATAGGTCCTAGCGTATTCATTACCCTTTTGATTTTTTCTTTCCGTCTATTGATATATCTTGAGCTATTGCTTGCTTTATATACTCTTGGATTAGGCAAAATAGCTGCTATGGCTGCAGCTTCGTGCCGTGTAAGATTTTTCGCGTCTTTTCTAAACCAATGGCGTGAGGCTGCTTGAATACCATACACACCATTACCCATTTCAATGCTGTTCAAATAAACCTCCATGATGCGCTCTTTGCCCCAAATAAATTCTATTAATACAGTGAAATAGGCTTCAAATGCTTTTCTTATATAACTTCTACCCGGCCATAAAAACACATTTTTGGCTGTTTGCTGGCTAATGGTACTGCCGCCTTTCAAGCGTTTGCCTTTTTCATTATCCGCCATAGCTTTCTGCATAGCCTTCATGTCAAAACCACTGTGCGTTAAGAACAAACCATCCTCACTAGCAATCACTGCTTTTTGCATATTAACTGATATTTCTTCAATTGGCACCCAATCATGCGTTAAAACCATGTCTTCTCCTGCTGCTTTCTGCTCAAATAGTCTAATAAACATTAAAGGCGTATAAGGCACAGGCACAAACCTAAAAATGACTACAGAAACGATTGAAATGACTAAAAACCAAAGGCAAAGTTTGAGAAACCTTCTAAAAATGCGTTTTAACATGAAAATCTTTAGTTTTAATTAAGTCTCACAAAAGTAAAAATATTAATTTCATTTCAAAACTAAATGCATTAGAAATTTAGTAATAATTTATATTAATATAAAAACTAAAAAATTTACATTTGCGGTTCAATAAATTTAAAACATGAAATTATTACTTCTATTTTGTCCTGTACTTTTTTTTTCGCAAACCAATGTTAATCCAGGCTATTGGCAACAACGAGCAGATTATGACATGAGTTTAGAAATGGATGTAAAAACATTCAATTATAAAGGAAAACAAACGGTTACCTATTACAATAACTCCACAGATACCTTAAAGAAAGTTTTTTATCACCTCTTTTTTAATGCTTTTCAACCAGGCAGCGAAATGGACATTAGGTTAAAAACCATCGCTGACCCAGACAACCGTATGGTTAAAACCTTTAAATCCGAAGGCAAAGAAACCAAGTTGAGTAGAATCTCGGATTTAACCCCTGCTCAAATTGGTTTTATGAAAATCTCAAATTTTAAGCAGGACGGTTTTGATGCAAAAACCCATGTAGAAAGCACCATCTTAGAAGTTACTTTACCAAAACCCATTTTGCCGAAGACTTCAACTGTTTTTACTTTAGACTTTCATGGCCAAGTACCTGAGCAAATTAGAAGATCTGGCAGAAATACAGAAGAAAACGTGGCTTTATCTATGACCCAATGGTATCCTAAAATCTGTAATTTTGACTTTGAAGGCTGGCATGCCGACCCTTATATTGGGCGAGAATTTCATGGGGTTTGGGGCAATTATGACGTGAAAATTACGATTGATAAAAATTATATGATTGGTGGCACTGGCTATCTTCAAAACCCAAATGAAATAGGTCATGGTTATCAAGCCGCCGGTGTTGAAGTGATACATCCCAAAAAATTAAAAACCTTGACGTGGCATTTTAAAGCCCCGCAAGTACATGATTTTGCTTGGGCGGCAGACCCCGATTTTTTACATGATAAAGTAATGGGTGAAAAGGATGTTGAACTTCATTTTATCTACAAAAAAGATCCAGAAATTATTGAAAAATGGAAAGCTTTACAACCGAAAACCCAGGAACTGCTTGCGTTCTTTAATAAAAATATCGGACAATATCCGTATAAGCAATATACTGTCATTCAAGGAGGAGATGGTGGTATGGAATATGCCATGTGCACCCTAATTACAGGCAAACGCTCAATGCCAAGCTTAGTTGGCGTAACGGCTCATGAATTGGCACACAGTTGGTTTCAGCAGGTTTTGGCTACTAATGAGTCTAAACATGAATGGATGGATGAAGGCTTTACCACCTTCATTTCGGAATATGCGATGTATGAAATCATGAAAAACAAAAACTATAAAACCCTTTATGACGCCTTTCAATCGAGTTATACAGGTTATAACCGGATGGTAGCTTCAGGTAAGGAACAACCGCAGAGTACACATGCCGATCGCTATGATTTGAATAGTGTTTATGGCACATCATCCTATAGTAAAGGTTTAATTTTCTTAGCACAATTAGGCTACATCATTGGATGGGATAATATGATGAAAACCTTGAAAAGATATTATGCCAATTATAAGTTTACACATCCCACCCCCAATGATTTTAAAAGAACTGCTGAGCGTGTTTCTGGCGCTGTCCTTGATTGGTATTTGGTTGATTGGACACAGACAACTAACACAATTGACTACGCCATAAAAACCGTTGAAGAAAACAACAATCAAACTGAAATTACTTTAGAAAGAAAAGGTAGAACACCCATGCCTATTGAGGTTTTAATCACTTATCAAGACAATACGCAAGAGCAGATTTATATTCCAAATCCATTGATGCGCTGGCATAAAGAAAATCCTAATCCAAGTTTGAAATGGACGGTTTTAAATGGTTGGGGTTGGGCCTATCCAACATACAGCTTGGTAATTGAAAAACCTAAGAAAGATATTAAAAAAATAGAAATTGATGCGTCCGGTTATATGGCTGATGTGAATAGAAGTAATAATGTTTGGGAGTGATTTAAACATTAAGAAATTAAGGGAGTTAAGCTTAAATTTATGGTCATAATGCCTTCATGTTAAATATTAAGAAGTTAAGGGAGTTAAGGTTTTTTAATTTTCTTAATGGTCTTAATGCCTTCATGTTTAATTCATAAAATTTTTTAATTTTGAATGAAAATTCAATCGATGACTATTGATATAAGAAAAGTAAATCTAAACGATTTCAATGTAAAAATCACTTGGTTGTTAAATTTTTTATCCGTTAGTTGTTTAAGTAATCGAAATAATTTTTATTTTTGACTATTCAAAAACTAAGTGTTATGCTAAAAACTATTCAACTACAGAACCTCCTTTTTCTAGACATAGAAACTGTGCCAGAACACGAAAGTTTTTTTGATTTAGATGATGAAAAACAACATTTGTTTGACCTCAAAACACAATATCAGCGAAAGGAAGATTTTACGCCTGACGAGTTTTATGAACGCGCTGGCATCTGGGCAGAATTTGGCAAAATTGTTTGTATTTCGGTGGGTTATTTCGCCTTTAAAAATGGCGACAGGCAATTTAGAACCACCAGTTTTTTTGGTGAAGAAAAAAAATTGCTCGAAGATTTTTCCAACTTGCTGACTAGTCATTTTTCTCAACCACAACATGTTTTATGTGGCCATAATGCCAAAGAATTTGATTTCCCATTTATTGCCAGACGCATGATTATTAATGGGGTGGAAATCCCTGACAAACTCAACCTTTTTGGTAAAAAACCATGGGAAATTGCGCATCTCGATACCATGGAACTTTGGAAATTTGGCGATTATAAGCATTATTCATCGGTTCGCCTTTTAACCAAAGTACTAAATATTCCTAGCCCAAAAGATGATATTGATGGCAGCGAAGTAGCAGATGTTTTTTATAAAGAAAAAGACATTGATCGCATCATCACTTATTGCGAAAAAGATGTGGTGGCTGTGGCACAAATTTTTCTTCGCTTTAGAAATGAAAGTATTTTGGAGGAAGATGAGATTTTGAGTGTTTGATTTAATTTTTCACTTTCAAATATGTTTCACCTTGATTAAATCCTTTAGATTTGATTAATTGCTTAAACTGCTTTTTTGTTGGAAAGGCTTTTATCGGTATAAATAAAGTATCCTTTTGGACTTCAGTAACGATTTTTAATTGATTGAGCATCTCAACGGAATCAATCTGTTGGATATTTATTAAGCCATTCTTATAGGTCAATTTTTTGATGTAATAATGCTGTTCATATTGATGATTTAAAATGTAGTGGCCTTTCAACCTTCTCAAAACATCTCCTTTCTTCATATTAAAAATGGTGTCTATTTGCGCGTGTTTCATTAAATAAATCGTATCGGATAATTTGGTAAAAGACAAATCCTTAAAATAGCTTTTCAAAGTGTCATTCTTTTCAATGTTTAGTTTTAAACTTTGCCCAATGGTATCTATCATGGTAATATTTCTTATTATTTGATCTGGCCTAATTGATAAAGTGCTGGCTTCATCATTTTGATAATCTCCTAATAGTCTTTTTGGAAAATTGATGTTTTTTCCATTTTCAGGTAGTGGTTTTTCAAAAACGATGGATGGTACTGATTCTTCAGCTTGTTTGCATGAAATAACGAAAAGAAGGCTGGCTAATAAAATTGAAGTTTTCATGAAAAAAATGATTTTTATAGATAAATCAAAACCAATGCCAAAAATAAATGCTCAATACTGTATTCTATTCAAAATTAATATTTTATATTTGTTTATTCAACTTTATACTTTTTTGATATGCTTAGTAAATTTACTTTATCAATTTTGGCTATTTTTTGTTTATCTCTTTTAAATGCACAAAACAATTTTGTTTGTGGTGGACTGTTTACGGATACTGGCGGTGTTAATGGAAATCACGGCGCTAATGAAAATTATACCATAACCATTTGCCCAAATGTTGGCGGCGAGTTTGTATCTTTGACTTTTACGCAGTTTAATCTAGAAGCTAACTGGGATAGATTGTATATATACAACTCCAATACAATTGGTCAAAATCAAATCTCAAGTCCAAATGGTGCTGGTTTTGGAACCTGTAATACTTTGGCTGGTGGCTGGTGGGGCAATCAATTGGCAAATCAGACCATAACCTCAACTCATTCTAGCGGTTGTTTAACTTTTAGGTTTTGTAGTGACGCTACTATACAGCAAAGTGGTTGGGTTGCCAATATTATTTGTTCGCCTATCTCTGCATCTTTTATTTCACTTACTTCTTTCCTAGACAATAATGCTAATGGACAGCTTGACAACAATGAAATAACTTTTCCTTTTGGAAATTTTAATTATGAAAAGAACAATGATGGCAATACAGTTGAGCTAACTTCTTCAAATGGCATTAATAATATTATAGTAACAAATCCTTCTGATAACTATGATGTCAATTTTAATTTGTTTTCGCAATATGCGAATAATTTAAATGCAACAGTTTCTTCTTTTCAAAACGTGAATACAACTAATGGTAATGTCAATTTGTTTTTTCCTGTAGTAGTGACTAATCCATTCCTAGATGTTGAAGTTAATCTTCTACCAATTTCTCAACCCAGAGCAGGTTTCAATTACATCAATAGAATTATTTACAAAAACAGCGGAACAATTGCAACAAGTGGCACCATCAACTTTACTAAAGACCCCATAACGAATTTAATCAGTGTAAACGAAGCTACTGCTGTGACCAATAGTAATGGCTTCACTTTTGAATACACTAATCTATTGCCTTTTGAAACAAGAAGTATAGATGTAGTGATGTTTACCCCGCCTATTCCGATTGTTACGATCAACCAACTTTTAACCAATACGGTTTCTATTACGCCTATAGAAAATGACATTAACGAATTAAATAATACAGAGTCGTCTAGACAACCTGTTATAGCCGCTTATGATCCCAACGATAAAATGGAGTCAAGAGGCAGAAGAATTTTGTTTGAAGATTTTGATCTGGCTACAGATGACTTTATATACACCATTCGCTTTGAAAATGAAGGCAATGCGAGCGCCATAGATGTCCGTGTGGAGGATACGCTTCATACCCAACTTGACGAAACAACAGTACGCATGGTTGCTGCAAGTCATAATTATGTTTTACAACGAATCGGCAATCAGTTGACTTGGCGATTTAATAACATTCAACTTCCTGTTTCTGTACCTAATACACAAATAGGTCATGGCTATATTACCTTTAAAATTAAACTAAAGCCTGGTATTCAAGTGGGCAGTTTAGTGCCTAATAAAGCTAGTATTTATTTCGACACCAATCCACCAATAATTACTGACGAATTTGTAACGGAATTTTACGAGGTGCTTCAAGTTGACGCTTTTCAACAACAAGTTTCCTTTTACCCAAATCCTGCAACAAATCAGTTTTTCATGACATCAAAAAGTGAAATCATCAGCTGGGAACTTTACAATGTTGAAGGTCGTAAGTTGCAAGAAAATCAAAAAGTTAATCTATTAAATACACTAGTTGATATTGAAAAATTGGCGGCTGGTGCATATTTTATTCATGTGAAAACCATTGATTCTCAAGCTAAAATAAAACTCATCAAGCAGTAGAAAAATAGTCCCCCAAAAAATGATACAAAACAATTGGAAAAGGCTTTTTCATGACTTCGTGTGGTGATAAAGCCTTTTTTAGTTTCATATCAGAACCAAATTCATAAAAATTAATCAATAATGTTTGATGCGTCAATTGATGTTTTTTATGACCTAAAAACACTAAATCTTCGAGTGAAATTGACGTTAAGGTTAAATCAGATAAAAACTTTAAGTCGTCTTGCTGCCAATTGGCAATTTCTCCCTCAATAAGTGGCAGTTCATACAAACCTTGCCAAATACCTTGCTCAGTGCGTTGGTTAACGATGATATGGCCTGAATTATCTTTAATGACAAAGTAGTTTAAAAATCTATTGGTTGGTTTTTGTAATTTTGATTTAACTGGTCTCATACTAATCGTTTGATTACCAAAAGCGAGGCAATTGTCTTGAAAAATACAACTGTCACAAAGTGGATTTTTTGGCTTGCAATGCGTGGCACCAAACTCCATCATCGCCTGATTAAATAAATCTGGCCGCTTGGCATCGATGATTTCTAATGCTAAATTTTCAAAATAGACCCTGTTTTTTGTTTTGGCAATATCTAATTCCACATCAAAAATTCGGGCTAAAACCCTGAACACATTGCCATCAATCGTTGGTACCTTTTCTTTAAATGCAAAAGAAGCGATTGCGGCGGCCGTATAAGGTCCAATGCCTTTGAGCTTTATTAGGTTGTTATAAGTATTAGGAAAAATGCCTTGATACTGCTCAACAATAAAAGTCGCAGTTTTTTTGAGATTCCTAGCCCTACTATAATACCCCAAGCCTTGCCACAATTTTAAAACATCATGTTCATCGGCGTGATGCAAATCAAAAATGGTTGGGTAGTTTTCTACAAACCGCTCATAATATGGCAAACCTTGTGCGGCTTGCGTTTGTTGTAAAATTATCTCAGACAGCCAAATTTTATAGGGGTCTGTGGTTTCACGCCATGGAAAATCACGTTTATTTTGATGATACCAAGCAAGGAGTTTATGTGAGAAGTTTGTCATAAATTAATATAAATCAATAATTTATGTTAAAAATGGCAAATAAAAAGAAAGCTAAAATAGGCGAAGTTCATAAAAAAACCTAAAGTTAACAAAATTAGTTATTTTATATGATATAATTTAATTTTATCTTAAAATCAGCACTTGACAATTTAAAAAATATTACTTTCGAAGTTTCTATTCTATCCAATGCAAAAAATAAATTATCGAATAATAAATATATTCTCTAAGCTAATCAATGATTACTTATTTGAACCTGACTTGTTAAAATCATTTTACAACCAAACGCCTGTACTTGAAAATTTTGCGGAACAAATTAATTTTAAATCACAAAATTTTAAAAACCGTGAAGATTTAACACAGATTCTATTGCAGCAAAACAAGGACTGTGCCAAAAGTGTTTTGGACAACGTTTTGAAAATGAAAGAAAACAACACTTTTACTGTAATTACTGGCCACCAACTTAATCTTTTTACTGGGCCTTTATATGTTTTTTATAAAATAATTACGGTTATCAATCAATGTCAATTGCTAAAAGAAAACTACCCTGACCAGCATTTTGTTCCGGTTTTTTGGATGGCTAGCGAAGACCATGATTTTGATGAAATAAATCATTTTTATTTTAATGACAAGAAAATTTCATGGCCTATCGAAACTTCTGGACCTGTAGGAAAAATTTCGACAAAATCAATAAATATTTCTGATTTTATCAAAGATTTTCCAGATAATGAAAATGGCAAAAAATTACAATCTTTGTTTGAAACCGCCTATAAAAATCATGAAAACTTAACACAAGCTACGCGGTTTTTAATAAACCATTTCTTTGAGGATAATGGCCTTGTTATCGTGGATGGTGATGATGTTGCTTTAAAAAAATTAATGATTCCTATTATCAAAGAAGATGTCATTAATCAGCATAGTTTTCAAAAAATTAACGACACCTCTAATCATTTAAAAGATTATCATATTCAAATAAACCCACGAGAAATAAATTGGTTTTATATTCAAGATGGTTTGAGAGAACGAATTATTTTTCAAAAAGAGAAGTTTTATATCAACCATACATCGCTTCAATTTACCAAAGAAGAACTCGTCGTAGAAATTGAAAACCATCCGGAAAGATTTAGTCCAAATGCGCTATTAAGACCTCTTTATCAAGAAGTGGTTTTTCCAAATTTGGCCTATGTTGGTGGTGCCGCTGAAGTGGCTTATTGGTTGGAGCTTAAATCAACTTTTGATTATTATCATGTGCATTTTCCTATAGTGATGTTACGTGATCATGTGATTATTTTAAATCAAAAACAATCCCAAAAACTTGAAAAATATCAGGTTAAATTAGAGGAACTGTTTTTAAACGAAGTTGAATTAGGTCAACTTTTAAGTAAGCGCTATGGCGTGTCAAACGTTGATTTCTCACGTTTGAGAGAAAATTTGCTTTCTCAATTTCAGGAATTGTATGAAGTTGTAAAAAATACTGATCCGTCATTTAAAGGTGCTGTTTTAGCAGAAGAAACGCGACAAACAAAAGGCTTAGACAAACTTGAAAAACGCTATTGGAAGGCAGAAAAAATGCGCTTACAAGAAAAGATAAATAATGTTTTATTGCTCAAAGCAGAATTGTTTCCTAGAGGAATTATGCAAGAACGTGTGCATAATTTTTCAACGTATTATGCCCTATATGGCGATGATTTCATTCGCAAAATAAAAGAGCAAGTCCAAGGAGATTATGATGCATTAAAAGTGGTTACCTTTTAAAAATAGGCACCGCTGAACAAGCCTCACCAAACATAACGCTTTTTGCAACTGCTTGAAGATGTTTTAAAGCTAAAACGTAAGCCTCACTTGGAACTGCTTTTTTGCTGCAGCCTTTCAATATGATGGGCTTATTTTGATAGGCGCTGTAATCTAGTTTACTTAATATATCTTGATAATAAAGTTTCAGGACCATTGATTCATCAGCTTGATAGACATAATAGGTATGGCGCATAACATAGCTTGACACCAACAAATAGGCCCATGCGGGCAAAATGGCATCTGTTGAACAATTTAAAGCAACGATTTGACCAGAATAAACCGACCAGTCATGATTTTTTAAAGCTTCTCGAAATGGCTTTTCCATTAATATGATGCCTTCATGTAACCATTTTGATAAATCAATGTTTATAGGTTTGTTGCTTGGAAAATAGTCTTCCAAATCAAAAGTCATTAGGGGGCTTTGGGCGACACGGTTGATGATTTCATTCATTTCTTAAACATTAAGAAGTTAAGTAAGTTAAGGTTTGTTTTATAAAAGTAAAAATAATATTTTTGTTAAAAATTAATTTTTATAACGATGAAAAAAAAAGAAATTACAGAGTTGTCTTATGAATTAGTTGGTTTTGCAATAAAAATCCACAAAGAACTGGGACCAGGATTGTTAGAATCAGTTTATGAGGAATGTCTAAAATATGAGATTTCAAATGCTGGATATAGTTTTGAAAGTCAGAAAAAAGGTACCATTATATTATGAAAGTTTAAAGTTGGATGCCCATCTACGATATGACCTATTAGTTGAAAAAAATATTGTAATTGAAATAAAAACTGTTGAAAATTTACTCGCTGTTCATGAAGCGCAACTATTGACTAATATGAAATTATTAAAAGTTCCACAAGGGCTTTTGATTAATTTATATACGGATAACATTACAAAATCAATGAAACCATTTGTTAATGAATACTTCAGAAAATTAAAAGATTAAAGTGATATAACTTAAGCTTCTTAATGTTTCAACTAAAAACTTAAACTTCTTAATGCCTTAATGTTTAATTTTACAAAAACCCCAATTCCAATTTAGCCTCTTCACTCATCAAGTCTTTAGTCCATGGTGGATCAAAAGTGATTTCGACCTCTGCCGATTTGACCGTATCAATACTTTTTACTTTTTCTTCAACCTCAAGAGGTAAAGTCTCTGCAACTGGACAATTTGGGGAAGTCAACGTCATCAAGATTTTCACATCATTATCTTCGTTAATCATCACATCATAAATGAGACCAAGTTCATAGATGTCAACGGGAATTTCAGGGTCATAGATGCCTTTAAGGACTTTGACTATATTTTCACCTAAATTGATGGTGTCGTTATATTGTTCCATGGTTTTTTTATTCTTTTAAAATTAAATTATAATAAATCCCGCTTATTGATTTAATGCCTCCAATTATTTGATGACTAAAAAAATCTGGGTTAATTTTGTTGTTTAAATCTGCGTCACAATTAATGATATATTTTTCTTTCATTTTAGATACAAGATAAACATAGTGGTTATCATAGTGTGAAGTTAGCTTAACATCAACTACCTCATTCAAATCTCTGGAAGTAGAAGAAATTTTCGTTGTTCTTTCAATTTTGTTTTGGTTGAAATAGAATTTATCGGTAAAAGAGTGACCTGAAATTACTTTTCGTATAAAATTGTACATTTCTTTGGAATAATTAGACTTATCATTAATATAATTTAATTCTAAAGCATTTTGTTTCCCTTTATATTCGCCTTCTATCCTATAGGATAGATGAAAAATAAGGGACTGCAGCGCTCTAAACTCATATTTGTTCAAAAGATTTATAGGAATATAAAATCTATTTGATTCGTCTTTTTTTATTTTTATTTCATCAATTTTGGCGTCCTTCGCCATATTAAATAGGCATAAGCTATCTGCAATAAGTTGATTATTTTCAATATTAAATTTCTGTTCTAATTGATAAATAAATTTAATATTTTGACAGTTTATATTTAATGAAATCAAAAGTAATAAAAAAATTAAAAAATTCTTCATCGTTTATAATTTTATAAACTTTTAGGCAACATTAATAAAAAAGGTAATGCGTTTGCATAGTTTAAAGCCTCATATTCAATGCCTAGTTGTCTGATGTTTTGATAATAATCATTGTGATTTTGATAATAATATTTTTCATTAGTTAAAAACCAGGACTTTTTGCCAAGTTTTTCTGCAATAAACCATTTTTCAAGTAGGCGAGCAAATCTGCCATTACCATCAAGCCAAGGATGAATTTTTACAAAAACCAAATGAAGCATTGCTGCAAAATAAAAAACTTCTTCAAAAGATAAATTAATCTTTTTAAGAAGGTATAAATCTTGCCAAAACTTACTCATTTCAGTTTGCACTTCATCTGGACGCGTTGCAACATAATCAATTTTACCATTTTCAGTCGTTACATACATGTTTTGAATCCTGTATTTACCTTGCCATGCTTTTGAAATAAGATTTTGACTGATTATTTGATGGACTTCTTTGGCATTTTGTTCATTTAATTCATGATTTTGAGCAAATGTATAAGCCATGTATAAATCGTCAGTTTTTTTAGTGTAATCAGGTTTAAAGTTAAGATGCTCGCGTTTATGTTTAACGTAACTGTCCAAATCAATGTCTTCTCCTTCAATTTTACTACTAAATACGCTAGCAACCGAGGTATAAAAACTAAAGTCAATTGTGCTTAGTTCTGCATCTTTCAAATCATCAAATTTTTTCTTCAAGTCAGCTGGCAACTGCTTTAAAAAGGCATTTAATAATTGATTTGAAAGAATAAAAAAACTCATTTTTATGATAATTAATTTTTACTTTGATAAGCCAAAGCGTAAAGTTTAATCTGCTTAACCATTGAAACTAAACCGTTGGCTCGTGTTGGTGAAAGGTGCTCTTTTAAACCAATTTCATCAATAAAATCCGTATTAGTTTCTAAAATTACCTGCGGACTTTGGTTATTAAAAACTCTGATTAACAATGCTATAATCCCCTTGGTCAAAATAGCGTCACTATCAGCAAAATAATTGATTTTATTGTCGTCAAATTTGGCATCTAACCAAACTTTTGATTGGCAACCTTTAATGATGTTGTCATCTGTTTTTTTATCAGCTTCTATCAAGGGCAAGGATTTGCCAAGTTCGATAAGGTATTCGTATTTTTCCATCCAATCATCAAACAAGGAAAATTCATCAATGATTTCTTCAGCTATACTCATAGTTTGTGATTTGTAAATTTAAACAAAACGTTAATGATAGGTTTAATTTTTTTGTTAGGATTGTGATGATCAAACGCTTGGGTTTGATAGCGGTTACCAGATTGCGAAATGGCAAAAACCGCGTGCATCCCTTTGTCCGAAAACCTATCATTTGAAGGCACATCTAACCAACCTATTTCTTCAACTTTTAGTTCTTCTAAAGCCAATTGGAGTTCGGCTGCCTCCAAAACATGAAGTTTTCTTTTACTAAAATTACCATCTCTAGCTGTTTTTTCTAAAAATTCATTGTTAATCACCATACATTTATAGTACATGGCACGCGTCAGTACTTCATATTCAACAGTTGTTTTGAGTAATCTTTTGGCAATAGGTTTTTGCGCAGAGTTACAACTTAGGACCAAAAAAAAGGATAATATATAAATCGTTTTTAACATCTTAACTCAACATAAAAATAGCTTTCTTTAATCCTTCAACAAATATATCAATTTCTGATTTTGTATTATAAAAAGCAAAACTTGCCCTCACGGTGCCAGGAATATCAAAAAACGTCATGATTGGTTGCGCACAATGATGCCCCGTTCTTACCGCAATACCTAATTTGTCTAATATCATGCCAATATCATAAGGATGAATATGACTGACATTAAATGAAATAACCGAAGTTTTGTCTTTAGCTTCACCAAAAATCTTTAAACCTTCAATCGCTTTTAATTTTTCCGTTGCATAAGCCAATAACTCCTGTTCATAAGCAGCAATATGCTCAAAACCCAAACTGTTTAAATAATCTATGGCAGTCCCTAAAACAATGCCTCCAGAAATATTTGGTGTACCAGCTTCAAATTTATGAGGCAGTTCAGCATAAGTCGTTTTTTCGAAAGAAACTTCTTTTATCATCTCGCCTCCTCCTTGATAGGGTGGTAATTTATTTAACCAATCCTCTTTGCCATATAAAATACCAACACCTGTAGGTCCACAAACTTTATGCCCTGAAAACACATAAAAATCGGCATCCAAATCTTGTACATCTGGTTTTAAATGTGGTACGGCTTGCGCACCATCAACTAAAATCGCAGCACCTACTTGATGCGCCATTTTTATCATCTCTTTAACAGGATTGATCGTTCCTAAGGCATTAGAAATATGATTAAAGGCTACAATCTTGGTTTTATTTGACAGCAAGGCTTGGTAATCTTCAAGAATTAATTCGCCTTGAAGGTTCATAGGAATAACCACCAATTTTGCCCCCGTTTTTTCACAAAGCATTTGCCATGGCACAATATTGGAATGATGTTCCATAGCTGATACCATGACTTCATCACCCGTCTTTAAAAAAGAAGCGAAGCCATTAGCAACCAAATTGACCCCATGTGTGGTTCCCGATGTAAAAATAATTTCATGTAAAAACCTCGCATTTAAGTGGTTTTTAATGGTTTCTCGAGAAGCTTCATACGCGTCTGTTGCTTTTTGGCTCAACGTATGCACCCCGCGATGAATATTGGCGTTAATTTCCTTGTAGTAAGTTGAAATGGCATCAATGACCACTTGCGGTTTTTGTGTAGTCGCACCATTGTCAAAATAAATCAATGGTTTGCCATTAACCATTTGGTTAAGAATAGGAAAATCTTGTCTTATCTTGCTAAAGTCCGTCATAAATATTATAAATCAAAACCAAGGTTTACGCCTAATTTTTCAGCAATTAATTTGGTTATTCGTTGTTTTAAAACTGGAATTTTTATACTTACTAAGGCTTCATTTGCAAAGGCATACATCAAAAGTCCTTTAGCTTCTTTAATTGGAATACCTCTTTGTTGCATATAAAACAAAGCGTCTTCATTGAGTTGCCCGACTGTACATCCATGTGAACATTTCACATCGTCCGCAAATATTTCTAATTGTGGCTTCGCATTAACCGTTGCTTTATCACCTAATAAAATATTGTTGTTTTGCTGAAAAGCATCGGTCTTTTGTGCCTCTTTTTCAACATAAATCTTACCATTAAATACGCCTGTTGATTGTTCTGCAAAAATACCTTTATAGTTTTGATGACTTTCGCAATTGGGCTCGGCATGATGAACCAGTGTATAATGATCAACATGCTGTTTGTCATTTAATATGGTAACACCGTTTAAGTTAGAATTAATATGCTCACCCTTGTGATAGAAATTCAAATTATTTCTCGTTAGTTTTCCACCTAAGGAAAAGGTGTGAACTGACGCTACACTATCTCGTTGTTGACTAATATAAGTATTATCAATCAAATGCGATGTTGGTTTATCATTTTGAACTTTGTAAAAATCTAAAATAGCTCTTTTTTCAGCATAGATTTCTGTAACAACATTTGTTAAAACTGCATTACTTGTTAAAGAAATATGTCTTTCTACAATTTGAACATGCGCATTTTCACCAACCACAATCAAATTTCTGGGTTGTAAAAACATCGCTGCTTCTGAACCTGTTGAAAAGAAAATCAGTTCAATAGGTTTATCAGCGATTTTGCCTTTTGGTACATTAATATAACCGCCTTCACTAGCAAAAGCAGTGTTTAATGCAGTTAAAGTCTCGTCTTTTTTTGCAATTTGATTAAAATATTTATCAAAGACCAATTGATATTTTGGCTTTTGCAAAACTGATGACATTAAACAAACATCGATACCTTCATGTGTGGTTTGCGATAAAAAGGAACTAAATTTACCATCAATAAAAACTAATTTGTAAGTATCAATTTCATGTAAAAAATATTGTCGAACCTCTTTAAATTCAATAGGTGTTTCATTTTTAGGAAAAATGGTGTAGTTGTCTTTAACAACAGCATTAAGTGAAGTGTATTTCCACGCCTCGTCCTTTTTAGTTGGAAAGCCCTTTTGCTCAAAAGCATGAAAAGCATCATTACGCATTTGATGCAAAGGTGAATCAAACTCACAATGTTGTTCAAAAGCAATAAAAGAGGCGGATAATTTATCTTGTAGTGTCATTTATAATATATTTTTCAACTATAACTTAAAAGTTTAATTTAACTCTTCTTTAATCCAATCGTAACCTTTTTCTTCTAAAGCTAAAGCCAATTCTTTACCACCTGATTTTACGATTTTCCCATCCATTAATACGTGAACAAAATCAGGCACGATATAGTCTAATAATCTTTGATAATGCGTAATGACTAAGACGGCATTATTTTCGTTTTTAAGTTTATTCACGCCATTGGCAACAATTCTTAAGGCGTCTATATCAAGGCCAGAATCAGTTTCATCTAAGATAGCCAATTTTGGTTCGAGCATGGCCATTTGAAAAATTTCATTTCGTTTTTTCTCTCCACCCGAAAAACCTTCGTTTAGGGAACGAGATAAAAATTTGCGGTCAATTTCCAAAAGTTCCGCTTTATCTTTGATTTTCTTCAACATTTCATTGGCTGGCATATCCTCCAATCCATGGGCTTTTCTGTTGGCATTAATAGCCGTTTTGATGAAGTTTGTTACTGTTACACCTGGTATTTCAACTGGATACTGAAAAGATAAAAAGATACCTTTATGTGCACGTTCTTCTGGCGATAATTCAGAAATATCTTCGTTCTCAAGCATAACGTCACCTTGGGTCACTTCAAATTTTTCGTTACCCGCAATAACGGCAGAAAGCGTACTTTTTCCTGAACCATTTGGCCCCATAATCGCATGAACTTCTCCAGCTTTTATGTCGAGGTTAATCCCTCTTAATATGTTTTTATCTTCTACTGCTGCGTGTAAGTTGTTTATTTTTAACATAAAAAAATGTTTAAGGTTTATTTTTTGTTCATTCTAATTAAATCTATAAAAGATGAAATAATTTCTTTTAAATCGGGATGTCTTGCATTGACTACAAAAGAAATAGGATAAAGCTTATCGTCCTCATCTTTAAGTTTCTCATCAATTTTTACAAAATCGTCATTTTGATATTTGTAAAACCAATCATTAAATTTTCGCCTTCTTATGTCTTGCTTTCCGTCTGATGAATCACAGATATAAACGCAAGCATTATAGTCATTTTGCTTCATGAATTCATTGAAAATAGCCGCAACTGTAGGGCTAATTTTTTTATCTAGAGGAATGTTGTCTATTGGATTTAAAGCCAATTCTATAACAAACTCATAAATATTATCTTTGTTGAAATTTTCAAAAATATAGGAAGATGGCTTAAATTTAATTTCATAAATCAATCCAAAATCCGTTTCAAAGAAGAAACTATTCTTTAATCCACCCTCAAAGATGTAGGTATAAATCATTGTTGTTTCAGCTTTTTCTCTCTTAACTTCTTCAAAACATTTTGAAACTCTGGTGTTTTTGCAAAAGCTTTACTATCCTCTTGCATTTCTCTTTTACTTTGCAATAAATATTTTATCAAAGCATCTTGCGTGTTGAGAACAGGTTTTTTTATATTTTCCATGATTTAAAATATTATCATTACACATTAATAATAGTTAATTATCCAACGCTTCCTTCTAAAGAAATCTCCAAAAGTTTTTGTGCTTCAACAGCAAATTCCATCGGTAGTTTGTTTAATACCTCCTTGCTAAATCCATTGACGATTAATGCGATAGCTTTTTCAGTGTCGATACCTCTTTGGTTGCAATAAAAAATTTGATCTTCACCAATTTTCGAAGTAGTCGCTTCATGTTCAATTTGAGCCGAGCTATTTTTTGTTTCAATATAAGGAAAAGTATGTGCGCCGCAAGCATTACCCATTAATAATGAATCACATTGAGAAAAATTTCTCGTGTTATGCGCTCGGGAACTGATTTGCACTAAGCCTCTATAACTATTTTGAGAATGTCCTGCTGAAATCCCTTTCGAAATAATCGTTGATTTGGTATTGTTACCCAAATGAATCATTTTTGTGCCAGTATCAGCTTGCTGAAAATGATTAGTTACGGCTATTGAATAAAACTCGCCTATAGAAAAATCTCCTTTTAGGATACATGATGGATATTTCCATGTAACGGCAGAGCCTGTTTCAACTTGCGTCCAAGAAATTTTTGCTCTTGTTTCACACAAACCTCGTTTGGTTACAAAATTAAAAACGCCGCCTTTACCGTCTTTATCTCCTGGATACCAGTTTTGTACGGTTGAATACTTAATTTCTGCATCGTCAAGGGCAATGAGTTCAACTACAGCAGCATGCAATTGATTTTCATCACGCATTGGTGCAGTGCAACCCTCCAAATATGACACATAACTGCCTTCGTCAGCAATAACCAAAGTACGCTCAAACTGACCAGTACCTGATTGATTGATGCGGAAATAGGTTGACAATTCCATCGGACACTTAACACCTTTCGGAATATAACAAAATGAACCGTCTGAGAAAACTGCTGAATTCAATGCGGCATAAAAGTTGTCTCTCTGAGGAACAACTGAACCTAAATATTTTTTAACCAACTCTGGATGTTCTTTAATGGCTTCAGAAATCGGACAAAAAATGATGCCCTTTTCACCTAAAGTTTTCTTGAAAGTTGTAGCGACTGAAACAGAATCTACAACAATATCAATAGCCACGTTGTTCATGACTTTTTGTTCGTCTATTGAAATGCCAAGTTTTTTATACATTTCCAATAGCTCTGGATCAACATCATCTAGTGTTTTGTTTGGGTCGATTGATTTTGGCGCAGAATAGTATGAAATTGCTTGAAAATCTGGCTTTTCATAATGAACATTTGCCCAGTTTGGCTCTTTCATTTCCTGCCATATTCTAAATGATTCTAAACGAAATTCCGTCATCCATTCAGGCTCTTCCTTTTTGGCTGAAATGGCACGAACAATATCTTCATTTAAACCAATAGGAAAAGTTTCAGATGCAATATCTGTGTAAAAACCATATTCATATTCTTTGGTTTTTAAATCGTCTTTTAAGTCTTCTTCTGTGTATTTCATGTGTAAAATCTAAAAAATCTAAAAAATCTAAAAAATTTAAAAGATTATGTTTGTTGTGATATTTTTAATTTAAAAAAGCTAAAAAAGCTAAAAAATTTAAATGATTATGTTTGTTGTGATATTTTTAATTTAAAAAAGCTAAAAAATTTAAAATTTAAAAAAATAATTAATTTTTATTAGACTTTTCTAGTTTTTTTAAATATTTAATATAATTGGCTAATTGTTTAGAAATTTCTAATACGTCATTTCGGTGGCTGTAAAAATTATCTTCATTAATGTAATCTAAAAGTTGTAAAAAATTAAACATGTTTCTACATTCACCTGCTGAACCTTTAGAAAAATACAAAAAGCGAATTAATTCTTTTTTCGTTTCTCTTTCAAATCCTTCTGCAATATTATTTGAAATGGAAAGAGCAGCTCTCCGTAATTGATCTCTCAGCCCAAAATCTTTAGAAATCATTTCATTAGTCAATGATAATTTATAAACTTTTACACCAAAAAGTAATGCTTTTTGATATACTTCCATTTCCTCAAAAGATAAATATTTTGCCATGATTATTAACTTTTAAAATTTAAAGAATTAAAAAAACTAAACAAGCTAAAAAAATTATGGCTATTTAAATTTTTTATTTTGAAAGATACATTTTATTGACTCTTTTTGATTTTTTTAATTCTATAGATTAAATATTATCTACTTTTTTAGATTTTTTCGATTTTTCACTTTTTTCAATTCTTACAACGAAAAACTCTCCCCGCATCCGCAGGTTCTATTGGCATTTGGATTGTTAAACACAAAGCCTTTTCCATTTAAACCACCAGAATATTCAAGCGTAGTGCCCACCAAATAAAGAAAACTTTTCTTGTCTACAATAATTTTTATACCGTTGTCTTCAAAAACTTTATCTTCTTCATTTAAGGTTTTATCAAAGTGCAAATCATATGACAGACCTGAGCAACCGCCACTTTTTACACCTACGCGCACAAAATGTTGTGCGGCATCATAGCCATCTTCTGCCATGAGATTAATGACTCTGTTTTTTGCTGTTTCAGATACTTTTACCATTCTTATTTTGATTTTGTCTAAATAAACATTGCAAAAATAATGGTTTTAATTTACATAGTCAAATTTTATAAAAATTATAACAAAAAAATAACCCTATTTTAAACGATTAAATCTTTGATTATGAATAAAAGACCATTATGATACATAAAAAATGACGTTTTTTTATAAAAATACTTGCAAATAATAAAAAACGTTGTAAATTTGCACTCTCAAATAAGATACGTTCTTAATATAAGTCACGCGAAAATAGCTCAGTTGGTAGAGCGCCACCTTGCCAAGGTGGAGGTCGCGGGTTCGAATCCCGTTTTTCGCTCAAGTACCAATGCTCGAGTGGTGGAATTGGTAGACACGCTGGACTTAAAATCCAGTGGACAGCAGTGTCCGTGCGGGTTCAAGTCCCGCCTTGAGTACTTTTAAACCTGTAACTTTTGTTGCAGGTTTTTTTGTTTTATTATCCTATCCCCTGTAGAACCATAATTTTTTGAAAATAGCTCAGTTGGTAGAGCGTCTCGTCAAAAATGACGAGACCAAGGTGGAGGTCGCGGGTTCGAATCCCGTTTTTCGCTCAAGTACCAATGCTCGAGTGGTGGAATTGGTCTCGTCATTTATGACGAGACGCTGGACTTAAAATCCAGTGGACAGCAGTGTCCGTGCGGGTTCAAGTCCCGCCTTGAGTACTTTTAAACCTGTAACTTTTGTTGCAGGTTTTTTTGTTTTTAATCGGTTTGCAACAATAACCAATTTGCTGATTTAAAGTTTTTTAACCCCTTAATATCCAATATTTTTCTTCATTTGTACTTGTTGCGTTAGGGATAGAGGCGGTAGCCTTTTGAAATTAGAGGCAGGAAGTTAGAAATTAGAGGAGGTTTTCCACTAATAATATCTTTAAAAGATTTTTGGAATAATTCTTAAAACCAATACCTTTGCAAGATGTCAAAACTGTTGCTAATAACGCCTCCATTTACGCAATTGAATACGCCCTACCCTGCGACGGCTTATTTGAAAGGTTTTTTGAACACCAAAAACATTGAGAGTTTTCAATTAGATTTGGGTATCGAAGTGATTTTAGAATTGTTTTCTGAAGACAAGCTGACTTTAATCTTTAATTCGGCTAAAAATTTACCGAATTTATCAGAAAATAGTGGTCGTGTTTTGTCATTACAGCATGAATATCTAAAAACCATTTCGGCAGTGATTAGTTTTCTGCAAGGTAAAAGTCCTACTTTAGCCAGACAAATTTGTGCTAGAAATTTTTTACCAGAAGCTTCTCGGTTTCAGCAATTAGATGATGTTTCTTGGGCTTTTGGTGAAATGGGCCTGCAAGATCAGGCTAAACATTTTTGCACACTTTATTTAGAAGACTTGTCAGATTTTATTATTGAAAACATTGACCCTCACTTTGGCTTTAGTCGATATGCTGAAAGATTAGGTCGCTGTGCCAATCAATTTGATGAGATGCATCATGAATTGCAAAAAAAGTTAACCTTTATTGATGAAATTACACGCAATATTCTTATTCGACATATTGAAAATCAAAAACCTGATTTGGTCTGTTTGTCTGTGCCTTTTCCTGGCAATTTATATAGTAGTTTTAGATGTGCACAATTTATAAAAGCCAATTATCCCGAAATAAAAACAGCCATGGGCGGTGGCTTTCCAAATACAGAATTACGCGATTTAAAAGACCCCCGTGTATTTGAGTATTTTGACTATATCACTTTGGATGACGGCGAATTACCCATTGAATTATTGGCTAAAAATAGTGATACTTTTAAAAGAACTTTCTTGTTAGAAAATGGGCAAGTTGTTTACAAAAATGATTCGACGCTTAGCGATTATAAATTTAAGGACACTGGCACGCCCGACTACACAGATTTAATGTTAGACCAATATATATCTGTTATTGAAATAGCAAATCCGATGCACAGTTTATGGAGCGACGGCAGATGGAATAAATTGACAATGGCTCATGGTTGCTATTGGGGCAAATGTACTTTTTGTGATATTTCCTTAGATTATATTAAAGTTTATGAACCTTTGGCTGCGAAAATCATTGTAGACCGGATGGTCGAATTGATCGAAAAAACAGGTGAAACGGGTTTCCACTTTGTTGATGAAGCCGCGCCTCCTGCGTTGATGAAAGAAGTGGCACTAGAAATTTTACGGCGACGACTGGTTCTTTCTTGGTGGACTAATATTCGTTTTGAAAAAAGTTTTACTGCCGATTTGTGTAAACTGCTCAAAGCTTCAGGTTGCATTGCGGTTTCAGGCGGGTTGGAAGTGGCTTCAGACCGACTATTAGATTTAATCCAAAAAGGTGTAACAGTTAGTCAAGTAGCGCAAGTGACGAATCATTTTTCTGAAAGCGGCATTATGGTTCATGCTTATTTTATGTATGGCTATCCCACGCAAACCGTTCAAGAAACGATTGATAGTTTAGACATGGTGCGCCAATTGTTTGCATTAAACCTCATTCAATCCGGATTTTGGCATCAATTTGCGATGACCGCCCATAGCCCAGTTGGTTTAGACCCCGAAGCATTTGGCGTAATGCCAGAAATAAAAGACATTGGTTTTGCTAACAACGACATCAATTTCAAGGATAAAACTAATATTAATCATGACAAATTTAGTTTTGGATTAAAAAAATCGCTTTACAATTATATGCATGGCATTGGCTTTGATTTTCCGTTGCAGAATTGGTTTGATTTTAAAATCCCTCAATCAACTGTGGCGAGAAATTATATAGAAAATTCATTAATTCTACCCATAAGTTTTAAATTAAATCCAAGTCAACGTGTGGTTTGGTTAGGTGGATTTCCAACTGTAAAACGCCTGACTAAGAAGAAAAAAAACTTTCAATATGAAGTTATAAATCTAAAAATACATACCAAACTAGAGGTTTTAGACATGACGTTGGATGCACCTGCAGGTGATTGGTTACTTACTAAAATTGAAGCTTTAAGCGATTTAAATCAAAAGATCTTGCTGGGTCATTTAAAGAATGATTATGAAACTTCTTTTGAGAATTTTGAGTTGTTTTGGTTTTCGAAAGAGCTGTTGAAATTGAGGGAAGTGATGGTAGTTGTATAGTTGTTATATATTTAACAAAAGTTTATTTGGAAAAGTAATAAAAATCCTTATTTTTACGCACTATTTATTTTTATCCTTAAAATTTAAACAATCATGAAAAAATATTCACTACTTACATTTTTACTGATCACTTTCTTAGGTTTTTCGCAATATGATGAAGCCTTCAAAAAAGTGCGTGAAGCTACAAATATAGAAGGTTTAAAGACCTTGCAATTGCGTTTCAGTCAAGAGCAAAAAGACCGCGATACGCGATTGGAAAAATATTTTAATGATAATCCGACTAAACAAAAACGTTGGGAAGACGGTGAAGTCACTTTTGAAATCTATGATGTCATTGATGGCGTGGCGCAAATTGTAAGAACGGCTAATGCATCTAGTGCTATCACTTCAAGAACAGATAAGCTATATAACAATGGTGGTTTAGGTTTAAATTTACAGGGACAAGGGATGACTGCTTTTGTGTGGGATAATGGTGGCTCGAGAGACACGCATGTTGAGTTTCCTAATAATAAGATAACCAATGTGGATTCTAGTCCATTCCAATTTCATTCTAGCCATGTTGCGGGCACCATAGTTGCACAAGGCATTAACGCAAGTGCAAGAGGTATGGCATTTCAAGCGAATGCCAGATGTTATAACTGGACTGATGATCTTGGCGAAATGGCATTTGAAGCGGCAATTAATAATATGTTGGTTTCCAATCATAGTTATACAAGATCGCCAATTGGATTACCTGCTTGGTTTTTTGGTGCTTACAGTTCAATGTCAAGAGACTTCGACATTATAGCTAAAGAAGCTCCTTTTTATTTGCCAGTGGTAGCGGCAGGAAACTCTAGAAATGATTTTACTGTTCCGACTGTTAATGCTCACTTGTCTCTTAAAGGCGGTTATGATTTAATCTTTGGTTTTCAGACCGCTAAAAACGTTTTAACTGTTGGCGCTGTGGGCACTGTTTTAAATTACACTGGTCCGTGGGATGTTGAGATGTCAGCTTTTAGTAGCTGGGGGCCAACAGATGATGGTAGAATTAAACCAGAAATTGTAACGAAAGGCGTTAATGTCTTTTCAACAGGTAGTAGCGCTAATAACAATTATTCTAATGCCGATGGCACGTCTATGGCATCTCCAGGAATTGCTGGTACAGCATTATTGCTCCAACAACATTATAATAATATCAACAGTGCATTTATGAGAGCGGCTACTTTAAAAGGACTGCTTTTGCACACTGCCGATGAATGTGGCAACGAAAATGGCCCAGACTACTCTTTTGGCTGGGGATTGGCAAATGCTGAAAGAGCTGCACAATTAATTTCATCTAGACAAACGAATAATAGTGTAATAAATGAATTAGTATTAAATAATAACGAAATTAAAACCTTGCAAGTTCGTGCTTCTGGAGCTGCACCTCTTTTGGCTTCGATTTCTTGGACAGACATAGAAGGCGTAGCCAATAGTGGCGTGGTTGATCAAACAACTTTAAGGCTTGTTAACGATCTTGATTTACGCATTATTAGAAATACCAACACATTTTTTCCTTGGACGTTGAACCCTGCATCTTTTATAACCGCTGCCTCTAACACACAAGATAATTTTAGAGACAACTTTGAAAGAGTAGACATTTTAGCGCCAGAAGCTAATCAAGTTTATACGATTCAAATAAGACATAAGGGGGCTTTGGTAGATGGATCGCAAAATTTTTCGTTAATTGTAAGCGGTATTACTGAAGTTTTAAGTTCAGATGTAAATGCGGTTTCAAACCATGATTTCACAGTTTACCCTAATCCTGCCACCGATGTGGTTTATATTTCAAATAATTTTAATGGTGACTATAATATTAAACTACTAAACCATTTAGGCCAAGTTATTAAAGTTGAAAGCAATAGTCCAAGAACACTTAATATTAATCAGTTAGAAGCTGGTATCTATCATTTGATCATTAATGATGGCGATCAAGAATTTAAAAAGAAAATAATTAAATATTAAATGATTGTTTATGAAAAAGATTTTAATCGTTGCATTTGTAGCGTTGTTTTCCTTGTTATGTTATTCTCAATCAAATTATAAAAAAGGTAAAATAGTTAAAAATGATGGTGTAGAGGTTGAGTGCTATATTATTAATAGAGATTGGAACTATAGTCCAACTTCAATCAGTTATAAAATTAATGAAAATGACAACCAAGATCTTGAAGGCGATTTAACAACGATCAAATCATTTGAAATTTTTGATATTTGCAAATATGTGCGTTTGCAACTGAAAATAGATAATTCCTCTGATAAAATTATAGATTATACGTTTAACAGAGAGCCAGATTATTTAGAAAAAACCATTTTTGCCAAAGAAATCGTTAATGGAAATCTATCTTTATATGAATATTATACAGAAAACTATTTAAGATTTATCGTACAAACTGAAAATGGTGCAGTGGAACAACTAACGCATAAATTTTATAAAATTACTAAAGATAATGACTCGTCTGGTCGTGCATTCACTGCTAATACAGACTATAGGAAACAGCTTGGGCGTTTGCTCAAATGTCCTACACTTGATTTTTCAGCTTTGCAAACTTTAAAATATACTGAGCATGATCTAAAAAAAATCATCCTCATCAACAATGTTTGTTTAGATCCTACTTATGCGCCAACGAAAAGAAAGGATTCTAAAGGCGACTTTAATTTAAATATCCTTGCTAAAGCAAATAACACAAGTTTTGAATTAAATGAATTTGGAATTGGCACCTATGATTTTCCTTCTCATCTTGGCTTTGGTGCTGGATTAGAATTTGAATATATTTTTGCTAAAGGTAACAAGCGCTGGGCAGTCATTGCTGAATGTTCCTACAATCAAGTTAAAACTAAGACCGAAAAACCAATATCGCAGTTTAACACGGATATTGTTGATGTTACCTACAATAATCTAGACATATCATTAGGCGCACGATTTTATGCGTTTAATAAAAAAGATTTAAAAATTTACATGAATGTCAGCACTTTTTTCAACACACCTATTGGTCAGTCATTTATAAACAGGTCACTTTTTGTTGATCTTGAATTAGTAAATGGTAGAGCAAACAATTACTCGGTTGGTTTAGGTACAAAGGTGTTTAATCGTTTCATTTTTGATTGCCGGTACCATTTCTACGGACAAGTACCACTATTTTCTGGAACAACCTCTCAGAGTACTGCTTTGTCTTTAAGCTTAGGCTATAGCTTTTTATAAATTTAGCAAAATATTATTGGGGCTGTTTTGTGCCTATTTCAAATAAGGCGGAAATATTAATAGTAAATTTAGAACAACGTCCTAAATCACAAACCGCATTGATTATTGTAATTTTTGAACCACTTAATATTACATAAATATAAAGTTAATGAGATTTAGCTTGATCCTATTAACTAGCCCACAATCCAAATATGAGTTAAAGTAGCATGGGTACTAATTGAAATTTATACCAGCAAGAATAATAAGTATTCACATGTGTTACGAAGCATAAAGCCAAATTTTAAATGAGAAATTTTTGCCTATGTATTAATTCATTTAAAAGTGTCGATAAACAGAATATGGACTTGCTACTCTCAAAAAACCCTTCTTACTTTCGTCATTTTGCGAATCAAAAAAAAAAACACGATTATTCTAAAAAGTGATTTTTGAATATCAACAACAATAAAAAGCAATATCGAAAAAAAAGCTATCAATAGGTTTTAACATTAATACCGATTCAAAAAACAAATACCAAACATACATAAAAAAAGTCCAATCTACTCGTCTATTTTACATGCGTGTTTGGTATATTTTATTTATTTTTATTGATAAATAGACTGTCTTACTAAAAGATATTACAAACAAAAAAGAATTATTTTACAAAAAAAATAGGCTGCCATCTCTGGCAACCTATTTTAAACTATTTCAAAATCCTATTAATAACCAGGATTTTGAGTAATACTGTTATTAGCATTCAACTCACTCAATGGAATAGGTAAAGCCCATCTTGTGTTACCAGCAAATGGGAAATTGGCTGGATTAGCACCTGGGAAACTTAAACCAACATAATCAACAGGATGACGATCGAAGGCTGTTACACCAGCATCAGCATAAAGTCTCTTCATGTCAACATATCTGTGACCTTCAAAACACAATTCTTTTCTTCTTTCATCAAGAACAGCTCTAAGCGCTTGTTGTCTAGAAGTTAAATTTAATGCCGCTGGCTGAGAAGTCAAACGGTTATCTGTAATCACTTTAAGTGCATTCGCAGTGCCTGAAAAGTCATTAGCATATGCACGCGCTTCAGCACGAATTAAGTACATTTCAGAAATTCTGAATTGAATAAAATCAGGGTTAAAACCGTTGGTAGCAGTTGCAGCAACTGAACCACCATGCTTAAATGGCACTAAAATATCAGATTCTTTAACATTAGCAGAAGTTGTATAATTAACATCTATAAGAGAACCAACTGTTGCAGCGGCAGGTCTTACGTTTAAAAATGCACGCCCGTCATCGGCAGTTGTATCATTATTTGTAGGATTCATCACATTGAATAAAGCTCTACCAACTTCATAGAACGGAGAACCATTACGTCTATTGGCAACAGAAACCCATGCATTGTGCAAATTACTGCCCTGCGCATTTTGTTGAATAGTTCTCTTTAATCTGAAGATAACTTCAGTATTAGCAGCCTCATTGTGTGAATGAAAAACCGTACCTAAATTTGCGCGGGAAACAACAGTTACACCTGATGTAGCAATCACTTGATTGGCGAACAATTCAGCATTTACATAATCCTTTTGATAGGCATAAACTCTTGCTTTTACAGCTCTTGCTAAAGCAACTGTTGGAAAAAATGTTTTCTCTGCGACAGGACGATCTGGCAAAACATTATTAGTGTACAATGCAATGGCATCATCCAAATCCTTGTGAATAAATTGATACATCACAGCATTTGTTACCCTCGGTAACTGAATTGTACTTGGATAGAACTTATCTGCCAACATACCAGACAAAGCACTTGGGTCTGACAAATTAGGGCTATAATATGCAGTGATTTTGGAATGGGCAAACGCACGCATAACAAGTGCCTCCGCTTTAATTCTTCTCAGTAGCAATGCATCAGCTGCATCTTTAGGCGTAACATTATCAATGTTATCCAATATCAAATTAAAATCAGAAATAGCAAAATAACAAGTAGTCCAAAGCGCACCAGCTACATCAGAATTAGATTCTAATTGGAAATTATAATAATTGGAAGTTCCACCAACGCCTTGACCACCATTATTAAACCCTGGAACGGCTTCATCAGTAAAAACAGAAGTAAATGCATACTCCTCTCTGTTAGTAAATCTACCCAAACCTCTTGCTAACGCTTTCTGGAGTTCAACTGAATCCCTTGTAGCTATCTGCTCCGTTATTACACCAGGTGTAAAAGCATCTAAAAGATCATCAGAGCATGAAACTAAAGAAACAAAAACGATTATTAAACTAAAATATTTTTTCATTGTTATAAGGTTTTAAAATTTTAAGTCAATACCAAATGTATAGATTCTTGGTGTAGGGTATTGTCTTTGATCACCAGTTCTATTACTTTCTGCATCAAAACCATCCCACTTAGTTAAAGTGAATAAATTCTCTGCTTGAAGTGTAAAGCCTAAATCTGTTATGAATAGATTTCTCAACTGTTTCTTGTTAAATCGGTAACCTACTTGCAAGTTTCTCATACGTAAAAAAGATGCATCTCTCAGGAATCTGTCTGAATTAGCAAAACCAGCATTTGTTGCAGTTAAACTTGGCACATTTGAAGTTGTATTTGTAGGAGACCAAGCATTAGTTAAATCACTATGTACAACAAACTGACCAATATTAGCAGCAGAGTAAAGATCGGCTTGATCAAAATCAAAACGCCACACATCTGTTACAAAACTAAACAAAGTGTTTACATAGAATCCCTTATAGGAAAAGTCAAAACCAAAACCACCTTGATAAATTGGAATATTGTTTGTTCCTGTTAGTCTTCTATCAGCATCAGTAGGCGTTTCAGTTAAAGTGCCATTAGCTGCTAGAAAATGTAGATTACCAGTAGCAGGGTTTACACCTGCATAAGGTACCAACCAATATTCTCTCAAAGGTTGACCATTCTGATATGATAATGACCCTTGTCTAATAAAACCAGTTGGCGTATTAATCCCAGAAACTGTATTTTGGTTGTAACTGCCATTAGCTCTAATCGTCAATTTTAAATCATCCTTCTTAATCAAATCATAGGCTAGAGCTAATTCTAAACCTCTGTTATTAACATTTATTGATGAATTTTGAGTAACCTCAAATTGACCAACTGCTGCAGAAACTGGTTGTGCAAAAAAGATCTTTTCAGTCATTCTGTCATAACCATCAATAGAACCTCTTAATCTATTATTAAACATGGCAAAGTCCAAACCAATATTTGTGTTAAAAGTCGCCTCCCAAGTTAAATCAAAAGCACCCTTATTATAACTTAAACCAATTTGACCGTTGTAGGCATTGTTAAAGTTTGTAAATGAATCTTGAAATAAACCAGGGATAATACCTGCGAATGCAGTACCACCAACAACTCTTTCATTAGCCGTCAAACCATAAGATCCTCTCAATTTCAGCATATTAATAGATTTAGCACTTTGCATAAAGCCCATTTTATCTATATTCCAACGACCACCAACTGACCAAGTATTTGTCCATTTGAATCCTTCATTAAAAATTGACGATCCATCTCTTCTAAAACTACCAGATAAACCAAATTTCGAATCAAAATCGTAATCTAAAATACCAAAATACGAAATTAAATCTCTTCTAATCCTTGATGCACTAATTCTTGGCACGTAGAAATCTTGGGTTCCAACATCTATAGCCCATCCAGCGCCAGTATTAGGCACCCATGTTAACGGATTTAAACCTCTTTGATCTAAATTATTAGTATTTAATGCACTATGATTATACTCCATATTGGCAAAAACATCAAAGTTGTGCTTTTTTATAGATTTAGAATAGTGTACTTGAAACAAATTATTAAAATAAAATTCTCTTCTTTGTTGAATCAACTCATAACCATTGAAATTACCACCATTAAAAGACGGTACGCCAGCAGTAGATGAAAACAATAAGGCATTAAACGAATCTGGCGATTCAAACTCATTATATCTCGCGTTTAAATAAGTACCATTTATTCTTGATCTTAAAGTTAAATCCTTAAACAACTTGTATGTAAATTCTGTGTTTAAGTCAATTTTCGTTTCTTGATCCTCATTGCCCCAAGTTAATTGTCTATCCATCAACATATATGGTGTAGCCGATAAACCAGGTGTTGTATTAAATTCATTTAAAGCCCAAACAGAACCTTGATATCTTGCAGGACTCAAGAAAGGAAGTGCCATATAGGCTCCTAAAACGTAGTTTCTATTTACTGCACCATCACCTAAATTTCCTGGCAATTGACTTTTAGAAAAACCTAAAGCTGTATTGACCATATAAGTAAATTTTTCATTTGACGATTTACCATTCAAATTATTTCTTAAGGTAAATCTTTGTAGGCCGGTGTTTTCAAGGATACCGTCTTGCTTTGCATAACTTAAAGACGTGAATGAGCTTATATTTTTACTACTATTTTCGATAGCTAAATTATGGTCAATCGATGTGCCTCGTCTAAAGAAAAAGTCTACCCAATCCGTATTAATTGATCTTAAACCTTGCGCTTGAATCTGCGCTTCAGTAAGCGTACCGCCGTATCCAACGCCCAATTGTCTTTGTAAATCAAGCATTTGAGAGCCTGTTGCACGTGTATATCTCGCATTTTGCAATTCTGTTAAACCAAAATTAGACGTATATCTAAAAGTAGTTTTGGCATCACCATACTTTGCTCTTTTGGTATTAATTACAATAACTCCATTTGAACCACGGTTACCGTATTGAGCAATAGCAGATGCATCTTTCAAAACAGTTACTGTATCAAAATCATTAGGGTTCATAGATCTGTAATTGTCTACAGTTGATGGGAAACCGTCAATAACATATAATGGATCTGTGTTAGCACCAATAGTTCCGACACCTCTAATAGTAACAGAGGGTCTTGCGCCAGGCTGACCAGAACCAGAAGCGATATTAACACCCGCTAATTGACCTTGTAAAGTATTTAAAATATTCGCATTCGGTCTATTTTCTAGCGTTTTTGAGTCAATAGTCTGCGAAGCAGAAACAGACTTAGGTTTTGCTACCGTACGATAACCCTCTGCAACAATTTCAATTGTTTCTAGCGTGCTGTCTGACTCCATAGCCACATTAACAGTATTACTCGCGCCAACGGTAGCCGTTGTCGTTTTCATACCAACGTAAGAAAATTCTAAAACATCACCTTGCTTGGCTTTGATGGTATACTTTCCATCAAAATCAGCTTGTGTACCTGTTTTAGTACCTTTAATCACAACAGTTGCACCTGGTAATGGCATGCCATTATCAGTAACTACACCTGTAATCGTTCTCTCTTGTGCAAAAGAGAACTGAACCAAAAACGCTAGTGCTAGCGTAAAAATCCATTTAAATTTAGATCTCATATGTGTATAATTTGAGTTAGTTATTGGGCAAATATCTTAATAATTTCTTAACAAAACAAATAATTTATGTTAATAATTAAGTTTTTTTTAATTGCAGGTGGCTGCAGCCTCTAATTTTAGATGCCAAAAGTTAATTAATTGTTTGTAAATCAAAAAAAACCACCCGAGGTGGGTGGTTTTTGTTAATTAAATAATTTAATCAATATTTACTCTCCAGCGATACAAATAAGTATGCGCAGCTTCTCTTCTGGTCCATCTTTCAAGCTTCCATTGGTTAAATGTAACTTTACCTTGTGAATCAGTGCTTTTGCCAAAGAAAAATATCGTTTGGCTATTTGGCCATGATGCAGGATTTTCACCCAAAGCATCGCCAATTTGCTGACGTGTGATAATTTGTTCTGATGGCAGACTAGTAATTGTTCTTAGCAATCTAGCAGTGGTTGGGAGATTAGTTAAATTTAATGCTCCTTGAGCCACTGTAGGGAAATTTACCTTTGATACATAAATCTCATGGCTAACAATATTGGTGTTAAATGAATAATAATTTAATCTGATTTGATTTTTATTATTCTCAGATTTCATAAAATGACCAAGATCTGCCGCATAAGCTAAAGAAACCTGATTTCTATCTTGAAGCAAAACCAAAGGCGCTTTCGTACCATCATTAAAGACCGTGTCGCCAATTGTCTCAGTTGTGTCAGAGCAACCGTTTGTTGAACCGGCTAGTGCAATAACAAACAATAATTTTAAAAAGTTACTTTTCATGGTTTAAAGTTAATTTAGGATTAAACTAGGTTCAGCCCACCAAATACGCTCTGTAATAGGGCTTTGTACTGCGTCAGGGTTCAAGTTGTTAATGATATAAACTGACGGATAAAACATTCTATAAACAAAACTTGTAATGCTCCCTTCAGATGGTGCCAAGTTGGTTGGTTTACCTGTTCTTCTATAGTTGTTATAGGATTGAACGCCATTACCCCAAGATGCTTTATAAAACTCTCTCATAACAACTTCTAATTTGTCTGGAGAAGCATCATATGCCGCTAGCAGGTTGTTTACGTAGGTTGTAATCGTGGCTGTTGTCATGGCATTTGTGCCAGATGGCGTTGTGCCAAAAGTACGAACTTTGTTCATATGATCTGTTACAGCCTTTGACAGCGCAGTTCGAGCTGCAGCTGGATTATTATTGATGGTCAATTGGGCTTCTGCAATTAAAAAATGAGTCGAATAACTTGATAAAAATATATTCTTACCTGCGCCTTGAAGACCCATACCAGCATTGGTAGACCCAAAGGTGTTATCATCAAACTTACCCCCATAAGGGAAATAACCATGAACAGTCATTGCAATTTGGTCAGAAACAACGATAGCCTGTGTATTGCCGTGTGGTCTAGCAAAATTATCACCATTAGCTGTTTGTCTATAAAAATAATATGGCCTTCTCGGGTCACCAGCCATATAGTCTATAAAACTTTTACACAAGTATATTTCCGGCGTTCCAAGATACTGATCTATAAAAATAGGATGTCTATAATCACCATCTGGCGTAAAAGTTGTATTGTAATTAAATTGAAAGTCATCTGCAATGGCTGTGATATAATTGTTATCAGCCAAAATACTGTTAAAGCGTGTCGCTGCATCATTCATTTTTAAACGACTGTTTACAACCACTTGCAATTTTAATGAATGTGCAAATTTAAGCCATTTTGACATGTTTCCGCCATAATATATATCAGTAGTTAGTGCTACAGCACCTGCATTACCAGTTGTTAATAAGGCAATAGCTTCATTCGTTAAATTATAACAAGCCTCGTAAACATCTCTTCCACTATCTCTTTTAGGATTAAAATTTGCAGACCCTAAGGCAGCTTCCGAATATGGGACATTATTAAAATAATCCACCATCATGCTCATGGTATAGGCTTCAATTAATTTTGAAACCGCTTTGTGATTGGCCATATTTGTACCTTCACTTTCAGTTTTTGCAATGAGTGAATTAAGTAATTTGATTTCTACTAAGCTATTGGAATAGGCATTTGTCCAAGCGCCATTAAAACTGCCTTCTTCAAAAGCAGTTAAATAATCTGTAGATCGTCTCATCAATTCCAACCTAGTAACCTGAGCTCCTGCAAATTGCAGGCTATTAAAGGTGTTGTTAATTGACAATTGCACATTGTTAATCACAAACTCTGTTCTGGCAGATGAAGGATTAAGCGTAGAAGGGTTTTCGAATAAATCTAATTCTGCTGTATCACAAGAACTGAAAACCAAAATAAACCCTAGAACTAAAAAATTAAAAATAAATTTAGTGTATTTCATAATTTAAAAAATTAAAATGAAAGTTTAATATTAAAACCAAATCTTCTTGCTGATGGCGAATTATTAAAAATAATACCAGACGAATTTCCATTAACTCCTCCAGCAGTAGCGTTCAAATCTGCATTAATCCCTTTGGGAATATTAATGGCTTTCATATAAAGATTCTCACCTACTAAACCAAAAGTAACATTGCCGAAAGGTGTCTTTTTAAGCATTTTTTCAGGTATACTATAAGTTAAAGCAACTTCTTGCAATCTAATAAATGATGCATCAAAAATACCTGCAATATCAGGACCTAAATTATAAAAATTAAAATAGGCATCACCCGTATTAATCACCACATCATTAACCGTACCATTTGGTCTAACACCTGGCAAGATAAAACCTGCGCCTTGAATACCATCCGTATCGGTCGTTAAACCTCTTCCTAACATATTTCTAGCTGGTGTTAAATAAACATCTCCACCATGTTGGTATTGAATATTTGCTGTCAATCTTATGTTTTTATACTCAATAGCAGTAAAACCAGATAAAGTAAAATCTGGTGTTGGGTCACCAATAATTGTAACATCACTTGTAGGTAAATAATTTTCTCCAGGTGAGTCAACTAATAAATTACCATTAGCGTCTCTCTGAATACTTGTTCCCATAATAACACCAACAGGTTGTCCTAATACTAAATAGTTACCAAAATTATCTCCAAAATCTGCTAATATGAATCTGTCTTCCTTTAATTCAGTAACTTTCGATCCAATTTTAGTGAAATTTCCGCCTAATGACCATTTGAAGTCTTCTTTATCAAAGATTTTAAAATTTGTTTCAATTTCCCAACCCCAAATTGCAAATGCACTTGCATTCTCTAAAGTTGAGGTATAACCTGTACTAGGGTCTAAATTTCTACTAAATATTAAATCTTTAGTTTCTCTGTTAAAATAACTAACATCAAGTGATATTCTATTTTTTAAGAATTTAGATTCAACACCAATTTCTTTTTCAATAATTTGAGCTGGTCTCAAAGCTAAATTAGCTAAAGTATTTGACAAAACATTTGTATTAATTAAACCCGCATTAGGGCTTTCAAAAGCTTGGGGATTATTCCCAACCACTTGACTTAATGGATAGGGTGTGAAGTTTCCTCCAAATATAGTGCTTCCTGGTGTGTTAAAATCAGCATTGGTTCCGTAGCCTGCTCTTACCTTAAGAAATGACAGCACTTTGCTATTCTTTAAAAATTTTAAAGCATCTGTTACAACTAAAGAAGAACTAATACCAGGGTAAACCACACTGTTGTTTTCGCCAAAATTAGAGGCCCATTCTTTTCTCACACTGCCGCTCAAAAACAAAAAGTTTTTATAATCTAAGCCTAATTGTGCAAAATAACCAGGTCTATTAATCACATAATTTGCTGAACTTGCAGAATGATTTTGAAAAAAATTATGTTCGTGTTTTCCGAATATGGTTTGGTTTGTGCTTTCTGTAACCGTAGCACTTCCTTTGCGTTGTGAAACATCGATACCCACATTACCATCTACGCCAATATTCTCTTTAAAAAATCTTTTGGTATAATTTAGCATTAAGGTATGGTTAAAAACATCCGTAACCACTGTTGAAGAGTTTAATGTACCCGTTGCAGTAGAGGCAGTTGCAACATGGCCTCTATTGAGATAATCTCTTCCTACGGTTGACGAATTATCATAGCCAAATCTATATACAGCATTTAAATTTGAATTAAATTTATAGGTAGCTGACAGCTGACCATAAATTCTATTCACTACCTCGCCAATGCCTGCATTGTTTAAGTACCAGTATGGATTTGCAGAGCTACCATTAAATGAAATTTCTTGACCAGTGGTTGGGTGTTGACTTGGCCAACCAGCCAAATCTATACTTCTAGGCGTATTAAACAAAGTACCCATAATGGTGTTTGTAAAAGGATATTCGGCTCTAATATTTGCATAGTTAACTGTTCCTGAAATTGTAAACTTGTTTGTTAAATTAGCAGTTCCACCAATAGAGACATTATATCTTCTATAAGTATTGCCAGGCATAAAGCCTTGGTCGTTTAAGTTTCCGAAATATAAGTTAAATGCTGTGTCTTTTCCTCCGCCATTAATTGATATATTGTTGTTGAAAGCCACACCTTGTCTGAAAAAGTTTTCTTGAGACCGATAATTTTTGTAATCAACTCTAGCATTAACTTGGTCAGGAAATGCATTTTGAAAAACTGTACTGTTGGCGCCATAAGGGTGTCTGATTTGACCCAAAGCATCAACATTATTTGTTCCCCACTCACCAAAAGTTGCTCCCCAGTTACCTGAGTAATTAAAATAGGCCCCATAGTAACCCTGACCTCTTTGATTAGTAAACTTTGGTAAAGATGCAATTTCATTAAAAACAACATTAGAATTAATTGTAATTTCTGTTTTCTTAGCTTTACCTGTAGCCGATCCAGACTTTGTTGTAATAACTACCACACCATTTCTACCTTCAGTTCCATATAATGCAGATGCAGATAAACCTTTTAGAATATTCATAGATTCAATATTGTTTGGATCTAAGTCAGCAAAACGGCTTGAACTTGAAAATCCAGAACCTGTTGTTGCAGAATTAAAACGAACACCATCTATGACAACTAAAGGTTGATTATCTCCTAAACCTGACAACCCTCTAATAATTATACTTGTTCCTGAACCTGATAATCCACTAGCGCTTACAACGTTTACACCAGCAGCTTTACCCATCAATATTCTAGAAATATCGCCATTTGCTTTATCTTGTAAATCACCAGCGCTCAAAGATGTAGTAGCGTAACCAAGGGCTTTCTTTTCTTTTTTGATACCAAGAGCTGTTACCACTATGCCCTCTAGTTGCTCTTCAGAGTCAACCAACGTTACATCCATTTTGGTAGCGTTAGCTAATTTTTCTTGCGTTTTCGTACCTATGTAACTAAAAACCAATGTCTGAGTAGCTGTCGCTTTAATTGAATATTTTCCATCAAAGTCAGTTTCTGTACCTGTTGACGTTCCTTTAACAAGAACAGAAACCCCCGGTACAGGTAATCCGTCTGAGCCTTTAACAATACCACTAACTGTGCGATCTTGCGCAAAAGTTAGCTGAATCATAACCATCATAAATGATAGTAAAAACCATTTAAATTTTGATCTCATATAAATATAATTTGTGTGAGTTAATGCGCAAATATCTTAATGTTTTCTTAACAAACCAAATTTTTTGTTAAAAATCTCAAAATAATTTATTAATAGCTGGACAATAAATGAATCGAATGTTCTCTTCACTTAGTAAAAATCTTTTATTTTAAACATTTGCATGTGATTTTAAAATGTTTAATAGTAGATCTATTTTATCATAAAAAGTCAAACTTTTCATAAATCAGCACTTGTTTTTAATAGTTATGGCCATTTTAGCTATAAATTCTATGGTTTTTTTTAGTCTTCATCTTTCCTAATCTTCCAATTTCTAAATTATAATTTCTAATTTTATATCTATCTTTGCATTTTTTAAAACAACATGCAAGACCCAAAAAGATATACTGTTACAGCAGCCCTTCCCTATACCAATGGCCCCATTCATATTGGTCATTTAGCTGGTGTTTATGTGCCCGCTGATATTTACACAAGATATTTAAGGCAAATAGATAAAGACGTCATCTACATATGTGGCAGTGATGAGCATGGTGTAGCCATTTCTATGAAGGCCAAAAAAGAAGGCATCACACCTCAAGAGGTTATCGATAAATATCATCAAATTATCAAACAGTCATTTGAAGATTTCGGTATTTCATTTGACCATTATAGCAGAACTTCTTCACCTATTCATCATCAAACCGCACAAGATTTTTTTAAAAAATTATATAACCAAGGGCAATTTATTGAACAAACTACAGAGCAACTCTTTGATCAAGAGGCCAATCAATTTTTAGCTGATCGGTTTGTAATTGGCACTTGCCCAAAGTGCGGTCATCATGAAGCTTACGGCGATCAATGTGAAAAATGCGGATCCTCGCTTAATGCCACAGATTTGATAAATCCGAAATCAACCATTAGTGGTTCAACGCCTGTATTAAAAGCCACTAAACATTGGTTTTTACCTCTAGACCAATATGATGACTTTTTGAAAGAATGGATTATCAAAGGTCATGAAAAAGATTGGAAACCTAATGTTTACGGGCAGGTCAAATCATGGATAGATGATGGTTTGAAGCCTCGTGCAGTTACGCGTGACCTCGATTGGGGCATCAACGTTCCTGTTGATGGTGCAGCTGGTAAAAAACTATATGTTTGGTTTGATGCACCCATAGGTTATATTTCAGCAACAAAAGAATGGGCCATTCAAAACGGCAAAGATTGGCAACCTTATTGGCAAGACCAAGATACACAATTGGTTCATTTTATTGGCAAAGACAACATCGTTTTTCATTGTATCATTTTTCCAGCGATGCTCAAAGCCCATGGTGATTTTATTTTGCCAGATAATGTGCCTGCCAATGAATTTTTAAATCTTGAAGGACAAAAATTATCGACTTCAAAAAATTGGGCAGTATGGCTACATGAGTACCTTAAAGAATTTCCTCACCAGCAAGATGTTTTACGCTATGTCTTAACTGCTAACGCCCCTGAATCTAAAGACAACGACTTTACTTGGAAAGATTTTCAAACGAGAAACAACAGCGAATTAGCAGCTATTTTTGGTAATTTTGTTAATCGTGTGGTGGTTTTAACCCAAAAATATTATGAAGGCCAAGTGCCCCAGCCCAATCAATTTTCTGAAGTTGATGAGCAGGTCTTTGAGCAACTTAAACATTATCCAGCAGTCATTGGCGACGCCATCAACCGCTACCGTTTTAGAGAAGGTCTAAATGAAATGATGCAAGTGGCACGCCTAGGTAACAAATATTTGGCTGATGAAGAGCCTTGGAAAATGATAAAAACTGATCCAGAACGTGTAAAAACACAAATGTACGTAGCCCTTCAAATTGTAGGGGCCTTGAGTTTACTATGTGAACCGTTTTTGCCATTTACTGCAATAAAATTAAGACAAATGCTTAATCTTGAAGAAAATAATTGGCTTGTATTTAATGACAAGCACACTTTACTCAAGGTTCATCACCAAATAAATAATGAAAAACCTGAAGTTCTTTTTGCGCAAATAGATGATGAAACCATCCAAAAACAATTGGATAAATTGGAACAAACGAAAACCCAAAATGCTATGACAGACAAGACCTTAACCCCTCAAAAGGCAGACACAACCTTTGATGATTTTTCAAAAATGGATTTAAGGGTTGGCACTATTTTAGCTGCTGAAAAAATGCCAAAAGCAGATAAATTATTGATTCTAAAAGTTGATACTGGCATAGACCAACGAACCATCGTATCGGGTATAGCCGAGCATTTTAACCCAGAAGCATTGATTGGCAAAAAAGTAACAGTTTTAGTTAATCTTGTGCCGAGAACGCTTCGCGGTGTTGAAAGTCAAGGTATGATACTTTTAGCAGAAAACCAAAATGGAAAACTGGTGTTTATCAATCCAGACCATGATGATGTGGAAAATGGGGCGGTGATTTGCTAGTTGGTAGTTTTCAGTCTCAGTAGGCAGTCGCAGCTTACAATTGCGACTGAAAACTCCACCCTTCGGGGGTTGGGGGGCTTACTTTATAGAGCTAATGATGTCATATTTTGTAATAATATGATGTTTGCCATTATCTAAAGCAACCAAAACCGCATGATTATCCTTAGTGATTAATTTTGAAACATCTTCAATAGAAGTGCTTTCACTTACCACTGGAAAAGGCTTGCCCATCACAGATTTAATTGGCATGTCATAGACATTTTTATCTGATACATATTGCTGAAAAACGTCAGATTCGTCGAGTGAACCTACAAATCCGTTGGCATCAACCACTGGGATTTGTGAAATTTTATATTTGCGCAGTCGGTCAATGGCATGAGAAACCAATTCTTCGGTGCGAACAACCACCAATGGTTTATCTAAATGATCTTTGATTAAATCTTTTGCTGTGGCAATATCTTCGTCCAAAAAGCCGCGTTCACGCATCCAATCATCATTAAACATTTTTCCGACGTAGCGGCTACCAGAATCGTGAAACAAAACAACAACAACATCCTCCGGTTTAAAATGCTCCTTTAATTGCAAAACGCCTTTAATGGCTGCACCTGCAGAATTACCACAAAAAATACCTTCTTCCAAAGCTAATCTTCTCGTATAAACCGCAGCATCTTTATCTGTTACTTTTGTAAAACCATCAATGAGACTGAAATCAACGTTTTTAGGTAAAATATCTTCACCTATACCTTCGGTGATGTAAGAATAAATTTCATTTTCATCAAAAATACCCGTTTCATGATATTTTTTAAATACTGAACCATAAGTGTCTATTCCCCAAATTTTGACCTTTGGATTATTTTCTTTTAAATATTTTGCCACACCGCTTATTGTCCCTCCAGTGCCAACACCTACTACAAAATGGGTAACTTTGCCCTCTGTTTGTTGCCAAATTTCTGGTCCCGTTTGTTCATAATGTGCAACGGTATTACTTGGGTTGTCATATTGGTTAACGTACCAACTATTGGGCACTTCCGTACCAAGTCTTTTAGATACAGAATAATAAGAGCGTGGATCATCTGGTTCCACATCTGTTGGGCAAACAACAACTTTGGCGCCAACCGCACGTAAAATATCCATTTTTTCTTTGGATTGCTTGTCAGAAATAACGCATATGAGTTTATAGCCTTTTACGATGGCACCAAGAGCCAAACCCATACCTGTGTTGCCTGATGTACCTTCAATAATTGTTCCACCGGGTTTTAAACGGCCGTCTGCTTCAGCATCTTCAATCATCTTAACGGCCATTCTATCTTTAACAGAATTACCTGGATTAAAGGTTTCAACTTTAGCTAAAACCAAACAAGGCAATTCTGTGGTTAAGGCATTAATTTTTACTAAAGGTGTATTACCAATAGTTTCGAGAATGTTTTTGGCGTATTTCATGATAAAATAAGTAAAAAAACCACTCCGCAAATTACTGAATGATTATCCTGTGTTTTTATTTGGCAATATTAACTGCTCTAGTTTCTCTGATAACAGTTATTTTCACTTGACCAGGGTAAGTCATTTCTGTTTGAATTTTTTGAGAGACATCAAATGATAATTTAGCTGCTTGGTCATCATTCACTTTCTCACTTTCAACAATAACACGAAGTTCTCTACCAGCTTGAATAGCATAAGAATTTTTTACACCATGAAAACCTAGTGCTATATTTTCAAGGTCTTTTAGGCGTTGGATATACGAATCCATCACTTGGCGTCTAGCCCCTGGTCTGGCACCAGAAATAGCATCACAAACTTGAATGATTGGTGATATCAAGGCTGTCATTTCAATTTCATCATGGTGCGCACCAATGGCATTACAAACTTCTGGCTTTTCACCATATTTTTCAGCCCACTGCATACCTAGCAAGGCGTGAGGTAGTTCAGACTCAGATTCAGGAACTTTCCCAATATCATGCAAAAGGCCCGCTCGTTTGGCTAATTTTACATTTAATCCTAATTCAGCTGCCATGATTCCGCAAAGTTTAGCTACTTCTCTCGAGTGTTGCAATAAGTTTTGACCATAAGATGAACGATATTTCATACGACCTATTGTTCTTATCAATTCGGGATGAAGACCATGAATACCTAAATCGATCACCGTTCGTTTGCCAATATTGATAATTTCTTCTTCAATTTGCTTGCGTGTTTTTTCAACCACTTCTTCAATTCGGGCTGGGTGTATACGACCATCTGTCACTAAACGATGCAATGATAATCTCGCTACTTCCCTTCTTACGGGGTCAAAACCAGATAAGATAATGGCTTCTGGCGTGTCATCAACAATGATTTCTATACCTGTTGCGGCTTCTAGTGCGCGGATATTTCTGCCCTCGCGACCGATAATTCTACCCTTTACATCGTCAGAGTCAATGTTAAATACAGATACACAATTTTCTATTGCTTCCTCAGTCCCTACCCTTTGAATGGTGTTGATTATAACTTTTTTTGCTTCTTGTTGTGCGGTTAACTTGGCTTCTTCAATTGTGGTTTGAATAAAGGACATGGCCTCAGTTTTGGCCTCTTCTCTTAAGCTTTCTGTTAATTGAATTTTAGCTTCTTCCGCGGTCAATTCAGAAATCACTTCTAATTGTTCTATTTGACTTTTATGCAGTTTTTCTACTTCAATCTTTTTCTTTTCTAAAAGATCTAGTTTTAGCTCGTAATCTTGAACGACCTTTTCCGCTTCTTCCGCTGCTCTTTTAGATTTTGCTAATTCCTGTCCTACTAGTGATTCTTTATCCCTGGCACGTTTTTCTATTTCATTGACTTTTTTATCTCTTTCAAGTATAACTTTTTCATGTTCTGCCTTCAATTCCAAAAATCTTTCTTTTGCCTGCAATTCCTTTTCCTTTCTATAGGCGTCAGCTTGACTTTTTGCTTCTTTCAAAACGCTAGTTGCTTCCTTCTTTGCGTTTTTTACCATATTTGAGGCATTGCCTTTTTCAATCGCTCTGGTTATAAATAGCCCCAAAACTCCGCCAACTAATACTGCAATAATTAAATATACTATTTCCATAAATTAAATAAAATAAAATAAAAAACCCACATCAGAAGATTGAATAAACCCGGTAAAACAAGTTTTGAGCTAACTCGTCGTTCAAGGATTCTGATACAAGTCAGACATGCTTTAGTGACGAAGATTTACTCATTTTAATTGATTAGTGTTGAGTTTATCAAAATTAAAACTAATGTGGGTAGTTTTGTTAAAAAAAGAACGTTTATATAGTTTCAAGATAGTTAGCTAATTTTATATTTAAAGCTTCTAATTTTTCCATTGACTGCGTTTGCTCGTATTCCGCTACACCTTTAGTTTGCTCCAACTTGGCTGCAAACTGCAAGGCGCACATGGCCAAAACATCTTGTTTATCTTGTACGGCATAGCTTTCTTCAAATTGCTTAATCATGTCTTCTATTGTTTTAGAAGCTTTTCTTAAACCCTCTTCTTGACTTGGCAAAACTGTTAACGGATAAACACGATCCGCAATAGTTATTTTAATTTTTTGTTTGTCTGCCATGTCCTTTTTATTCTGCCATATAAGCTATACAAGCATCAATTTCTTTGATTAAAGCATTAATTTTTAGCTTTGTATCTCTTGTATTGTCTGTACTACCCAATAATGTATTGGTTATTTTTAATTTATCATTAGATGCGGAAAGCTCAAAGTTTTTTTTGTTTAGCTGCAGCACCTTATCCTTTAACTGTTGTATTTCAAACGTATTTTCTGTCTGACTTTTTTTCAAAACCTCAACTTTTAGGTATAGTTTTTGAATCAAATCTTCAAGCAATTGCACTTGATGGGTTAAAGAACTCATTTAAATAACCAAATTTATCAACCACAAAAGTATGATTTGTATTTGGAGTATCAAAATTTTTATGGAAAATTTTATTTATTCTTGTAAAAAAATGGATAAAGTTGTTAATTTGCATAAAGTAACTTGAAATGAAAATCGTTTTTACCTTTGCTTTCTTCTTTTCCCTTATTTTGGCATTTAGTCAAAAAGATTATAAATATCCTCAAAAAGATTTTATATCCCCATTAGATATTCCTCTTCAATTAAGCGGAACTTTTGGCGAATTGCGAACCAACCATTTTCATGCTGGTGTAGATTTTAGAACGCAACAAGTGGTTGGAAAAAATCTATTGGCCATTGCAGACGGTTTTGTTTCTCGAATAAAAATCTCATATTATGGTTATGGCAAAGTGATCTACATTGATCATCCTAATGGTTATACTTCTGTTTACGGCCATTTTTTAAAGGGTTCTGAAAAAATTGAATCCTATATTAAAAAACAGCAATATGAAAAAGAAATTTTTGAAATAGAATTAATTCCTGAGCCATTTGAAATAAATGTTAAACAAGGCGAAATTATAGCCTCAGCCGGGAACACTGGCAGTTCAGGAGGGCCTCACTTACATTTTGAAATAAGAGAAACTGTTACTGAAGACATTATTAATCCTTTATTTTTCGGCTATGATCAATTGATTGTTGATACCAAACCGCCTGTCGTTAATGGTATTATGGCCTACCCACTTTCTGCAGACGCTTCAATTAATGGTGCTTTTTCGCCAACTAAACTAGCGTTGACAAAATCTTCGGATTCTTTGGTGGTTGTAAAAAACTTGAAAGCCAAGGGGAAAATAGGTTTTGCAATCAACACCCATGACCAATCAGATAAAAGTTTTGGCAAAAACGGTGTCTATAAAATTACGACATTTATTAATGGGCAAAAGCATTTTGAGGTGATGTTTGATCGTTTTTCTTTTAAAGATTCTAGGAAAATAAATCATTATATGGATTTTGCACATTTTGAAAAAACCAGTAGTAAATATCAAAAATTATTTACGCCTGAAGGCTTTGAGTTAAGTTTGATTAAATTTCAAAAAGATTATGGTCTTTTGATAATTGAGCCTTCATTGTCAAAAAGTTACAAAATAATTATAGAAGATTTTTATCAAAACAAAACTGAGGTAATCATTCCTATTTCCTATGAAACCAAAGAAGATTTGGTTGGTTTATCTCCCTTTATGTCGCCGTATAAAATTGAGTATAAACGCGAACATATTTTTATTAAGGATCACGTTGAAATCTATATGCCAGAAAACACTTTTTTTGAAGATTTTTATTTAGATTTTGAGGTGAAGGACAGTGTAGTTAAAGTTCATGATAAAGGGAAAGCTGTTTTTAATTATTACAACATTAGTATAAAAGATACTGTGATGAATCCCGAGAAAACCTTTCTGGCCTATGGTGGAAAATCTTATAATGAAACAACGTATAAAAATGGTGTGTTTAAAGCAAAAGTCAATAGGTGTGGCGAATTTAGGCTTGTTCAAGATACCATTCCACCAGTAATGACACCAATTGATTTCAAAGCGGGCGATTGGTTAAGCTCAAAAAATAAAATAGAATTTAAGATTAGTGATAATCTTTCTGGTATTGGAAAAATAGATGCCTACATTAATGGCAAATGGGCTTTGTTTGAATATGATTACAAAACAAAAAGAATCACCCACTTGTTTTCTGATAATATTGTGGTTGAAGGTCAAAATGATCTGATTCTTAAGATTTCTGACCGCATGAACAATATTGCTGTTTTAGAAACATATTTTTTTAGAAAAAGTGACGACATGCTACTTGAAAACAACCCGCCAGAAGAAAAAATACCTGAAAACAACCAAAAAGAAGAAAATTAATTTGAAAACTTTTGTTAAGAAATAAAAATAATTAAACCCCTTTTTTATTTGATTTACACACTTTTTTTAATTATTCAACGTTTTTTAAATATATTTGAAACTTATTTTAAATTTTATCTTAAAAATTTTGAAAACAATCTATTTTATATTTATAGGCCTAATTATTGGTTTACAGGCTTATAGTCAAACAGCTAAAGTTAAAGGCGTCATTTTAGATGATTTAAAAAACCCAATTGTAGGCGTTAATGTTTCATTCGATAAAAAAGGAACAACCACAGACAATGATGGTTTTTACACTTTAAACGTGCCTGCTAATCAAAATTTAACCATCATTTATACGCACGTGTCCTTTAAGAAAGCTACTTTAAAAGTTAATTTAGCCAATAATGAAGAGTTGATACATAATTTTATAATGGATATGGCTAATGAAATTGAAGGTATAGTTGTCTATGCAGGTCGTTCCAAAAGAGTAGAAGGGGTTACAGCAGTAGATATCCAAGACATCAGACGAATACCTGGCGGTAATGCTGGTGTAGAAAACATTATAAAAACACTTGGTGGCGCTTCATCAAATAATGAATTAAGTACGCAATATTCTGTTAGAGGTGGTAACTATGATGAAAATTTAGTTTATGTTAATGAAATAGAGGTTTATCGGCCATTTTTGATTAGGTCAGGCCAGCAAGAGGGTTTGAGTTTTGTTAACACAGACCTGGTGTCAAACGTTGATTTCTCTGCTGGTGGCTTTCAAGCCAAATATGGCGATAAATTATCATCGGTTTTAGACATCACCTATAAAAGACCCACCGAAAAACAAGTGAGTTTAGAAGCTAGTTTTCTTGGCGGATCCTTGGCCTATGATTGGTTGTCAAAAAACAGAAAGTGGTCTTCAGTTACAGGTGTCAGATATAGAGATAATAGTCTTTTGGTTAACAGTCAAGAAACTGAAACAAATTTTAGGCCGCGTTTTGCTGATGTTCAAAGCTTTTGGACTTTTAATCCTAATGACAAGTGGCAATTTAATTTTTTGGGGAATTTGTCGCAAAATCGATATGACTTTCAACCGCTATTTAGGCAGACCAACTTTGGCTCCATAGATGCGCCAAAAGCTATTCAAATAAGGTATCAAGGGCAAGAACAGGCGCGCTATACAACAATGTTTGGCGCTTTTAAAGCCAATTATTTTTTAAATAATAATACCACAATCAAATCAATTACATCTGTTTATCATACCGCCGAACAAGAATATTTTGATATTTATGCCCGTTATAGTTTAGGTGAAGTGGATACTAATTTAGGTTCAGAAACTTTTGGTGATATACAATTTGCAAGAGGTATAGGTAGTCAGTTATTACATGGCAGAAATGATTTGGACGCTTTGATTATTAATCAAGAAATAAAAGCTAATCACAAAATTAAACATCATCAAATTGATTGGGCTGTTAAATATACCCGTGAGGATTTTAGGGACCGATTGGTTGAATGGGAAGTCATCGATTCTGCAGGTTTCAATATTAATCCGCCTAATTTTCAAGTACCAAACCAACAGCCATATGTACCTTATGTGGGGCCACTCGTACCTTTTCAAAATGTACGGGCAACGAATTTTGCTACAGTTGATCGTTTTTCTGGTTATGTGCAATGGAGTTCAAAGACTATTACTGAAAAAGCCGAATATTATTATAACGCCGGTGTAAGGGCTAATCAATGGACGGTTTCTGGAAGAGGAATAAACCCTGTAAGCCAAATTGTTTTCAGTCCTAGGGCGCAAATTGCAGTAAAGCCTAATTGGAAACGAGATATGCTCTTCAGATTATCTGGTGGTCTTTATCATCAACCGCCAATGTATAGGGAGTTTAGAGATTTTGATGGGGTGCTTAGACCTGAAACCAAAGCGCAACAGGCCGTTCACATAATAGGTAGTCATGATTATAGTTTTAAATGGCAAAAAAGACCATTTAAGATGGTTACGGAAGTTTACTATAAAAGCTTAACCAATGTTAATACGTATACTTTAGAAAATGTTAGAATTCGTTATCGGGCAGATAATTTAGCAACGGCCTATACCTATGGTGCAGATTTGAGAATAAATGGGGAATTTGTTCCTGGTACCGAATCTTGGATTACGCTTGGTTATATGAAAACCGAAGAGAATTACAACAACAGAGGCTTTATTGCACGGCCAACCGATCAGCGTTTTCGTGTTGCGCTCTTGTTTCAAGACTATATGCCTGTTATTAAAAACTTTAAAGTTTATTTAAATTTAGTTTATAACACGGGGCTGCCCGGTGGCTCACCGTCTTATGCCGACCCTTATCTGTTTCAAGATCGATTACGTGATTATAAACGTGCCGATATTGGTATGTTTTATGTTTTTACCGAAAATAATGCTAAAAGAAGAGATGGTCATTGGCTGAAACGTTTTAAAGAGCTAAGCTTAGGAGCAGAAATTTTTAACGCCTTCAACGTGCAAAATGCCATCTCAAATACTTGGGTAAGAGACGTTGAAGAAAAAGCCATGATACCCGTGCCAAATTTTATGACTACCCGCGTCTTTAATGTTAAACTTAATGCTAGATTTTAGCCATAAAACGAAGTAAAAGTAGTTTAATATAAAGGTGTTTCAGCACTTTAATGAGCCTAAGGTGTCAAAATATTAGGCCCTGCAAAGATAAAGGTTTTCAATACTTTTCTTTTATATTAAATTTTATAAAAGTATTCTAATTAGTAACTTTTGCTGCTCGCTTAGTTAAGGGTCTATTAAAAAACCGCAAGATTGTTTTATTTTTGTCCAAGTTTTTTATATTTTTACAAATTAATTTTATAAATCATGAAAAAAATAACCTTTACTTTACTCGCTGTCATGGCTTTTACAAACTTACATTCACAACAAATAACATTAGCAGCTCAAGAAGAGACCAGCAACCCCTTCTTCAATGAGTACAAAACCCCATTCGAAGTCCCTCCGTTTCATTTAATAAATAATAAACATTTTTTGGAGGCGTTCACGTCCGGAATTGAGGAGCAAAAAAGAGAAATTGCTAAAATTGCTAATAATTCTGCTGATCCTGACTTTGAAAACACGATCTTAGCCTTAGAAAATTCAGGTAAACTACTTAATAAAGTGTCAACTGTTTTTTATAATTTAAATTCAGCCAATACAAGTGAAGAAATTCAAAGTATTGCGCAAAAACTAGCCCCTGTTACTTCTGCCCATCAAGATGAAATTACTTTAAACGAAAAGCTTTTTAGCAGAATCAAACAAGTTTGGGAAACAAGAGAAAATTTTAAAGGTGAAGAAAGTAAACTTATAGAAAAAACCTATAAACGCTTTTCAAGAAATGGTGCCAATTTAAATGGAAAAGATAAAGAAAAGCTAAAAGAAATTAATGGTGAATTGGCTAGCTTAACCTTAAATTTTGGCCAAAATATGCTTGCTGAAACCAATGCCTACAAGTTAGTGGTTAAAGATAAGTCCAAATTAGGTGGTTTGTCGGAAGAAATGTTGCAAAATGCAGCCTCAACTGCCAAAGCCAAAAAGGAAGAAGGCTATGTGTTTACATTACAAAACTCAAGTGTTATGCCATTCTTACAATATGCTAAAAATCGTGAGTTAAGAAAAGAAATCTGGACTGCCTACAAAAATAGAGCAAACAATGGCAATGCTAATGATAACAACGCCATTGCCATAAAAATCGCCAATTTAAGACTTGAAAAAGCTAAGTTACTAGGCTATAAAAATTATGCCGCATATGGCTTAGAAGAAACAATGGCCAAAACGCCTGAAAAAGTCAGACAATTTTTAAATGATTTATGGGTGCCAACTAAAAAAATGGCTGCACAGGAAGCGAAAGAGTTGCAAGCGCTGATGGCTAAAGATGGTATTAAAGACAAACTTCAACCTTATGACTGGCGCTTTTACAGCGAAAAACTAAGAAAAGAAAAGTTTGATTTAGATGAAAATGAATTAAAGCCCTATTTTAGCATAGATGCCGTAACTAATGGGGTTTTCTATGTTTGTAAGGAACTTTGGGGCTTAACCTTTAAACAAGTTAAAGATGCGCCAACCTACCATCCTGACGCAACTTTGTGGCAGGTTTTTGATAGAGACAGCACGCCTTTAGGGGTGTTATATATGGATTTTCATCCTAGAGAGTCCAAAAGAGGTGGCGCTTGGATGACATCGTATCGTTCACAAGAATATGAAAATGGTGAAAGAAAAGCACCAGTAATTTCTATCGTTTGCAACTTTAGCAAACCTACAGCTAATGCGCCTGCTTTATTTACATTTGATGAAGTAACCACCTATTTTCATGAATTTGGTCATGCCTTACATGGTCTTTTTTCTGATGTTCAAATTAAAAGTTTAGCTGGAACAAGTGTTTCGAGAGATTTTGTTGAATTGCCATCACAGGTGATGGAAAATTGGGGGGCAGATCCTGCTGTTTTAAAAATGTATGCTAAACATTATCAAACAGGGGAAGTTATTCCAGATGCTTTAATCAAAAAGCTTGAAGCGAGTGGTACTTTTGGACAAGGTTTTGCGACCTCAGAATACCTTGCCTCAGCTTTACTTGATATGGACTTTCATGACAATACAGCGCCAATTAGTGGTACTGCAGAAGCTTTTGAGTTAGCATCAATGAAAAAACATGGTTTGCATGAAGCCATTATCCCAAGACATAGAGCTAATTTGTTTTCACATATTTTTTCTGGCGGTTATGCTGCTGGTTATTATAGCTATATCTGGTCTGGTGTTTTAGATACAGACGCTTTTGATCAATTTAAAAAGACTGAATTATTTAATCAAAAATTGGCAGATTCTTTTAGACGAAATATCTTAGAACGCGGTGGAACCGAAGACCCTATGGCACTTTACAAGCGATTTAGAGGTTCTGAACCGAGTCCTGAACCACTTTTAAGAAAACGCGGTCTTGATAAAATAAAATAAAGACTTCAAACCAAATGACTACTCAATCAAAGTCGAGAATAACAATGGTCCAAAACCAGAATTTTCTCGGCTTTTATTTTTAAAATAATTTGATTTAATATTTTATCTCTTTTTTTTCTTTTATGAAAAACCTATTTCTATTTATTTCTTGTTTGACCTTTTCATCAGTTTTTTCGCAAGAAATCAAAGGTCGGGTTTTGGACAAAAGCAACAATGAGCCTATTCCTTTTGCCAATGTTTTGTTGTCTGAAAATTATGGTGTGATTACCAATGAGGAAGGCTTTTTTGTATTGCAGCAAAAAGACTTTTCTAATAATACAGCCATTGCGTTTTCATGCATGGGATTTATTGAACAAAAAATTACCCTGCAAGATTTTAATCAAGGACAAACGGTGTATTTGGAAGCCGCCAATAATTTATTGCCAGAAATTGTTCTTAGAGACACCAACTTAAGTGTGGACCAAGTCATGAAAAACATGACTGATAATTTGTCTAAAAATCATGATATAGCCAACAAACGCATACAATTCTTTATGCGAACAAAAACAAGCAGTCAGCTTCAAAAAGCCAACTTTGAATTAGATAAAGCGGCAGGCGTAACTAACAAAGAAATAAAAGAAATAAACGAGGCCATAAAAAGTAAAGAATTGGTGAAAATTCAACCATTTACAAGCTTTTCTGAAAAAGTATTTAATGCCTATTATGGAGCGGACTCTACCAAAGTCTCTTATTTAAAGCATCTTAACTTAACTAATCCTGAAAAAGATAATTCCAGCGATGGCACTCAGGCCAAAATTATGAAACGCGTTTTCCAAAATTTAGAGTCGAACAACACATTTAATATCCGATCTGGTATTATTCCTGTGGCAAAAAAAGTTAAGTTGAGTGATTTTATTAGTAAAAAAAATGACACCATTAAGAACGACTTAAATTTTGAAAATAAAGGTTTATTGGGTAAAAATCGCCTTGCTAGTAAAGAATTCATTAAAGAGCAAAAAAAATATCTTTACAACAAAGAAGGTGTTGCCGTGATTAATGGTGTGGTTTGTTATCACATTAGCTTTAAATCTTTAAAAAACAAAGGTGATTTTGCTGGCAATCTCTATATTAATGCTGAAGATTTTGCTATCGTAAGATATGATTATAAGCTGATTGAAGGCAAACTTTTGAATAGTGTAAATTTGAAATTTTTATTAGGCATAAAAATGAATATCAATGACAGACAAGAATTTGGTATTTTTTCTAAATCGACCGCTGGTGTTTATTATCCAAAATACATCAAAACAACGGTTAGCAGCTATACCTATTTTGATAGAAGTCTATCCTTTTCAGAAAACAATGATGATAAAAAAACCAGAAAAGAGTTAAAAATTGATTTAATGCAAGAGTCTAATCAAACCGCTATTAATGAACTTTTGGCTATTGAAGCCGAAGCTATTGCCTCTATACCAAAATTTCCTAAATATATTATCGGAGATAAACAAACCAAGTATGATGCCCGCTATTGGAAAAATTTTAACATCATCGAGGCAACTGAGGAAGTGAAAAATTATGAATAAATACCTATAAAATTAATTTCTCCCTCTTTCATTGGGATAAAGTTCAAATGACGGTTTACTTTGCCAAAAATTTTTGGTGTTGATGTCCATTATTGTTAAAGGGCCTGTAAAAGCAACGCCCGTATCAACATTGATAACATTGGCGTGCTGCATGGGAAGTGTACTATTCAATCTGGTGGTTGGGGTGTGCCCAATATAAATTTCGGAATAATTTTTTAACCGTTGAGGATAATGCAAATCATCTATTTGAAGCTTCGGATTGAGTGCAACCGCCATTTCCCATAAGGAACGATCCCAATAAAACATTTTGCTAAAATATTCATGGTCAATGCCTTTAGGGTTGGTGAAGCCCGCATGAATGAATAAACGATTTTGCTCATCTAAATAGTAATCCCTTAGATTTTCCAGAAAATTAATATGCTTGTTTTTAGTTGTTTCATCAACATTTGCATAGGCATCTAAAGTAGACTGACCACCGTGCTTAAGCCATTCTTCATTGAAAGTGTTCGTTTTTAAATAATTTAGAAATAAATCATCATGATTACCTTTGATAAAAATGCAATTGTGTTTTTCTTGTATATCAATCAAATAATTGATGAGAAAAACCACATCTGACCAGCCGTCTACATAGTCGCCTAAGAAAATTAAGGTGTCATTTACCGCTGGTTTAACTTGATTCAATAGATCTTCTAAAGCCAATAAGGCGCCATGAATATCGCCAATGACGTAGGTATTGCTTGCCATCAATTTTTACTGATTAATTGGTTGAGCATTTGTGCTTTACTATCCGTTAAAAGCGACACATAAAGACAAATACCCATAAGTTTATCATAAACGGTTTGTTGGTTTTCATAAAATTTGGTTGGCACATGGCGCAAAATAAGCTTGTCTAAGGTTGATAAGCTGTTGTTTTCTATATTCATCACAGCGTTAGTTAAATGAAACAATAAATGATGTATAATTTGATAACCTTTGATCTCTTTTTGTGTAACCTCAACCGATTGATAAATGCGTTCAACACTAATTTTTATAATATCTTGCATTTGGGCTAAATACTTTGATTTATCCATCAAAGCTTGGTGAAACTGACCAGATAAAATGGCTTCTTCATGCGTCATAAATATGTCTATTGCATCTTGAATCAGATTGTTAATGGCCAATGCACGGAGATAACTCATGCGCTCTTCGCTATTGTTAAGTTGGTTATACTTATTTTTATCGATGGTATCTTTGACTAACTTAATAAAATACTCTAAAGCATAATCTTCTGGTATCCACCCCAAATTGATGCCATCTTCAAAATCGATGATGGTGTAGCAAATGTCATCTGCTGCTTCCACCAAAAAAGCCAATGGGTGACGATGGTAGCGCATATCATTACCTTCAATTTTAATCATGCCTAATTCTTGCATTAAATCTCCGAAAAAGGTTACATTATTTTGAAAAACACCAAACTTTTTATCGGCTATGTTTTTGGTTGGCTTTTTGGGTAAACTTTCTTTAGGATATTTTAAAAAGGTGCCTAAGGTGGCATAAGACAAGCGTAAACCACCAGTGTTACCTGGTTGATCATTAACCAAAAGCGCAAAACCATTGGCGTTACCTTCAAAATCTATGAGGTCTTGCCATTGTTTTGGGGTTAAATACTGTTGAAAAGTCTGACCTTCTCCACGACTAAAAAACTCTCCTATAGCTTTTTCGCCACTATGCCCAAAAGGTGGATTGCCAATATCATGTGCCAAAGCAGCAGCAGAAACAATGGCACCAAAATCATTAGGTTCATAGCCGTGAATGGCCTTTAAGTGTGGGTGTTTATTGATAATTTTTTGCCCGATAATTCTGCCAAGAGACCTAGCCACCACAGAGACTTCTAAACTATGCGTTAATCTGGTGTGCACAAAATCTGTTTTAGAAAAGGGAATCACTTGTGTTTTGTCTTGTAAGCTTCTAAAGGCTGGGGAGAAAATCACGCGGTCATAATCAACATCAAATCCTAGGCGGGTGGGGTCTTGCTCTGCACGCAGACGTTTGTTCTTATCACCATATCTTTTAAGGGAAAGCAAATTTTCCCAAACCATTTTTTGCATAAGTTTATTTATTGTGAAGCAAAGATATTGATTATTTTTTTGTGTTGGGAAATAATGCCTAAACATCCTGCGAAAGTTGAAATTTTATGAATCCGTTCTTTTAGAACCAAACCCATAGCCGTGGGTGAAGCGATACCGCCGCCAATTAAATGCTATAGATTTGTATGACTTTGACAGCGACGGTAGAAGCTGGAAAAAGGCTTAACAAATCTTAGCTTTTGGTTGGGGGAGTAAAGCGAAACACGCGACCAAGCTCCAAAAATCGAACCTCAATTAATCTCTCATAAAATAACATTTTTTTATCAGTTGTTGGTTGATTTTAGCCTTAACTTTGTACACTTTAAAACAATAAAATTCATGAATAATTTTGAACTATATAATCCAGTAAATTATGTTTTTGGTCAAGGTCAAATAGCTAAATTATCAACCTTGATCAAAGCACCAAAAATATTACTGGTTTATGGTGGCGGCAGTATTTTTAAAAATGGTGTTTATGACCAAGTGAAAGCAGCCCTGCCAGGTGTTGAAGTTGTTGAATTTGGCGGCGTTGAACCAAATCCTTTATATGAAACTTTGATGAAAGCTGTCCATATTATTAGACCGCAAAACATTTCATTTATTTTGGCCGTTGGTGGTGGTAGTGTGATTGATGGGGTGAAATTTATTTCAGCTGCGGTGAAATTTGCTGGCGACCCTATTGAAATTTTAGAAAAAAGAATTCTCTTTAAAGATCCTACGCAGGTGGTTCCATTTGGCGTCGTGCTCACTTTGCCGGCTACAGGATCGGAAATGAATTCAGGCGCAGTGGTTAGCATTGCCAAAACGCAAGAAAAGTTAACCTTAGGTGGTTCAGCTTTGCATCCACAATTTTCTATAGTTGACCCGGCCGTCATTATTTCTTTGCCTAAAAGACAACTTCAAAATGGTGTAGTAGATGCATTTATGCATGTCATGGAACAATATCTCACTTATAATCATCAGGCACTACTTCAAGACCGATTGGCTGAAAGCATTTTGCAAACTTTAATTGAAATTGGCCCTCAAGTAGCAGAAAATCCATCTGACTATCATTTGGCCTCAAACTTTTGTTGGTGCACCACTATGGCTCTCAATGGCCTCATTCAAAAAGGGACGCCTTCAGATTGGGCCACCCACATGATAGGCCATGAATTAACGGCGCTTTACGGCATTGACCACGCCCGAACTTTAGCCATCATCGCACCTCAACTTTATATGATTATGTTTGATCAAAAGAAAGATAAACTGGTGCAATACGGTCAACGAATTTGGCAGCTCAAGGGCAGTCCTGAAACAATAGCTAAAGAAGCTATTGATAAAACGGTTGCTTTCTTTCATCAAATGGGAATGAAAACCAAACTATCTGAAAACACTGATCAGACAATTAGTGAAACAGCAAATATAATTGTTACAAGATTTCAAAAAAGAGGCTGGTCTGCGCTTGGTGAAAAACAAGAGGTAACTTTAGAAAAAATAAAAACCATTATAGAAAGCGCCTATTAATGGTATTACGTCTACTATTTCTCGTTGTTTTTGTTTTTGCAGTTGAAATTTATGCCTACCAAATTGTACGGGTTTTGACTAAAATTAAGTGGGTGCAATATTCCTATATAGTCATTTCTGCTTTGCTACTCGCTGGTGTTTTTTATGTGTTTAGTCAACATGACAGAACCTCTGGCGACAACCATTTGCTATACAATGCTATTGGTTTACTCTTGATGCTACTGGTACCAAAACTTGTGGTTTCATCTATCTTGATTATTGAAGATGTTATTCGTTTAGTTTTATGGCTTATTAAAACCATTTCTCGAGGGCATTTTCTTGAAGATTTGTCGCTTCATAGGCGGAAAGTCTTTAGTTTAATTGCCCTAATTATTGCTTTAGTACCGTTTTTTGGCTTTATCCACGGTATTCTTTTTGGTAAGTATAATTATAAAGTGCGGCATCAGCAGGTATATTTCAAAGATTTGCCCAAAGCATTTGATGGTTTTAAAATTTTGCAAATTTCAGACATTCATGTAGGTAGTTTTAAGAATCCTAAAGATGTCATGAAAGGCATCAACCTCATTAACGCACAAGATTATGATATTTTGGTTTTCACTGGTGATATCGTTAACAATTTAGCCAGTGAGTTTGATGGCTGGGAGCCGATTTTTAGTCAAATTAAAACGCCTAAATATGGCAAATATTCTGTTATTGGCAATCATGACTTTGGTGATTATTATCCTTGGAACAATGACACTATCGCTAAAGCCAAAAACTTTGAAAATGTCACTTTAATTCATCCGAAAATTGGCATGAAACTTTTGCGAAATGACCACGTTTGGCTAGAAAAAGATCATGAAAAAATAGCCATTGTTGGCGTTGATAATTGGGGTTTTAAATTTCATCAAGTGGGTGATTTAGAAAAAGCTGTTCAGCCCTTGGCTACCACAGATTTCAAAGTTTTACTTTCTCATGACCCTTCGCATTGGGAACATCAAGTCAAAAAACATTCAAAAAATATTCAGTTAACGCTTTCTGGGCACACGCACGGCATGCAATTTGGCATAGATTTGGGCGATTATTTTAAATGGAGTCCAGTTCAATATGTCTATAAGCAATGGGCGGGTTTGTATGAAGACCAAGGTAAAAAAATCTATGTAAACAGAGGTTTTGGCTTTCATGCTTATCCTGGTAGAGTTGGTATATTTCCTGAAATCACAGTCTTGGAATTGAAAGTTGCGAAGTAAATTCTTCTTTTTTTAAACATTAAGGAATTAAGATAATATAATCCTTAAAATCTTCCAAGGAATTTAAGTGCATTTTAGTATTTATAGACTTCATTCACCCAGGTTTCAAATCTTAAATGACCTTAAACCTCAAAAAATGGTTAAATCTTAATTATGATTCTTAAAACCATTTAAGAAATTTAAGTGCATTTTAGTATTAATACATTATATTGGTAAAGGTTACCAAACCTTAAATGCTCTTAAACCTCTAAAAT
>JBIIXU010000032.1:0-18611 GCA_044347145.1 Flavobacterium sp.
ATGGTGTTCCACAAATAAAACCGCTGATTACGCCACCAGCAGCTACAGTTATTCCAGCAGGTGTAGAGCTGTAAGTTAAGGTTGCATCGTAATTTGAAACTGTTGCACTGCCTGGCGCACTACAAGTTGCAGCAGTTGTTGAAACCGTTGGCAAAGCAGGTGTTGGCAATTGACAAGCAATTCCTAGTGGTGTCACTGCAGAAGTACAATTACTGCCATTAGTTACTGTAACAGTATAATTATTACCACAAACTAAACCACTAATCAAACCAGTAGCTCCAATAGTTGGACCCACAGGGTTAAAGGTATAAGTCCAAGCACTATTATAATTAGTTATAGTAGCTGTTCCATTAGCAGTACAACTAGCTGGAGTTGTGGCAACAATTGGTGTGTCAACTGAAATTTCATTAATAGTTACTGTCGCACTGACATTCCCGCAATCTACTGAACTAACAGTATAGGTATAGACATTATTTATCGGTCCGGTCCAAGTACCTCCAGTTTGAGCATTTGGTCCTAAAAGAATAAATCTTGCATTTTCATCAGGATGCGGGGTGCCTAAACATAATGGAACTAAAGCATTCTGACCAGCATTAGGTAATAAAGGTGCGGCATTAATAGTAATTGAAAGAGGTGACGACAAACAATTGTTTGCCATATCTTTTGCGATTAATTGGTAAATTCCTGGCGCTAAGTTGTTGAAATTAACACTCGATTGATAATTAACACCGTTGATACTATATTCATAGTTGCCTAATGGTGCAGTAACAATGAAACTACCAGTAGCTAAAGTACAAGTTGGCTGAGTTATAGATACGGTAGGTAGCGGAACATTTGAATTATTAATATATTGAAAGGTCATTGTAATTGGCGCAAATTGAGGGTTCGCTGTACAATTAAATTTTACTTGATAATAACCAAATCCAAAAGGATAATTTCCAGTATTTATTGTATTCAAGCCTGCTGTCCCGGGTATAGGCTGATAATTAACGTTATCAGGTGAATAAGTCCAATCCTGATATACCCAGGTAGGATTTGCATTTACAATTTGAAGATTTACACCATTTGGAACACAATCTTGAGCAAAATAAATGCCACCATTTTGAGGGTAGGTGGTTGAACCATTGCCTAATTGTAGATCAATATCCCAATCGCCCTTAATAAATACAGCACTATCCCATGCTGTATCTTGAAAATCTGCAATTAAAAGTCTAAAAACATAATTTGTGCCTGGTACCAAAGGGTGCGTTGCCGTTAGCGGCACCGTTTGTCCATTAAAATTTGATGTCGCTAACCAATCTGGTCCAACAAAATGGGAACTTCCTGGGTTATACCCTCCAAAAAATGTACCATTCACGGGAGCAGAACAAGAAGAGTTTGGTATACCTGGATGAATGTTTGTTACACTAACCGCATTGCCATTTGGCAATACTGCTAGATTAGTCCATGATGCTGGGTTATTCGGATCAGCTGTTGCTTCTCTAATCAATAAAGCAAATTGATCTGCAAAGGTGCAGGGGAAAGTCGTCGTATATTCTTCTGAAGCCAGTATGTATTGAAAACTAACGGAGCTACCAAATGCAGTAAAACCAAACTCAAGACCTGTTACATTAGTTAAAGAGTTTACTGGAGCACCTGTTGCACCAGCAAGTGTCTGTCTAAATGAAGCACCATTAGCTGTTTGCGCGTAGGTATCGCTCACAAGTCCTGCATTAAAAGCATTACCTCCGCGTCTAGCAATACCACTAGTTAATACTAAACCTCTATCAAAAGGGAAATTAGATGCACCTTTCTCAAAATAGCCCCAAGTTCTATTATTGGCGTCAAAAAATGTTGCATTATCAATATTTTCTTGTGTTGAAGGTTCTATGATTACATTGTTAACATTGTAACAATCCCCGCCTTCTGGGATTAAAACGTATTGTACTATTTCTGCAGGTGAATAATATGCTTCAACATCAAAATTAGTGTCCGCTGCATCATTTTGCACCTTGTTAATTCTTAAAACGTTGGTTGGTGGATTAAGTGTTGCAAAATTATTACAAACCCAAAAACTTGTTCCATCCGCTGGTTGGTTAGGGCCACAAATTGCTCTAACACAGGCTGTATGGTTAGTGTCTTGTGGTAAACCAGTAAAGTTTAAAGGTGGCGTGGTAACAGGGTTAAATAAATTTGCAGGGTTAATTGGGTCATTATTGTTCGGAAATACACCACCAACTGTCGGAAATAAAACAACTTCCCATTGGTGTGGCGTGCTTGTTGAACTCCAAGTCATTGTCGCATCATTTAAGGTAATATTACTAAAACTGATAGATGATGGGTTTGGGCAAGCAGGAGGAGGTACACAATTTACATTTGCTACCCAACCTGGATTATTAACCGAAGCATCACTACAAAACCTAAATGCTAAACAACCTGTTGAATGTGTAGACGTTATGGATTGACCTTGCAGTTGAGTCCCCCAAAAACCACCTGTTACCGTATTACACGGTCCAGATCCTCCACCATTAGGTGTGTTAACAACCCCTGGAATAGTAGTGATTTGATTATTTCCAACGATATTACTATCATAAACATATAATCTATCCCAATTGGCTTCTGTATTAAAGCTATTAAAAACAACTTGAACTAAATCAGTAGAACCCGAAGGCGGACAAATAATAATTGAATAATTTTCGCTACTAGCATATGTTGCATTTGCGCCACCTGTATCAGTAAATATGCCACCACAAGCAGGGGGAGTAATAGGTGTTAAAAAAGACACCGGCGTAGACCAAAAACTTGTACCATCTACTGGCTGATTAGGTCCACAAATAGCTCTTACATAAACATTGTAATTGGTATTATCTGTTAAACCTCCAATAACTGCTGGAGGCGCAGCTGGCGCGTTTACAATGGTTCCTGTAATTGGTGCATTAGGCGCTGGTGCTGGAGAAGCTACTGGCAATACTCTCACTTCCCACGCAGTTGCGCCATTAGTATTCCAATTCACTTGAACACTTGTAGGCAATACGCTAACCACAGTAACATTTGATGGATTGGCACATGCCGGTCCAGGAATACAATTTACATTAGCAACCCAACCAGCATTTTGCGTGGTAGCATTACTACAAAATCTAAAGGATAAACAACCAGTTGCATGAGTTGATGTTATGGTTGCACCTTGAAGTTGCGTGCCCCAAAAACCACCAGTTATTGATGCACAAGTACCCAAACCTACACCATTAGGGACATTAACAAAGCCTGGCACAGTTGTAAGTTGATTTTCACCGACATTATTGCTGTTAAAGACGTATAAGATATCATTATTTACCTGTGTATTAAATTGGGTAAAATTTAAAGAAACTACTTGGCCAGGTACGGTAGGACAAATTGTAACTGTCTGATTCTGATTAGCCCCATAAGGGTTAGAAGGCCCTCCACTATCAGTAAAAACGCCACCACATGCTGGAGGAATGATTTGCGTTTGAAAAGGAGCTGGCCCAACCCAAAGACTGGTTCCATCGACCGGTTGATTAGGTCCACAAATAGCTCTTACATAAACTACATAAGCTGTAGATGCCGATAAGCTAGAAAAAACTACTGGTTGTGCACTATATACATTGGCCGGATTAATAGGTCCTGCAGGTGCTGGCGAATTAGCAGGGAGCACCACAACTTCCCATTGCGTTGCTGTTCCGTTTTCTGTCCAAGAAACAGATGCTTGTGTACTAGTAATATTATTAACTGCAATATTTGACGGATTTGGACATTCAGGTCCAGGAATACAATTTACACTAGCCACCCAACCAGGATTATTTACTGAAGGATCACTACAAAATCTAAATGCCAAACAGCCCGAAATATGGGTAGAAGTTAATGTAACCCCTTGCAATTGCGTACCCCAAAAGCCACCAGTTACTGTGTTACATGGGCCACTACCGCCCGGATTTGGCGTATTTACGACACCCGCAATTGTAGTTATTTGATTAGTGCCAACGGCATTACTATCATATACATATAATCGATCCCAATTTGCTTCAGTATTGAAAACAGAGAAATTAATCTGAACTACTTCATTGGAACCTGCAGGAGGACAAATCACTACGGAATAATTTTCATCCCCGCTATAACTAGCTGTTGTGCCACCTGTATCAGTAAAAACACCACCACATGCAGGAGGCGTAATTGGTGTTGTAAAATTTGCAGCAGGGTCCGACCAAACGCTATTCCCATTACCATTGGCACATATAGCTCTCACCCATACGCGATAGGTAGTAGAACCATTAAGACCTGTAATAGTGAAACTTGTTGCATTGGTTGGTGTTGTATAAGTTGGAATAGTTCCTGGACCAGGAGCAGGTGCAAGTGCATTATCTGTTACAAAAATCTCAAAAGCTGTGGCAGCATCAGCATAATTCCACGATACTAAAGCAGAACTAGCAAGGACATTGGAAACAGTTACGTTTGTTGGTTGCAAACATGCAGGCGGTGTTACACATGCAATTGTAGCAGCCCAACCTACGCGAGTTATGGATGCATCAGACGTAAATCTAAAAGAGATACAACCGTCGACACTTGTTGAAGTTAGAATTGGCAAGGTTGCGCCTAAATTTCCACAAAGTGCTTCAATGCCAGTGCCAGGCGCACCCGGGGTAGCTCCAAACCAATATTCTAATTGATCTTGACAAGCAACTCCTGGGTTTCCTTGCGTATTAAATTGCGAAAAAGTTAATGAAATTGATTGGCCATTTCCTGGTGTATCTGGACAAAAGGTTATGGTTCTATTTTCATTATTACCATAAGGATTTGCCAATCCGCCACCATCATAAAAATTACCACTACAGGTATTGATGGTCAGTCCATTGTTTCCTAAATCAAGCGGGTAATCTTGACCATACATAAATGAAGAAAACAAAAGTAAAACAAGATAAAAGTAAAAATTTCTCATGTTTAAGTTAGTTAAGTTAAAATTATGTTTAAAATTAAAAGGTAATTATAATAAAAAATTTGATATTAAATAAAATCGATGATTTTTTCCAATTGCATACCTCGAGATCCCTTTATTAAAAGCAATTGTGTAGAATCTTTCACTTGGTCTATAGCATCAATTAATGCTTGCGTATTTTCAAAAAACTTTAAATGCTGTCTCCCAAGATGTCTTTTTTTTAATGCGTAAAAATTTTGGCCTACAAAAAAAGTATTAATATCTGGATTATCAGATAACATATCAATAATTTTTTGATGTTCGTTTTCAGAAGCAATGCCTAATTCAAACATATCGCCTAAAATGATAGCTTTATTAGAATTTTGAATTAAGACAAAATCACGAATGGCATGCATCATGCTCGATGGATTGGCATTATACGCATCTAATACAATTTTTAAATTTCCTTTTTCAAGCCATTGTGATCGGTGATTACTTGGTGAATATTGATTAATTGCATTAATAACTTCAAAAATACTAATATCAAAATATAAACCTAAAGCGATAGCTGACATGCAATTTGATAAATTATAAGACCCATAAAGTTGGGTTTCTACCAAGTGGTCACCTACATAAAAAGACAAGCATTGGCTTTCTGCTCTCTGACCATCGAACAATTTTATTTTTAAATCACTAATGGAAAACGCAACCCTTTCATTGATTCCTTTAGACCTTTCATTTTGTATGGGATCATCTGTGTTTATTAACATCATTTTTCCATTATGTCTCAAAAAATCATACATTTCACTTTTGCCTTTAATCACGCCTTCAACACCGCCAAATCCTTCTAAATGTGCTTTACCAAAATTAGTTATATATCCTATATCTGGCTGGGCAATTTCACATAAAAAAGCAATTTCTTTTTGATGATTTGCGCCCATTTCTACCACACCTATTTCGGTTGATTTATCGAATGAAAGTAAAGTTAATGGCACACCTATATGATTATTCAGGTTTCCTATAGTTGCCTTGCAATTATACTTTTGAGATAAAACCGCATGAAAAAGCTCTTTAGTGGTCGTTTTTCCATTGCTACCTGTTAACGCAACAATCTTTAATCCTAAATAATTGCGATGAAATTTAGCCAATTGCTGTAGTGAGTCTAAAACATTTTCGACAAGAACAAACCTGTCATTTATAGCAACCATCGAATCATCAATAATTGCATAGGAGCATCCTAAATCAATCGCTTGTTGAGCAAATTCATTCCCATTAAAATTATCACCTTTTAGCGCGAAAAATATGGTATTTGGCTTAATTTTTCTTGTATCTGTAACAACACCGTTTGAACTCAAAAATATTTGATGGATTTTTTCGACAATCATCTATAAAAAATTTAAAGACAAATATAATAAAAAAAGCCCAAACTAAAAGTCTGGGCTATAAATATAAACTAAATTAATTATTTAGATTTTGGGTTGCCTCTTGGCGTCTTTTTGTCTGATTTTGGTCCAGTTTTAGACATAGCACATCTGAAACCGATGTCATCAGAAGCAATGTATTCTGGTAAAAATCTCTTAGAAGCAGGGTCCAACCAATAGGCTCTATCTCTCCAAGACCCACCTTTGTAAATTCTAACATCATCAGCAATCAAAGATGTTCGTTTATCTGAACGGTCATATTTTCTAACCATTCCGCCTTCAAGTGTATCAGTCCCTACTTGATGTATCGGTGAGTCATACATACGCTTATTATCTTTCAATCTATCATCACCATCCTCAGATTTAAATTTATAATATTTACTCGATTGTCTGTCACCATCTCTATAATTTCTATTATCACTTCTATCAAAATTTTGACGAAGATAAGTTTCGTTTTCATCTACAGGTATTTGCGCGATTTGGCCTGGTTGATTTCTGGCAATAATTTTACCAGTAGCCAATGTGTCATATTTAATATTGTCTGGTGTAACAAATTCAAACTTACCTTCAGGGCCAATTTTGTTTTTTGTGTAAACGTTGCCTCTGTGGTAATTGAAATCATTGGCTTCGTCATCTACTTGTCCTCTATATACGTCCTGTGTCCATTCGTTTACATTTCCACCCATATCATATAATCCGAAATCATTTGGAGGGTAAGACATAACAGGCGCAGTAATATCAGCGCCATCATCACTCCAGCCTGCAATACCACCATAATCACCTCTTCCCATTTTAAAGTTTGCCAATTGATCACCTCTAGATTTTCTTGAACCTGATCTCGTATAAGCACCTCTCCATGGATATTTTTTTTGACCTTGATATAAATTATATTCTCTATCACCTACCGCAGCAACTGCAGCATATTCCCATTCGGCTTCAGTTGGCAATCTAAATTCAGGTAATATTAAACCTGATGATCTTGTGGCATATAAATTTTTTCCATTTGGCGTTGGTCTACCTCGTTTACCTTGAAGGACCACACTACTATCACCACCAAAAGCATTTGTAGGAGAATTAATATAAGTATCTGTATCAAAAATTTTGTCAGCAGAAACATCTAGAATTTTAGCATCTTTCTTTAAATAACCTTCTCTCTCTAATACATTTTCATTAACTCTATTCGTACGCCATTTGCAATATTCTGCAGCTTGAACCCAATTAACTCCAACTACAGGATAATTGGAATAGGCAGGGTGTCGCAAATAGTTATTGGTCATGTTTTCATTAAAACCAAGTCTATTTCTCCAAACTAAGGTATCTGGTACTACACCAAAATATACATTTTTATATTGCTCCTCAGTCGGAGGGAAAACAGTTTTAACCCAATCTAAGTATTCCATATACATTAAATTGGTAACTTCATGCTTATCCATAAAAAAAGACTGAACGTGTTGCTGAGACGGCGTATTATTCCAATCATGCATTACATCATCCTGAACTCTACCCATTGTAAAGGTACCACCTTCAACAGCCACCATATTTGGCGGTGTTTCTTGCTTTTTAAAATTTGAGGCGTGTTGAAAACCGCCCTTTCTATCGTTTATTTTCCAACCAGTTCCGCTTGAGACGTTTTTATTACTTCCCTTTTTGCCACAACTAGCCATACCTAAAAGAACTAAGGTGCTGAAAAATAGTCTTAAATACATGTTTTTATTTGCATTCATATTGATGAAATGATATTTAAAAGCCCGCAATTTACTAATTAAACTTAATATTGCAAATTTTTGTTAAACATTTTATATTATACACCCTCGTATAACGTTGACTAATTAGTTTTATTGTTTGTTGCCAATAATTTTTCTTGATAATTATTAAAAAAACTTCCCTTAATTTTTATAAATTTGCGCCATGGAAACAAATAGACAGCGAAAGATTGCAGAGCTTATTCAAAAAGACATGGTTGAAATCTTGCAAGGTGAAATTCGAAAGAATAATATAAAAAATATTGTAATCAGTGTAACTCATGTTAATGTGACCTCAGATTTAGGTATCGCTAGGATTTATTTGAGCATTTTTCCAAACGAAAAAGCCAAAGATATGCTAGAAGCCATAAAATCAAATCATATTTTAATCAGGCATAATCTATCTCAACTTGTTAAAAATCAATTGCGCAGAGTGCCAGAATTATTATTTTATCATGATGACACTTCTGAAAGGGCTGAACATATTGAGCAAGCTTTAAAAGGTGAAGATAATCCGATTAAAAAACCAGATTTATTGATTTCAAGAAAAAAATCCTAAAATTTGAATAGCTCCATTTTTATTGGTACAAGATATGTTTTTAGTCGAAATAAAAATTCGGCAATCAATATAATATCTTTGCTATCTACGGGGGCTATTATTGTGGCATCTATTTCGCTTTTTGTCGTTTTATCCGTCTTTAGCGGTTTAAAAGAATTAAGTTTATCTTACACTAATCAGGCAGACCCAGACTTAATAATTGGCCCAAAAAAAGGAAAAAAAATTCTGCTTGATAAGAAGTTAAATCAATTGATCAGCAATAAAAATATTGAAAGCTTTTCTTTCACCATTTCAGAAAAAGCACTTTTAAGATATAAAGGTAAAGATGTTATTGTGGACATTAAAGGTGTCGATTCACAATTTTTAAAGGTAAACGCTTATGAAAAATCCATTCAGTTAGGCCATTGGCTTTACAGCGGATCAAGTGGCGCTGTAGTGGGAAGTGGCATTGCAAATAAACTTTCTTTAGCACTTCAAGACCAAGACAATGCTTTAGAAGTTATGGTCCCAAAATCAGGTGAGATTAATCAGATGCGTATTGACCAGGCTTTTTTGTCAGAATATCTTATGGCTGTTGGAGTTTTTAGTAATACAGAAGAGGCCAACGCAAATTTCGCCTTTATAGACATTAATTTAGCCAAAGATCTTTTAGGGTTTAAAGAAAATGAAGTCTCTTCTATTTCGCTTAAAGCATATTCTGCGAAGGACCTTGCACAAATTAAAAAAATTTTAGAAAAAGAGTCTAATGATAACTATGAAATTAAAACTAGGCTTGAATTAAATGAATCTTTGCATAAAATGTTGAACACAGAAAATTTAGTATTGTACCTTATTTTTTTATTGATTATCTTTATGGTTATGTTTACGCTGTATGGCACACTTTTAATGACAATTATCGATAAGAAAAACAACATAAAGACTTTGTTCAATTTAGGTATGCCTATAAAAAATATTAGATTAATCTTTTTTATCCAAGGCCTAGCTATTTGCTTTTTTGGGGTTGTTTTTGGCATTTTTATTGGAACTATTATTTCTGGCTTTCAGAATAAATTTAATGTGATAATGATTAATGATTATATACCTTATCCTATTGTATTTGAATGGCAAAATGTGGCAGTTGTATTCTTAACCGTTTTAACCATAGGCGGATTGATGACTTTTTTAGCAAGTCAGAGAATAAACAAAAATTTCATTAAATTATAATTATTTCTTATCCTATAATAAGATAATTATTTGTTATTCTTTTTGAGTTGACCAAAAAAAGCTTTAATTTTGTGCACTTAAAACAATTAATATTTAAATAGTATGGCATTAGCAATTACAGATATGACTTTTGATGAAGTTGTATTACGATCCGATAAACCAGTTTTGGTAGATTTTTGGGCAGCTTGGTGCGGTCCATGTAGAATGGTTGGTCCAATCATTGATGAAATAGCAAATGAGTACGAAGGAAAAGCAGTAGTAGGAAAAGTTGATGTTGATTCAAATCAAGAATTTGCAGCAAAATATGGCGTTAGAAATATTCCAACTGTACTTGTTTTTCATAAGGGGGAAGTTGTTGCAAGACAAGTTGGTGTTGCGCAAAAGAATACCTATTCACAAGCTATTGATGCATTATTATAATGTGAAATAATAACTTTTTGAAACCTTCTTGTCTATTTTTGCAAGAAGGTTTTTTTTTAACCTTAAATATCTACAAGACATGTACAGCTCATTAAAATCTCACCTGCAAAATGAACTAGACCAAATTGAAAATCAAGGTCTGTTTAAAAAGGAAAGAATTATAACATCATCACAACAAGCCGAAATTACACTTGAAAGTGGTGAGAAAGTACTAAACTTTTGCGCCAATAATTACCTAGGTCTTTCTAATCATCCTGAAGTTGTTCAAGCAGCAAAGGACACTTTAGACACGCATGGCTTTGGTATGTCTAGTGTTAGATTCATTTGTGGTACGCAAGATATTCACAAGCAGTTGGAAGCAAAAATTGCAGAATTTTATGGCACAGAAGACACTATTTTATATGCCGCAGCTTTTGATGCCAATGGTGGTGTTTTTGAACCTTTGTTTGGCGCAGAGGATGCCATCATTTCAGACAGTCTAAATCATGCATCGATTATTGATGGTGTAAGACTTTGTAAGGCCAAGCGCTACCGCTATGAAAACAGTAACATGGCAGATTTGGAAACTCAACTAAAACAAGCCAACGCTGACGGATCCAGATTTAAAATAATTGTAACTGATGGTGTTTTTTCAATGGACGGTTTGGTTGCGCCTCTAGATAAAATTTGTGATTTAGCCGAACAATATGACGCGCTTGTTATGGTTGATGAATGCCATGCAGCAGGGTTTATTGGTGCAACTGGCAAGGGAACCTTAGAGGCTAAAAATGTTTTAGGCAGAGTTGATATTATTACTGGAACGCTTGGCAAAGCACTAGGTGGTGCAATGGGTGGCTATACGACGGCAAAAAAAGAAATTGTAGAAATCTTACGACAACGATCGAGACCCTATTTGTTTTCAAATTCATTAGCCCCAGCCATTGTAGGTGCGTCTTTAAAAGTTTTTGACCTATTAAAAAATGATACCCAATTACGTGACCAACTAGAATGGAATACCAACTATTTTAAACAAGGTATGAAATCAGCAGGTTTTGATATTATTGATGGTGATTCTGCCATAGTGCCTGTGATGCTTTACGACGCAAAAGTTGCCCAAAATATGGCAGCAGAATTACTTAAAGAAGGCATCTATGTCATTGGGTTTTTCTTTCCAGTAGTTCCTAAAGACAAAGCAAGAATTCGCGTGCAATTATCTGCATCTCACACCAAAGCGCATTTAGACCAAGCGATAGCGTCTTTTGTTAAAGTTGGAAAAAAACTATCTATCATTGTTTAATATGAATTGGTTTAAAATAGTACTATTTTTGCAAGAATTTATCATCCTACAACTTTATAGTTAGCATTATTTAAAGAACTTATTTTAATTTAAATTAACATTTTTTTTGATTATTAAAGATTTTATTTATAATTTTGCACTTTGAAACATTAAATTATTAATTAATTAAACACGTATGAAACATTTAAACAAATTATTCGTTGTTGCCTTTTTAGCTTTAAGTCTAGGCCTTCAAGCACAAGACAGTAACAATCCTTGGGCGCTTGCCTTTGGTGTAAACGGTATAGATGGCGCTAGAGTTAGTGCAGCATCTAAAGTAGAAGATCAGTTTTCTCAGTATTTTAATGTGCCTAATTGGAGCATTCTTCCTTCTGTTTCCTACTTGAATGTATCTAGACACATTTCTGGTGGTTTCTCTGTAGGGCTTACTGGAACTGTTAACAGAGTTTCTAAATTTATTTTACCAAGAGTAGGTAAAGGCGATTATCCAGTAGTTAACCCTGGCGATTTGTCTTATTACAGTGGTGACTTCGATATTAGATACAGTTTTGGTAGATTGTATAAATTTTTAGAGCCTTCTGCTCACATTGGTGGTGGTTATACTTGGTTAGGCAGTAATAGTTTTGGAACTGCCAACGGTGGTTTAGGTTTAAACATTTGGTTTACTGAAAACTTAGGTCTTCAATTAAGATCTACATACAAACATTCATTTGATGACAGTCGTTTAACAAAACCAACGCACATGCAACACTTTGCAGGTATCGTTTTCAATTTTGGCGGTAGCGATAGAGATAATGATGGTATTTATGATAAAGATGACGAGTGTCCAGATGACGCTGGTTTAAAACAATTCAATGGTTGTCCTGATTCTGATGGTGATGGTATTGCAAACCCTAAAGATGAGTGTCCAGAAGTAGCTGGTACAGCAGAATTCAACGGTTGTCCTGATACAGATGGTGATGGTATTCCTAACCACAAGGACGACTGTCCAGAAGTTAAAGGTTTAAAACAATTTAACGGTTGTCCTGACACAGATGGTGATGGCATCGTTGACAGCAAAGACAAATGTCCTAGCGTTAAAGGTCCTAAAGAAAATAATGGTTGTCCTTGGCCAGATAGAGATGGTGATGGTGTACTTGACAAAGATGATAAATGTCCAGATGTAAAAGGTACTAAAGCAAATAATGGTTGTCCAGAAATGAATGACGAAGCTGTTAAAAAACTTAAAGATTTTGCTAAAGCTATTTATTTTGATACTGGTAAATCTACTATAAAAGCAGAATCTACTGCCACTTTAGAAGCTATTAAAGGCATTATGAATGAGTATTCAACTGCAAAATTTGCTGTTGAAGGACACACAGACAGTACTGGTAAAGCACCTAAAAACTTACAGTTATCTAAAGATAGAGCAGCTGCAGTTAAAACTTGGTTAACTTCGAATGGTATTGATGGATCAAGATTAACTTCTGAAGGTTTTGGTCAAGACAAACCAGTTGCTGACAACAAAACAGCTGCAGGTAGATCACAAAATAGAAGAACAGAAATCAACGTTATTAAATAATAACTTAAATTTCTAAAATTATAATAAAACGTTCTGAGAAATCGGAGCGTTTTTTTTATATATTTACTTTTTAGAATTTAATCAACCAATGACTAATTCCTTCTTGTATTTTTTTGCTAAACAAATCCTGGATTTAGACCAAACACAAGCTAATATTTGTGTGGTTATCCCGTCAAAAAGAGCCAAAGTTTTTTTTATTAATACTATTAAATCCTTAAAAAAAAATTGTTTTCTTCCAAAAATTATTACCATAGAAGAGTTTCTAGAAGAAATCACAGCCATTCAAACCATTGATGCCACAGCATTATTAATGGAATTCTATCAATTTTATCTGAAGGAATTTCCAAACGATCAACAGACCTTTTCAACCTTTTTAAGCTGGGCGAAAACCCTATTGCATGACTTTAAAGATATAGACGGCTATCTCATTAATCCAGATAGACTTTTTCCTTATTTGAAAGAAGTTAAAGCCCTAGAAAGATGGGAATTAGAGCCCACTCAAAAAACAGATTTAATCGATAAACAATTAGCCTTTTGGGACAAATTACCAAAGATCTATGCTAGTTTTTATAATTATTTAAAGACCAATAAAATAGGACATAGCGGCATGATTCAGCGAGAAAGTCTGAACATGCTTGATGGCTATCTAAAATCTAACAACCAATATTTCGTGTTTGGAGGCTTTAACGCTTTAAACAATGCTGAACAACAAATTTTTCAGAAGATTATTAATCATCAAAAGGGTCAAATTATCTGGGATGTTGATGAAGTCTTCTTAAAAGACCCGATGCATTTGGCTTCACATTTTATTAATCAATTCAAAACAAATTGGTCCTATTATAAAAATCATCCACTAACGGCCGTTTTCGATAATTATAAAAAGCCGAAGACCTTCTATATCTACCAAACCATCAAAAGTATTGGCCAAGCTAAATTAATAGGAAATATCATTGAACAAAATAATTTTGACTTGGATCAAACAGCCATTATTCTGCCTGATGAAACCCTTTTACTACCCTTAATTAATCATTTGCCAAAAAAAATTGATGCCCTGAATATTACCATGGGCTATCCAGCCTTGAATAACCCCATACAGTTCTTGATTAATGACTTTTTTATATTGCACCAAAAAGCCAAAACTACGTCAAAAAACAGCAGCATTTACTACTTTAAACATGTTATCGCCTTGCTGCAAAACCCTTTTATCAATGAACTGATTAATCCACAAAGCATCGTCAATTTTATTAAAACCTATAATGTTAACTACATTACTAGCGAAAAAATATTGTCTAAATCAAGCCACGATAGTAACGTTTTACAATTGTTGTTTGATTTCAAATTTTCTACAAACCTAGATTTCCTTGATAAAATTTTAGACCTCATTAAAGCCATTAAAAATTATAAAAATCAGTCTGGGGCCTTACATGCAAAAATTGACTTAGCATTCATTTATAGTATATATCAGTCCATCAATCAACTTAAACTTTATTTGTATACCTACAAAATAGAGGATCATATCAATTTACTTTTCGATTTATACAAAGATCAAGTAAGCGGTGCGCAAGTATCCTTTGAGGGTAAACCACTTCAAGGCCTGCAAATCATGGGCATGTTGGAAAGCCGCATGCTCGATTTTGAAACTTTAATTATACCTTCTTGCAATGAAGGTGTTTTGCCGCCTAAGCCACGTCAACAATCCATCGTGCCTTTTGACATCAAAAAAGAAGAAGGCATGCCAACCCAATTGGAGCAAGATGCGCTAATCACTTATCATTTTTATCGCTTAATTTCGAGAGCAAAAAAGGTTTATCTCATTTATGATGGCGATGACGGCCAAGGTTTAACCACTGGCGAAAGATCAAGATTTATTGAACAAATTAGATTTGAAAATTTGCCAAATCATGAAATTATTGAAAAATCTTTTGTGCCAAACATTCAAATAACTGCGCAGCAAACCAAGATAATTAAAACAGAACATGTGCAGCAACAATTACAATTATTTGCAAAAAGCGGATTTTCGGCTTCAAGTATTAGCAATTATTTGCGAAATCCTAAAGACTTTTTTGTCAATAATCTTTTGCGCTTGCGCGAAGCTGAGGAGGTAGAAGAAAGTATAGCTGCCAACACACTGGGCAACGTTATTCACAAAACATTAGAAGAACTCTACAAACCTTATATCAATAGCCTATTAACGGTTGATGTAGTCAAACTATTTATAAATACTTTTGAAAAAGAATTGGTTTTTCAATACCAAGCCATTTTTAAAGAAGGTGATTTAACCAAAGGAAAAAATTTAATTGCTTTTGAAATGTCAAAAAAATTAGTCTTTGACTTTCTAAAAAAAGAAATGGAGGCTATCAAAAATGGTAATGAAATCATTGTATTGGCCTGTGAACAAACAATGACTATTGAACTTAAAGATGACAGATTCCCCTACCCTGTCTTCCTCAAAGGAAACATTGATCGCATTGAAAAACGCAATGGCGTGGTGAGAATTATTGATTATAAAACAGGTAAAGTAGAACCAAAAGATTTATCATTAAACGTAGCTAAAAAAGCAGACATTTTTAGCATAAAAACTGAAAAAATCATGCAATTGCTTTGTTATGCCTTACTCATGCAAAAAAGTGATTATATTTTTCAAGATTTACAAGTTGGTATCGTTTCTTTTAAAAACTTGAAAGACTATATGATGCTATTAACTGAAAAAGAAGGTCATAAAATTCTCACAGACTTAATTAATGAGGAACTACTTGAATCCTTTGAATTTCAACTCAAAGACATTATTTGGGAAATTATAAATCCTGAGCTGCCGTTTTTAGACCAGCCCAAGCGTAAAAACATCAACTACTAATTTTTTATAAAAATGAAAAATCTTTTCAAAATTACAACCTTTTCATTAATTGCCTTTCTAATTATTTCATGCAAGACTAAATCGCCAGTTACCTATGGTGAATATAATATCAACAGGAGTTTAGAGATTATCGAAAATGAAAAACCTACAACGCAAACCATACATGACAGTGTTTTTGTTGACATTAAAAACTATTCCTCAAAATTTTTGTTTGATTTTAAATATGCGACCACTGACAACTTTTTAAAACAAAAAGTTTATGATTGCGAAAAATGTTTGTTGCGCTATGGTACGCTCAAAAAAATGTTGGCTGCACAAAAAGATTTTGAAGAATTAGGCTATCGGGTCATCTTGTTTGATTGCTATAGACCGCATGATGTACAAAAGAAAATGTGGGCTATTTTTCCAAATGCCAGCTATGTGGCTGACCCTGCCAAAGGCTCCATTCACAACAGAGGTGGTGCCATTGATCTCACTTTAGCCGACCAAAACGGCAAGGAATTGGACATGGGATCGGCTTTTGATCATTTTGGTAAAGAATCACATCATGATTATGATCAATTGACCTTTGAAGTCAAAGAACGCAGAAAAGTGTTAAAAACCATTATGGAAAAAAATGGCTTAAAGGGCATCGCCTCAGAGTGGTGGCATTATCAAGATGATGTGACGCCCTACCACAAAATCTCCAATTTTAGTTGGCGTTGCCAATAATAAATCGTTAAGATTTGTAACTTTTCTTGCTTATCATCGTATAAATATTTAAAAACTCGAAATATTTTATCATGATGGGCGGAAGCGGTTCAGCAATGGCTATGAATAACACAGTCAACAACAATAGAAAATTGTTGCGTAATAAAGCCAAAGAAAAATTTAAAAATGAAGGTTTAATTTCAAATGCTTCACATCCAGGTTTTGTATTTGATGAAACAGTTTATGATGAAAAAGTCAAAAATAGACTAATTGAAAAAATGAAACTTGACAAAGGGAAAGATAGAAAAATTCAAATCATAGCTTTGGTCGCTTCACTTTTGATTTTTTTTATACTTTTTCTTTTTTTTACCAATACGCAAATGAAGTTTAAATAAAATGGAATTTGTAACATATCATTTGAATAAAATGATTTAGTTAAAAATTTTTACTGCTTAGTGTTCTTTGTTTCTTCTCAGGGTTTCTTTGTGGTTTAGCTATTCCACAAAAGGCACAAAGAACACACAAAGTTGCACGAAATATCTTTTACAACTTGTTAAATCAATTGGTGTTATAATCTTTTCGATCCATGCACAACTCAATTAAAACGCCATTGGTTGATTTGGGATGAAGAAAGGCAATGACCTTACCATCTGCACCAACTTTTGGCCGCTCATGAATCATCGTGAAACCTTCACTTTTTAAACGGGCAATTTCAGATTCTATATCATCCACAGCAAAAGCGATGTGGTGAATACCTTCGCCTTTTTTCTCTATAAATTTATAAATGGCACTATCTTGATTGGTTGCTGCTAAAAGTTCAATTTTATTTGGACCCGCTTCAAAAAAAGAGGTGATTACGCCCTCAGAAACCACTTCTTCTTGCTTGTATGGGGCTTTGTTAAAAAGCGCACTAAATAAGCTGTTTGAGGCCTCAAGATCTTTGACAGCAATGCCGATGTGTTCAATTTTGTTCATGATGACTAAATAAAAAACAAAGTTAAAAATAATAAATTTGATTAGGCGTAACCAGCCAATCTAATTTGACATCATTTTCAAAAATATCAGTGATTTGGTCTATGGGCTCAAAAAAAGATAAACCAATTTTTATCACATCCGCTCTGCAATTTGACAAAAACCGATCATAATATCCTTTGCCATAACCTACCCGATGTCCTCTTTTATCAGCCACCAATAGAGGCACAAAAACCACATCTAATCTATCAACCGCTATTTCAATGCCATCCTCTGGCTCTGGTATGCCAAAAGCATTGGGTTTTATTTTCAAATCATCGGTTAACAAAAAATGCGTCATGGTTTCCTGTTTAAAATCAGTTTTGGAAACCACGATATGTTTGTCTTTTCCCATCAGGGCATGCAAGAGGAAAGAGGTATCTACTTCTTTCAATTTATCAATGGTCAAAAAAATATGAAAAAACTTTTTTTCCCAAACATCCAATGTCAGCACATGATTCGCAATATCTAAACTCAAATCTTCAATCTGATGTTGACTTAGCGCAAGTCTTTTTTCTTTATAAATTTGTCTTAGTTCCGTTTTGGTCATTGAAGTGGTTTGAAAGTCAAAAATAAGACATTTTGAGTTAATATACCAAGCACACATTTTGTTGGTGTTTGCAACTAAATTTTTGACAAGATCGACTAACTTGACTAACTATTATTTTGGATCAAAGAGGCTACTTCCATTTTTAATTGCGGCAAATGACTAATAATAACTGACCAAATATTTTCATCAGAAATATTATCATAAACATGAATAACTTGATTTCTCAAGCCAATTATTGCCTTGGCATTAGAAATTTTTTCATTAAAAAAATGATCTCTAGTGATAATTCTGTTGACGGCTTCTCCAATAATTTCCAAATTGCGTTCAACTGCCCTTTTTAACATCAAATTCTTTTGATAAACATTAAAATTTTTGTCGCCTTCACCAAAAAAACTTTCTATTTCATCAATGCATATTT
>JBIIXU010000052.1:0-5293 GCA_044347145.1 Flavobacterium sp.
TGCCAATGGCTAAGAGCTTTTCAATCTCAAATCTGTCGTATTTATTTAATCGTTTATATGTTGTTTTCATGGTGCAAGTTTAAGTCAAAAATTGTCTTAAAATTGCGTTAGATTTCTGAGTCTGCTCCAAAGTGTCGCACAACGTTTCGCAGCTTGGCGAAGGTGTGGGTTTTATGTAAAAAGTGAAAGCTAAAGACCTAACCAAATTCTTGTAACAAGCCTTTAGTTAAGCCTTTAGCCACACTTTTGCAAATATGCGGTTGTATGATGCCTTAATGTTTTATTATTGTGTAACTCTCTTCATTAAATTCATATTGTATTCTAACTAAATAAGTTCCTGTTATTAAGTGAGATATATTTAAATTAGCAGGCATAACTATATTAGTAAAATTTGCTACTTGAATACCCGATTGATTGAAAATAGAAATATTTACTCTTATTTCAGGCCATATGCCTTGATTGCCGCCAATTGGATCTGGATGGATGCCAATGTTACCATTGTTATTATCTCCAACTAAATGCGCAAACCAAGGAGCATTTGGTTTAATACTTATGTTCAAATTACCACTATGCACTGGGTTTGGCGACAAAATAAAGTTATTTCCAACAATACCGTTGAACGGTGGTGGGCAAGCATGATTACATGAATTCATATTGTAAGATAGTTCCATCCATTCAGACCAGCCACATAAATTTCTTGCACGAACTCTAAATTCGAAAGGCTTATTACAGGTCGGAAAAATAATAACTCTATTATTGTTTGGATTGTCAAAATCTCTATTCCAATAAACATCTTGTGTGATTTTCTCCCATTGATATTCTAAAATATTTTGGTTTAATGGCCAAAATTTAATCTCAAGTCCAATAGGACTACAGTTATAATATGGATCAGGACTTATAGGAGATATATATGGCTCTAAATTAGCTTCAATTTCAGTCATACTGTTAAAATTTGGAGCGCCTACCCAAATTTCTTTTCTTACTTGGTCTCCATTTTGAAAATTAGCAATAATTACACCCATACCTTGTGCAATGCCTCTAACAACAATGGAATGACTATTACTTGATACTATTTCTAAATTGGAAGTTAACCAACTTGCATTACTTGGAACTCTGCATATATCACCAAAAGAATAATTTACTGTTTGATTTACACAAATAAAATTTGGACCTACTAAATCGTTACTTGAAAGTGGATAAATAGGAAGCTGAGGATTACCATTAAGTTCTTTAATAAGCCATTGTACACTTTTATTAGTTAAGTCTACATGATCTTCATTAGTATGAGGAACAAAATAGCTATCAAATGGAATTTCAGCATCTGATGGATTACAAACCAAGTTTCTGTTAAATGAATTTCCCCAGTTAAAATTTGGATTTTTAAATGCTAATGAACTTGCTGTTGGAATAAAAGAATGAAAGGGTTTATAAGCACGCCATTCATAAAATGAAATATCACCATTTGCATCTAATTCTTCTAATTCTTCTTCCATACCTTGCTTGATTATGCCTTGAGTATTAAATGTACCTCCCTGGACCACGTCCATAGACCCTTTTGGATTTTGATTAATTCTATCTTGCCATGTATCAATCATCGTAAAACCCAAAAAGCCAGGTTTTGTAATTCTACCTTCAAAAGATCTAATTTGTTGATTAGGATGATTTAAAAAACGATTAACCATAAATGCTACTTTTATTTTTGCACCCAAAAATCTTTTGAAAGCAGCCATTTCATTATACATTTGACCTTCTTGGTTTATTTTAACTCCTGTATTCGTGCCGTTAACTATTGAAATTTTTCTTAAATTTTGAGGATAACCATTTGAATTTGGCAAACCATTGTTTGATAAATTACTTGAAAATTGATTTCGAAAAGGAGAGTTATTATTTTGACCATTTACACCCCATAAATTGGGATTCTGACTAATTGTATAATTTTGATGTAAACCATCTAATTGCTCAATTAACATTTGTCGTGCAGCTGGTGATGCAAAGTTTTCAAAAAACTGCTCCTTTGTTTGTTCGCTATCTCCAGTATATCCAAAAAAATAAATGGTTTCTTGAGATGAAACTGGTATATTAGCTCCAAGATGAGGACTGTCAAAACTAACCCATAAATCTGTATTATGTTCTAAGTTGTTTTTCTCCATATAAGCCAATGCATATCGTGAAATTAGTCCACCCATACTAGGCCCGATAATTTTAATTTTATTAGTACTACCGTTTACTACTAATTTTTGATTTTCTCTTTGTAATAATGAAACTAATGCCATAGCATTACGCTCAATGTAATCTGCACCAATGGGAAAGTTTACTAAAGTAACATCAAAGCCATAAGGGGCATTTCTTAATTTCTCTACTAAGCTTAAACTATTATCTGTTAAAGGATTATCATCTGGATCATATTTCATTTCATCATATAATGAAGAATTACCGGAATTGTAACCTACTTGACCATTGTAGAGTTTTCTTTTATCTCCAGGGTCATAGCCATCTAAAATAATTAACGGTTTGTTTATTTTGCGCGGTTGACCACAACTATTGGTCATTTTATTATAGTAAGTTCTGTATTCAATTATTCCTTTTTGAGGCGAAGATTCGTTGTAACCCTGAAAAGCCATGTTTCCCACCGTACTATGATTAATCCCCGCGTTGCCAAAAAAATTTTCATTAAGGCATTCCTCTTCACCTCCTCTTACAACTGGTAAAGATACTTTTGTATTGGATTGGGTATAAAACTTATCTCCATTTTTTAATTCAAAATGAAATTTTAGCTCTAACTTTTTTAAATCTTTTAAATCTAAATGTATGGTTTTATTTAATATTATACCATTTTCAATAAGACCAATCATTTCGTTACTATGCAAAATTTCAATAGTTAAACTATTTATTGTATTAGAATTGTTTTGAAAAATATTTCCCACATTTAATTTTAAGGTGATATACTGGTCGAATATAGTTTCTCTAATTAAACTTGCCAATGAAACCACATTTTCTGCTATGGCATTCCGGCCTTCAACGATACTAAACTGACCGTCAGCAATTTTAATATTAGGACTTTCTTCATCTCCAAAATCAAGTTGATTGAATGATGCATTAATAATACCAATATCAATTATATTTGATTTAGAATTTTTGATTATTCGAAAGTCTTCAATTGACTTTTGCCTTGGGTTATAAGATGACCTATAGAGTTCACTCCAAGCTTGAAAAAAATGTGAGCCGTTTGAATACAAGCTATCTTTTTTAAGGTGGAAAATATCTAATTGTGCAAATGATACCACTCTATCATACAAGATATTAGTATCTATCTTGCTTTTATCAATAGACACTAATAGGCTATCCATTGTTTGTGTATATGTCTTATTTTTGCTGTTTGACGTTACTTGTGCATAATTTTTAAATGAAAAAAAAGCAAGGAAAAGAAATAAAATTTTTATAAAGAAATTTTTCATAATTTTGTGATGTTTTAATGTTAATATATTGGACTGTGTTAACTGAAACTACGAGAAGCTGTTGCAAGGCAACAGCTTTCTCTATTTTTATTTATATTTTATACCATAAATTATTGATTAAGAGTTAGTCCATTAATATCAAATCTACCATCAGTGATTTGAATAATTTCCGACACGTTATCTTTATTGTATAATGTAGCGTTGAATATTCCAGAAAAAATTGATGTTCCAACACTTAAATCTGAACGTAATATTTTTATAATTCCAGAATTTGGAGATGACCAGTATGTTTTGTTAGTGCCGTTTTCAGAAATACCTAAGATTATATGTGGATTATTAGGTCCATCTGAATATAATTCTCCGTTAGATTGCCCTACAATATAATCTCCATTGCCATTTTGTAATGAATTTATCCATAATATTATACCCCTACTATTCGGGTCTTTTTTGTTTGCGATTTCTAATTGAAAATAATCCTCTTTATTTGGCCAAAAATTATTGCCTTGAGATTTAATTAATCCATATCTTGGAGAACCCCCAATAGATTGTGAGCCATTTTTTGGAATTAACACTTTACCATTTATTATGCATCCAGCCGTGTTAGCGCCATGTGTCGTAATAGGAGGCAATTGGTCTTCAGGATCTTGTGGCTTGTCATCGTTACTTGAGCAAGCAAATAGAAGAAAAGATAAGAGATAAGTTAGTGTTTTCATTTTATAAAAATTAAAAGTTAATATGTAACAAAAATATATTAAAAAAATCTTAAAAACTTTGATTTAAATCAAAAAAGAAATATCATTTAATAATTTTGTAATGTTTTATAGTTAATATATTGGACTGTGTTAACTGAAACTACGAGAAGCTGTTGCCTTGCAACAGCTTTCTCTATTTATGCATTTCTATGGCATAATTTATTGGTTTAGAGTTATTAAATTAATATCAAATCGACCATCTTTTACACTTATTTTTTCTGTGGGATTATCTCTGTTATATAAATCATTACATTCAAAAGTGCCTGAAATAATTCGGTTTGGATAATCAAATTTTAGTATTTTAATGATACCTGAATTTGAAGATGATAAAAATATTTTTGTGACTGTTGTATCTGCAAGTTCGGAAATAATTATTTGTGGATTATTTGGACCATCTAAAAATGATTGACCATTACTTTGACCAATAACATAATTACTTTCGCCATTTTCTAAACTATTAAGGTGTATATAAATGGAATAGTTTAGACCTTTCTTTTTTAAATTTGTAAATTTTACACTAAAATAATGATTGAAGTTCGGTTGACCAAATAGTGGTGCTGTCAATGCTCTTAAACCATAAACAGGAAATCCACTTGTAGGATTAATTGAGTTTTTCGGAATTATAACTATACCATTAATTATTGCTCCAGCCGTATTAGCACCGTGTGTTGTAACAGGTGGCAATTGGTCTTGCGGTTCTTGTGGCTTGTCATCGTTACTTGAACAAGCAAATAAAAGAAAAGATAAGAGATAAGTTAGTGCTTTCATATTTTAAAAATTAAAAGTTAATATGCAACAAAAATATAATGAAAAAATCTTAAAAACATTGATTTAAATCAATGTTTCAAAATATTTTTTAATCTTGAACAAGTTTCAGGCGAAACCCCGATGTAACTAGCTAGTATCTTGTTTGTTACATTATCAAAAACATATTTCTCATTATCAATAATATATTTTATTTTTTCTTTGGGTGTAAGCAAACTCAAAAATTCTAATTTTTCTAAATGAAAGTTATGATATTCAACAACTTCATAAGTGAAAAGTTTAAACAATTGAGGATGCTTGGAAATTAAATAGTAAAAATCT
>JBIIXU010000013.1:0-59492 GCA_044347145.1 Flavobacterium sp.
ATTAATGTAATTTTGCCATGTTACTAATCCCATTAGTAACTCTTTTTCATAACAATTTTTTTTTCCTCCCTCGAGCTTGCTTGAGGGAGGTTTTTTTTGCTAATTAACCTGCATTAGCAACAAGCTAAACTAAATTTATTATAATTTAATCAAAGCACTTTAATCAAATATCACTAATATGCAGAAAAATATGTAACATTTTACTACATTTGTTACCAATAAAACACAAAAATCAACTATATAGATGAGCACCTTTTTGCAAATCAATAACTTATCAAAAAGTTATGGCAACCATAAAGCATTAAACAACGTTAGCTTAAGTGTACCAGAAGGAAAAATATTTGGCTTATTAGGTCCAAACGGCGCTGGAAAAACGTCTCTTATTCGCGTGATTAATCAAATTACTTATCCTGATGAAGGTGAGATTTTAATTAATGGTGAGCATTTAGCACCTCATCATGTCAGCCAAATTGGGTATATGCCTGAAGAAAGAGGTTTATATAAATCAATGAAGGTTGGTGAGCAGGCTTTATATCTGGCGCAACTAAAGGGTTTTTCTAAGGAAGATGCTAAAAAACAATTGAAATACTGGTTTGAAAAGTTTGAGATTACCTCTTGGTGGGATAAAAAAATTGAAGAACTTTCAAAAGGTATGGCACAAAAAATACAATTTATCGTTACCGTTTTACACGAACCCAAGCTTCTCATATTAGATGAACCATTCTCTGGTTTTGATCCAGTAAATGCCAATTTGATTAAAGATGAAATTATCGAATTGAAAAAAAAGGGAACAACCATTATTTTTTCAACGCACCGGATGGAAAGTGTGGAGGAAATGTGTGATCATATTGCATTGATTCATCAATCAAATAAATTACTTGAAGGTGAGCTCACTGAAATTAAAAAACAGTTTAAAACCAATACTTATGAAGTGGGTATTTTTACTGAAAACATAGAGGGCTTGATGGTTGATTTATCAAAAGGATTTAAAGTCGAAAATGGAAACTTTAAGTCACTTCATGATGAACTAAAATTAAATATCCAATTGCAAAATCAAACCTCAAATGAGCTGCTAAGTTTATTATTAAACCGAGGTATTGTGACTCATTTTTCAGAAAAAATTCCGACGGCCAATGACATTTTTATTCAATCTGTAAGTTAATTATTATGAGTATTTTATCAATTATTATAAAACGAGAATTTTTAGCTAAAGTTAAAAATAGAACATTCATTGTGATGACCTTTTTGTCGCCACTACTTTTTGTTTTTATTATTGGTATTGTGGCCTTTGTTTCAACGGTTAGATCAGATGTCAACAAGATTGCCATCCACGATGAAAGTCAACTATTTGTAAAAGAGTTTAAAAATGATAAAAGCTATCACTATACTGATTTATCAAAACTACCTATTGAATATTTGAAAGACAGTTTAATTACGGAAGCTTATAAGTCTATTATTTATATTCCCAAGGTGACTGATTTCAAAGAATTAACTTCAAAAGTTGAGTATATTTCGAACGATAGTCCTAGTATGGAATATATCTTTGAAATTGAAAAGAAAATAGAAAATAAAATAACTAATGCCAATTATGTTGAAATTGGCTTAGATTCCGCAACCATTGCAAAAAATCAAGCGGATATTACCCTGAAATTATCAAAATCCACTGGTGAAGAAGGCTTAAAAGGGCTAAATGAAATAAGAATCATGGTTGGTTTTCTTTTTGGTTATTTGATTATGATGTTCATTATCATTTATGGCAACATGGTGATGCGAAGCGTAATTGAAGAAAAAACCAATCGCATCATCGAAATTATTATTTCATCTGTTAAACCTTTTCAACTGATGTTAGGGAAAATCATCGGTACCTCTTTTGCTGGCTTATTGCAATTTTTGATTTGGGCTATTCTTGGCTCTTTGCTTTATGGTGGTTTGAGTCTTATTTTAGGTCAAAATATTAATACTGGTGGTGCACAAACCGCAGAAGCTATGGAAATGGCCTCAAAATTTTCTTTAGAGACCATTAGACAATATATGGTTGAAATAAAAATTTTTCAACTATTAATTTACTTTTTGATATTTTTTATTGGTGGGTACTTTTTGTATTGTTCAGTTTATGCAGCCATTGGTGCGGCCGTTGATAATGAAACGGATTCACAACAATTTTTAATGCCTATTTTGATGCCACTGATTTTGGCCATGTATATTGGTTTTGTAACTGTGATTAATGAACCGCACGGCACGATTGCGACAGTGTTTTCGATTGTTCCGTTTACTTCGCCAATAGTCATGTTGATGCGAATTCCTTTTGGTGTGCCCTTTTGGCAAATTGCATTGTCAATTGTTTTGCTTTATTTGACTTTTATTTTAATGGTTTGGTTAGCTTCAAAAATCTATCGCGTTGGTATTTTAATGTACGGCAAAAAACCAACTTGGAAAGAACTTTACAAATGGCTTAAACAAGCTTAATCAATGGAAGTATTAAAAATTATAAAAGACTTTTTTAGTTATAGTTTATATCAATCAAAGGACGTGAATATCACCATTTTCACTATTATTTCTTTGATACTAGCTTTTATTGCGACCAATGTTATATTGAAAATTTTAAGAAAACTCGTTACCAAAAAAATTGCAGCGGAGGATAGTGGTAGGTTTTTAAGTGTTTTTCAATTCTTTCAATACTTGATGTACTTATTCGTTATTATGTTTACGCTTAATGCTTCTGGTGTAAACATTAGCGTACTTTTAACGGCTTCTGCAGCTATTTTTCTTGGTTTAGGTTTTGCTTTGCAACAATTGTTTCAAGATTTGATTTCAGGAATCTTGATGATTGTTGATCAATCCATGAAAGTTGATGATATTATTGAAATAGAAGGCAGAGTTTGTCGGGTCGAAAAAATTAGCTTGCGATCAACTAAAGCAGTGACTAGAAATAATCGCGTAATGATTATTCCAAATCATATTTTTATGTCGAATGTGTTATTCAATTGGACACAAAACAGCAAAATTGTTCGAGAAGATTTACCTTTAGGTGTGGCTTATGGTTCAGATACCCACTTGGTCAAAAAAATTTTATTGGAAGCGGCGGCTGCACATCCTGACGTTTTAAATCAGCCCAAATCTATAGTCTTGTTTGAAGATTTTGGCGATTCTGCTTTAAAATTTACCCTCTATTTTTTTGTAAAAGATCCTTTTTTTTCACCAAAAATAAAAAGTGATTTGCGTTTTGCTTTAGATAAAAAGTTCAGAGAAAATAACATTAATATTCCATTCCCTCAAAGAACGGTGCACCTTCAGAAAGAGAATTAATTCTCCGATTTCATTGGCTCTTTGTGGTCATAGCTAAAAACCTCTCTAAGTATCCAATTGCCATTTTCTAGCAAATACAAATGTGTAAATTTTGCTACACCTGTGTGCACCTCTACTTTATTCTTTTCTCTTATAAAAAAGTTGTGATCGCCATGCTGAATAGCACCATATAAAACGCCATTATTATACATAGGAAAAACCACAAGGCTTTTTTCCTCCACTTTTCTTATAGGCTTTTTGTTGGTGTCTGCACAAATATATTTTCTGGTATTTTCTAAAAAAGTCTCTCTAGCTTGAATACCACTTTTATCATGATAAAACATCAAATCTTTATGAATCGCCTGGTTCAAAAAATCGAAATCGCATTGATTAAAACCACGTTCAAAAAAAATGCTGTCCTGCTTTTTCAAATTAAGAAATAGTTGTGAGTCTTTAGCTTCTTGGCTATAGGCAAAACTATAGGTAAAAAATACCAAAATAGCAGCGAGTAAAAATTTTTGCATAGTGATTTAGAAATTAAAATATTATAAAAGACGCTCTTATAATAAATGTTTAAAAAAAACTTTGTCAACGATAATCACATTGACAAAGTTTTAGGTTAAATTAATTCTAGATTTTAATAGGATCGATCGATACTACCTCCTGATGAAGTTTTTACCGTCTCAGACTCGGCTTTGTTCTTTAAAGTAACAACACTCCCACTTGATGCTTTTGCTGTTAATTGTTTAATGGGAAAAACGTAGATATTACTGCCAGAACTAGCTTCAGCTTCTACCATATTAGCCTTTAATGCTTGGGCATCAATCACAGAAGCGCTAGACGATTCAAAATAATTTTCTAAAGCCAAACCCTTTAAAGTAAGATTTGAAGCGCTACTGGCATCAACGTTAACCACGTCATATTCCAGGGTCATTTCAACCGTTGAAGCACTACTGGTCTTCATTTGAATTTTATTGCCTGAAAAATTACTCTTTGAAACCACACTTGATGCACTCGATGCTGAAATCTTTTCAAGTTCTGGCATCGTGATTTTTATTTTAGTATCTGTGTTTCTAAAAGAATTGAACTTCTTGTTATAATAAATCTTTAATGTTCCACCACTTACTTCAGTCGACAAATATGGCATGATATTGTCATTGGTCTCCACCTCAACAAAAAAGGTTTTGCCTTGCGTTAATTCGACATTAATGGCTTGACTGACATCAATTTTATCAAAATCAGATAGATTTCGTTTTTCTGAAATAATGGTTTCGCTTCCTTCAATACTTGAAAAAGCATCGCCTATTTCAATTTTGTGCTGACATGAACTAAACAATAAGCTTAGTATAAACCCGATAATAATTTTAATAAAATGTGAAATAAATCGTATCATAGTTTTGAGTTTAGAAGTTAGAAATTAGAAGTTAGAAATTAGAGGATTAAAAGCCCCCTCTCGTCTGCTGCCGAGACACTGTAGCCACCGAAGGGGGGGATTATTAGGCTTCTAAAAATTTGATATTGAAATTCATTTTTGGTTTTGAAATTTGATCTTGCTATTGAATTTTGACTATTGTTTCTTAACGATACCGTTTTTATCAATGATCAATCGCCCATTTTTAGGTTCAGCATTCAACACTTCTTTGTCATTAATTTTTATTGAAATGTTGTTGATGGTGTCCAAATCTTCATTATTAACTGATTCATTTTCATCCCAACTCTCGTTAATTTTACAAGTCAAGCATTTTACGTCATTTTCTTGCATTTGGTAGGTATGATTTTCATCATCATACCATAAATCCCAAAAATCGTTATCAGTACTGTCATAATTTCTGACAGATTCATCAACTTTAAAGATTGTTCCTTTAGGTAAATATAAGAAAATTTTCACTTCCTGACCTCTATAATTTTCCTTTAGGTCTGTAATTAAATAATTATCAAAAATTAAGTTGTTATTGACCAATTTATAACCATAAGATACTTTTTCTGCGCGCTTTTTTGAAAGCTCCAGCGTGCTTCCCTTTGCCTCTTTTTCAACAATCAGATATGGTGAATTATCTTTAGACGTCATTAATTCAAATCTGATGTCATTACTATAAATAATAGGTTGACCTTGTTCATTTTCTCTTATTTCAAAATCTGAACGTCTGTTGGCATCTTTATAATAAAACTCGTTGTTTGCAAAACTGATCATTAAAGTATCTTGCGCATTGATGGTCAATGGCGTTTTTTCAACAACTTTATTGTCATAGGCATATTCTTTACCTTGTTTAGCGCCAAAAACAACTAATGCGGCAAGCGAAAATATCCACAGTGCTAGTAAAGTATAATTAAAGGTGTTGCCCAAAGACTTCATGTTTGAAATCAAAAGTTTTAAACCTAAAACCATGAAATAAAAGAACGGCACACCAATAGCAAAAAAGGCCAAAATTGACACCACCCATAGTGGGAATCCATCATACATTACTGCATTTACATAGTCCCAAGCTGGATAACCCATAAAGGTTGCTACACCAAATATTGTGGCAAACAAGCCAACAATAAGTGCAAAAAGCGTAGGAATAGAAAACAGTAAGATAAATGCACCGATTATTTTACCAAAAATAGAGAACAATAAAGTAAGAACTTCACCTAAAGAGCTGCCTATAGACCGGCTGTTGCTGGCCGAATAATTTAAACTAGTTTCTTCTTTTTTTTTATCGTAGTCCGGACTGTCTAGTTCCTCTCTCACTTTCTTTTCAATATTGAAGAGATTAGCAGGTTCGCCAGTCATCGCTAATTTATCAGCTGTCGTAGTGGCTTTAGGTACAAGTACCCAGAAAAGAATGTAAACTAATATTGGACTACCAAAGCCTGCAATTACTATGAGGACAAGCGCTAATCTAATCCATAGTGAATCTATACCTAAATAGTGTGCAAAACCAGCGGAAACACCACCTAAAATTTTGTTGTCCATGTCTCTAAATAGCTTTTTGCCTCTATTCTTCGATTGATTTTGAAAAGTTTGTTGCGAAGAAGTTTCATCTTGCTCTAACTGATAATCTTCAGGTTGACCCATAATAGCGATCATAGCATCTACATCTTGAAGAACAACCACATGATTATTTGAAGAAATACGTTCTGAAAAAATTTCAGAAATACGTGTTTCGATATCATTCATGATTTCATCTTGACCACCATTTCCTGTTAAAGAGCGTTTAACGGCTTCAAAGTATCTGGTTAGTTTTTGATAAGCATCTTCATCTATATGAAAAAAAATGCCGCCTAAATTAATGTTAACTGTTTTATTCATGGTTAATGTTTTGAGTGTTTGTAATTGTGTTTACTGCATTTGACAATTCAGTCCACGTATTGATGAGTTCATTTAAAAAGGTTTGTCCAATTTCTGTTAAACCATAATATTTTCTTGGTGGACCGGAGGTCGATTCTTCCCACCTGTAGGTGAGCAAACCATCATTTTTTAATCTAGTTAACAGTGGATAGACAGTACCCTCAACAACTAGCAGTTTGGCGTTTTTTAGCGTGTCTAAAATTTCTGATGTATAGGCCTCGTTTTCTTTTAAAACAGATAATATACAAAACTCTAGGACACCTTTTCGCATTTGTGCTTTAGTGTTTTCGATGTTCATTTTATTTGATAAATTTAATAGTTAATGGATATTTGAAATTTTGACCTTCACTTGCTCTAACCGAAGCAAAAATGATTAAAATGAATTCAAAAATGGATTCAACAACAAAGATGATCCCAACAACAATTAGACTTATAATGAAATTAACTGGTGGATGATCATTAAATGCGTCATCAAGCATGATGGCATCAGAAATAAGTAAAATAAAAGGTACAATAAATAACAAACTGATGATTAAAGTGTAAACCAACATACTGATATTAAAGTTAACCGCTTCTTTGCCCTGCTTGTCAATAAACTCCGATTCATGTCTTTTGCTTTGCCATATTAAAAGTGGTACAATAATACCGGCAAATGGAAAAACATATTTAGCCAAACCACCTAAGTGAATTAATGCTGCGTTGTTTTTTTCTTGTTGTGTAATCATGATGTATTGTTTTAATTGTTATGCAAATATATGTCTTTAAGAAGGTAGTTTGTTACACATAGTACCAAAATTTAACATAATATTAACTTTTATAATGATTATAAAGCCAATTAAATATCTCATTATTAATTGTTTAAATAATTTTGTTTATTTGTAACGAACCCTAGACCAAATAGAGACGATACCCCAAAATCATAAAAGTGTGTTTTTGTGGGCGGCTAAGGGCGACCATAGAAGCCCGCAAGACAACCTAACAAAAACCAATTTTATGATGAGGCGTAAAGGCGAAAGTAGAGGCGATAAATGCCTCTATGCAGACATTTACAATCGTCTGTATTGGAAAAAGCTTCTAAGTACTTACATTATAAAATTATTCTAGTATATTTGTTTTTTCAAATTTAAACCATGATTACTGCAAGTAAACTCAATACTTTTCTATTTTTTAAACTCCCTTCTGCTTTTATATGTGGCGTGCGCGTTAAAACGATTGATAAAAGTCAATGCATCGTGAGCGTGAAACACCGCTGGATTAATCAAAATCCATTCAAATCGATGTATTTTGCTGTTCAAGCGATGGCCGCGGAGTTAAGTACCGGCGCTTTGGTCATTGTCGGCATTAAGCAAAGTGGCAGGAATATATCTATGCTTGTAGCTTCCAACAGAAGTACTTTTACAAAAAAAGCGACAGGGCGCATTAATTTTACATGCCAAGACGGTCATTTGATTGATGAAGCCATAAAAAACACTTTAGCCACTGGTGAAGGTCAAACCTTTTGGATGACTTCTAAGGGTGTGAATGAAAAAGGTGAACAAGTGTCTGTTTTTGAATTTGAATGGACAGTAAAAGCTAAATAAATGAAAAATAAGTTATCCAATGACTGGTATTTGATTCTCATTTTAATCAATGTCGTCTTTTTTGCCTTAATGTTAATCATGACCAATTTCTACCACTATGCATTTGATTGATTGGCTGGTATTGGCCTCTACCCTATTGTTTATTGTTGGCTACGGCTCGTGGAAAACACGAAAAAGCGCTGGAATAAAAGGCTATATGATGGGCGACCAAGATGCCAAATGGCATACGGTTGGTATCTCGGTGATGGCTACGCAAGCCAGTGCCATTACTTTTTTGTCAACACCAGGTCAAGCTTTTTATGACGGGATGGGTTTTGTGCAATTTTACTTTGGTTTACCCATTGCCATGATTATTATTGCGATTGTTTTTGTACCCATCTATCGCCAATTAAAAATTGTGACCGCCTATGAATATTTAGACAAAAGATTTAACACCAACACCAGAGTTTATACGGCTCTACTCTTTCTAACGCAAAGAGGTTTAGCGGCAGGAATCACCATTTTTGCGCCGTCAATTATCTTGTCTGCCATTATGGGTTGGGACTTGCAGTGGCTCAACATCGGTATAGGCCTTTTGGTTACCCTATACACTTTAATTGGCGGTACCAAAGCGGTATCAATTACACAAAAGCAACAAATGGCTGTAATCCTGATAGGTATGGTTATTGCTTTTATTTATATTTTTAAATTTTTACCGCAGGAAGTTACTTTTGATTCTGCTTTAAATTTAGCAGGCATCAATCAAAAAATGAAGTTAATTGATTTTGAATTTGACCTATCCAACCGTTACAATTTTTGGAGTGGCATCATCGGCGGTACCTTTTTGGCACTGTCCTATTTTGGCACTGATCAATCACAAGTACAAAGATATCTATCGGCCAAATCTATTAAAGAGAGTCAATTAGGTCTTATTTTTAATGGTATTTTTAAAATTCCGATGCAATTTTTGATTTTGCTAACTGGTGTGATGGTGTTTGTACTTTTTCAGTTTGAGAATCGCCCTTTGAATTTCAATCAATCGTTAAACACAAAAATTGAAAAATCAATTTATGCCGATGAATACAAGGCTTTAGAAAAAGAATTTGAGACCATACACAGTGAAAAAAAGGAACTCTCGTTGATGTTTGCCAAAAATGCACAGAATAATTTTGAGAGTAAAAGTGTAGAAGGTTTAATCAAAATCAACCAAGCCAAAGAAAAAGAAGTGATTACCCAATCCAAAGCAATTATTAAAAACATAGGCGAAGAACCCAATGACAAGGACTACGTTTTTATGTATTATATCCTCAATTATTTACCTATTGGCTTAATTGGTTTATTAATTGCCGTGATATTATCCGCTGCCATGTCTTCAACTGCTTCTGAGCTAAATGCGTTGGCAACTACTTCAACCATGGACATTCATCGGGTGTTATTCACAAAAGATTTAACAGAAAAGCAGTTGGTGTGGTGGACCAAATCCTATACTTTGCTGTGGGGCGTGATTGCCATATTTTTTGCCAGTATTGCCTCCTTATTTGAAAACTTGATTCAATTTGTCAATATTATCGGTTCTATTTTTTATGGAACGATACTGGGTGTTTTCTTGGTCGGCTTTTTTGTAAAAATGGTCAAAGGACAAGCCATGTTTATAGCCGCCATCATTAGTCAGCTTTGTATTTTGACCATTTATTTCACCGGCATCCACAGCCAACCTGAAGGCCAAGAGGTAGTCAGCTATTTGATGTTGAATTTTATCGGCGTTGCGCTTTCACTAGGTTTGGGCGTTTTGATACAGAAAATAATTGATTTGAAGAGGGGTTAAAGGTTTCAGGTCCAGACTAAGTTTTACCATAGCATCTTTTGTGAGAAAAAATCACAAATAATAATTGTTAACCTTTCTCCAAACTCCACAAAAAGACACACGCTCAGTTCCCTTTTCCAGAAGCCTATTAATCCCCCCTTCGGGGGCTACCGTGTCTCGGCATCAGACGAGAGGAGGCTAATACTTCGCCACGCCCCCAACCTTAAACGTCTTTAAAATAAACGTGCGTAAATCGTCATTTGAAGTTTTTAAATCTTCTTTTCTGAGATACATCATGTGGCCACTGCGGTAACCCTTAAATTGAAAGCGGTCTTTCATTTGTCCACTTGGGTCAATGTGCCACATCGTATATTTGGCATTAAAATAGGTGGTTGCGCCGTCGTAATAGCCGGTTTGAAAAAGGACATTCAAATAGGGATTTTGCGCCATCGCTTGACGCAAATTGTCTCGGGTGTTGTCATTTTCATTATTCCACGGATTCACATTGCCAAACATATTGTATTTTAAATCCGTTTCATATTTGAGTTCTTCTCTAAAGTAGTGATTAATGGCTGGCGTAAAAGAATGTAACCACGATGTTAATTCAGCCGAATAATCCGGACTTGTGCCACTTAAACGCTTGTCTATACCCAAATAGCGTGAATCTAAACGACCAATGTTGTGTCCCGATACATCTTTTAATAAATGTTTCCAAAAATAATTGGTTGACACACTCAAATTATTATCTAAAAAATCTTTGGCCGTTAAACCAGAAAAATAGGCCATTTTATCGGCTAATTGCTTTTTCTTGTCATCGGCTAAAAAGCCTCCTCTTGTCAAAGCTGGTATGACCTCGTCAATAGCAAATTGTTCAGATTTTTGCAAAACTTCGTCTAAATCGAGCTTTTGTAAATCCTGTGGCAACCGCTTGTGATACCAAGCTGTAGCTGTATAATAAGGTATATTCAAGGCATCACTAACTGGTCCATCATTTCGAATGACTTTATAATCCGCTGGAGAAACTAAAACTACCCCGTTGAGATACATCCATTGGCGATTTTGCAGTTCGAGCGCTAGGCCTGAAACCCTTGTGCCACCATAACTTTCACCAATTAAGTACTTAGGCGACAACCAACGTTTGTTTCTCGTAACAAAGGTATTTAACCAATCAGACAGATATTTGATATCGGCATTAATACCAAAAAACTTTGAGCGATCAACTTCTTTACCCTCAAAAGGAATGGTTCGGGAGTAGCCTGTATTGACTGGGTTAACATATAAAATATCTGCCACATCAAGCACAGAATGTGGATTTTCTTTAAACCCATAAGGTTGAATTGGATAGCCCTCATCATCAATTTTTAAAATTCTAGGCCCAGTATAAGCCAAATGCATCCAAACTGATGCTGAACCAGGCCCACCATTGAAGGAAATTAGCAACGGCCGCTCGTCAATTTTTGTAACATCTTTACGTTGATAATAAGTATAGTGCAAAAAGGCAATTTCTTTACCGTTTTCGTCCCAAAGTGGTTGCGTGCCAGTAGTTGCACGATAATTAATCAATTGACCATTGATCGTGACCTTGTTTTCTGTGGAAACGGTTTTGTTGGTTTCTGGTTTAAGTTCTTGGGCGTTAACACCAAAACAAAATACTAATAAACAAATGGTTAAAAAGTTAAAAGTCTTCATAAGTTAGTTTTTAAATTTAGTTAATTGATTTTCTTCATTAATTTTCTCGCCCTTATAAGTCAAATTCCAACCCAAATCTTTGCTTAGAAAAAAGATGTTAGACAATTCAGAGATTAATCGATTTTCAGCATTGGCTTTTTGCGGTGAGCTGTCAATTTTATTTTTTAAATCTTGTTTCACCTTGGCAGAGATTTTGTTATAGTCTTCACCTGTGAACGGATTGAAAACACTTTGCTCTACATCATAAAATTTGATATCAGGCGAGATGTTAATCTCTTCTTCAGGAATAGAAACTATTTCTATGGTTTTATTCTCTTTGTCAATTTTATAAACCATTTTTTTTAGGTCAAAAGCTACGGTTACTTTGGCATTGACCACCATCATGGCCTTTTTCTCAAAAGAAATCATGTCCATCATATATTTTTGTTGGTCTTTAAAAGTCATCACTTGTGAATAGTTACCTTCTGAAACCACAAGTTTACTCACATTTTTGAGTTGTGTTTCTATCAATGATGATTGGTAATCTAGCTCTTGATTACTTTTATTTCTAAAGAAGAAAAAAAGAAAAATGAAGATAACAACAACGAATAAAAGGATGTATTTAAAATTTCTTATCATGAATTTTGTTTAAGGTTTAAAGTTTATGGCCAAAGTTGAAACTTCTAATTTCTAATTTCTAATTTCTTAACAGGACTTGTAATCTGCACATTTTGAAATTGTATGGCGCCTTTAATCACTTGACGCAACGTTTGACCTAAAGCATCAATGATATGTTTTTTCAATTCTGTTTTGGTGTAAATCAAACTAATTTCTCTCGCAGGCTTAGGGTCTTTAAAATGAACCAGATTTTTTTGAGCTTTTTCATTGATTTGCAGGGTATGCAAATAAGGAATAAACGTAACACCGATGCCTTCTTCACAAAGTTTAATCAACGTTTCAAAACTACCACTTTCTAAAACAAAATTGTGTTGGTTTTCTCGGTCATTAATCTTACAAAAATTAATAATGTTGTTTTTAAAACAATGACCCTCTTGCAACAACAAGACGTTTTCTGTTTCTAATGCATTAATATCAATTTCATCCAGATGGATTTTTCTATTGGGCATATAGGCCATGAAAGGTTCATAATAAAGCACTTCTTCTTTGATTTTTTCATCTTGTAAAGGCGTGGCCACCAAGGCACAATCGAGTTGACCTAGTTTTAACTTTTCTAAAATTTCTTCAGTGTGAAATTCCTCTATAATCAATTTAACCTTCGGGTACTTTTTGGTAAAAGTTGTTAAAAACATGGGTAATAAAGTGGGCATAATGGTCGGAATAATCCCAATTTTGAAATCACCACCTATGACTCCTTTAAACTGATCAACGACATCTTTCATCCGATTGGCTTCGTTAACGATATTCCGTGCTTGGTTGACAATTGATTGGCCAATCTCAGTTAATTGAACAGGTTTTTTTGACCTATCAAAAATTTGAATACCTAACTCATCTTCCAACTTATTGATTTGCATACTCAATGTCGGCTGCGTGACAAATGATTTTTTTGCAGCTACGGTATAATTTTGATATTCTGCAACAGAAAGTAAGTACTGCAATTGTGTGATGGTCATTTTTTATAGTTATTATCTATGCAAATATAAAAAACATAAATGAAATTTATACACTTGCTATCAAATCAAAACTTCATTTTTTACATAAAAGAAAAACCTATTGGCTAAAAAAGTTCGTATGCATTAAAGCGTGGTCGACTTAATTTCTAAAAGCGCTTTTTCAATAGCTTTAATCATCAAGCCCGCAATATCCTTGTTGGTTGCGCCTTCTATACCTTCAAGACCTGGAGAAGAATTAACTTCTAAAAGAAGTGGTCCTTTAGCCGACCGGATGATATCTACCCCGGCAACTTTTAGTCCCATCGCTTTTGTGGCTTTTAGGGCTAATTTTTTTTCTTCCAAGGTTGGTTTAATTACTGTGGCAGTCCCACCAAGATGAATATTAGCTCTAAATTCTCCTGGCAAAGCCTCCCTTTGAATCGCGGCAACCACTTTATTATCAATCACAAACAACCTGAGATCTTTGCCATTGGCTTCTTTGATAAACTCTTGCACCAATATGTTAGCGTTCAAGCTTTTAAAAGCATTAATAACACTTTCGGCCGCCTTTTTTGTTTCTGCCAAAACAACCCCTTTTCCTTGGGTCCCTTCAAGAAGTTTGACAATTAGAGGTGTGCCACCAACCATTTTTATTAAATCATCGGTATCTAACGGTGAATTAGCAAAACCAGTAGTTGGTATGGCAATCCCTGCATGGATAAACGCTTGCAATGAAAACAATTTATCTCTTGATTTGGTAATTGACCGAGAATCATTTAGAGAATAAATTTTCAGGGCTTCAAATTGACGGGTTAAGGCACAACCATAATAGGTGATATTTGGTCTTATCCGCGGTATAACTGCATCTAAATCATTTAAGATTTTACCGCCACGGTAGTGAATTTCTGGTTTCTCACCATCCAATTTGATATAACATTCTTTGATATTTAAGAAAAACATCTCGTGACCTCTCGATTCTCCTGCTTCAATAATCCGTTTATTGCTATATAACTCGGGGTTACTAGCCAATAATCCAATTTTAAAACCTGTACTTTTTCTTTGGTTGTCTTTATAAATTTCTTTAATGTCAATGACCGTTGGTTCGCCCAGTTGAAAACTTTTTTCGGGATCTACCAAAACCCTGCCCATCATAGCCTCTCTGCCAAGTAGCATGCGATAACCCATAGAATCTCGGTTGGTTAACGTAAGCTCTACAAGCCATCGGTCATTTTTTACATCAATTGTCGTTTGAATGACAAAACGTTGCTCACGAAAGCCACTTGAACTTTTAACGATGCGTTTATCAACCACCTTTGCTTCGCAAGAAATTATGGTTTTTAAATCATTTTGAATCGGATTGACATCAAATCGCACCCAAGCTTCATCATCTTTTTTATATGGACTGATATTTATGGCATGAATAGCTGAAGTTTTGGCTCCAGAATCTATTCTCGCTTTGATGATAGGGATGTTTAACTCTGGAAAAGAAAAATACTCTTCGCTCCCCAAAATGATTTTTTCCATTTTATCGCAATTCTGCTTGATAGGTTGATTTTATGCTTTCGGTAATCTTTGCCATGATTTGCTCTGTTTTTTCATCGGTCATCGTTTGCAATTTATCTTGAATAATAAAACTTATCGCATAAGATTTTTTACCAGCGGGTAAGTTATCTCCCGTATAAACATCAAACAAATTAACCTCTTTTAAACAAACTTTTTCCGCTTGAAAAGCCAAATTTTTTAGGTCATTAAAGGTTACTTTTTCATCTAACAACAAGGATAAATCTCTTCGAACTTCAGGAAATTTAGCTAAATCTTCAAATTTTAATTTTGTTGAAAGGTTTTTGAGGATAATTTGCCAGTTAAAATCAGCATAAAAAACGTCCTGCTTAATATCAAAAGCTTTTAAAAGTTTTTTATTAATTAAACCAATCGTCAGCCATTCTGTTTCACCTTTCATAAAAGCTAGACCTTCTGAAAACAAGTCATTTTGAATAGGGACGAAAACTGTTGGCACAATATTTAGCCTTTTTAAAAGGCTTTCGATATAGCCTTTAAATTCAAAAAAGTCTGCTTTTTCATCTTTTGACTGCCAATATTCTGACTTTTTTAATCCCGTTTGAAAAAGACTGAGATGTTTTTGTTCTTCAAAGCCGTGCAATTTTTTGTGATAGGTTTTCCCAAATTCAAAAAGCTTCAAACGGCTGTTTTTTCTATTGATGTTATGTGAAATGACTTCCAAACCTGAAAACACCAAAGTTTGTCTCATTTGCGATAAATCAATACTAAGCGGATTGATAATTTTGACCGCCTCATTGGTTTCAATTAAGGGTAATAAAGCATCATATGATTGTTTAGTTAATGAATTGTTCATCATTTCATTAAATCCTAAACTAACCAATTGATTGGCAATAATATTTTGGATTTTATAATCTTCTGTACGAGGTGAATTAGTCAAAGTGGCGTTAACCTTTTTGCTAAATTTAATGGCATTGTAACCATATACCCGCAATATCTCTTCAATAACATCCACTTCTCGCTGAACATCAACGCGATAGCTTGGAATGACTAAACCAAGGGAGGTATCTGAAATGGAATTGATTTTAATTTCTAAAGCTGTAAGTATTCTTTTAATGGTTTCTTCAGGTAATTCCTCTCCTATAAGTTCATTTACTTTTTGCAAATTAAGGACTAAATTAAAGTCATCAATCTTTGTTGGATAAACTTCAATTAAATCTGAAGATAAATCGCCACCAGCAATCTCTTGTATCAATACGGCTGCACGCTTAAGGGCATAATCGGTCTGCGTGATGTCTATTCCTCTTTCAAATCTGAATGAGGCATCTGTGTGGATTCCATGACGCTTAGCTGACTTTCTAATGGTTACAGGCTCAAAATAAGCACTTTCTAAAAATATATTTTTAGTAGTTTCTGAAACACCCGAATTTTTTCCTCCTAATACACCAGCCATGCAAAGTGGTCCATTGTCATCGCAAATCATTAAGTCTTCCTCGTTTAACTCGCGTTCAACGTCGTCTAAAGTGATAAATTTTGTACCTTTTTGACAGGTCTTAACCGTAATTTTTCCTTTAATTTTGTCTGCATCAAAGGCATGAAGTGGTTGTCCTAATTCGTGCATCACGAAATTGGTTGCGTCAACAACATTATTCTTTGGCGTTAATCCAATGGCTTGTAGATAATTCTTTAGCCAATTTGGAGATTCCTTAACAGTAATATTCGAAATAGTGATACCACAATATCTAAAGCATTTTTCTTTGTTCAAAATATCAACATCAATTTTGAGGGTCCGCTTTTCAACATTATAGCTGGTTGTGCTAGGTGTATCAAACTTAACTGGACTTTCATGTACATTCAAATAAGCCTTCAAATCTCTGGCCACGCCTAAATGGCTCATGGCATCTGCGCGATTTGGCGTCAAACCAATTTCAAAGACTTGATCACTTGCGATATCAAAAAGCTTGGCTAAGGGTGTACCTACCGGCAGCTTCGTCTCTAATACCATAATACCATCGCTACCAATTCCTAAACCAAGTTCGTTTTCAGAACACAGCATGCCATGGCTATCTTGTCCTCTAATTTTGCCTTTTTTTATGGTAAAATTATCACCATTTTCAGTATAAAGCACCGTGCCAATGGTTGCTACAGCAACCTTTTGACCAACTGCAACATTTGGTGCACCGCAAACGATGGCTAATTTTTCTGAGCCAATATCTACAATCGTCAATTTTAATTTGTCGGCATCGGGATGTTTTTCGCAAGATTCAACTAAACCTAGAACAACTCCTTTTAAACCGCCTTTAATGGATTCAAAAGGTTCTATACCTTCTACTTCCAGACCTAAATCGGTCAAAATTTGTCCAACTTCCTCCGCCGGTTTATCAATAGAAATAAATTGTTTTAATAAATTGTATGATATTTTCATTTGGAATATTTTCTTCAAATTAAAAAGGCAAATATAAAACCTTAGGGTGAGTATGACAAAAAACCAATCAAAATAAATGAAAATAAAAAACCTAAAGCAATACCATGCCAAAAGTCTTACGCCTAATTCGAAAAAAAAATGTAATTTTGCATACTTAAAATATTTAAAACAAATGTCTGAAAAGCCTATTTTAGAATGGTTTGATACTTGGTTCGACTCAAAATATTATCATATTTTATACAAACATAGAGATGAAGTTGATGCGCAGAACTTCATCAATCAATTGGTTAACTATCTAAATGTTGAACCCCCTGCAAAAGTGCTGGATATTGCTTGTGGTAAAGGTAGGCACGCGTTATACTTAAATCAACTGGGCTATCAGGTAACTGGCACAGATTTATCAGAAAACAGCATCAATTTTGCAAAAACCTATGAAAAACCTGGTTTAAAATTCATCGTTCAAGATAAAAGAAAGCCTTTAAATGAAACTTTTGATTTGGTTTTAAACCTTTTTACCAGTTTTGGTTATTTTGAAAATGATGAAGACCATCTTGAAGCTTTAAAAGCGATGAAGGTTCAAATTAGTGAATTGGGAGTTGGTGTTATTGACTTTTTAAACGCTAGTCACATTAAAAATAGTATAATTCCGGAGGAGATAAAAACAATAGATGGCATTGAATTTCATATTCAAAGACGTTTTGAAAATGACCAAATCATTAAAGATATTTTTTTTGAAGACCAAGGCGAAAAATTTGAATATCAAGAAAAAGTAAGAGCGTATGAGCTTGAAGATTTTGAGCGACTTTTTGAACAGGCCGATTTGTATTTGCTGGAAACTTTTGGCGATTACCAATTAAACAAATATCACAAAGATTCCTCAGAACGTTTAGTCATGATAATTAAATAAGCTATGACCTATATTATTACCTTTTTTGCAGTTATTATAGGCTATGTTTTGGCCCTGTTTTTAAAACCAAAAGTTAACAAAAACATTAAATTATTTCTTTCATTTAGCGGCGCTTTTCTGCTGGGATTGGTTGTGACCCATTTATTACCAGAAATGTTTCATCATCACGGTCATGATCATGAAAACTGTGCGCATGATCATAATCATTTTTTACCTGTTGGTGCCTTTATTTTAATTGGTATTTTGTTTCAAATCATTTTAGAATATTTTTCTAAAGGTGCTGAGCATGGCCACATGCACTTACACGCCTCTGAGAAAAAAGTATCTATTCCGGTTACTTTGTTTATTAGTTTGTGTCTACATGCCCTATTTGAAGGTTTTCCTATAGCTAACAATCATCAACTGGCCTATGGTATTGGCGTGCACCATTTGCCAATTGCTATGATTTTAACCATTTTGTTTTATCAGGCAAATATTAGTAAAATACAAGTTTTGCTTTTTATGCTAGCTTTTGCCTCAATGACACCAATTGGGATTTATTTGGCAGAGCATATGAGTTGGGCGCAACATTATTCGCAGCAGTTAACAGGTATTGCGGTAGGTATATTATTACATATCTCGTCTACTATTATTTATGAAAGCAATGAAAACCATAAGTTTAATCTGGCTAAATTAAGCATCATTGTTTTAGGATTTGTTTTGGCCTATTTGATGAGTTTAGGACATTCACATTAATTTGCATTACTAATCATGCGGTCATTGCCTTTAAAGTCTTTTTTTAAGATGGCTTCCTCGTAGCCGTAAGACCGAAATAATGCAAGCATCTCTTTTCCAAGATATTGATTGATTTCAAAATATAAACGAACATTGTTGTTAGGCTGTTTTTTAGCTAGTCCTAAAATTTTATCATAAAATAGCAGCGGCTTGTCATCTGGCACAAACAAGGCTTGGTGAGGCTCATGGGCTAAAACATTAAGCAAAATTTCCTTTCTTTCAAGATTGCGCACATAAGGTGGATTTGAAACAATGACATCAAAATCATCCGCTAAATCTTCAATTGATAATATATCTTTTTGGATAAAATTCACTTTTACATCAAAATTACAAGCGTTTTTCTTTGCCATCACTAGCGCCTGCTCTGAAATATCCATGGCAGAAACATTGGCCTTTGGTAGATGTTTGGCTAAGGTAATGGCAATACAACCACTACCTGTGCCTATATCCAATATTTTTAACTTTTGATTTTGATGATTTTGAATAATCCAATCTACTAATTCTTCTGTTTCTGGACGGGGAATCAATGTATGTTTATTTACCAAAAAATCTAAACCATAGAAATTTTGTGTACCAAAAAAATATTGAATGGGTTTGTTTTGCTTCAAATGTGTAATCAAATTTTGCCAAACCAAGGCTTTTTGATGATCAACCTCAATAGTTGGATTTAAAATAAAATCAGAACGCTTTAAGCCTTCTATACTTTCTAAAGCGTAATAGAATAAAGGTTCTACCTCATCATCTAGATGCTGAAGTGATGAAAAAAAATCTTCTTTTATAGACAAAAGTGTTAGCATAGCACTGATTTATTAGCCCAGATGGCAGTGGAAAGCCCGGAAGAAAAAATGTTAGTTGGTCTTAATTTTTGATGGCGACCCAAGAAGCCAAGAAAAAATTTTAGACAAACAACATTTTTGATGAGGACTTGCAACGAACAGCTGGATTAAGCTTTAACCCAAATTGCCCATTAGAAATTTATAACGAAACAAAATTGCGTTCAAATTAATTAGTCGATAACTGATCTATTCTTTCGTAGCTTTTTAGGATATTATCTATTGCTTTTAAATATTTAGCTTCCCATTGGCTAAGGTCGTCATATTTTTTATTTTCTAAAACATAAAGAAAACCAGGCATAATCCACGAAGCATAGCCACTATAGGGGTCTGAAGACACATACAAGGATTGGTACCATTTACCAAAAGGCATCCCTTCTTCATGCAACCATAAACGCTCAATCTGATTGATTTCTACATTGATTTTGTCGGTCTGCTTTTGTGAATGGTTAAGTTTCAAATCTAACATTTTGCCCTTTTCCTTTAAAATTTTAGCCTGCTGAATTAATTTCTCAAAACTAAAATTTTCCACTTGGCTATCTTTCAGCCTTTTTTCTAAAGCTTCAAAGTGAAATTGACAATCTTCACCATATTTTTCCAATTGAAGTGGGTATAAATCGGCTTGGGATAAGTTGATGAAACTATAGCCAAAAATATCCTTTGTTGCTTTGGCATAAGCAAAATTAGGGTCAGAAAATTTTTGATAAAAATGAAAATTGTCATAATTAGAATGATAGAGCGAAGGACCACTCATACCCATATTTAAAGACGGAATGCCTGCAAACGCCAGAAAAGGCAAATGATCTGATCCACCTCCCAAATTGCCAATACTCGGTTGCAATTTTTCTTTTTTCCAATGATGAAAAATTGATGCCTTAATATCTGGGTGAATAATATTTTGAGTGGCTTCAATAACTAGCTTCTTTAAAGTTGGACTTGCAGCTGCGTAAAAATCAGGACCACTAACGGCTGCATCTGCATTTAGGTAAGCCACTGCTTTTTGTTGCAGTTCTTTTTTATGATGCTCAACCCATTCCGTTGAACCAATTAGACCAATTTCTTCCGCATCCCAGTGGCAAATTTTTATGGTGCGATTTAGTTTTTTACCTTGTTTGGCTAGCTCACCAAAAGTATCTGCTAAACTGAGTAACATGGCTGTGCCGCTATTTGGATCAATGGCTCCGAAAGTCCATGCGTCATAATGGCAACCAGCAATAATCCACTCATTAGGTTTAGTCTGGCCAGTTAATGTACCAATCACATTGTAAACGCGTTGCATTTTTCTTTTTTGACTCACTTGAACCCTGATTTTTAAGTCGTCACCACCTTCAATACGATAAGTATATGGTAGTCCACCCTGCCAACCTTTAGGTGCTTGTATATGGCCAGTCATTAACTTAAAAATATCTTGTGCGGCGCCATAACCAATCGGGATGACTGGTATTTTTGGCAAAGAAATGTCGCTTGTATTTAATCGCTTAATTTTGGTTTTACCATCTAACGGCAAAGCTGGTTCAAAAGGTGTTAATGGATCGCCCGCCCATTCTTTGGTGATCAAAGCGCCGCGCTGTAAGGCACTTTCATTATAAAATGTACCTTCGGGGTAAACAAATCCCCTAGTATAACCACTATCAGCGGGGTCGGTAAAAATAACAAGGCCAATGCAACCAAATTCTTCAGCAAATTTAGCTTTGAAACCTCTAAAATTTCCACCATATCTCGCCAAAGCAATTTTTCCTTTCAATACAATGCCTTTTTCGAGCAAATAATCAAAATCTGCTTTGGTACCATAGTTGACATAAACGATATTAGCCGTTACATCGCCGCTGCCACTGTAAGCATTAAAGCCTTGAGAATTATCGGGGTGCGAGGAATATTTATCACCTTCAATTATCTTTTCAATATTTGTCAATTTTTGGGTCACTGGTGAAGTAATCTCTACCTCACTTGTGCCAGGCATTTCGGGCATATACACGTCATAAGGCACAATTTCAACCTTGAAGCCCGCATTTTTCATGGCTTGAGCAATATAATCTCTCACGGCTTCATTGGCTTTTGTACCCGTAATATGCGGATGTTGCGTTATATTATATAAATGTTCCTTAATAGCCACCTGAGGTTGATGTGCCTGAAAAGATTCAAAAAAGGATTTCGAATTGTTTTGACCGTTAATTAGGTAAGTGAAAATAAAGGCAATATAAGTAAGTTTTTTAAACATCATTATTTGGTGTAAGTCAACATCACTTTTAAAGATGTTTCAGTTTTTAAATCTAATAATTGTTTGGCTTGTGCAGGCGTCATTTTTTTTTGTACTTCATTCATTATTTGTTTATAAAACTCATTAAAACTGGCTAAAACAGATTCTTGCTGAAAGCTGTAATTCGACATTTTCCCAGCTTTGTCAAAAGATAAAATCACAAATAAATCTTCGTCATAATTTTTATATTGACTTAAGTCCTTTTTTATTTTATCTGTAATTTTTAATTCGTTTACCTTAACAAAGACCCTGAAAGTGATTTCTCTCACATTTTCAATGGTTTGTTTTTTATTGTTAAATGAGGATTGTGTTTTTATCTTCTCCTCTTTATTTATCGTAAAATTTCCAAACTTGGTGGGAACCGCAACTTTTACAAAACTTTCAGAATCCTGAAAATAACTAATAAAAGAAGTGCTTATGAAAAATAAGGCAAAATGAAATATAAATTTATTCATTTATTGAAATAAAAGATGACAAATATAATTATATGTATCAAACAATTTGCCATAAAATTGTAATTTTACACAAAATTTAATAAATAGTATTTATGTCTTTAATCATTGCCAAAAATATCCATAAAACCTATCATCAATTAGAAGTGCTAAAAGGTATAGATTTAACCATTGATGCTGGCGAGGTTGTTTCTATTGTTGGTGCATCAGGTGCGGGCAAAACTACACTCTTACAAATTATTGGTACTTTGGATTATCCAGATCAGCATGTGGCGTCAAAACTATCTATTGACCAATTAGATATTTTAACCCTAAAAGACAATGATTTATCTAAATTTAGAAACGAAAAATTAGGCTTTATTTTTCAGTTTCATCAGTTGCTGCCAGAATTTACGGCCCTAGAGAATATTATTATTCCTGGATTAATTGGCAACAGGAATCAAAATGAATTAGAAAAAAAAGCAAATGAACTTTTACTTTTTCTTGGATTGACGGAAAGAGCCCACCACAAACCAAATGCGCTATCGGGTGGTGAACAACAAAGAATAGCTATAGCGAGAGCCTTAATAAACAATCCCAAGTTGATTTTGGCCGACGAACCAACAGGCAATCTTGATACCAAAACAGCTAATCAATTGCATGAACTATTTTTCAAATTGAGACAGGAGTTTGGACAAACCTTCATCATTGTTACCCATAACCCTGAATTAGCCGATATGGCAGATAGAAAGTTGACCATGAAAGACGGATTAATTGTTTAATACTGTTAATATTTTTATTTGAAGCCATTTCCAGCTATCCATTACAAGAATTTTCAAAAAACAACTATTTTTGTAAGTAATAAAAAGAGCTTCAAAAGTCGCTTTTTTATTTCAACAAAAATTAGCAGTTTTTATAAAAATTGCTTTTCATTGCTATCTGGGCTAAAAAGCTCCGACAACTTATAGTTAATTTTTTTGGTGCCAAGACGCGTTGGGATTACCTGGTGTTAAAAACTTTATGTAATAAAAATAATAGAAAGTTGCGCAATGAACACCTTTTCATCTTACCCTGTTTGTTAACAAAACGTTAAATTTTACTATGCATGCATAATATTTTTAAAAATAGTATGCATGCATAATAAATTTTATATATCTTTGAAAACGATTTCGTAATTATGACAGATATTACCATTGACTATATAATAAGACATACTTGGCAAAACATTGCCAAGATGTACAATGATGAAGCCAATAAATATGGGGCAACCATGTCTATAGGTTTTGCCTTACTGAGCATCGACAAAGAAATAGGTACGCCTTCTTCAGCCATTAGTCAGCGCATGGGCATGGAACCCTCTAGTCTGACACGCACTTTAAAAACGCTAGAAGATAAAGGCCTTATTTATAGAGAGAAAAATCCCGAAGATGGCAGAGGGGTTATGATATGTTTGACCGATTTTGGCAAAGAAAAACGGGAACTGTCCAAGCAAACAGTTTTGATGTTTAATCAAACCATTAAAGATTCAGTTTCACTAGACGATTTAAAAACTTTTTTTAAAGTCGCAGAAAAAATAAACAAACTTATTCAAGATAAGCAAATTTTTAATCAAACACATTTATATGAACAACAGAAAAATTAACAAAGTAGCAGTTCTAGGCTCAGGTATTATGGGTTCAGGTATTGCTTGTCATTTTGCCAATATTGGTGTAGATGTGCTTCTTTTAGACATCATACCAAGAGAACTAACAGCAGATGAGCAAAAAAAGGGACTAACTTTAGACCATAAAGCGGTCAGAAATCGTTTAGTAAATGAGCAGTTAGCCAATGCTTTAAAATCGAAGCCCTCGCCTATTTACCATACCAAATTTGCTAACCGAATCAAAACTGGAAATTTTGAGGATGACCTGACTAAACTGAGCGAAGTTGATTGGATTATAGAAGTTGTCGTTGAGCGTTTAGACATCAAAAAACAGGTTTTTGAAAAAGTTGAAAAATATAGAAAACCTGGTACGTTGATTACTTCAAATACATCAGGTATTCCTATCGGATTTATGAATGAAGGCAGAAGTGAAGATTTTCAAAAGCATTTTTGTGGCACACACTTTTTCAACCCTGCCAGATATTTAAAGTTGTTTGAAATCATTCCTGGACCAAATACCTCAAAAGAAGTTTTAGATTTCTTGAATGGTTATGGCGAAAAATTCCTAGGTAAAACATCTGTCATTGCCAAAGATACACCTGCATTTATAGGTAATCGTATCGGTATTTTCGGTATCATGAGCTTATTTCACCAAGTAAAAGAGCTTGGTTTAACGGTTGAAGAAGTAGATAAATTAACTGGTCCTGTGATTGGTCGTCCAAAATCTGCAACTTTTAGAACAGTGGATGTGGTTGGTTTAGATACCTTGGTTCACGTGGCCAATGGTATTTATGAAAACTGCCCGAATGATGAAGCGCACAACCTATTTAAGTTACCAGAATTTATTTCTAAAATGATGGAGAACAAATGGCTGGGTAGCAAAACTGGTCAAGGTTTCTTCAAAAAAGAAGGTAAAGATATTTTGGTTCTAGACTTGAATACTTTAGAATATACTGCAAGCAAAAAAGCGCAATTCGCCACTTTAGAATTAACTAAAACTATTGATAAACCCATTGATAGATTTAAAGTGCTAATTACTGGTAAAGACAAAGCTGGTGAGTTTTACAGAAAGAATCTCGGCGCTATGTTTGCTTATGTCGCTAATAGAGTGCCAGAAATTTCTGATGAAGTCTATAAAATTGATGACGCTATGAAAGCTGGTTTTGGTTGGGAAAATGGTCCATTTGAAATTTGGGATGCCGTTGGTTTAGAAAAAGGTATTGAATTGATTAAAGCAACAGGCCAGGAGCCTGCCGCATGGATTAATGAAATGGTTTCTAGCAAACAGACATTTTACTCAACTAAAGAAGGTGCGACCTACTTTTATGACCAAAACCAAAAAGGACAAGTTAAAAAACCTGGGCAAGATGCGTTCATTATACTAGATAATATTAGAGAAACGAAAAAAGTTTGGGGCAATGCTGATGCCTCAGTTTTCCATTTGGGCGATGGTATTTTAAATTTAGAATTCCACTCAAAAATGAACACCATTGGCAGTGGTGTCTTACAAGGCATTAACAAAGCCATCGATATGGCTGAACAAGAATACAATGGTTTAGTGATTGGTAACCAAGGGGCTAATTTCTCTGTTGGCGCCAATATTGGCATGATTTTCATGATGGCTGTTGAACAAGAATATGACGAATTAAACTTCGCCATTAAATATTTCCAAGACACGATTATGCGATGCAGATATTCTTCAACACCAGTTGTGGTGGCACCTCACGGCATGTCACTTGGGGGCGCCTGCGAAATGAGCATGCATGCAGACCGTGTGGTTGCTGCGGCGGAAACATACATTGGCTTAGTTGAATTTGGTGTTGGTGTTATCCCTGGTGGTGCAGGCAGCAAAGAAATGGCTCTGAGAGCTGCAGATTTATTCAGAAAAAATGATGTTGAACTGAATGTTCTTCAAGAATATTTCTTAACAATAGCAATGGCAAAAGTAGCAACTTCTGCCCATGAAGCTTATGATTTAGGTATTTTACAATCAGGTAAAGATATTGTAGTGGTTAATCGTGATAGACAAATTGCTACAGCCAAACAAATTGCACTTCAAATGGCAGAACAAGGTTATACTAGACCAATAGAAAGAACAGATATTAAAGCACTTGGCAAACAAGCCTTGGGTATGTTTTTAGTAGGAACAGATAGCATGGAAAAAGGGAAATTTATTTCTGAGCATGATAAGAAAATCGCTAATAAATTGGCCTATGTGATGGCTGGTGGTGATTTATCCGAACCTACACTGGTTAGTGAACGTTACCTATTAGACTTAGAAAGAGAAGCTTTCTTGAGTTTATGTACTGAAAGAAAAACACTAGAGAGAATTCAGTTTATGTTGACAAAAGGGAAACCCCTTCGTAATTGATTGTATATTGTAGAAATATAAATTGTATAATGTATTTTGCTATGACATTCATCAATTTACAATAAAACAATATACATTTTACAAAAATACAATATACAATAATACAATATACAATGAACCAAAACCATCTGTTTCAATCAGTAAAAGAAATTATCATTCAGTCTAGACAAAAAGTCTTTAGAATGGTAAATAGTACTTTGCTTGAAACTTACTGGAGAATAGGACAATTAATTGTAGAAGACGAGCAACAAGGAAATCAAAAAGCTGTTTATGGAAAATCTACTTTAAAAAACCTTGCTAACGAGCTTACTTTTGAATTTGGAAAAGGGTTTGATGAAAGAAATCTAAATAATATGCGTGCTTTTTACAGTGCATTTCCAATTTGGAACGCATTGCGTACCAATTTAAGTTGGACACATTATAGATTGCTTTCAAGAATTGATTCAAAAGAGAAACGAAACTATTACCTTAATGAAAGTATAACTTCAAATTGGAATAGTAGAACCTTACAAAGACAAATAAATACATTAAATTTTGAAAGAGTTTTAAAACATAAAAAAGAAAATGAGCCAGAAACAATTCAAAATCTAATAAAAGATCCGTGTATATTTGAATTTTTAGGTATTAATCAAGATTACAAAATAAATGAATCAAAAATTGAACAAGCCCTATTAGATCATCTACAAACATTTTTACTTGAATTTGGAAAAGGTTTTGCTTTCGTTGCGAGACAACAACATATTGTAACAGATACATCAGATTTTTTTATTGATTTAGTTTTTTATAATTATATTCTAAAATGCTTTGTTATTATAGACCTTAAAACTAAAGAATTATCTCATCAGGATATTGGACAAATAGATATGTACGTTAGAATGTATGATGATTTGAAGAAAGGAAAAGATGACAATCCAACCATAGGCATTTTACTTTGTTCTGAAAAAGATGAGACTATTGTAAAATACTCTGTTCTTAATGATTCTAACAATCTATTCGCTTCAAAATACTTACTTTATTTGCCTAAGAAAGAAGACCTAAAAGCACTAATTGATAATGACAGATTAAGATTTAATTTAAATAAAGACAATAATTAACATAAATATACAATGAGAAAAACCGCATACATCGTCAAAGCTTACAGAACAGCAGTAGGCAAAGCTCCAAAAGGACTATTTAGGTTTAAAAGACCTGATGAGTTGGCAGCAGAAACCATTCAATACATGATGGAACAATTACCGAATTTTGACAAAACACGTATAGATGACGTCATGGTTGGCAATGCCATGCCAGAAGCAGAGCAAGGCTTAAACGTTGCCCGTTTAATTTCATTAATGGGCTTAAAAGTTGATGATGTGCCTGGCGTGACGATCAACAGATATTGTGCATCTGGATTGGAAACCATTGCTATGGCAACGGCCAAAATTCAATCTGGTATGGCAGATTGTATTATTGCTGGTGGCGCAGAAAGCATGAGTTACATTCCTATGGGTGGTTACAAACCAACCCCTGATTATCAAATTGTTGCGCAAGGCAATGAAGATTATTATTGGGGCATGGGCTTAACAGCAGAAGCTGTTGCTAAACAATTTAATATTTCACGTGAAGATCAAGATGCTTTTTCAGTGGAATCACATAATAAAGCCTTAAAAGCGCAGGCTGAAGGCAAATTTGATTCACAAATAGTGCCTATCACAGTTGAACATACATTTATCAATGAGGCTGGTAAAAAGGAAACTAAAAACTATACAGTAGCTAAAGATGAAGGACCTAGAGCTGGAACCAATCTAGAGGCCTTGTCAAAATTAAGACCAGTTTTTGCTGCCGACGGTTCGGTTACCGCAGGTTCTTCTTCTCAAATGAGTGATGGTGCAGCTTTCGTTTTGGTGATGAGCGAGGAGATGGTTAAAGAATATAACTTAGAGCCAATTGCCAGAATGGTAAGCTATGCAGCCGCGGGCGTTGAACCACGCATCATGGGGATTGGGCCAGTAAAAGCCATTCCAAAAGCACTCAAGCAAGCAGGTTTAAGCCTCAATGATATTCAACAAATCGAATTAAATGAAGCTTTTGCTGCGCAGGCCTTGGCAGTTATCAGAGAATTAAACCTCAACCAAGACATCATCAATCCGAATGGTGGGGCCATTGCATTAGGTCATCCCTTAGGTTGCACAGGTGCAAAACTATCGGTTCAATTGTTTAACGAAATGAAATTGCGCAAACAAAAATACGGTTTAGTCAGCATGTGTGTTGGCACAGGACAAGGAGCGGCAGGTATATATGAGATATTATAAAGCCCCCTAACCCCAGTCGGGGGAATTCAAAACGTTCATACATATTAATAATAACAAAAACCCTATTGACCCCTAATAGGTAATGCCCCCTTTGGGGGATAGGGGGCTTATATGGACATAATAAGAGGCGGACAATTCTTAGTTCGAGAAACCAAAGCAGAAGAAATTTTCACACCAGAAGATTTTAATGAGGAACAAAAAATGATGAAGGAATCTATTCAAGAATTCATCGAAAAAGAAGTGATGCACCAAAGGGAACGCTTTGAGAAAAAAGACTATGCATTTACGGAAGATCTCATGAAAAAAGCAGGTGAACTTGGCTTTCTTGGCGTAGCAGTGCCAGAAGCTTATGGCGGTTTAGGCATGGGCTTTATTTCAACCATGTTGGCTTGTGATTATTTTTCAGGTGCTTCAGGATCACTATCAACTGCATTCGGTGCACATACAGGCATCGGAACTATGCCAATCACTTTGTACGGTACAGAAGAACAAAAACAAAAATATGTTCCAAAATTAGCCAGCGGTGAGTGGTTTGGCGCCTATTGTTTAACAGAACCGGGTGCTGGCTCTGATGCCAACTCAGGCAAAACAAAAGCAGTTTTATCTGAAGATGGGACGCATTATAAAATTACAGGACAGAAAATGTGGATTTCTAATGCTGGCTTTTGTAGTCTACTCATCGTTTTTGCTAGAATTGGCGATGATAAAAACATTACAGGCTTTATCGTAGAAAATGACCCTACAAATGGGATAACCATGGGTGAAGAAGAACACAAATTAGGTATTCGCTCCTCTTCTACGCGCCAAGTATTTTTCAACGAAACGAAAGTTCCAGTAGAAAATATGTTAGCCGGTCAAGGTGAAGGTTTTAAAATAGCTATGAATGCCTTAAACGTAGGTCGAATCAAATTAGCCGTAGCTTGTATAGATGCTCAGCGTCGGGTAACTAGCTTAAGCACTAAATATGCCAACGAACGCGTTCAATTTGGTGTGCCGATCGCAAGTTTTGGTGCAATAAAATCAAAAATTGCAACCATGGCAACTAATTGCTATGTTGATGAAAGCGCTACCTATAGAGCGGGTGGTGATATTGAAAACCGCATAAACATTAGAATAAGCGAAGGCAATTCTCATCAAGAAGCTGAACTAAAAGGCGTAGAAGAATTTGCTATTGAATGTTCAATTCTTAAAGTTGCGGTTTCTGAAGATGTACAAAATTGTACAGATGAAGGCATACAAATTTATGGTGGTATGGGCTTTTCTGAAGATACGCCAATGGAAGCGGCTTGGCGTGATGCACGTATTGCACGCATCTACGAAGGAACCAACGAAATTAACCGCATGCTTTCAGTAGGCATGTTGGTTAAAAAAGCCATGAAAGGCCATGTTGATTTGTTGAACCCAGCCATGAAAGTTGCAGAAGAATTAATGGGCATTCCTGATTTTAATGTACCTGATTTTACGCAATTATTTGCCGAAGAAAAAGATCTTATTCACCGATTGAAAAAAGTGTTTTTGATGGTATCTGGTTCTGCAGTCCAAAAATTTGGTCCAGATTTAGAAAAACACCAACAGCTTTTATCTGCAGCTTCTGATATTTTGATTGAAATTTATATGGCAGAAAGCGGTATTTTGAGAACTGAAAAATTGGTTAAATCACAAGGAGAAGCTGCTTGCAAAGCACAAATAGCCATGGCGCAACTTTACCTTTACAATGCGGTAGATATTATCGTAACCAAAGCTAAAGAAGGCATTTCGTCTTTCACCGAAGGTGATGAACAACGCATGATGTTGATGGGTTTAAAACGCTTTACAAAATATCAAAACTTACCAAATGTAGTAGCCCTAAGAGATATTATTGCTGACAAGGTTATCGCAGAAAATAAATATTGTTTTTAATATTTGGGCACCTTATCCGCCTGCCTGCCGATAGCTATCGGAACCGCTTTTTTTTTAGGTTTTTGTCAAAACCTAAAAAAGAGCTCCATTCAAGTCGGGGTGCGGGACTTGGTGCTAAAATAATATTTTCGTTATAAAATAAAGTTTTTCCATAGTTAATAATTAAGTTGAGAAAACACCGTGCTAGAACGGTGTTTTTTTTTGCATAATAGAAATAAACTACTCATCCGTAAAATGTTTTTGTTTCTTTTCCATTGCAAATTTTTCTGCATTGAAAACTTCAGAATCTCCTTTTGGAATTGACAAAGATTGCCACTGTTCGTCCATCAACATTTTTCCTAAAAATACCATTTGACCAATATGATACGGATAATGTGCCAATTGCCTATTTAAGGCTTCAATGACTGTATGACCTTCATTTCTGATGTAGATGATGGTTTCCAAATTGCTTTCGTTTAATTGGTCTAGCGCATTGAAGAAACATGACCAACCTTTTTCCCAAACATCTAAAACGTCTTGTCTTGCATTTAGTATAGGTTCAAACTCGGTATCTCTATTTCTATTTTCTTTTTCGCCATCTGTGGTCAAAAAATTTGTCCAGCGCGACAACATATTCCCACTCAGGTGTTGCACAATCATGGCGATGCTATTGCTTTCTGGATTAGGTTGCCAAAACAGTTGTTTATCACTGACTTGAAGCATGGCTTTATCACCAATCGACTTATAGTAAGCCATTTGCTTTTGGAGAGATTGAATGTAGTTGACATGCATAACTTTTTAGTAATTTAAATTTATTATACTCAAAAAGGACTTCCTCAAAAACAAAAATAGTCAAATCTTTTTAATTTGAAGTAGTTTGAATTAATTTTAATACTTGAATAAAACTGCGAAAGGACTAGCGTTTTTTTTAGCAAGCCCTCTCTCCTAGCCCCGATTGCAGCGATACCGCCGCCAAACGAAAGCCATAGTATTGTTGGTTTTTGATGGCGACCAAATAAGCCAGAGAAAAACCTTACAAAACTTGGCTTTTGGTTGGGGGAGTAAAGCGAAAAGCGGGAGCAAAACGCCATTGAAAACCTGAAAGCCAATTGCTTCAAAAAAATATTTGAAAACCCATCTTAAAACTTTATATTTGCCTTCCAAAAATTTATAATCATGGCAGACGATAAAAAAGTCATATTTTCGATGGTAAAGGTTAGCAAGACCTACCAAAGTACTAATAAACAAGTTTTAAAAGATATTTACCTCAGTTTTTTCTATGGTGCCAAAATTGGTATTTTAGGTCTTAATGGCTCTGGAAAATCGACTTTGTTGCGCATCATTGCTGGCGTTGAAAAAAACTTTCAAGGCGATGTGGTTTTTTCGCCAGGTTACAAAATTGGTTATTTAGAACAAGAACCGCAACTGGATGAAAACAAAACGGTTTTAGAAATTGTACAAGAAGGTGCTGCAGAGACTTTTGCTTTACTAGCAGAATACAACAAAATTAATGATATGTTTGGTTTACCTGAATATTATGAGGACGAAACCAAAATGAATAAACTGATGGATCGTCAGGCTGAATTGCAAGATAAAATTGACGCCACGAACGCCTGGGAAATTGATACCACTTTGGCCATCGCCATGGATGCGCTACGCACGCCAGAACCAGATACATTGATTAAAGTACTTTCTGGTGGCGAAAGACGTCGTGTGGCCTTGTGCAGATTATTGCTTCAAAACCCTGATATTCTGCTACTTGATGAACCTACCAACCACTTAGATGCTGAATCCGTATTGTGGTTAGAACAACATTTACAACAATATAAAGGTACTGTGATAGCCATCACGCACGACCGTTATTTCTTGGACAATGTAGCAGGTTGGATTTTAGAGCTTGACCGTGGCGAAGGTATACCTTGGAAAGGTAATTATTCCTCTTGGTTAGACCAGAAAACGACACGTATGGCACAAGAAGAAAAAACAGCCTCAAAACGCAGAAAAACACTAGAACGCGAATTAGAATGGGTGCGTCAAGGCGCAAAAGGTCGACAAACGAAGCAAAAAGCCCGTTTACAAAACTATGACCGCTTGTTGAATGAAGATCAAAAACAACTCGATGAAAAACTCGAATTATACATCCCGAACGGCCCACGCCTAGGTACCAACGTTATTGAAGCCAAAGATGTAGCTAAAGCTTTTGGTGATAAATTGCTTTATGAAAACTTAAATTTCAAATTACCGCAAGCTGGCATAGTTGGCATCATTGGACCAAATGGTGCGGGTAAAACCACCATTTTCCGCATGATTATGGGTGAAGAGCAACCAGATGGCGGCTCATTTGAAATAGGTGACACAGTAAAAATTGCTTACGTAGATCAAGCACATTCAAATATAGACCCAGAAAGATCCATTTGGGAAAACTTCTGCGACGGTCAGGAATTGATTATGATGGGCGGTAGACAAGTGAATTCTCGTGCCTATTTGAGCAGATTTAATTTTGGCGGTAGCGAACAAAATAAAAAGGTTTCTACCTTGTCTGGTGGCGAAAGAAACCGTTTGCACCTTGCCATGACTTTGAAAGAAGAAGGTAACGTACTACTTCTAGATGAACCTACCAACGATTTGGATGTGAATACCCTTCGTGCTTTAGAAGAAGGTCTAGAAAACTTTGCGGGTTGCGGTGTAATTATTTCTCACGACCGTTGGTTTTTGGATAGGGTTTGTACGCATATTTTAGCTTTTGAAGGTGACTCTCAAGTCTATTTCTTTGAAGGCAGTTTTTCAGAATATGAAGAAAACAAACGCAAACGTTTAGGCAAAGACGTGACGCCTACGAGGATTAAGTATAAGAAATTGGAGAGGTAAAATCTTCGTTAATGATTAAACTTAGATTCTAATACTTTAATGAGGGTAAAAAGACAAAACCCCAAAAGACCACCTTGCCATTTGGGGTTTTGTCATTTAAAAAAATGAAATAAAATTGCTTATATCAAGAAGTTGCTTTTGTCTTACCAATAATAAAAGCGATAATTCCGCCAACAATCGCACCGCAAACTATCATGATGGCAACATCGATCATAAAATTTTCGGGTGCCATGACTTTATTTGACATCAAAAAAAGATTCGTGCTAATAGATGTGAAAAAGGCGATTATTCCACCAGCTTTTGCACCAGAAATTAAAGTAGAAATATTTGCCCACTTTAAAAAAACAAATGATAAGAAAACGGCATAAACTAAACACCCTAAGAAAACAAACAATAGGTTTTCTTCACCATTACTTGGATAAATGTCACTAAACAAAATACCGTAGAACAACCATCCCAACAAGAAGTATACAATACCCCCAACAACACTCGAAATTAAAAAACTTTTAATATTCATAATTTATAGATTTAATTGGTTACATATTTTTACGCTTTTTCATAAATTTTGTTATATAAATGGATATATTTTTCTTTGATATTCTTGCGTTTCATTTTTAGTGTTGGTGTTAATTCGCCACCATCAATAGACCAAAGGGTGTCAATGAGTTCAAATCGCTTAATTTTTTCCCAGTTGCCTAAAGTTTCATTAACCTCATCTATTTCTTTTTGAATACGCTTAATGAATCTTTCATTATTCACTAATTCTGATTGCGTATTAATAGTCAGATTTTTTCTCCTTGCCCATTCCATGGCATAATCAAAACTTGGTTGGATCAATGCACCTGGCATTTTTTCACCATCGCCAACAACCATGATGTTTTCTATAAATAAGGATTGCTTTATTCGCATTTCAATCAATTGCGGAGCAATGTATTTGCCACCAGATGTTTTAAACATTTCTTTTTTACGGTCTGTTATTTTCAAAAAGCCATCTTTATCAATTTCTCCAATATCACCGGTGTGGAAATAACCATCTTTGATAACTTCTGCAGTTAATTCTGGTTGTTTGTAGTAGCCTTGCATCACATTAGGACCTTTGACTAAAATCTCGCCATCTTCAGCTATTTTTAGCTCAACATTATCTATAGCTCGGCCAACGGTTCCAATTCTGAAACCGCCATTTCGCTGATCATTAACTGTACAAACTGGGGAAGTCTCTGTTAAACCATAACCTTCCATAACTGGCATGCCAGCGGCTGCAAATACTCTACCCAATCGCGGTTGTAAGGCAGAAGCACCCGTAACCATAATGTCTATATTACCACCCAAAGCAGCTTGCCATTTACTGAAAATTAACTTACGAGCTATTTTCAATTGGGTTTCATACCACCAACCATTTTTACCATAAGGCTCAAATTTAAGACCTAATTCTACAGCCCAAAAGAATAATTTCTTCTTGATACCTGTTAAATCAGCACCTTTTGCATAGATTTTGTCATATACTTTTTCAAGCAATCTTGGCACAACTGAAAATACATTTGGTTTAACCTCATTAATATTTTCAGTCAATTTTTCTATAGATTCTGCAAAATAGATGGCAACAGAAAAATATTGATACATATAAAGAATAATCCGCTCAAAAATATGACAGATAGGTAAAAAGCTCAAAGCAACGGTTTGATTTTCAACAAAAGGAATACGCGGAGAACTATCTAAAACATTAGAAACAAGGTTGTTATGCGTTAGCATAACGCCTTTAGGGGTACCTGTGGTGCCAGATGTATAAATAATAGTCGCCAAGTCTTCAGGTTTGACGGCTAATTTAGCTGCTTCTACTGCATCGTCATTTGATAAAGATTGACCTTTTTCAAGAAGTTCTTGCCAGTTTTTGCAACCCGAAACTTTATTAAAAGAATAAATCCCCTGCAAAGTTGGAATGTTATCTTTAACGGTTTTAAGCTTGTTATAAAGATCCTCATCAGAAATAATACAGAGTTTGCACTCACTATGATTTAAGATATATTCATAATCATTAGCGGTGATGGTCGGATAAAGCGGAACAGATTGTGCACCGATCTGTAAGATTGCGATATCAAAAATATTCCATTCGGTGCGATTAGTGGTTGAAATAATACCAATTTTGTCATCTTTCTTGATGCCCATATCAAGAAGTGCTTTTGAAATAGCAAAGGCTTGATCTAAATAGTCTTTGGTTGAAGTTTTAACCCATTGACCATTATATTTAGTTACTAAACAGTCGGGCTTATTATTTTGCTCCAATTGATAGTAAGCAAAATCAAAAGTTCTAGTTGGTTTTATCATGATTTAGTCTTTTAAATTATAAAACGACTAAATTAAAGTTTTTTTTACAAAAAAAAATAAATTTTATCAAAAAAAGTTTCAAAAAAAAACACTTTTCCTAATACCACCTTTTCTTATTTTTTTTAGATTGATCAGATTTTCTAGAGAAATTATTTGTTTTGGGAGATTTTTCAGCTTCGTTTTTTTCATTTTTAGCTGGTAACGCTTGCTGGTCAGCCGTTGAATTGGTTAAAGGATAAGGATGGTCTGAAACTTCTTTAACCGTATTTTTTAAAAGTTTCAAAATATCTTTCCAATAGGTTAGTTCGTCTGGACTGCAAAAAGAAATCGCCGTGCCGGTTTCACCATTTCTGGCTGTTCGGCCAATGCGATGAATAAAAGTATCACTAATATTTGGTAAATCATAATTAACCACATAAGGCATTTGTTCAATATCGATACCTCTGGCCGCAATATCTGTCGCTACTAAAATATCTATCTCTTGATTTTTAAAAGCTTCTAAAACACGTTGCCTCGTGGTTTGGGTTTTATCGCCATGAATAGCTTCGGCTTTAACATCATTTTTTTTAAGGTGCTTAACCACATTATCAGCACCATGTTTTGTTCTTACAAAAACAATCGCATTTTTTATTTTCTCATTTCTAATCAAATGATAGAGCAGTTTTTTCTTATCTGCTTTCTCCAAAAAGTAAATACTTTGTGCAATGTTATTTTCAGTTTTTACAACTGGTGCAATGGTTATATATTTAGGATCTTTCAGAAAAAATTGGGCAATTTCTCTAATTTCAACAGACATGGTGGCTGTAAATAAAAGCGTTTGCTTATTCTCTGGTGATAGTTTCATCACTTTTTTTACATCATGAATAAAGCCCATATCGAGCATCAAATCAGCCTCATCTAACACTAAAAAATGTAAATTATTCAAATCAACAAAGCCTTGTTTATGCAAATCTAGTAATCTTCCTGGCGTGGCAATTAAAATATCAATACCACTTTTTAGCTGATCCACTTGATTGGCCTGATTGACGCCTCCAAAAATAACTGCTGTTTTAATGTGGGTGTATTTGGCATAGTTTTCAATATTCTGTTGAATTTGAATAGCTAATTCTCTAGTTGGGGCAAGCACCAGTGCTCTTAAAGTTTTCCTGCGCATCGCACCACCAATAATAGGATGTAAGTAGTTAATGATAGGCAATGAAAAAGCAGCTGTTTTGCCTGTTCCAGTCTGCGCAATACCCACCAAATCATCACCAGCCAAAACAATAGGAATGGCTTTTTGCTGAATAGGTGTTGGCACAATATAGTTTTCTTCTACCAGAACTTGATGGATATTTTTTATGAGATTTAAATCTTGAAAAGTCATTAAAATGGGATTGATGATTGTGGTATGATGACTACTTTAGCCTAAGTCAATTTAGGTTTACCAAGATGTTTAAATCGCTTATGTGTCCACAAATAAAATTCGGGGGTTTCCCTGATTTGCTTTTCCACACGTTGAATAAACCATTCGGATAATTTATAGTTTTCAATAGTATTGGGTTCTAAACTAACGGTTTCAAAAGTTGCCACATAATGTCCGCGCTTAGGCTTTTTAACGTCAACAAACATGAGATTGAAATCATAGGTTTTTGCAACACTTTCTGCACCGGTATAGATTGGCACTTCATGACCAAAAAACGGATACCAATGGTTATTTTTTTTATATTGAGGCGATTGGTCCGAAGCAAAACCATAAAGACCAGGTCTGTTATTTTTAAGATTTTCTTCTATCACACTAAACGTGTCACGATGCGGCACAAGGTAGGCATTAAAGCGACTTCGGATCTTTTTTACAAGTTTTTCAAAATACTTATTCGACACTTTTTTGTAAATTAAAAAAGAAGGGAAATTTACATGATGACTAATTGAAACCAACCATTCATAAGAGGCCATATGAGAGGCCATCATAGCTATGCTCTTGCCTTGGTTTTCCACAGCTATATACTCTTCCATGTTCGTAAATGAAAAGCGCTTTTTGATTTCATTTTTTGAAATCGTACGGGTTTTCATCATTTCCAAAAACATATCAAATAGGTGTTGATAAAATTTTCTTTCAATCCTCAATTTTTCCGTTTTTGGCATATCTGGAAAAACTAAGTCTAAATTTTGTCTAACTATTCTTAAACGATACCTTACCACACGATAGGCAATAAAACTTAAACAATCAGAAACTAAATACAAAAGTCTAAAAGGCAGTATAGATATAATCCAAATAAAGGGATAAACCAATAAAAAAATAACCAATTGCATGCGTAAAATTTGTGCAAAAATAGGGAATTTTATTCACTACAACTAATTCTGCATGGTGGCTCATGAACTAAAAATGAAAATCACTTAAAAGAAAAGTTAGCAATCTTAACTTAAGAATAAAATGGCTTAACAAAAAATCAAAAAAAATGTTTAAATTTGTTGACTAAGAAAAACATTTTTTTTATGCTTATAATTGGTATCGCTGGCGGAACAGGTAGTGGCAAAACGACTGTTGTTAATCAAATTGTCAATCAATTTCATGAGGCAGAGGTTGGCATAATTTCGCAAGATTCTTATTATGCTGATACTTCAAACTTGAGCTATGACGAACGGACTAAAATAAATTTTGACCATCCGCGAGCTATTGATTTTGAACTGCTTATCGAACATATTAAACAATTAAAAGCAGGTCATGATATCAAACAACCGGTTTATTCATTTGTTACGCACAACCGCACAGGTGATGTAATTTTGACTAAACCTAAGCATGTTCTGATTATTGAAGGGATCTTAATTTTTACCAACAAGGAACTAAGAGATTTGTTTGATATAAAAATATATGTTAACGCCGATTCAGACGAGCGCCTTATCAGGCGGTTGAAAAGAGATATTGCAGAACGCGGCAGAGATATGAATGAGGTCATCAACCGATACCAAACAACGCTCAAACCTATGCATGAACAATTTATAGAACCAACTAAAACCTATGCGGATATTATTATTCCGAATGACACATATAATACGGTTGCTATAGATGTTGTAAGAGCGGTAATTAATAATAAATTGAAAGTATGATGATGAAAAAAATATTAATCAATCGCTATGCCTGGGTAACCTTAGGCTTTCTTATTTGGCTATTATTTTTGGACAATTATTCCTATCTGGAGCATCGCTTTTTGAACAGGCAAATTGATGAACTTGAAAAAAATAAAACTTATTTTGCTACTGAAATTAAAAATGATTGCTTACAAATTAAGAAATTTCAGAGGCTAGAAGAAGTTGAACGTTTTGCACGTGAAAAATACTATATGAAAAAAAGCAATGAAGATGTTTTTGTGATTGAATATGACGATGAAAGTTTAAAAGAATTAGAAACACAAAAAAAATAAACAACCATGGCTAATCCACTTTTTTCAGAATTTGAAGCTATAGAAAGCAAACAATGGAAACAACAAATTCAATTTGAATTAAAAGGTCTAGACTATAACGACACCTTAGTCTTTGAGAGCTTAGAAGGTATTAAAATAAAGCCTTTCTATACCTCAGAAGATTTGCCAAAAACAACTGCTGTAGCTAAGCTAAATGAGGCCTTCAAAATTTTGCAAGATGTATATGTTCAAGAGGCCAATCATGCTAACCATGTGGCAAAACTCAAACTGGAAAAAGGTGCTGAAAGCATTTGGTTTATTATACCTCATCAAATTGACCTTAATAAACTTTTTAATGATTTACCAACAGACATAACTTACTTTGTTACTTTTCATACTATTGATGATGCTTTAAAACAAAATCTAAGTGATTTTTCAAAAAAATATCAAATAAAGGTTTGTGTAGATCCTATTCACCGATTGATGTCAGATGGCAATTGGTTTATAGACAAAGAAAAAGACCTGCGTTTCGTTGAAAAAATAGTAAACCAAAGTGGCATATTATATATCGATAGTAGTTTACATCAACAAGCTGGTGCCAATGGCGTTCAACAATTGGCTTATTTTGCTGCACATCTGACTGAATATCTTAATTTGGTTAAACCGCAGCAAATCATCGTAAAATGGGCTATTGGTAACCATTATTTTTTTGAAATAGCCAAGTTAAAGGCACTACGTGTTTTAATTGTCACTTTATGTGATGCCTTTGAAATAAGTGCTGATATTCAAATTATTGCAGAACCAAGTTTGCGAAATAAAACACTTTACGATTATAACGTCAATATGTTACGCACCACAACGGAATATATGTCTGCCATTTTGGGCTGTGCCAATTTTGTTATGCCATTGGCTTATGACACGTTATATCATAAATCGAATGCGTTTGGTGACCGAATCGCTAGAAACCAATTACTTATTCTAAAACATGAAAGTTATTTTGATAACGTCCTAAACCCAGCAGAAGGCACTTATTTTATAGAAAGTTTGACACAAACTTTTGCCGAAAAATCGCTCGACTTATTGAAAATGATTGAAAAAGGCGGTGGTCTATTGGAAAACCTAATCAATGGAAAAATTCAAAAACATATCATAGAAAGTGCTGAAAAAGAGCAGCAATGGTTTGATGAAGGGAAAATCGTGTTAGTTGGCACCAACAAATATCCCAACCCTCAAGACCAAATGAAAAATGATTTGGAATTATATCCCTTCAGTAAAATCAAACCAAGAAAGACTTTGATAAAACCTATAAACATCAAACGTTTATCTGAAAAATTAGAAAAAAATAGATTGGAAAAGGAAGGCTAACTTTTTACGATAGCCATATGATTTAAAGGCTGTAAAACTTTTACGTATTAAATAAATAATTTAGATGTGTATTTTTTTTGAAAAAAAACTTTTTAAATAAAATATTTATCGTAAATTTGCACCCACTTTTGTTCAACCTCTGACGATAGCCGTGAATGTTGTGCGAAAACAAAGATTAAAATTTAAACTAAAATGTCAGATTTAATTAAATTTGTTCAGGACGAACTAGTCGTTAAGAAAGACTTTCCTAATTTCAAAGCTGGTGATACAATTACTGTCTATTATGAAATTAAAGAGGGTGAAAAAACAAGAACACAGTTTTTTAAAGGTGTAGTTATTCAAAGAAGAGGTAGCGGGTCTACTGAAACTTTTACTATCAGAAAAATGTCTGGTGCAATTGGTGTGGAAAGAATTTTCCCAGTTAACATGCCAGCTTTGCAAAAAATTGAATTAAACCAAAGAGGTAAAGTACGTAGAGCAAGAATTTACTACTTTAGAGACCTTACTGGTAAGAAAGCAAAAATTAAAGAAAGAAGAGGTTAATTTTTTAATTAATTCATCAAATAAGCCATCTCAATTGAGGTGGCTTTTTTATTTTAAAGATATTTTCAATTTCAAGTCATTGTTTTGATAAAATCACTTATTTTTGTTTAAATTTATATTAAAACTTCAATGGAAAATATTTCTGTTTTTGATATGCTCAAAATTGGTGTAGGACCTTCGAGCTCACATACACTAGGACCTTGGCGTGCGGCGCAAGCTTTTATAAAGGAATTGAATCAAAATGGTCATTATCATCAAGTGGCATCCTTGCAGGTGGATTTATATGGCTCTCTATCGCTTACAGGCAAAGGACATGCCACAGACTTCGCAGTAATGCTTGGACTCAGTGGTGAAGACCCCGTTCATATTCCCATTGAAAAAATAAGAACCATAATTGATGACATTAAAACCAAGCATATTTTGGTTTTTAATCAGGAAAAAGATGTGGTTTTTGACCCTGCTATAAATATTGTCTTTAATCGAAAATTTTTACCTTTCCATGCTAATGGTCTCACATTTACCGCTAAAGGCGATGGTTTTGAGTACAGTTCAACATTCTACTCTATAGGAGGTGGTTTCATCACTAAAGAAGAAGATGCTAATGATAAAGCAAGTCATTTTGAAAACAAGTTCCCCTACCCGATTAGTTTAGGTACTGAACTTTTGGCCTATTGCGAAACTGAAAATAAAAAAATTTCTGAAATTGTTTTTCAAAATGAACTCGCTTTGAGAAGTGCGGAGACCATTTCCAAAGAACTCATGGCCATTTGGCAAACGATGCTTGAATGCGTTTACACAGGATGCCATAGTGAAGGTACACTGCCTGGGGGTCTAAATGTTAGGCGACGTGCACACGATATGTACCTCAACTTAAAAAGCGATTTGCCCTATCAAAACCCCAATGAATGGCTGCAAGTCATTAGACAAACCGAGGTTAAATTTAGACAAATCCTGAAATGGGTGAGTTGTTTTGCTTTAGCTGTTAATGAAGTCAATGCCGCATTAGGTCGCGTAGTTACGGCACCAACCAATGGCAGTGCTGGTGTTATTCCAGCAGTTTTAATGTATTACCTAGTGATTGATAACCATGAAGCTGGCGAAAAAGAAATCAAACAGTTTTTATTGGTTGCTGGTGAAATTGGTAGCTTATTTAAAAAAGGTGCGACCATTAGTGCAGCCATGGGTGGCTGTCAGGCAGAAATTGGCGTAAGTAGCGCCATGGCAGCAGGTGCTTTATGTGAATTGCATGGCGGTACACCAGAACAGGTTTTGATGGCTGCAGAAATAGCCATGGAACACCACTTGGGTCTAACCTGTGATCCTATTGGCGGTTTGGTACAAATACCTTGTATTGAGCGTAACACCATGGGTGCCATAAAAGCTATTAATGCAGCGGAACTCGCCTTAGAAACCGATGCAAAAAATAGTAAAGTACCCTTTGATAAAGTGGTTAACACCATGTGGGAAACCGCGAAGGACATGAACACCAAATATAAAGAAACCAGCGAAGGTGGCTTAGCATTGGGTGTAAATTTTGTTGATTGTTAGACAAAATATTTACTTTACGCTCTAAACCTGAAAGCTGTAACTAGTTATATGAAAATATTCTAATGTTGGAAAGTGCCCTAAAATAAATTAAAAACAAAAAATGAACATTCCTCCAAGTGAGCTAAAACGCATTGTAATTATAGGTGGTGGTTTTGCAGGCATCAACTTTATAAAAACTTTACAAGAAAATATATACCAAGTGGTGATGTTAGACAAACATAACTATCATACTTTTCAACCCTTACTTTACCAAGTGGCAACTGGTGGATTAGAAGCTGGTTCTATCGCCTATCCTCTCCGAAAATTAATGCAAAACAAACCCAATTTCTTTTTTAGAATGGCTAATGTCATTGAGGTTCAGGCAGCAGAACAAACTGTTGTAACAGACATTGGTCATTTAACCTATGATTATCTAATTATTGCGACAGGCTCTAAAACAAATTTTTTCGGTAATAAAGACATTGAACGATATGCCATTTCTATGAAATCAATTCCAAATGCTTTAAGTATTAGAAGTTTAATCATAGAGAATTTTGAACAAGCTTTATTAACCAATGATATTTCTGAGCAAAAATCTCTGATGAATTTTGTTTTGGTTGGTGCTGGCCCTACAGGGGTTGAAATGGCTGGTGCATTAGCCGAAATGAAAAATGCCATTCTACCCAAAGATTATCCCGATTTAGATATAAGTTTAATGCAAATTAATCTTGTTCAAAGTGGTGATAAAGTGCTAAACACGATGAGCGAAAAGTCATCAGTGGCTTCTGAAAAATTTCTTATAAATCTAGGTGTTAATGTGATGAAAAACACGCGTGTGCTCAATTATGACGGTCGCTTTATTCAAACCAATACGGGCTTAGAAATTGATAGCCAAACGGTTATTTGGACAGCTGGTGTTGAAGCTGCCCCTATAATGGGTTTGCATGTAAATGCATATCAACCAAAATCAAATCGTTTGCTAGTAAACACCTTTTGTCAAGTGCAAGGTCATGAAAATATTTTTGCCTTGGGCGATGTGGCAGCATTTATGGACAAGCATTTTGAAAATGGCTTGCCAATGGTAGCACAACCAGCCATCCAACAAGGTCAGTATTTAGCCCATTATTTTAAAAATTTATTTCAAAATAAAACCGCAAAACCTTTTGTTTATAATGACAAAGGTAGCATGGCAACAATTGGCAGAAATAAAGCGGTTGTGGATTTGAATAAAAAACATTTCAATGGCGTTTTTGCATGGTTTTTATGGTTATTTGTGCATTTGATGGCTATAGTTGGTTTTAAAAACAAAGCTGAAATTTTAATCAATTGGATTCATAATTACATCAAATTTGACAGAGAAAGCCGATTGATTATTACACCATACAAAAAAAGAAAATTCATCAGTTTTACAAGTGATGAAATTTAAATCGTAAATACATAGCACAACTATCAATATCTAGCAGAGGCGTAAAGTCGCAGAGATCTTCTTTTCGACCTTGGAATTAAAGTTATGACACAAAGTTACACCAAGCTAACACAAAGTCTCACAAAGTTTTTTAAGTAAATGATAATAGATTACTGCAATAAATTAACCTAAGTAACGGCATAAAAAACACAAAAAATATGCTTATTTTTGCGTTTCATTTTTTGACATGGCCAACGACTATATTGAAATTCAAGGCGCACGCGCGCATAATTTAAAAAACATAGATGTCAACATTCCGCGAGATCAATTGGTAGTCATTACTGGTTTATCTGGCTCTGGTAAATCTTCTTTGGCTTTTGACACCATTTATGCCGAAGGGCAGCGGCGATATATTGACACTTTTTCAGCCTATGCCCGGCAGTTTTTAGGCAGTTTGGAAAGACCAGATGTTGATAAAATAGATGGTTTGAGTCCTGTGATTGCCATTGAACAAAAAACAACCTCAAAAAACCCTCGCTCAACGGTTGGCACCATCACAGAAATATACGATTTTTTACGTTTACTCTATGCCCGTGTAGCGGATGCCTATAGCTTTGAAACAGGCGAGAAAATGGTTTCATATACCGATAAACAAATTCAAAACCTGATTTTAGAAGAATTTATAAATAAACGCATTGCTGTCTTAGCACCCGTAGTGAAAGCGCGAAAAGGTCATTATGGTGAACTCTTTCAACAAATTGCGAAAAATGGCTATGTAAAAGTGCGTGTAGATGGCGAAATTGTTGACCTAGTGCCCAATATGAAAGTAGATCGCTATAAAACGCATAATATAGAAATAGTCGTTGACCGTTTTCAAGTAGCCAAGGATGATGCTTTTTTAGTGCGACTTCAAAATAGCATTGACACGAGTATGGATTTGGGCGAAGGCAGTTTGCTGATTTACGATTATGAAAATAATCAAACCCGTTTTTTTAGTAGACATCTCATGTGTCCAACCTCAGGCATTTCTTATCCAGAGCCTGAGCCCAATACCTTTTCTTTTAATTCACCCAAAGGCGCTTGTAAAACTTGTCAGGGTTTAGGTGTGGCGCAAGCTGTTAACTTTAAGAAAATTGCGCCAAATAGCAACTTATCTATCAAAAAAGGTGGTTTTGTACCGCTAGGCGAATATAAAAGTACTTGGATTTTCAAACAACTAGAAAACATTGGGCAAAAATTTGGTTTTACCCTTGATACGCCCTTAAAAAATATCAGCGAGGAGGCCATGAAAATTATTATGGATGGCACAACCGAATCTTTCGAAGTTTTTTCTAAAGTTGCTGGTGTAACTAAATCTTATAAAATTGAATTTGAGGGTATAGCTAAGTTCATTAAATCGCAATATGAAAATAGTGATAGTCCTGCCATCAAAAGATGGGCAGAAGATTTTATGGACGAAATTGATTGTCCAGACTGCAACGGCACCCGTTTACAAAAAGAATCGCTGTTTTTTAAAATAAATAACCAAAACATTGCCGACTTAGTCCAAATGGATTTAATGATTCTCAAACAGTGGTTTGATGATTTACCGCAACAATTGTCAAAAAAGCAGTGGCAAATTGGTGAAGAAATTTTAAAAGAAATCAACGACCGCCTTAATTTTTTGCTCAATGTTGGCTTGGGCTATCTATCGCTCAATCGCACGGCAAGAACCCTTTCTGGAGGCGAAGCCCAGCGCATCAGATTGGCTACCCAAATCGGGTCGCAATTGGTGAATGTGCTTTACATTTTAGACGAACCTAGCATTGGTCTGCATCAAAGAGACAATGAAAGGTTAATTAGTTCGCTTAAAAATTTACGCGATATTGGCAACTCCATTTTGGTGGTTGAGCATGACAAAGACATGATTATGGCAGCAGATCATGTGATTGATATTGGACCAAAAGCAGGTAAACATGGCGGTCGAATAATTAGTCAAGGCACGCCACAAGAGATTTTATCGCACGATACGGAAACCGCCAAATATCTCAGTGGCGAAAAACAAATTGAAGTTCCAAAAAAAAGGCGCATAGGCAACGGTCATGTGTTGAAAATAAAAGGTTGCACAGGTAATAATCTAAAGAATATCGATGCTGAATTTCCCTTGGGAATGTTTATTTGTGTTACAGGTGTGTCTGGTAGTGGCAAATCGACCTTAATTAATGAGACCCTATACCCTATTTTGAACAAGCATGTTTATGATGCAGTCAAAAAACCGATGCCTCATCAAAAAGTAGAAGGTTTAGAACATATCGATAAAGTCATCGCTATTGATCAATCGCCTATTGGTCGCACCCCTAGAAGTAATCCAGCCACCTATACCGAGGTTTATACCGAAATTCGTCAGTTGTACACCAAAGTCCCAGAAGCCCAAATAAGAGGTTATAAACCAGGTCGCTTTAGTTTTAATGTGGCAGGTGGTCGCTGCGAAACCTGCGAAGGTTCTGGTTTAAGAAAAATTGACATGGGTTTTTTACCTGATATTTTCGTGACTTGCGAAGATTGCAACGGCAAGCGTTTTAATAGAGAAACCAACGAAATTAGATATAAAGGTAAATCGATTGCCGAAGTTTTAGACATGACCATTGATGAAAGCGTTGATTTTTTTGAAAATATTCCAAAAATCTTCCGCAAACTTAAAACCTTGCAGGATGTTGGTTTGGGTTATATCACCTTGGGACAACAATCTACCACCTTGTCCGGTGGCGAAGCCCAACGTGTGAAACTAGCTACAGAATTATCTAAAAAAGATACAGGCAACACCTTTTATATTTTGGACGAACCCACCACAGGTCTTCATTTTGAAGATGTGAAAGTGCTCCTCGATGTTTTAACCAAACTTACCAACCACGGCAACACCATATTGGTCATCGAGCACAACCTCGACGTGATTAAAGTAGCTGACCACGTGATAGACATTGGTCCAGAAGGTGGTCGTCATGGTGGCGAAATTGTAGCCAAAGGCACACCAGAACAAGTGGCCAAAAATAAAAAGAGTTTGACTGGCAAGTATTTGAAATTAGAGCTTAAGTAGATTTTTGGAGCAAATGGCTTGGGGCTTTTCACTAGGGAAAATAGAAAGAGGTTTTTGCAACCTCTTTTTTTATATTAAACTACAACTTTCCTTCCAACCGCATCATATCAGCAATCACCAAAGCTGCCATCGCTTCAACGATAGGTACAGCTCTAGGCACCACACACGGGTCGTGGCGTCCTTTGCCTTCTAACACAATGTTGTTTCCATCTTTATCATAGGAAGCTTGCTTTTGCATAATAGTTGCCACAGGCTTGAATGCTACATTAAAATAAACATCCATGCCATTAGACAAACCGCCCTGAATGCCTCCAGAAAAATTGGTTTTTGTTTTTAAATCTTGGTCAAATAAGTCATTGTGTTCGCTGCCTTTCATCTTGACGCAGGAAAAACCTGATCCATATTCAAAACCTTTCACGGCATTAATAGACAGCATCGCATGAGCCAAAACCGCGTGCAATTTATCAAAGACAGGTTCACCCAAGCCCACAGGTAATCCTTGAATGACACAAGTAATCATGCCACCAACGGTGTCACCTTGCTTTCGAATCTCTTTGATTAATGATTCTATTTGGTTAGCAATAGTTAAATCAGGGCAACGCACAATATTTTGCTCAATCAAATTAAAATCGACCTCTTGATAGCTTTTATTTAATTTAACCTCGCCAACCTGCGAGACATAAGCCGTAATTTTTATATTTTGTAATAGCTGCTTGGCAATAGCACCAGCTACCACTCTAGCAAGTGTTTCTCTCGCAGAACTCCTACCACCACCTCTATAATCTCTGTGTTCATACTTTTTTGAAAAAACAAAATCAGCATGAGAAGGTCTGTAATTATCTTTTAAATGATCGTAATCTTTTGATTTCTGATTGGTATTATAAACCGCAAAAGCTATAGGAGCGCCAGTTGTCTTACCTTTAAATACACCTGACAAAAATTCTACTAGGTCCTCCTCTTTTCTTTGCGTAACGATAGCTGATTGACCAGGTTTTCTCCGATTTAATTCGCTTTGAATAAAATCAAAATCAAGTGTTAGTCCAGATGGACAACCTTCTAAAACTCCACCGACGGCCACACCATGTGATTCGCCAAACGTGGTGAGTTTAAAAATTTTACCAAATTGATTGCCTAACATTGTTAAAGTTTAAAAGTTTCAGGTCGAGACGAAGCTGTGCTTGTTCCTGTTAAGACATTCGTCGTCTTAATCGATGCAGATATTTATCGTCCACATTTAAAAGTTTATGGATTAATAATAATTAAATAAACTTTCACTAATCTTTACTATTATTATTATTATTATTATTATTATTATTATTGTTATTTCTATTGTTATTGTTATTTCTATTATTATTATTATTGTTATTGTTATTGTTATTGCTATTGCTATTGCTATTGATTATTGTTATCGTCAGTCAACATTTTGATACCATCTTCGGTAATGTCAATGATTTTTTCCCTGTAAAGATGCCCAATTGCTTTCTTAAAATTCTTTTTACTCATTTTAAAAATATCATTAATATCCTCTGGGCTAGATTTATCATTAAAAGGTAAATAGCCATCTTTAGATTGCAAAATTCTGAAAATAGTTTGCGTAAAATCTTCTTTAGCTTCAAGAAAGGAAGCTGTAATCTTCACATCAATTTTACCGTCTGGTCGCACACGTTTTATTTTTGCCTTATGTTTATCACCAATACGAAGTTCTTCATAAATTTCATTTTTATAAATCAAAGCCAAATGTGTCTTATCAACAATAACATTATAACCTAAATCCGTTTGGTTCTTAATAATGACTTCTACATCCTGATTCTCTTCAAAGCTGGGATGATCGGTCGATAAAAAGCGATGCAATTTAGTTGACCCAACCAAACGATTAGATTGTTGATCAAAAAACATATACACCAAATATCTTTTGCCTAATTCCAGTTTTTGTGATTGTTCTGCGAATGGTATAAATAAGTCCTTTTCTAAACCCCAATCGACAAAAGCGCCAAATTTATTAACAAAGCTAACTCTTAAATAAGAAAAATCATTTAATCGGATATAAGGTCTTAAAGTTGTTGCAACAGGTCTTTGCTGCTGGTCTAAATAAATAAAGACCTTAATTTCTTCGCCTAACTCAATGATTTCAGGTAAATATTTTTTAGGTAACAAGACATCGCTTTCTCCATCTGTTAAAAAAGCTCCAATGGCAACGCGTCTTGCAATGGTTAATCGATTAAATTCTCCTATTTTTAGCATCTGTAATTAAAAAAGCCCAAATTTAATCAAATTTGGGCTATAAGTTATACAAAAGTTAAACTATTTGTTATAAACAGATTCTTTACCAAAATGTTTAGCCAGCATGTAGTAAATAACTGCTCTATATTTATTTCTGGTTGATTTGCCATATTTTTCAATCACACTATCAATCGCTTGATCTAAATCCGCTGAATCTTTTAATCCCAACTTTTTGATTAAAAAATTATTTTTAACAGTTTCTAACTCCGATTTATCACTACCAGCAACGGTTTCCGAATCTTTGTTATAGATTGATGGTCCGCAACCAATAACCACCTTTGTTAAAAAATCCATATCAGGTTTCATACCTAATTTGTCTTGTATGTCTGCTGCATATAACGCGATTTTTTCATCTCTTGCACTCATAATACTATAATTGAATTAAAATTAAACCTAATAAATTTAAAGATATTATTTAACTTAAACCAATATAATTGTAAAAAATTCTACAAATTTTTAAAAAATTGCTTTAAAATTTTATCATTTTCTAAAGTAGGCGTAAAAATTTCTAATATAAAAGGTTTTTTTCTTTCGGTGACATGGCTATAAATCGATTTTAAATGATTTTTAAAAATCTCTTGATTTGATGCTTCCAAATAGTCAAAACCATGCATGGCTGCTAAATGAGAGGCATTTAGTTCATGTTGTGTTTCAAAAAATTCATTAAAAACATAATTGTCTTGATGACCAGGCAATATCCTAAAAATACCACCTCCCCTATTATTAATCAAAATGATGCCAAAATTGGATTTAATGTAGTTATTCCATAAACCATTATTATCATAAAAAAAACTGATGTCGCCTGTGATTAAAACGGTCGGTTTTTTGGCAATGAAGGCTGCGCCAACGGCCGTAGAAGTTGAACCATCGATGCCACTTGTTCCTCTGTTACAAAAAATGTCCCAACTTTTCTTTGTTTCAAATAACTGAAAATAACGAATTGGTGAACTATTGCCTACTTGGATTTGCAAATTTTCAGGTAAATATTTAAAAACCGTATCAAAAACTGTCAAATCCGAAAAAATTTGCTTTTCAACAAATGCCTTTGCCAGTTGCTTTCTCTTTTGAAAAATGGTTAAAAAAGTTGATTGATAAGTTGATGGCGTGGTCTGGGTTTTCTTAAGTATTTGATTAAAAAAAACATTTGGCATTGTTTTATAATGTTGACTTAAACAAAAAAAGGTATCATAAGCACGTAGGCTATCTACATGGACATGACGTGCTGGTTTATACTTCCTTAAAAATGCTTTTATGCGTTTAGAAACGATCATGCCTCCAAATGTTAATAAAACTTCAGGTTGAAAGGCTCTGAAATCTTCGTCAGTAAAAGGCGTAATTAAAACATCAATTTGATCAATGAGTTTAGCATGGTGTAGATTTGAGCTTTTTTCAGACAAAATGATGATAGACTCATCTTGAAGTAATTGATTTAAAATTTCTTCATCTAAAGCATGAGGAAAGAGATCGCCTACTAGTATTAACTTTTTAGAGGCTTGTTGCCAAGTTTCTAAAAAGTTAATATCTACTTCAAAAGGTTCGTCTTGTGAAAAGACTTCAAAAATATAAGGGTTTCTATTGCTATGCGCAGTGGTGTTATATAGCGGTTCTTCAAAAGGTACATTAATATGCACTGGCCCACGTTTTAATAAACATGCTTCAATGGCATGGTGAATCTGTCTATCATTATGCTCACCATCTTCATCATTTAATGTCTCTGAGCAAAGAATATGATTGGCAAATACTTGGTCTTGACGTATCGTTTGGCCATCACCAATATCAATTTTACCTGATGGTCGGTCGGCGCTGACCACAATAAGTGGAATTTGACTATAAAAAGCTTCCGCAATGGCTGGATAATAATTAAGTAAGGCGGAACCAGAGGTACACAACAAAGCCACCGGTCTTCGCAATTGTTGCGCCAAGCCTAAACCAAAAAATGCAGCTGAGCGTTCATCTGCAATACTAAAACATTTAAAATAATTATCGTTAGCAAAACTTATTGTCAAAGGGGCATTACGTGAACCCGGTGAGATAACGATATGGTCTATTTGATGCTTATTAAAATATTGAACAATGGCCTGAGCCAGAGGTATATTTGATATCATTTTAAAGCTTGCGTAAGATCATCAATTAAATCATGAACATCCTCAATACCAATGGAAAAACGAAGCAATTGGTCTTTGATGCCTTGTTTTGCACGTTCTTCAACAGTAAGCAAGGCGTGAGAAGTTTGGGTAGGAGATAGAATAGTGCTTTCAACACCTGCCAAACTCATTGATGGTTTAATTAATTTTAATTTTTGAACAAATGTTGCAGCATCAATGGTTGATTTTAACTCAAATGACATCATGCCACCAAATCCTTTCATTTGCCTTTTAGCCACTTCATAATCAGAATGTGATTTTAGTCCCGGATAATAAACTTTATCAATAGCAGGATGTTTTTCTAAAAACTTTGCTATTTTTTTTGCGTTTTTATTTTGTTGTGAAACACGTAAAGCCAAAGTTTTAATTGATCGATCCAAAAGCCAAACGGTTAAATCACTTAAATTTGCGCCATAATTAATGCCTGTTTTAAAAATTTGATCAATATGATTTTGACTGGCCATGATGGCGCCAGCCAAAATATCACTGTGGCCGCCTAAATATTTGGTTGCACTATGAATGACCACATCTATACCCAAAACATGCGGATTTTGGTTAATGGGTGAAGCAAACGTATTATCAATCATTGAAATGAGTTGATGTTTTTTTGCTAATTCTGCTACAGCTTGCACATCTGTTATCGTCAATAGTGGATTTGATGGCGTTTCGATATATATAATCTTGGTATTGGGTTTAATCAACTTTTCATAGGCTTCAACCGTATCTTCATCTGCTAAGTCATATAAAATATTGAATTTGGTTAGTTCATTTTTAATGAAATTAGTTGTACCACCATAGAGATATTTTGCAAAAATGATGTGGTCGCCTGCTTTCAAAAAGGCAAGCAAAGCATTAGCCACTGCACCCATGCCTGAACCAAAAACCAAAGCGGCTTCAGTTTGTTCTAAGGCCGCCAATTTATGACACAAGGCTTCTTGGCCTGGCGTATTGAAGTATCTTGGATATCTTTTTACTTCAACATTTGAATAGGGATAAGAAGTTGAAATATGTATTGGAGAAACTGCGCCTTGATAAGGATCATCGATTATATCACTAGCATGCACACATTGGGTATTTATTTTCATATTTTTAGCGTTACTCATATTTTAATTATTGATTAGCAAAATTAAGGAATTTTGACGTGAAATTTGATTTTTATAAAACTTTTAACCAAATTAAAGTAGGAATTTTTCTCTTGGTTTCTAGATTGCGTTAGGGGGCGAAGTGATAGCCTTGTGCGGTTGAAAGCAAGTTTTTATAGGTGTGGCAAAGCGACCATAGAAGCTCTTGCCAGACCTAATAAAAACTGCTTTCAACAAACAAGCTAAAACGGAGCACCCGCCCGAACGCCTTTAGAATCAATAAAATTAGTTCAAAATAGTTTACAATATTATGCTATATTTGTCGTTTAATAGATATAATCCTTAAACTATGCGTATTCCTTTTCTTATTTTAACGGTCTTCAGCTTATATTTTGTTTCTTCATGTAGAAATGATTTCGAATTTGAACCAAGTACAGAAGCGTTAAGATTTTCAAGAGATATTGTCTATTTAGATACGGTTTTCACCAACATTGGATCAAGTACATATATCTTAAAGGTTTACAATCCAAGTGATAAAAACATTTTACTTAAATCAGTAAAATTTGGCAAAGGTCTGAACTCTAAATTTCGCATGACCGTTGACGGCATGTCTGGTGATAATCGCATTTTTGATAATGTAGAAATGCTTGCTAAAGATAGTATGTTTATTTTTATTGAGGTAACAGCCGATGTATTAGATGCCAACCCCGGTGATTTTTTGTATGAAGATGAGATAGAATTTCATCACTTTGGCGGTTTACCAACGCAAACTGTGGATGTAGTCACATTGATACAAGATGCAATTTTTATTAAACCCAACCGCACTTTCGATAGCGCAACAAGTCAATATATCTATGAATTATTAAATTTAAGTGGTTCACCAACCCAAATTAGAGGTTATGAATTAACTGATGCCGAACTCAATTGGACTAGCGCCAAACCCTATGTAGTTTATGATTGGGTAAAAATTCCAAACAATAAAACACTCAATATTGGTCCCGGCACCAGGGTGCATTTCCATAAAAATTCTGGTATGATTGTAGACAGCCTAGCCACATTAAATATAGATGGCGCTGTATCTACTTATAATACTGACGGACAAATTGTAACAAACAACTATGTTCAGTTTTTGGGTGATCGACTGGAACAAACCTATTACAATGTCCCTGGTCAATGGGGAGGTATTTTAAATTTTTCTAATCAAAACAATACCATCAATTATTTGAAATTAAAAAATGCAGGTATTGGTTTGTATATGCGACCGCTAAACCTAAATAATCCTTATAAAACGAAGTTGACAATAACAAATAGTGAAATTTACAACTGCTCGCAATCAGGTTTATTTGCCTTAAGAGGCGATATCACTGGCCGAAATCTTGTGATAGATAATTGCGGTTTATATAGTTTTGCAGGGATTATTGGTGGAAAATATAATTTTACACACTGCACGTTTCACAATCGCTGGAATAGTCCAAATCAATTGTCTGTCTACTTAAGTAATGGATTAAAGACAAACTCAAGACTTTTTCTATCTGATTTAGAGGAAGCAAATTTTAATAATTCCATGATTTATGGCAATAATCGCATTCAGTTTGTTGCGAAAGACGAATCAGTTGCTGGAGGTTCAGCTTTACTTAACTTCAAGTTTAACCATTGCCTCATCAAATTTGATGCAACTAATAGCAATTTGATTAATAACCCGTTGTTTAATTTTACTGATACTGCGCGCTATATTAATTGTAGCATTGCAAATAATTCAACAGTTTTTAAACCTAAATTTAAACTCACACGCTACCATCCCTATGATTTAACGGAAGCTTATACCATTCCTAATAATAATAGTTTTTCAACTTTTAGTGATATACTAAACAGACCAAGAACAGGTCAGATAAATGTAGGCGCTTATCAGTTTACGAATTAAATACTATCTTCTAGGATGATAAGTATTCATCACTTCATTCAAATATTTTCTATCCAAATGCACGTAAACTTCGGTTGTGGTTATTGATTCATGACCCAACATGAGTTGTATAGACCTTAAATCAGCACCATTCTCTAGTAAATGTGTTGCAAATGAATGCCTAAACGTATGTGGACTAATATTTTTTTGTAGGTTGATTTCAAGTGCCAAACGTTTGATAATGGTGAAGACCATGGCCCTGGTTAAACCAGCACCTCTGCGGTTGAGAAAAAGCGTGTCTTCAAAACCCTTTTTAATTTGAAGTTGGCTTCTTATCTCGTTTTTGTAAATTAAGATATATTTTTCTGTTGTTTGCGCAATGGGAACAAACCTTTGTTTGCTGCCTTTACCTGTAACCTTGATAAAACCTTCTTCAAAAAACAAGTCTGATATTTTCAAATCGACAAGTTCGGAAACGCGCAATCCACAACCATAGAGAGTTTCTAGTATGGCACGGTTGCGTTCGCCTTCATTAGAAGATAAATCAATAGCAGCAATCAAGCGGTCAATGTCAGCAATGCTTAACGTATCAGGAAGTTTTCTACCGATTTTTGGCGTTTCAATTAAAGCCAATGGATGATCAGCGCGATAATCTTCAAAAACCAAATACTTGAAAAAACTTTTTAAACCCGAAATAATACGGGCTTGACTTCTTGCATTAATCGCCGGGGCAATATGATAAATAAAGGCCTGAATGTCTTCCTCTTCAATATTGATTGGTGTTTTTGATAGGCTACTTTCTTCGAGAAAGTTGACCAATTTATACAAGTCAAAAGTATAATTTTCAATGGTATTAGCGGATAATCCCCGTTCGATTTTGAGATAATGTTGAAATTCTTTAATATAGGTTGACCAACTCAATACTTACAATTTGTTTTTCTTATGCAAGATAAATAAAACAACTATTGGGATAACTAATAAAATAACCATCAAAGCATTCTCCGTGATTATATTTGGTCTCATAAACAAGGTCGCTGCAAAACCACCAATGGCACCGCCAAAATGTGCAGCATGCCCAATGTTATCACCTCGGTTTTTCATGCCATAAATAGAATAAAACAAATAGCCGATACCAAAAAGATAAGCCGGAATTGGAATTGGAATAAAAAAGAAGAATAAATTCATACTTGGATCCAGTAATATGGCGCTATATAAAATGCCTGTAACAGCACCTGAAGCACCAACAGCGCGATAGTGCGGTTCATTTTTATGAAAATACAAAATTAATAAGCTACCAGCCAACAAACTAAAAAAATAAATGAATAAAAAGGAGATGTCATTGAGAAAATTTATCACAACTGGCGCAAAAAACCACAAGGTTATCATATTAAATGCCAAATGTGCAATATCTACATGTAAAAAACCTGATGACAGCATGCGGTATTGCTGACCAGCCCTAATACTTGACAAATGAAATTCATATTTTCTAAAAAAAAAATCATCTGAAAATCCCTTTAGACTAGGTAAAATGTTGGCAATAATTAGGGCGATGAGCGTCATGTCTTTTTATATTGTATTTTGTAGAATGTATATTGTATAATGTGTTTTGTATATTGTGTTTTTTACATTTAAAACTGTTTGTGATATTTTGAACTAAGCCGCAGCCCGACTTGAGTGGAGCTCTTTTTGTGTTTTTATTTAAAACACGAAAAAGCGGTTCCAATAGCTATCGGAAGGAAGGCGGAAAAGCTGCCCAAATTTAATAAAAAATAACAAATTGGAAAATTATACTTTGTATAAATATTTTCAAATGCATATCATATATCTCGTAATATTCGGTTGATAACATGCACAATCGTTTAATCCAATTTTGACCTCATGCGAAACACTTTAACTATTTAACTTTTACGGTGCCAAACGAACTTTTTCCCAGCTGAAATCGTCTTTCAAAGCATAGCGCAGGCGATCATGCAAACGATTTGGTCTGCCTTGCCAAAACTCAATACTTTGGGGTCGCACCAAATAACCACCCCAATGTTTGGGTCTTTCAGGTTGTGTCTCTTTAAATTGCTTTTCTAATTCTTTTAAATTTTCTTCTAAAAAATCGCGGTTGGGAATAATTTCGGATTGAGGTGAAACAATGGCACCCAACTGACTCCCCAACGGTCTGGATTCAAAATAACCATCAGAAAGATTCTCAGCTAAAAACGCTGCCTCTCCCTTGATAATGACTTGACGCTCCATGCTATGCCAAAAAAAAGACAAACAAACCTTCGAATTTTCGGCTATAGCCTTACCTTTTTCTGATAAATAATTAGAATAAAAAATAAAGCCTTCGTAAGTATATTTTTTGAGTAAAACGACGCGCGTTTTAGGAAAACCATCCAAGCCAATTGTTGACAAATGCATGGCATTTACCTCTTCAATAATACCTTCTTGTTCAACTTCAAAAAACCAATCTCTAAATAAAACCATGGGATCCTCAGGCGTACTATCCTCCAAAAGGGCTTTTTTTTCGTATGATTTTCTATAATCGCTCAGGTCTTTCATGAATACTTTAATATTTGTAAACGTTTGCAATATAAAACAAAAAACTTTAAACCTAAATATGTTTAAAGTTCTTTGCTGTAAAAAGAATATATAAAAATTACTTTAACAAACTAACAATTTTCTCATCTAATGGTAAAGTCCTTGGTGAAAAAACTTCAACCAGAAAACCGTTTTCGTCCAAAAGATATTTTTGAAAATTCCAATCTACAGTGGAATCTGCCACACCATTTTTTGATTTTTGCGTTAAAAATTGATAAATCGGGTGAATATCACTATCTTTTACACTTATTTTACTCATTATTGGAAAAGTAACACCATAATTTAGTTCACAAAATGAAGCAATTTCTTGATCACTACCTGGTTCTTGCTTCATAAAATTATTGGCAGGAAACCCAACAATCACAAAATTCTTATCTTTATATTGTGTGTAAAGTGTTTGCAAATCTTTGTATTGAGGCGTTAAACCACATTTTGAAGCCACATTGACCACCAATATTTTTTTGCCCTTTAAACTTGAAAAATCAAAAGTTTTTCCATTAATATCTTTGACTTGAAATTGGTGAATACTATTTTTTTGATTGAGCATGGCTTGTTTATTATTAGAAGGTTGAATATCTTGTCTGATACTTTTGTCTTTACATGTTAAGAGAGATAAAATGCCAAAAAAAGTAGAAATTAATTTAATCATGAGTTAAAAATTTAAAATACAAATTTAGACAATAAATATTTTGAACAACATGAATTAATTTAAATTTATGAATTGTTTTGGAGTCAAAGGCTTGTGGCTTGCAGATTAGCGCCATTCCTTACCGACGATTAATGTAGGCATCGGGGAATTTATCGGCTCCATCTGCCGCAAGTTGCTTTTGTATTTATGCAAAACACAAAGAGCTCCAAAAAATGGCTATAGGATGGCTACAAAGGTAACGTCGCTGATATATCCAATAGATTTTTTAATACTTTTTATTAACTTTGTATATTTGTGAGCTATTTTTTTTTTTATTATTCATTCTTTAAATGATGGTACATTTTTTATTTTCTTATGGTACTTTACAACTTGAAAAAGTTCAGTTAGAATCTTTTGGTAGAAAATTAGTTGGAAAGCCAGATCGGTTATATTCTTATAAGTTAGGTCAATTGGTAATTACAGATCCAAGTGTCCTAGAAAAAAGTAACCAAACTGTACACCCTATTGCGATAAAAACAAATGATTCAAAAGATTTTATTGAAGGGATGATTTTTGAAATTACAGAGAACGAATTAAAACAAGCAGATAATTATGAAGTTGATGATTATCAACGCATTTTTGAACTATTTGAATCCGGTCAAACGGCTTGGATATATGTTAAAAAATAGATGGTATAAAAGTTATTTCTAAAAAATTTACCTTTCCTTTCAGGTAAATTAAAAAATATGGTATCACGATCAGACGACATCCGTTAATAATGCCTTATCTCACTAATTGTAAATTAACCTGTCTAAAAAAATCCTCAACCAACTAAGATTGAGGATTTTTAATAAAAAAGGCAGCGATCTCCCGATAGCTATCGGGACTCCCATCTCGTCCTAAAAGACGAGACAGTACCATCGACCCTGACGAGCTTAACTTCTCTGTTCGATATTATTTTTTTCTTATTTTTTTCTAAAAAATAAAAAATCCTCAACCAACTAAGACTGAGGATTTTTAATAAAAAAGGCAGCGATCTCCCGATGGCTATCTGGACTCCCATCTCGTCCTAAAAGACGAGACAGTACCTTCGACGCTGGCGGGCTTAACTTCTCTGTTCGATACTATTTTTATTTTATACCATTTATGCGTATTAAATAGTCCAATCTGCTGGTTTCTTTTTGCTATAATTTATTTAAAAAATATTTCCATAGCCCAGCTATGCCCAGATTTTTAAAATAAATTCTATCTAAAAATTAACTTCGCATCTTAAGACTATTTAATACGCATAACTGGTATCATTTTTTTCTAAAAAATAAAAAATCCTCAACCAACTAAGAATGAGGATTTTTAATAAAAAAGGCAGCGATCTCCTGATGGCTATCTGGACTCCCATTTCGTCCTAAAAGACGAGACAGTACCTTCGACCCTGACGAGCTTAACTGCTCTGTTCGATATTATTTTTTTCTTATTTTTTTCTAAAAAATAAAAAATCCTCAACCAACTAAGACTGAGGATTTTTAATAAAAAAGGCAACGATCTCCCGATAGCTATCGGGACTCCCATCTCGTCCTAAAAGGTGAGACAGTACCATCGACCCTGACGAGCTTAACTTCTCTGTTCGATATTATTTTTTTCTTATTTTTTTCTAAAAAATAAAAAATCCTCAACCAACTAAGACTGAGGATTTTTGATAAAAAAGGCAGCGATCTACTCTCCCACATAACTGCAGTACCATCGACGCTGGCGGGCTTAACTTCTCTGTTCGAGATGGGAAGAGGTGAGCCCCGCCGCAATAACCACCTTAA
>JBIIXU010000053.1:0-5178 GCA_044347145.1 Flavobacterium sp.
CAATTGCTTCAAAAAATTATTAAAACATTAATATTTCTTAAGGAGAATAGAATTATATTTGCCACATGACTAGAAAAAAGACAGATAAAATTATTTTTCATCATATTGAAATTTTAGATGCTGGTGCTAAAGGTGTTAGCGTGGCAAAAGCGCCAGATGGTAAAGTGATTTTTGTACCGCATGTGGTGCCAGGCGATGTAGTCGATGTTCAAACCTTCAAAAAGAGAAAAGCTTATTATGAAGGCAAGGCCATCAATTTTCATAAATATTCTAGTGATCGTGTAGATGCTATTTGTCAACATTTTGGCCATTGTGGTGGTTGCAAATGGCAAAATATGGCCTATGAAAAACAATTGCAATACAAGCAAAATGAGGTTTTTAATCATTTAAAACGCATCGGAAAAGTTGATTTACCAGCCTTTGCTCCTATTTTTGGTTCAAAAGAAACCTTTTTCTATAGAAACAAAATGGAATTTTCGTTTTCAGATAGTCGTTGGCTAACGCAAGAGGAGGTTGATAGTGGCGAATCATTTGATAACAAACATGCTTTAGGTTTTCATATTCCTAAAATGTGGGATAAGATTTTAGATATTGAAAAATGCCACTTACAACCTGACCCTTCAAACGCAATTAGATTGGAAGTTAAACGTTTTGCCATTGAAAAAGATTTAACTTTTTATAGTCCGCGTGAATCAAAAGGCCTACTGCGTACGTTAATGATTAGAACAAGCACAACGGGCGAAGTGATGGTCCTTATTCAATTTTATGAAAATCAAAAAGACAATATTTCACTGATTTTAAATCATTTAAAAGATACGTTTAAAGAAATCACCTCATTATTGTATGTTGTCAACAACAAGCCAAATGATACCATTTATGATCAAAAAGTACATTGCTTTGCTGGCAGAGATCATATTTTTGAGGACATGGAAGGATTAAAATTTAGAATTAAAGCGAAATCTTTTTATCAAACCAATCCCTTGCAAGCCTATGAATTGTATAAAATTACAAGAGATTTTGCAGGTCTAACAGGCAAAGAAAAAGTATTTGATCTATATACCGGCACTGGCACTATTGCACAATTTGTAGCTAAAAATGCTAAGCAAGTTGTTGGTATTGAATCGGTTGAAGATGCAATTTTTGACGCCAAAGAAAATGCAAAAATGAACAATATCAATAACTGCGAATTTTTAGTTGGCGATATGAAAAATGTGTTTAACGATGATTTCATTGCCAAATATGGTATGGCAGATGTTATCATTACTGACCCACCTAGAGATGGTATGCACAAAGACGTGGTGGCACAATTATTAAAAATTGCTGCTAAAAAAATCGTTTATGTGAGTTGTAATAGTGCCACACAAGCCAGAGATTTAGCTTTGCTAGATGAAAAATATCAAGTAGTTCAAGTTCAACCAGTGGATATGTTTCCGCACACGCATCATGTGGAAAACGTTGTCTTATTAGCATTAAAAAATAATGAGTAGATTGAAATTTTTAACAATCATTATACTGTCGCTTGTTTTTTTAACTTGCGAAAGCGATGATATTTGTGACCCAGCATTAACCACAACACCGCATGCTGTCATAGAATTTTATGATAGAACTTTAACAAATAGTCTTAAAAGCGTAACCAATTTAAAAGTATTTGATTTAGAAACACAATCTTTCTTGGTTATTAATCAAGCGGCAACGGGAGATGGCAGATTTGTTTTAAATGGTAACAAAATGTTATTACAGTTAAATCATGATCCTGTTTTGAAAAAGTCTAGATATCAGTTTGTATTTAATGCTACAGATACCAATGCCGCCAATAGAAACACAGATGTTTTGGAATTTAACTACAACCCTAGTTACACTTACGTGTCCAGAGGATGCGGCTATAAAGCCATTTTTAGTAATTTATTGCCAATTATTAGAACTGACCAATCGCCAAATGATGGCTTCTGGATTAATGCTACTGAGATCATAAACCCTGATGTAATCAATGAGAATATTACCCATGTTAAAATATATTTTTAGTTTAGTTTTATTTGCCTCTTTTGCGCAGGCGCAGGAACAAAAAAAAGACAGTGTCGTTTTTGTGGACCGCTATGGTTTGCGGCTTGGGACAGATATTTATAAACTCACGAGAAATATTTATGACAAGGATTATAAGGGATTTGAATTTAATGCTGATTTTAGAGTTACTAAAAAAATATATGCGGCAGCCGAGTTAGGTTTCGAAAACAAACGAACCTTAGATGATCGTTTAGATTATAATACACAAGGTACTTTTGTAAAAGTTGGTGCCAACTACAATTTTTATGAAAATTGGTTAGATATGGATAACCAAATCTTTATAGGTGGACGCTATGCCTTTGGTTTATTTGAACAACAGCTTAATGCCTTTCGCGTTTATCAAATTAATCCACCTGCTGGAGAAAACCCCTTCATCAACCCAATAGATTTTAAAAGTGAGGCATTAACTGCGCATTGGTTTGAAATTGTATTAGGTTTTCAAGCAGAATTGCTACCTAATATTTATGGTAGCCTGCAAGCCAGACTAAATTATATGTTCACGCAAGATAGACCTGATAATTTTGATAATTTATACATCAATGGCTTTGGGCGGGTTTATGAGGGCAGTAGCTTTGGTGCGAGTTTCAACTATTCGCTGAGTTATTTTTTGCCTTTGATTAAGAAACCTAAAAAAAAGGTTGAGGAATAGATTTTTTTATATATTATTTTTAGTCTTTGAAGATCTTATCAATTAAGAAACATTATTTATCTAAAATAATGGACGTCGACAATTCGCACTTTCAGACCCGATTGTGCGTTACAGCGAGGGTCATACGGAATTTAACATTCTTAATAGGTACGATGTCTTGTTTGTTGAGAAAGCTAAAATTAAGGAGATAAAATATTAACCAAAAAAAAGCGCCTCCAAAAGGAGGCGTTTTACTTATAGCTAATACATATAAAAATTAAAAATGAATAGCAAAACCAACATTAAATTGGAAAATACCTTTATCAGTATAGTTTTGGTTTAAACTGTGGTTATAGCGCAAACCTGGCTCGATTGAAACGTTTTCACCTAAGAAAAAGGCATATCCTGCACCAACACCTAACCACAATGGATTTTGATTAGCACCGTCGATAGAAGCACCTGTTAAATCTAAAGAAAATGGAATTTTAGACATTAAATAATACTTTCCACCAATTCTATAAGATAAAGTAGATGAAGAATTTGCAACTGAACTTCCACCGTAACCCAAACCAGCTTTTAATGCAAGATTATCCATGATAAAATAGCCTCCATCAAGACCAATATTATATGTAGAATTACCATCGCTTGAAGCAAAATAAATACCAGTTGTACCCAACATGGCGTTACCAGTGTTTGCCTCAATTAAAAACTTTCCTTTAGAAGTTTGACTTCCACCATCCTGCGCATTAGCAAGACCAAACGACAATACTGCACAAGCAGTAATAAATAATTTTTTCATTGTTTTATAATTTTAAAATTTAACATGGCAAAGTTATAAAGACTTTTTTAGAAATAAAAAAAAATATAGATATTTATTAACAAAATCATGTTAACAAGTTGCGTTTTTAACAATTTAATATTGATAATCAATTAATTAAATTAATATTTTTTAAACTTTTTTAGACTTTTAAGCGGCAATTTATTGAGAAAACACTTATATCTTTAAAAATGATAAATATCATAAATAATGAACTTATAATTCTATAAATTTGTACTATTATTATAAACCTCTTTAAACACACGAATCATGAAAAAAATACTATTTCCAACCGATTTTTCAGAAACTGCAAATCATGCGTTTGTTTATGCGTTGCAATTGGCCAAGAGAACCAATGCTGAAATTACAGTACTTCATGTCTATGAGTTACCTATCTTAGATTATTCTGGTCTGCACGTTAGTCTTCATGAAGTTTTTGAATCTTTAGAAATGAGTGAGTTTGATAAATTTAAAGGCTATATTCCAGCCTTAAGAAAAATAGCAGAGGAAAATAATCTGCAAGATGTACCTATGATTCATCTGCTAAGACAAGGCGATTTTGTATGGACAGTAAAAGACGTTGTTGAGGAAGAAGGCATTGATTATATCATCTTAGGAACCAAAGGTGCAAAAGGTTTGAAAAAAACTTTTATTGGAAGCAATGCATCATCATTATTGAATGAAACCAACAAAGATGTACTCATCATCCCAGAAGGATTTACTTATAGCGGATTTAATAAAATTCTATTTCCAACTAAATTTAAACCTGAAGATAAAAAAACGCTTAAGCACTTTATAGACTTAACAAAAACTGACAAACCATCTATAGATTGTCTTTATATTAAAAATTCTTATAATCAAACGTCTTTAAATACGATTGAGGAATGGAAAAATGAATTTAAGGATTATCCTATAACCTACTACATAGAAGAAAAAAGCGATGTTAAAGATTGTATCAAATCCTATATAGATAAAAATGCCTACGATGCCATAGCCATGTTGACCTACAAACGAAGTTTTTTTGAAGAATTATTCAAAACCAGCATCGCCAAAGAATTATCTTATGACATCAATATCCCTTTGTATATTGTTCATGAATAAAAAATATCATTTGTTGTTTTCATGAACTTGAAACTTTTAAATGCAGACGATAAATGTCTGCATCGATTAAGACGACGAATGTCTTAACAGGAACAAGCAAAGCTTCGTCTCGACCTGAAACTTTTAAACCTTTAATTTCTATACCATGCAACAACTACAAAGTGGCATTAAAAGATGCTTGGCCTCAATCCCTTTGATGTTCCTTGGTCCAATTCTTATTCACAATGCATGGATGAATAAACACACTTGGCTACACTATATTGTTCTAGGTATTGGTATTATTATTTGCCTATTCGCGATGTTTTTGATGTGGCAAGGCATTATGAAAATTATGAAAAGTTTATAAATTTTATCATTTTTTGATTTATTATCAAAAAAATGATATTTTTACATTTTAATACAAGTTATGTCAGCAGCTAAAAAAGAATATAAACGCATCACAACCAAGTCATTAATTGACATGAAATCAAATGGTGAAAAAATTTCGATGCTCACTAGTTATGATTATACGATGGCTAAAATTGTTGATTCTGGCGGTATTGATGTTATTTTAGTTGGTGATTCAGCAAGT
>JBIIXU010000033.1:0-17078 GCA_044347145.1 Flavobacterium sp.
GGGATGGTACTTATAACAATTTACCATTACCGTCAACAGATTATTGGTTTAGCGTAGACTATTTAGACCAAGATGGCATAGAACAAACTTTTAAAGCGCATTTTTCGATGAAGCGATAAAGCCCCCTCTCGTCTTGATGCCGAGACACAGCAGCCCCCGAAGGGGGAGTTGCAAAGGCTTCGAGACAAGGCTTCGTGATGAAGGCGACTTGAAAAGGCATTGAGATAAGGTTTGACGTTACACTTTTCTCATCTATAGCTGAGAAAATATAACCACGAACAAGGGGTATTTCAAGACTTTTTAATAAGCAATAAAATATTAAAGTTCGATTTTAATCAAGGTTATCCGTTACATTTAGAAAAGTCGAACTATTTTATAGGGTAAAAATATATTTGATTAGGTGTGGTCCTATATCAACTAAAAGATCGCTGTTCTTTAAGGAAAACCATCAAAAGCAGATAAATAGACTATAAATAAAGAAAAAAGATGGGTTCTTAGCCCCAGCTGAAGCGGTACCGCCGGCAGCTCAAAGACTTAGTTTTGCAAGCATTTGAAAGCGACCATAGAAGCTTGAAGAATGCTTATAGCAAAACTTGGCTTTGAGCTGGCGGCGTATAGCGGAAGATGGGAATGGCGTTTATAGATAAAGACCAAGCCTATTGCTTCAAAAAAAATGGTGTAAAAATAAATACTTACAATAAAACCCTAAAAACCAATCACGTGAATCTCGCTAAAGTCTTTACTAATTTTTAACTTGAAATCATTTAGTCTAATTTCTTTTAAATCAATGGTTTCGTTGTCTATTTCTATGGCTTTTATTTTAAATGGCAAACCAATTAAATTTAAGATATAATGTTGATAAGTTGCGTCAAAGCGACCATCTTTGTGACATTGAATAATCAATTCGTTGTCTTTACCGGTCAATTGAAAAGTGCTCAATGAAAATCGGCCTTTGTTGTAATCATAACCGTCATGCGCATCATCATAAAAAAGTGATTTTTCTTTGCCTAATTTAAAATAGACATCAAGCGTGACTTCTGTTATTTCCTTTTCGCCAACATATTGCTGAATAGGATATTTAGGAATAATGGCGCCTGCTTTTACAAAAATTGGCATTTCATCAAAAGCGACATCGATCCAAAATTCTCTTTGACCAATTTCTAATTTGTTGGTCCAAAAGTTATACCACTCACCTTTAGGTAAATACATTCTGCGGCCTTTAGCATTAGGTTCATGAATCGGGCAAACCAATATTTGAGAGCCAAAAATAAACTCTTCCGCGCGATAATAGGTTTGCGTATCGCTTTGGTCAAAATAAACCAAAGGTTTCAACATTGGATCGCCATCATTGACATATTTATAAAACATGGTGTAGATGTAGGGTAGCAATTGGTAGCGAATTTCTACGAACTTTTTTACCACCTGTGCCACTTCTTCACCAAATGACCAAGGTTCTTGATCGCCATGGTCGCCAGAGGAATGCACACGACAAAACGGGTGAAAAGTGCCGAGTTGCACCCAACGTGCAAATAATTCAGGCGTCGGTTGATAGGCAAAACCACCAACATCAGACCCACAAAAACTAAAGCCAGACATGGCCATGCGTTGCATTTGCATATTGGCTATCCAAAGATGTTCCCAAGTGGCTTGGTTGTCGCCAGTCCAAGTGGAACAATAACGCTGCGCCCCTGAATAAGCCGCTCTTGTAATAACAAAAGGGCGCTTAGGGTAACTATATTTTTTCACGCCTTCATAAGTGGCTCTCGCCATCTGTGTACCATAAACATTATGTGCTTTTCTATGGCTACAAGGATTGCCATCATAATCATGGCGTACATCTAAAGGAAAAGTTTTTGTTGGCACTTCCATCACAGCAGGCTCATTCATGTCGTTCCAAATACCTTTGATGCCGATTTCAGAAATAAGTTCTTTAAACAATCCAGCCCACCATGTGCGGACTTCCGGCTTGGTATAATCTGGAAAATTACATTCGCCAGGCCACACTTTGCCTTTCATATAGGGTCCATCTGCCCGTTTACAAAAATAATCTTTTTCTAAAGCTTCTTGATACACGCTATTTTCAGGATCAATTTTGATGCCGGGGTCAATAATTGCAATGGTTTTGAATCCATCTGCGGTTAATTCACTCACCATGCGTTTAGGGTCTGGAAAGTATTCTTTGTTCCATGTAAAACACCTATAGCCTTCCATATAATCAATGTCGAGATAAATGCCATCACAAGGAATTTGTCTTTTTCTAAATTCGGCTGCCACTTCTTTTACGCGTGCTTCTGGATAATAGCTCCATTTGCATTGATGAAAACCTAAAGCCCAAAGCGGTGGCATCTCTGGTTTTCCTGTTAAATGCGTGTAATTTTTGATGACTTCACTCATTTTTGGGCCATAGAAGAAGTAATAATTCATTTCGCCCCCATCTGCCCAAAAGCTTGTTACATTTCGTTTTTCATGACAAAAATCGAAAAAACTTTTGAAGGTATTATCAAAAAAAACGCCATAACTTATGCCATGATGCAAGCCAATATAAAATGGAATGGCCTTGTATAAAGGCTCTTTGTCTCTATCAAAGGCATATTGATCAGTAACCCAATTCTCTAATCGCTTGCCTTTGAGATTGAGCTCAGTGGCTTTGTCACCCAAACCGTAATAGCATTCACTCTCTTTGGCTAGCTTACTCATTTTTACATAATTGCCACCATATTCGTGACATTCTTCCCAATGAAAACCCTTTTCGTCTTCCAAAATAACAAAACCTTCTAAATCCGTCAGGGTGATGCGGGCATCTTTTATGGCTATACGACAAATAACTTTTGACGTGGTAATGACATAGTGCGTTTTCGTTTCTGAAAGCTCTAAAATGTTATAGCCATGTGATTGATTGGTGTCTATGCCATAAGAAAAATCATGGTTAAAATAGCCTTTGGTCGTATACCGAAAGCGAAGTAAGGAATCCCTAATGACTGTAATCCTCAGGATGACATTATTGGACGAAAAAAAATCGATGGTATCAACGTCTTTGCTGTATTTGATGATGTTTGCAGGCTGTAAATCGCCTTTATGTTCTAGTTGAGTGTTTGTAATCATGGATGCTATTTGAAGAAAAGCAAATTTAAGTTTTATTAATATTTCTTGCACTAATAATCTCATAAAAATATTGGGACTTTATTAAAAAAATGACAAGCAAGTGGTTTGAAAATTTATTTTATAAAAAAAATGACTTGTTATTAAATCAAAAAAACTATATCTTACTTTTTGAAGTTTAAACCCAAATTAGCATTTAAATCTTTAAAAATCCATGTTTTTCTTAGATAGATATTATAAATTTAGAAAATAATAAACGTTATACTCAATTATAAAATTGAAAATAAAGATTTTATTTATCTTCAACTTTTTTGGACAGCGAAGAATGGAATTGGTCATAGCAATAACCATCGGTAGGAACTTGCAAGTATTTAAAAAATTAAATATAATTTGATTTCCCATAAATTTCTTTTACTTTTGAATTTTAAAACGTAACCTATGACTGACCAACTCACAGACAAACCTCAAAAAAATGCGATTACGCTTGTTGAAGCTTTGATCCCATTGATATTTTTAGTCATTTTATTATCTTTTAATGTAATTTATGCTTTTGGTGATGCGTCTTTGGCGGGAAGTAATCAATTTATATTGTTTTTGAGTGGTGCTGTTGCAGCGCTGATTGGTTTCAAAAATAAGGTCCCTTATAAAAGCATGATGAATAAAATTAGTAAAAACATCAAGGATACTTCTGGTGCCATTTATATTCTATTAATGGTTGGTGCTTTGTCTGGGACTTGGTTGTTGAGTGGTATTATTCCGAGCATGGTTTATTATGGCTTGCAAATTTTGCATCCATCCTATTTCTTGGTGGCTTGTGTGTTGATTTGTTCACTAATTTCTGTAGCAACAGGTAGTTCTTGGACCACTTCTGCCACCATTGGTATTGCTTTGATAGGCATTGGCTCTACTTTAGGATTCAATTTAGGGATGGTAGCAGGTGCGGTGGTTTCAGGTGCTTATTTTGGTGATAAACTTTCGCCAATGTCTGACACCACCAATTTGGCACCTGCCATGGCTGGAACAGATTTATTTACACATATTAAATATATGATGATTACAACGATTCCAACTTATGTTTTGACTTTAATTATTTTTATCATTTTAGGCTTGACACAAGACAATTTGGGAAAATCTGATATCAATAGCACATTAGAAAGTATTTCTTCTACTTTTAATGTGACGCCTTGGTTATTTATCGTGCCAATCGTTGTGATAGGACTTATTATCAAAAAAACGGAGCCACTCATCGCTTTATTAATCGGGACACTTTTAGGCGCTTTATTTGCCTTCATTTTTCAAAAAGACATTGTTTTGCAAGCTAGTGGTGAAACGACTGCCTCTGGCATCAATTATTACAAAGGTATTATGAATGCTTTAACTGTTGCAACAGAAGTGCCTACCGACAATGAAACTTTGAAGGATTTATTCAAAGCAAAGGGCATGTCGGGTATGTTAGGTACCATTTGGCTCGTTTTATGTGCGATGGTTTTTGGTGGTGTGATGGAGGCTATTGGTGCATTAAAAAAAATAACCCAAGTCTTGATGAATTTGTTTCAAAGTGTTTTTGGCCTTTTTGCCAGTACGGTTGCGAGTTGTTTAACGTTGAATTTCACAACGTCTGACCAATATTTAGCCATCGTTGTGCCTGGCAAAATGTTTGCCAAAGCTTATAAAGATAAAGGTTTGGCACCAGAAAACTTGTCACGAACACTTGAAGATTCAGGAACCGTAACCTCGGTTTTAATTCCCCATAATACCTGTGGAGCATATCAAGCTGGAGTTTTAGGTGTGTCTACTATTGAGTATTTGCCTTATGCGTTTTTTAACATTATCAGTCCATTTATGACTTTAATTGTGGTGGCTTTGAATTTTAATATTAAGCTTTTAAAACCTAAAGCTGTCTAACACTTGATCCTTTCCTATCTCAGATATCTTTGGCAGTCAACCAATGCACATGGCGTGCACTCGCCTTTTGTATATGAGTTTGTAACAAGGGGCTTATATGTTCAAAAGCTACCGCCGGATTATTTTAAAATTAATGCGATTAGAAAAGAATTATTGAAAAATAATATAACACTAACCATTGAAGATTATGGTGCTGGTTCAAAAATTTTTAAAAATAATCAAAGGACTATTGCTCAAATAGCCAAACATGTGGCCTTATCACCAAAAAAAGCGACTATTTTATATAAAATGATCAATTACTTTAAGCCTCAAAACATTTTAGAACTTGGCACCTCTATCGGTTTGGGAACTACTACCCTAGCGTTTGCCAATCCGAAAGCTAAAATTGTAACGGTTGAAGGTTGTCAAAATATTTATCAAGAAGCCAAAAAATTATTCGCTCAAGAAAATTTGCAACAAATAAACAGTATTCATTCAACTTTTGATACCTTTATTAAAGGAAACGATCAACTGTTTGATTGTATTTTGTTTGATGGCCACCATACCTTTGAAGCTACGATAAGATACTTTGAATACCTACTCCATGCAAAACACAACCACAGTTTGTGGATTTTTGATGACATTCATTGGTCAGAAGATATGGAAAAAGCTTGGCATGTGATTAAAAACCATCCAGAGGTTTCCGTGACCATTGATTTATTTCATTATGGCCTTGTCTTTTTTAGAAAAGAACAACAAAAAGAACATTTTGTGATTAGGGTATAAAAAAAATCGCACAAATTAGACAGTTTATAAACTGTAAAAAATAAATATAATCTGGTTTAATTTTAAAATTAGTAAATAGTTGTGTATCTAAAAAGGTGCTATTAAAAAGCCATTTACGTAAAAGGATGTCTAGATTATAGTCTAGATTTTTTATAAATGCTTGCGCTATCGTCAAATTTAAGGATGTCAATTTTTGGTGGGCCATAAATATATAATTTGCTATCACCTGAGGCACTAATTTTTAAAGTATTTAAAGAAAAAATTCCAATTTCTGAATTAAGTTCCGTTATAATTTCGCCGTTGTTCACTTGAAATTTTTTACCTGTAAAGGTTGCACCATTTGTTGTTCTAATTTTTGAATTTTCTGAATCTCCTTCAATGGTTAACGTGGCATTTTGATACAAATCAAATTGCGTGGTTGCACCGCTAAACATCGCAATTAAAGAACTGCTCTGCATCGCATTTACTTTAATACTTTGCGCCTTTATATTTAATTCGCCTTTGGATTTTTGATCCATGGTTAAATTAAAAATTTCAAAATCACCGTTGACGAATAATCTTGATTTATCAAAAGTATTGATGGATAGGTTTTGCAATTTCATTCGTTCTAAAGCATATAACTGAGATTCACCTCTAGCGTCAATAACTTTTAAATCTTCTGTATAAAAAATAGTAAATTTTAATTTTTTAAACAGGCTTGGTTTCTCTAAAAAAGAAAATTTAAGTTTACCTTGTTCAACTTTTGCTTGAACCATTTGATGCATATTTTCATGGGTTTCAATTTTTACCTGTGGTTTTATCCCTTTTTCAAAAAAAAATTCAAAATCTTCTGAACACTCAACGGACTCAAATGTTTCGACATCAATAGCAGTTATCGTTTGTGCTTTGCTAGGTTTAAACTTTTCTTTTTTAATAACTACTTCCTCTTGTGCAACACAAATAGAAGTTAAAAAAGTAGATAAGAATATTAAAAATGAATTTTTCATGGTTTAAGTATTAAAGATTCAAAGTTAAAAAAAAATCCATCAATTTTTTACAATTGATGGATTTTAAATTATAGATCTAAGTATTATGCGGTTGGCACATCCGCACCTTGAGACTTCTTCAAAGTATCGTATGTGATTGGCGCAGCTATAAATAATGATGAATATGTACCAACAAATATACCAACTAAAATAGCAAATACAAACCCTCTAATGGTTTCGCCACCAAAGATAAAAATTGAAATTAATACGATTAAAGTCGTGAATGATGTATTTAACGTTCTTGATAAAGTTTCAGATAAAGACTCATTTAAAAGTTTTTCAGTCATTCTGTGATGGTGTAAACCTAAATTTTCTCTAATTCTGTCAAAAATAATTACGGTATCATTGATAGAATAACCAACAACTGTTAGTATTGCCGCAATAAACGCTTGGTCGATTTCCATGTTGATAGGTAAAAATTTCCAACCTAGTGCAAATAAGCCTAAAACTATGATTACATCATGGAATAATGCAACCACGGCGCCAAGTGAATATTGATATTTTCTAAATCTGAATAAGATATATAAAAAGATAGCCACTAAGGACCCAAAAATCGCATAGAATGAATCACGCTTGATGTCTTCAGCTATGGTTGGACCAACTTTTGTAGATTGCAATAAGCCAATAGATTTGTCTTCATCATTAGTAACAAATTTTTCATAGGAAAAATTAGCATCAAAATATGGTTTTAAACCTTCATAAAGTTTTTGGTTAACCTGCTCATCAACTTCAACACCTTCTTCTGAAACTTTATATTTGGTTGATAATTTCAATTGGTCATCCGAACCGAAAGTTTTCGCTTCCACATTTACGCCAAACTTGGCAGACATGGCTTTAGATACTTCACTAGCGACTACGTCCTTAGGAAACTTAACTAAGAAGGTTCTACCACCTTCAAAATCAATACCTTTATTTAAACCTATTGTAAAAAGACCTATTAACGATGCCACGACTAAAACTCCAGAAATCATATAAGCCAATTTTTTCTTGCTCATGAAATCAAAATGAATATTTTTAAACCAGTTTCTAGATATTTTTGTATCGAATGTTAACTTCGACTTTCTTGCCACTGCCCAGTCAATTAAAAATTTTGAAACGAAAATCGCTGTAAAAACTGAGGTAATAATACCAATCATCAAGGTTATCGCAAATCCTTTGATAGGACCAGTTCCAAAAATAAAAAGAATAATAGCCGTTAACATGGTGGTGATATTGGCATCAAAAATTGATGAAAGACCACCTTTGAAAGTATAGGCTTCATCCACCGCTACATCTAAAGTTTTGCCAGCTCTGAGTCCTTCTTTAGCGCGCTCAAAAAGAATAACGTTAGCATCAACTGCCATACCCAATGTTAATACTATACCTGCAATCCCTGGTAATGTTAGTACAAAGCCAAAGCTTGCAATACCACCGCCAATTAATAAAATAATATTTACAAGCAATGAGATATTTGCGTATACACCTGCTTTTCCATAGTATAAAATCATCCAAGCAACAACTAACAACAAACCTAAAAGGAAAGAAAGAAAGCCGCTATTAATAGCTTCTTGACCAAGTGAAGGTCCAACTACATCTGATTGCACGATATCTGCTTTAGCTGGTAACTTACCTGCTTTTAAAACATTGGCTAAATCTTCTGTTTCAGACACGACAAATTGCCCACTAATTTCAGAACGACCACCAGAAATGGCGCCATTAGAAACACCTGGTGCAGAATAGACAATATCATCTAAGACAATAGCTATAGCATTTTGTCCTTTATGCACAGCACCTGTTAATTTCTCCCATTGTTTTGCACCTTCACCATTCATTTGCATGCTAACTGCGGGTTTACCTAATTGGTCAAAAGCAGAAGTTGCATCAACGATTACGCCACCACTAATTGGTGCTTTATTTTCTTTATTTCCTTTTAAGGCATAAAGATCATAAGTTACATCACCAGTTTCTTCATTAACAGCTGGTTTACCCCAAGCCAATTTCATAAATTTTAAGTTAGCTGGACGTAAAGCTAATGCTTTTGGTGATTTGATAAATTTATTAACCGCAGCGGTATCTTTAGACGTACCTAAAACTGTACCACCTTGGAAAGTAAAAACCTTTTGAAAAGGTGAACTTTTTAAGGTCTCATCTTTTTTATCAGCGATTAATTGATTGAGCGTATCTTTTTTGGTTGTATCTACCACTGCAGATGCATCAGCAGACTTGCCTAATGTAGTGCTTAACTGATCGATTTGTTGCAAATAATATGAAACTTCATCGAACTTATAGGTTTCCCAAAATTCTAATTGTGCCGTTCCGCCAACTAGTTTTTTTACACGGTCAACATCTTTAGCACCTGGTAATTCAATAAGAATTCTACCAGATTCACCTAATTGTTGAATATTTGGTTGCGTTACCCCAAATTGGTCAATACGCTTTCTTAAAACTTCAAAGGCACTAATGACTGTTTCATTTACTTTTTTCTTCAAAATAGTCTCCACTTGACCATCAGTCATATCAAATTTCACTTCTTCAAAAGAACGATTGGCGAATATTTCTGGAGATGCTAATTTAGTTTGCCCATTTGACAAAGATTTGAAGTTTCTAAAAAAGGCATCAATATAAGTTTCATTACCTTCTTGGTTAACTTTTGCATTTTCAAGTGCTTTAATGAACACTGGATGAGTTGATTGATTGGCTAAACCTTTCAAAATATCCTTAACCGATATTTCTAAAATGATATTAATACCACCTTCTAGGTCTAGACCTTTTTTTATTTCTTTCTCACGAACATCATCATAAGTAAATAAACCTAAAAATACTTTTTCTTTGGCAATAGAATCTAAATACTTTTGCTCTTTTTGAAAATTACCTTTCGCAAAGGTTTTAGCATCTTTTTTAATGGAATTTCCAATAAATGTAAAAGAAATATAATAAAGACTTACCGCCGTAAGCATAATTGCGAAAAAGTTAATTAAACCCTTGTTTTGCATTATCTATATGATTAAGTTAAAATTTTTTAAAAAACGTGCAAATATAGTGATATAGGAATAATATACCAATATTTTTGCAAAAATAAATAGTAATAGGCAAAATAAAGGCTGAATCCTCAGCCTTTATTATTTCTAATTATTGTAAATCAGTAAATTAGACTAAATCACCTAATTCTGCATTCATGCCTCTTACAGCAGCTGCACTCTTTTCAAATAATGCTTTTTCATCTGCATTTAATTGAATATCGACAATTTCTTCAACGCCATTTTTGCCAATAATACATGGAACACCGATACAGATTTCAGATTGACCATATTCACCCTCAAGCATTACAGAACAAGGAATCATGCGTTTTTGGTCATTTAAAATACTATCTACCAAATAAGCTACAGATGCACCCGGTGCATACCAAGCAGATGTGCCTAATAAACCTGTTAAAGTAGCACCACCAACCATAGTATCAGCTGCAACTTTAGCTAATTCTTCATTTGATAAGAACTGCGAAACTGGTACACCGTTGTAAGCAGCTAAACGAGTTAAAGGGATCATTGTGGTATCACCGTGTCCGCCAATAACCATCGCTTTCAAATCATTTTGTGGTTTATTCAATGCTTTGGAAAGATAACATTTAAATCGCGAGCTATCTAGTGCACCACCCATACCGATAATTCTATTTTTTGGTAAACCTGTTGCTTTTAAAGCCAAATAAGTCATAGTGTCCATAGGATTAGACACAACAACAATAATGGTGTTTGGAGAATACTTTAACACATTTTCCGCAACAGTTTTAACAATGTTTGCATTAATGCCAATTAACTCTTCTCTTGTCATGCCTGGCTTTCTTGGAATACCAGAGGTTATAACCACCACATCACTATTAGCTGTTTGGCTGTAATCATTGGTTGTTCCAGATATTTTTGTATTAAATCCTGTTGTTGATGCACATTGAAAAATATCCAAAGCTTTACCCTCAGCAAATCCTTCTTTAATGTCTAATAAAACAACTTCACTAGCTATTCCTCTATAAGAAATAACATCTGCGCACGTAGCGCCTACGTTTCCTGCGCCTACAATTGTAACTTTCATGATATATTTAAAATTATTAATTAAACTCGTATTGCAATCCGAGGTTTGTATTGATAAGACTACCTGCTGATATAGTCCCCTGTAGAAAAAAATTATTATAAAAATTATATCTACCACTAAGTTCACCTAAAAAAATAGTTTGACTACTATTTAAATCCGTGACTTTTGTATTCATCAATTGTTCTATCAAAAGATTTCTATTATCATAGAATAAATAATTATAACTAAAGGCGCTATTATTAACAATCAAACCAGCCATGACTTCAAATTTATTAAATGTTTTGGACGCATTTAATTGAAATTGAAAACTGTTTATATCTGACGCAATGCCCTTGAGGCCAATGGTATTTAAGGTAACAGATGAAGAAAATAAATCAACACCTAAAATTTCTTTGTTATAGGCAAATAATGCGGCAATATGAATATTCTTTTCAGCTAATTTTGGAAAATGCTGACTAATATTATATTGTAAAGCTGCGCCATAAACTTGAGCGTATGCCTCTTGCTCTGCTGACCTTCTTGTTTGTCTTAATGAAAACCTTCCCATTATTTCGAAGCCGTAAGGCAATGATAGCGCACCATGTAAATAAGGATATACCGCATACTCTTGATTGATACCATCAAGACTAGTTTTAAAATATTGTGGCCCTGATAAATCAAAGTTTGCTTCAATTTCGAAAGCTGAAGCACCGCCATAAGCTGTTGGCACATTGACTGCTGAATTATCATTGACACCCACTATATTAAAAATTTTAAAATCACTATTTCTTATGGCAAATTCTCTATTTGATTTTGGAATAAAAAAAAGGTTTGTATTTACACCCAACGAAAACTTCCATTTTTCTTTTAGTTTGGGCGTCATCATCCATGCTGACGAACCTTGATAGACCACAGCATCCGTTGCTGGCGCTATATACATGCCCGTATATTTGATTAAATCATCTGCAAGATTAATAGCATCAACATTTTGTGAAAACACAACGCTAGAAAATAATAAACTAGGTAAAAAAAATTTAAGCATAAAAAATAAGTATTTTAAAGGTTTAGGTTATTAAGGTTATTTTGTGTAATTACATTAATAGTTAGCTTAATTAAATAAAAAAAGTTTTAAATTTAAAATTAATAACAAACTGAGATGCATAATTAAATGTTACTTACTGAAAATAAGCATAAATTAACATAAGATAGTAAACACCTTTCAGTGCTAATTAAGCATCAATTTTTGCATACACTGCATTTTTCTCAATAAAATCTCTACGTGGTGGTACTTCATCGCCCATAAGCATTGAAAATATGCGATCTGCTTCAGTTAGACTATCAATGGTTACTTTTCTTAAAGTTCTATTTTCTGGATTAAGCGTTGTATCCCATAATTGCTCAGCATTCATCTCACCAAGACCTTTATAACGCTGAATATTAACGCCTCCACCCATATTTTGCGAAATAATATCTCTTTGGTCATCATTCCAGGCATATTCTTTTTTATTGCCTTTTTTGACTAAATATAAAGGAGGCGCTGCAATATATACATGTCCATGTTCAATTAATTCTCTCATAAACCTGAAGAAGAAAGTCAAAATAAGTGTAGAAATGTGGCTACCATCCACGTCGGCATCACACATTATCACCACTTTATGATAACGCAATTTTTCAAGATTTAAAGCTTTGCTATCTTCTGCTGTACCTATAGTAATGCCTAAAGCTGTAAAAATGTTTCTAATTTCTTCATTTTCAAAAACTTTGTGATGCATGGCTTTTTCAACATTCAAAATCTTACCTCTTAAAGGCAAAATCGCTTGAAACATTCTATCACGTCCTTGCTTGGCCGTTCCACCTGCCGAATCTCCCTCAACTAAGAATATTTCTGAAGCTGCTGGATCCTGACTGGAACAATCTGAAAGCTTACCCGGCAGGCCACCACCACCTAAAACAGTTTTTCTTTGAACCATTTCACGTGCTTTTTTAGCAGCGTGACGCGCCTGTGCTGCCAAAATAACCTTTTGAACAATGATTTTCGCATCATTTGGGTTTTCTTCCAAATAAGCTTCTAACATATCTGCTACCGCCTGACTTACAGGAGATACAACTTCTCTGTTTCCTAATTTAGTTTTGGTTTGTCCTTCAAATTGTGGTTCTTGTATTTTTACAGAAATAATGGCTGTTAAACCTTCTCTAAAGTCATCGCCTGTAATTTCAAATTTTAATTTTTCTAAAAGACCTGAAGAATCTGCATATTTTTTAAGCGTACGCGTCAAACCCATTCTAAATCCTTGCAAATGCGTCCCCCCTTCATGGGTGTTGATATTATTTACATAAGAAAATATATTCTCAGAATAGCTTGTATTATAGATTAAAGCGACTTCAACAGGAATATTTTCTTTTTCTGCTTCCATGCTAATCACATGCGATATGATAGGTTCACGGTTACCATCAAGAAATTTGATAAATTCCTTCAAACCTTCCTTTGAATGAAAAGTTTCAACAGGTATCTCACCTTTTTCATCTGGATGACGCTTATCGGTCAACGTGATGGTGATGCCCTTATTCAAAAAAGATAATTCTCTTAATCTCGCAGCAAGTGTTTCATAGGAATACTCTAGGGTTTGTGTAAAAATTGTCGCATCTGGCTTAAAAGTAACTACCGTACCTCTTTTATCCGTTTCGCCAATTTGCTTTACCGGGTATAGTGCTTTTCCTTTTTCATATTCTTGCTCATAAATTTTACCATCTCTATAAACTGTGGCACGCAAATGATCTGAAAGCGCATTAACACATGAAACACCAACACCGTGCAAACCACCAGATACCTTATAAGAATCTTTGTCAAATTTACCCCCTGCGCCAATTTTGGTCATGACCACCTCAAGCGCTGAAACACCTTCTTTTTTATGTAAATCTACGGGGATTCCTCTACCGTTATCTTCTACTGAAATTGAATTATCTTCATTAATAAATACAATGATGTGGTCACAATGCCCTGCTAATGCCTCATCAATAGAGTTATCAACAACCTCATAGACCAAATGGTGTAAACCTCTTGTGCCTGTGTCACCAATGTACATAGATGGACGCATTCTCACATGCTCCATTCCTTCTAATGCCTGAATACTGTCGGCCGAATAATTGTTCTTTTTAACCTCGTCGCTCATGTATATTTTGTCTTATTTTAAATATTTTTTAATAACTGACAAATTTAATCATTTTTTTTAAAAGAATCGCTCTAATCGAATTTTTAAAAGTTTATTTTATTAACAATTGTTGATATATATTATTTAAATTTAATTAGTTTTTTCTATATTTAAAAGTATGGAACAATTTTTGATAAGAAGAAGCAAATTCAAACCTAAATGCGTTTTACCCATATATTATTGTGCATTTTATGTAGCTATTTTAGTTACGCACAAGATGTTGTTATTATATACGATAATGATACTGCTAAACCTCTCGATTTAGTTACTTTAACTAATACTAATGGAACTATTAGTTCAATAACAAATTCTCATGGCGAAGCGAATATTAGGGACTTTGTTAAGGAAGAAAAAATCATAATTAGACGAATTGGCTATGAAACGACCTTCTTTAGTTATGAAAATATTAAAGCAAACAATTTTAAAATCTATCTCAACAGCAAATCAATTGCTATTGATGAATTAGTAATATCTGCTACCAAATGGCAACAATCAAACCGTAAAGTGCCTTCAAAAATCACCAGAATATCACAAAAAGATATGGCCTTAATTGCTCCACAGACAGCAGCTGATTTATTAGGCATTTCAGGTGAAGTTTTTATTCAAAAAAGTCAACAAGGTGGTGGAAGTCCAATGATTAGAGGCTTTGCTACCAATCGATTGTTATATAGTATTGATGGTGTGCGCATGAATAATGCCATTTTTAGAGCTGGAAATATTCAAAATGTTATTTCGCTAGATGCCTTAACCATGGAGAATACAGAGGTTTTATTTGGCACAAGTTCTGTGATTTATGGCAGTGATGCCATTGGTGGCGTGATGTTGTTTCAAACGCTTACACCGCAACTAGCCACTAATGATAAATTACTTGTTAAAGCAAAAGCATTATCTAGATATTCATCGGTCAACGAAGAATTAACCAATCATATCAATTTTAATATAGGTGGCAAAAAATGGTCATCAGTAACGAGTATTACCCTTTCAAATTATGGTGATTTAAGGATGGGGACCAATGGTCCATCAAGTTATCTTAAAAATTTCTTTGTTGAGCGCATCAATTATGTTGATCAAGTCATTGAAAACCCTAATCCGCTGGTGCAAAAGCCAACCGCTTTTAGTCAAACCAATATCATGCAAAAATTGCGCTTCAAGCCAAATGAAAAGCTTGATTTTCAATATGGCTTTCATTTTTCCGAAACATCTGAATATGCCAGATATGACCGCCTCATTGAACTTCAAAACAACGGCTTGCCAAGTTCTGCCGTTTGGAATTATGGCCCACAAAAATGGCTCATGCATCATTTTAAGGTAGATTATAAACAAAAACACAAGTTTTTTGATCAATTATCGCTTAATTTAGCCTCGCAAATATTTGAAGAAAGTCGCATTGATCGCCGTTTTAATAACTTTAGATTAAGAACACAATCAGAACAAGTAAATGCTTATTCTATCAATTTAGATTTTGAAAAAACCATCAACAAGCATCAATTGGTTTATGGAACAGAATATGTCTTAAACCGCGTAAAATCAACTGCCGATGCGATTGATATCAGAAATAATAATCCTATAGCTACACCAAGTAGGTATCCCATGTCAGATTGGGCGAGTTTAGGGGTTTATTTGCATTATAATTATGAAATTAGCGACCAGATACTTTTGCAGTCGGGCATGCGATACAACCAATTTAAAATTGATGCAGACTTTGGTCAACATTTGAATTTTTACCCTTTGCCTTACAACCAAGTAAACATTAATAAAGGGTCGCTTACTGGCAGTTTAGGTTTAGTTTATACACCTGAAAAAACATGGAAATTCGGTTTAAATGCCAGCACTGGATTTCGTGCACCAAATATAGATGATATAGGTAAACTTTTTGATTTTGCTGCCAATGAAGTCGTTGTACCAAACCCCAATTTAAATGCAGAATATGCTTATAATGGTGAAATTACTGTTTCCAAAACGTTTGGAAAAATAGCCAAATTGGATGTCGCAGGTTTTTACACGCATTTAGACCATGCGATGGTGAGACGTCCTTTTTTGTTTAATAACGAAAGTATTATCAACTATAATGGCAATCCCAGCCAAGTATTTGCCATTCAAAATGCAGCTTTTGGTTATGTTTATGGTTTTAATGCAGGCTTAGAATTTAATTTAACGAAAGGACTAAAACTTTTATCAAAATATAATTTTCAAATCGGTAAAGAAGAACTAGATAATGGCGAAACCGCGCGGTCACGTCATGCAGCACCCGCCTTTGGATTGACGGCTTTAACTTATACTGGCAAAAAATTCACCTGTCAATTAAGCACTGCCTATAGTGCTGAAGTTTCCTATGATAACTTAAACCCAGAGGAGCGTCAAAAGCCTTTTATCTATGCAAAAGACGGCAATGGCAACCCCTATTCTCCTGGCTGGTATACTTTAAATTTAAAAGGCTCAGCTCCAATTAATAAATATTTAAGCTTGAACGCAGGCGTAGAAAACATAACAGATCAACGCTATAGACCATATAGCTCAGGTTTAGTTGCTGGTGGCAGAAACTTTATGATTAGTCTTACTGGGGTGTTATAATTTTAGAAGCGATAACATCTCGTTTTTTTTTAAAGCGCTGCTCGCGTGTTCCGCTATAGCTAGTTAGTGAAAGGCTTTTTTTGTAGGCTTTGCCAAGAGCTTCTATGGTCGCTTTGGCAAAACCACAAAAAATAGCCTTTCCCTGCACTAGGCTGCCGCTTCACCCACGGCTAATAGAAAGTTTAGTTCACTTATTGTTTTCAAAGAAAAAAACTATAAATTTGTACTAAATATCTATTTTTTTGAAAGCTCCAAAAAAAGCATCGGCATTAAATGAAATTGAAGGCGTTTTGCCTGTTCAATCTATTGGTGCAAAAGCGATTGCTAATTTCAAAAGAATTAAAAGTAAACGTATAGATGCCACCGAGATCTTTGAAGGGCTAAGAACAGGAAATATGGCTAGTTTATCTCAGGCCATCACACTGATAGAAAGTACCCAACCTAAACACCAAGCCTTAGCCAACGA
>JBIIXU010000014.1:0-55511 GCA_044347145.1 Flavobacterium sp.
TTTTGTTATTTGATGATGATTTTTTCATCAATGAGTATTGTTGCACAAACGAAGCAACAAGAAAGACAAATTACTTCGCGTTATGATTTGACCGAACTGGAAAAAATTAAAACGCAGTTTCAAGCTAAAGAAGCGGCTAATAAGCTATCAGTACTCGCTTATGTGCGCGAAAGAAATGTGCAATCAAAAATCACGTTGCCCGATGGTGGCGTAGCAGAATTGCAAAGAATTGACCCAGATGGAACGGCTATTTATTACCGTACCTTCATGTGGCGGCAGCATTATCAACAAGAACTAATCACTTAAATACAGGCGGTTCTTTAGGATTAAACCTGATGGGATTAAATCTAAGAGCGCATGTTTGGGATTGAGGACTAGCTAGAGCGTCGCATCAAGAATATGATGGTGCGGGAGGTACAAATAGGTTTTCAATTGGTGATAGTTCTACAACTTTAAACTTTCATGCGGCACACGTAACAGGAACTATTATGGCATCTGGTTTTGTAGCAGCGGCTAAAGGTATGGCACCACATAGTAGAGTGTCAGGATATGATTGGAATAGCGATTTATCTGAAGCGACTACAGCAGCTGCCAATGGCATGTTGGTTTCAAACCATTCTTATGGTTTTAGATCAGATTTGGTACCAGATTATTATTTTGGAGCGTATATTACGGATTCTAGAGATTGGGATAATTTGTTAAGAAATGCCCCATTTTATTTAATGGTTGTTGCTGCTGGTAATGATGGAACTACCAATCACAATGCCGCACCTTTAAATGCTAGTTTCCCACAATTTGACAAATTAACAGGTCATTCCACTTCAAAAAATAATTTAGTTGTTGCTAATGCGCAAGATGCCAGTGTGGCGGCTAACGGTGCTTTAATCTCTGTTGCTATTAATTCGTCTAGCAGTCAAGGACCAACTGATGATTTGAGAATTAAACCAGACATTACAGGTAATGGTACTGGGGTTTATTCAACCTATGAAAGTAGTGATTCTGCCTATGCAAGTATCTCTGGAACATCGATGGCTTCGCCTAATGTAACAGGTAGTTTATTGCTTTTACAAGAACATTATAATAATCTTAATGGTAGTTTTATGCGTTCAGCCACCTTGAAAGGTTTAGCCCTACATACGGCTGATGATGCTGGCCCCGTCGGACCAGATGCTATTTGGGGTTGGGGTTTGTTAAATGCTAAGCGTGCGGCAGAAGCCATTTCACAAAGAAATACTTTTTCATTAATCAATGAACAAACAATTGCGCAAGGACAAACGATTACTTTGCAAGTAACCAGTAATGGTGCTTCACCTTTGCAAGCCTCAATATGTTGGACAGACTTGCCTGGAACTGCGTCAACGGCAACAAATAGTTCCATTGCTCATTTAGTAAATGATTTAGACATTCGCGTGTCAAAAGATGGTGTAACTTCTTTACCATGGCGTTTGACGGGTGTTAATACCAATGGTTTAGGTGATAATATTAAAGATAATTTTGAAAGAATTGATGTGAGTGGCGCTTCTGGAACCTACACTATTACAATCACACATAAAGGCACATTGAGTGGAGGTAATCAAAATTTTTCATTGGTTGTAACCGGAATTGCACAAAATGTGGTTTGTAATGCTACCACACCTGCAAACTTGACCACAGGAGCAGTTGCTTCTTCAACAGCTAGTTTAACGTGGGATGCTGTTTCTAATGCGACTTATCAAGTACAATACAGAGTTGTTGATTCTTCTACTTGGACCTCAGTTAATTCTGCCTCAAATGCGATTACTTTGACTGGCTTAACGCCTTTAACAACTTATGAAGCTCAAGCAAAAACTGTATGTCCAAATGCAACTTCATCTGCATTTACAGCTTCAGTTAATTTTTCAACCACAGAAGCACAACTTGAATATTGTCCATCAAATGGTAATTCAACTGCCGATGAATATATTGGCCGTGTTCAATTTAACACTTTAAATAATGTTTCAGGTGCTGGTGCTGGCGGTTATTCTAACTTTACTAATCTTTCAACGACTCTAAATAAAGGTACTGCTTATACTTTAACAGTTACACCTACTTGGACTGGTACAGTGTATGCCGAAGGTTATGGTGCATGGATAGATTATAATAAAAATGGTACTTTTGAATCAAACGAATTGGTGTGGTCTCAAACGGCTACAAATGCAACACCTGTTTCTGTTAGCTTTACTATACCTATAACAGCAACAGACGGCCCAACGCGTATGCGTGTTTCTATGAAATATAATGGTGTGCCCACTGCCTGTGAAAGTTTTGCCTATGGAGAAGTTGAAGATTATACAGTAAACATTGCTGGTTCTACAGGTGATACCCTAGCACCATCTGCACCAACCAACTTAGCTGCTTCTACAACTTATAGTTTCTATGTGAGAGCTAAAGATGCCGCTGGCAATGTTTCTGGTAATAGCAATACGGTTTCGGCTACTACTTTAGCTAATACCCTAATTTATTGTACATCTAGAGGTAACAGCACTGCAGACGAATGGATAAATCGTGTACAATTAGGCTCTATTAACAATACTTCCGGCGCAAATGGCGGTTATGCCAATTTCACCAATTTGTCAACTAATTTGATAAGAGGTGGTTCTAGTAATACGATCACAATAGTGCCAGGCAGAAGAGCAGGAACCAATTTTAGTCTAGCATACCGTGTTTGGATTGACTATAATCAAAATGGCATTTTTGATACTGGTGAACAGGTTTATAATAGATCAAGAACAACTGCCACTTCAGTGAGTGGAAGTTTCACCGTGCCAACAACTGCTTTGACTGGTCCTACACGTATGAGAGTTTCTGCTAAATATAATGCTTCACCAACAGCTTGCGAAACTTTTTCACATGGTGAAGTTGAAGATTATACGGTTAACATTACTAATTTGAATGGCACAACATCAAAATCTGAAGTTGAGGTCATAGCTAAGAACCAACTTTTTGCTTATCCAAACCCAACGGATGGTGAGTTGTTTTTATCTCGCATAGAAAATGTAAAACAAGTAACAATTTTTAATACTTTGGGTCAACAAGTGTTTCAATCTCAAGCGATGGAACGTTTTGCAATTTCGCACTTAGATAAAGGTTTATATTTATTGACTGTTTTATTTGAAGACGGAACAGAACAAATGATTAAAATTTCTAAAAATAAATAATAATTAGAAAATTTATTTTAAAGGTCTCCGTGAGGGGGCCTTTTTTTATTTTTATTAACCAATTATTTATATATTTGTTTTTTTATACATTATTATGACTAGTTTATCTAAACCAAAAGGCTTTGCCAATAAATTTTTATATTACATCGAAAGAGGTGGAAACGCATTACCACATCCCGCTACTTTATTTGCTGTTTTTGCTTTACTAATCATCATTATTTCTTGGATAACTGCACAGTTTGATATTGCTGTTACGCATCCTGGCACTGGAGAAATTGTCAAACCTTTTAATCTAGTTTCTGTTGAAGGTTTCCAAAAGATATTAACTGAAATGGTAACTAATTTTACTGGTTTTGCGCCTTTGGGTGTGGTTCTTGTTGCCTTATTGGGTATTGGCATTGCTGAAGGTAGCGGGTTAATAGGCACAGCCCTTAGATTATTGGTTTTGTCATCACCCAAACGTATATTAACCTTTGTGATTGTTTTGGCAGGTGTTATTTCAAATACAGCTAGTGAAGTGGGCTATGTGGTGTTAGTACCATTGAGTGCCATTATCTTTTTGTCGGTTGGCAGGCATCCATTAGCTGGATTAGCTGCTGCTTTTGCCGGTGTATCTGGGGGTTATAGTGCCAATTTTTTCTTAGGTTCTATTGACCCTTTATTATCAGGTTTATCGCAAGAAGCTGCACAAATTATTGACAAATCATATACAGTTAATCCTGCAGCTAATTATTATTTCATGGCTGTTTCTACAATAGTCATAGCTTTAGTAGGTACTTGGGTTACTGAAAAAATTGTTGTCCCAAGATTAGGCGTTTATAATGGTGATGAAAAAGCTGAGGAGATTAAAACATTAACAGTATTAGAAAAAAAAGGTCTAAATTATACTATCCTAGCTTTTGGATTTATTTTAGCTATTTTGCTTTATGGAACCATTCCTTTTAATGGCTTCTTAAGAGGTGAAAATGGTGATTTGTTAAAGTCACCTTTAATGGAAGGGATAGTTACGTTAATTTTTATCATTGCTGCAGTTTTAGGGATAGCTTATGGCATCGGTGCAAAGACCATTAAAAATGATACAGATGTCATAAACGGCATGTCAAAATCCATGCAAACGCTGGGTTCTTATATCGTTTTAGTATTTTTTGCAGCGCAATTTGTCGCATATTTTAAATGGACTAATTTGGGATTAATTTTTGCCATAGAAGGTGCAAGTACTTTGCAAGCCATGAATTTGCATCCCATTTTATTAATGATAGGTTTTATTATTCTTACAGCTATCATAAATTTATTTATGGGTAGTGCTTCTGCCAAATGGACGATTATGGCACCAGTTTTTATTCCCATGTTTATGTTATTGGGTTATAGTCCAGAATTGACCCAATTGGTTTATCGCATTGGTGATTCTGTTACCAATATCATTTCACCCATGATGTCATATTTTGCGCTCATCGTGGCTTTTATGCAACGCTATGATAAAAATGCAGGTATCGGCACCATTATTTCTACCATGTTACCATATACCATAGCTTTCTTCATTTTTTGGACGCTACTGTTAATTATTTGGATGATTGTTGGCTTGCCCATTGGACCAGATTCACCGATGTATATTGTGCCTTAAGATGTCTTAGCGAATTATTTATTCTGTCATTTGAACAATTGATTTCTTATGTCTATTATCATTTAAAATTAATATTTATAACTCATTTTCTTTTTTTAAATTACAATTATTATTAGGCATGTCAATGAAGAAAAAAATTTTTTTTTAAATCAAACATGTAGATTAGCCTTGGTATTTTTTAAATTAAACTGATTTCTATTTTTCATATATTTGCTTACAATTATGTAAACCAACAGATATGCCAAAAATCCTCATTGTAGAAGACGAACCAGCCATTAGAAGAGTTTTAAAAAACATCTTGACCGAAGAAAGCGAAAGTTTTCAAATGTTTGAAGCCGCAGATGGGCAAGAAGCCTACATGACCATTCAAGAAAATGATTTTGATTTGGTAATATGCGACATTAAAATGCCAAAAATGGACGGGGTAGAATTATTGGAAGCCACAAAGAAAATCAAAGCAGAAATTCCTTTTATCATGATTTCTGGTCACGGCGATTTGGAAACTGCCGTTGATGCCATGCGAAAAGGTGCTTTTGACTATGTTCAAAAACCACCAGATTTAAACCGTTTGCTTAATACGGTTAGAAATGCTTTAGACAAAAAACAATTGGTCGTTGAAAATAAAACGCTTAAGAAAATTATCAATAAGCAATATGACATCATAGGTGAAAGTGCACCAATAAAAACCATCCTTGAGATGATTAACAAGGTTGCGCTTACTGATGCTAGAGTTTTGATAACAGGGCCGAATGGCGCTGGAAAAGAGCTCGTAGCACATCAATTGCACCAAAAAAGTCACCGGCAGGGTTCGCCTTTCGTTGAAGTTAATTGCGCAGCCATTCCATCGGAGTTGATTGAAAGTGAGTTGTTTGGCCATTTAAAAGGTGCTTTTACATCTGCAATTAAAGATCGCGCCGGCAAATTTGAAGCCGCACATGAGGGCACTATATTTTTGGATGAAATTGGCGACATGAGTTTATCTGCTCAAGCTAAAGTGCTTAGAGCCTTACAAGAAAACAAAATTTCTCGCGTTGGTTCTGATAAAGACATTTCTGTGAATGTTAGAGTGTTGGCTGCAACAAACAAAAACCTGCAAGAAGAAATAGCCGCAGGGAGATTTAGAGAAGATTTGTACCATCGCTTAGCTGTTATTTTGATAAAAGTACCTTCTTTGAATGAAAGACGAGAGGATGTGCCATTACTCATTCAACATTTTACCAACAAAATTGCACAAGAGCAGGGAACTACAGTAAAAACTTTTGATGAAAGTGCTTTAAAACTGCTAAAAGCCTATGATTGGACGGGTAATATACGAGAGTTAAGAAATGTAGTTGAGCGCTTGATTATCCTAGGTGGACAAACGGTTTCGGAAGAAGACGTTAAAAATTTTGCCTCTAAATAGCTTTACTGTTTTCTATCTTTATTGGAATAACCATTCAAGGGCTATAGTTTTTAAACATTTTTCTTTTTTTGTTAGCATCCGATGCCATTTGCAGGTATATTTTTCAAAACTTAAATTTGCTTTGAGATACTAGTTATATTATCCAGTAATGCTTGCTTCTTTTTCAAATAAAATTTTGTTAATACTTACCATAAAGATTGATTAATCACATATTATTTTTATTTTTGTCAGTTTTTAAATCAAATTTTAATATTACAATAGATGATGAAAAAATTTAATTCAATTTTTAGTTTTTTATTTTTGTTAATTGCTATCCAAGCTTTTTCTCAAAAAAATCAGGAACTTTTAACTATAGATGGTAAACCAATTTATACCGATGAATTTAAACGCGTTTATCTCAAAAATATAGAACTTGTTAAAGATGAAAAACAAAAAGATTTAGATAATTATTTAGAGCTTTTTATCGGCTACAAACTTAAGGTTCATCGAGCCATGTCTTTAGGTCTAGATAAGGACACCAAACACATTGTTGAATTAAGTAGTCATCGTAATCAGTTGGCAAAAAACTTTTTAACGAACACTGAAGTAACGGAGCAATTAATTAAAGAGGCTTACGATCGTTCACAAAAAGAAGTTAAAGCATCACATATTTTGATTCGTCTGGAAGAAGGCGCCTCGCCGCAAGACACTTTAGTGGCTTACAACAAAATAAAAGATATTAGAGAAAGAGTTTTAAGAGGAGAAAATTTTGCCACCTTGACTGAAACATTATCTGATGATCCATCTGCAAAAGAAAATAAAGGCAGTTTGGGCTATTTTTCAGCATTTAGAATGATTTATCCTTTTGAAAATGAAGCTTATAATACCAAGGTTGGAGAAATTTCAAACATTGTAAAAACACGTTTTGGCTACCATATCATTAAAGTTGAAGGTACAAGGCCTCACAGAGGTGAATTGACCGTAGCGCATATTATGCTGTTGAGTCAAAATAAAACAGAGGATGAAAAGGCAAAAGATAAAGAAAAAATTCAGGATATTTATAAGAAAATCAAACAAGGCGAAAATTTTGAAGAACTAGCCAAAAATTTTTCAGAAGACAAATCTTCTGCAAACAAAGGTGGTTTATTAAATAAGTTTTCTTCAGGTCAATTTGTTGATAGTTTTGAAGATGTTGCTTTCAATTTAAGCAGCAATAATTCTATTTCAGAGCCATTTGAAACGCTATATGGTTGGCATATTGTAAAGTTTATTGAAAGACATCCGGTTAAAACATTTGAAGAATCAAAAGCAGAATTAGAGCAAAAACTTCAAAAAGATGAACGTTCAAAAGTTATTACCCAGTCATTTATTAATGATTTGAAGAAAAAATACAATGTAAAGAAAAATGATGACATGTACAGTAAAATTTTAGGAACTATTACCGATGAATTTTACGATGGCGAGTGGAAAGTCCCAACTGATATCCACAACTATATGGCTTATATTTTTTCGATAGATGGAAAAATAACGACGGGAGAGGCATTTTTAGGATATTTAGATTCATTTAAGAAAAATTATACCTTAGATAGGAATAAGAATGTAATGGTTGAAGAAAAGTACGATGAATTTCTTGAGGAAAAACTAAAAAGCCATCACATCGATAATTTAGAAAAAGAAAATGTTGAATTTGGCAATATTATACAAGAATATAGAGAAGGTCTGTTGTTGTTTGATTTGATGGAAAAAGAAATTTGGCAAAAAGCTAAAAATGATAGCATTGGTCAAATGAAAATATTTGAATCTAAAAGAGACAGTTATAAATGGAACAAGAGAATAAAGGCTGTTGTTTTTTCTTCCAAAGATAAATCTTTTGTAGAGCAAGCTTTGGCCTTGGCAAAAGAAGGTAAAACTGTTGAAGAGATTAGAGCAGCTTTAAACAAAGATAATTTTGTAAATATCATGACCAATGATGGTACCTATGAAAGTTCTGCGAATGCCTTGCCAAAAGGATATTCGTTTACTGTGGGTTATTCTGACATCATTCAGGATAAAAACTATTTTTATGTGGTTGATGGTAAAGAAATCCTCCTAGAATCAAATAAAACTTTTGAGGAAGCTAAATCTAAAGTGACTAGTGATTATCAAACCGCGTTGGAAGAAAATTGGGTGAGTGAATTAAAAAAGCAATACACGGTTAAAGTCAATGATAAAGCCTTTCAACAAATAAAAAAAGACATTAAGCAAAAAAAATAATGCATCAAGCAACTGGGTTGAAATTTCTTTTTATCATGGCTTTTTTGGTTTCATTGGCTTGTCAGACCAAAAGGGAAGATCAATCTGTTGCAAGGTTAGATAAGCAGTTTGTTTACGTTAAAGATCTTGAAGGTATTGTGGCCGAAGGAACGACCATGGAAGATTCAATCAATGTGGTTAGGGCTTATTTGGACCAATGGGCTAGGCAGCAACTTTTATATAAGCAGGCCTTAAAAAATTTAAATACGGATCAATTAGCAGAAATCGACAAATTAGTTGAACAATATAAAAGCGATTTAACTGTCAAAAAATATTTTGAGAATTTAATTAAGTCTAAGATTGATACAACTATTACGCATCGTGAAATGGTGGTTTATTATAATGCCAACAGAGAAAATTTTAGGAACCAACAAACTTTGTTGCAAATGCGTTTTATTCAAGTACCCAAATCTCACCCAAAATTTGAATTAATAGCTTCAAAATTTGCTGCTTTTAGTCGCGCCGATGCTAGCTTTTGGGATGCGACGCAATTGCAAATGAAGTCATCAGCCTTGAATGATTCTATTTGGGTAGATATGAACCAAGTTTATCAAAAGTTACCTTTTATTTCGCCTGAAAATAAAAGTAATTATCTTGCTGCTAATAAAAGCATAAGATATGAAGACTCATTAGACGTTTTTTTCGTTAGAATTAACCGGATGATTGAACCTAATCAAATTTCACCTTATGACTATTTAAAACCAACAATTAAAGAGATTTTATTGAATCAGAAGCAACAACAATTTATAAAACAATTTGAAAAACTCATTATTCAAGATGCCATTAAAAGTAAAACATATGAAATCTATTAAAACAACAATTGCGCTTTTTTCGGTTTTGTTTTTTGTGCAAAGTACTTTAGCACAAGAAATTATCCCTGTAGAAGATAAAAAGAAAAAAGAAGAATTTAGATCGCCAGTAGTCAACGGCAAAAAGCGAATTGATGGTATTATTGCTAAGGTTGGAGATTATATCATTTTAGATTCTGATATTGATATTGAATATGTGGAGCTAAAAAATCAGCAAGTAGACGTTAGCGGTCTCAATAGATGTAAAGTATTAAACAACATCATGATTGAAAAACTTTATGCCCACCATGCCAAGTTAGATACCACCATTGTCATTAAAGATATAGAAATTCAAGGTATGATGGATCAGCGCATTGACTATATGTTAGAGCATTTTAAGTCAATGGATCGCATCGTTAAATTTTATAATAAAAAAGATGAGGCAGAATTTAAGACTTTTTTCTTTGAGATATTGAAAACGAATAAATATACTGAAAGAATGCGTGAAAAAGTTACTGAAGAAGTGTCCATAACACCTGAGGAAGTGCGTAATTTTTTTATAAAAATACCAAAAGAGGACTTGCCTAATTTTGGTGCAGAAGTTGAGGTCGCACAGATTATCTTTGAACCAAAAGTTGAAGAAGTTGAACGTCAAAGAGTCATTGACCGTTTAAATGAAATTAGAAATAGTGTGTTGAAAGGCGATGTTTCCTTTGCCTCACAAGCGGTTTTTTATTCGCAAGACCCTGGTTCCTCTTCAAAAGGTGGATTGTATAAAATGACACGAAAAACACCTTTCGTTAAAGAGTTTAAAGATGTCGCCTTTAGTTTAGCGGAAGGTGAAATATCCAAACCATTTTATACAGAATTTGGCTATCATATTATTAAATTAGATAAAATTAGAGGGCAAGAGTATGAGCTAAGACACATCTTAATTAAACCAAACATTAGTACAAATGCTCTAAATGCAGCCAAGGAAAAAGCCAATGACGTAAGAAAGAAAATCATTGCAGGCGAAATATCATTTAAAGATGCGGCTAAAATGTATTCCGATGAAAAGGAAACCAGAGCAAATGGGGGCTTGTTAATCAACCCACAAACGCAAGATTCTAAATTTGAGCTAACCAAAATGGATCCCGCTTTGTATAGCCAATTACAAGATTTAAAAGAAAATGAAATATCTAAGGTTACTTTAGACGAAGATCGTCAAGGGGCCAAAAGATATAAAATCATTTCACCTTTGCATAAAATTGAGCCTCACGTAGCCGATTATGGTACAGACTATGTTAAAATTAAAGATTTAGCACTAAAAGAAAAACAAGTTTCAGCCATTATCAAATGGATTGAAGATAAAATTAAGGAAACCTTTATCAGTCTCAATAATGAATATAAAAGATGCGACTTTGAATACAATTGGTTAAATAATTAATTTTTTCAATAGCAATATCAATAACAATATCAATAACAATATCAATAACAATATCAATAACAATAACAATAACAATAACCAATTTCAATAACAAAAATACAAAATAGAAAAATACAACATACAATTTACAGTATACAATATTCAACATACAATATACAACCAAAGATGTCAGACGTAACAGCTATCAATCAACTCGTTGAAAAATATCATATTTTAAAACAAGAAATATCCAAAATAATTGTGGGTCAAGACGATGTGGTTGACCAAGTTTTAATTTGTATTTTTTCAGGCGGTCACGCCCTGCTCGTTGGTGTACCTGGCTTAGCAAAAACCCTGATGATTAACACGGTTTCTAGTGCCATTGGTCTCAACTTCAAAAGAATTCAATTTACACCAGATTTAATGCCTTCTGATATTTTAGGTAGTGAAATTTTAGATGAAAATAGGAGTTTTAAATTCATCAAAGGGCCAATTTTTTCCAACATCATTTTGGCAGATGAGATCAATAGAACGCCACCTAAAACACAAGCAGCACTTTTGGAAGCGATGCAAGAACGCACAGTAACCATAGCTGGCCATAATTATAAACTTGATGCGCCCTACTTTGTTTTGGCCACACAAAATCCTATAGAGCAGGAGGGAACTTACCCTTTGCCAGAGGCTCAATTAGACCGATTCATGTTTTCTATCAACTTAGGTTATCCTTCTTTTGAAGAAGAGGTGCAAGTGGTTAAACTCACAACAACAGATGTAAAAGTTCAAGTTAATCCGCTATTTTCTGCCCAAGAGATTCTTGATTATCAAAACCTGATTAAGCGTATGCCTGTAGCAGATAATGTGATTGAATACGCTGTTCGATTGGTTACCAAAACGAGACCAGCTGAGCCAAATGCGCCAGCATTGATTAAACAATTCATTGATTGGGGAGCTGGACCTAGAGCTTCTCAAAACTTAATCATTGCAGCCAAAACCCATGCGGCCTTTAATGGTAAATTTTCACCTGATATAGAAAATGTTAAAGCTGTTGCTTACAGTGTGCTTCGCCACCGTTTGGTAAAAAACTATAAAGCTGATGCCGAAAATCTATCAATAGAAGATATCATTAAAGAGATTCTTTAATTTTATTTGGAGCGAAGGGCTTAGTCTTTGTTTATTTTACCCCATAACTATTTTAAGTAGTCTTTTATTTTATATAGTGAAATATCAGAAAAAATGATGACTTGGATGAAGGTTATAACAATTTATTTATTTTAGATGCCATTTATAGGTTGACTTCTTAAAATTATAAAGTAATCTCAAGCCATATTTTTTACTTGTAAATTTATTCAAACATGAACAATTATCATATTCATTAGCACATTACTATAAATGGCCAATAATTTGCCAGTTTTTGCACATAAATCTTTTTTTATAATTGGGTACTGGTCTTCCAAAAAATCCTCAAGTAACTAAACCATATGTAGTTTATGAATAAACCCCAAAAAAACAACAATTAAAATTCTTAACACTCCTTCTAAAGTAATGCAGATTTTTTGCTAAAAAGAATTTAAAAGTTTTACTTTTGTGCAAAATAAATCACATCAAAAGCCATTGATATGAATTCAGAATCTTTATTAGCAATCAAACAACAGTTAGTTGACCTTGAAAAAAGAATGTTAGACGAAGTGAAGAAAAGATCAATGGAGCTTGAAAACATTCATCCTATCCAAATGCTTGCAGCGCGTAATCTTTTGCATTATATTGTTTTGCGCAATGAAGATATCCGTGGCTTACAATATTTACTGCATATAAATGGCCTGTCCTCTTTAGCAAGTTCGGAAAGTCATATTCAAAGCCAATTGCAAGCTATATTGCAGCGATTAGGTCAGCATTATGCAGACAATCAATTATCTAAATGTACGTTCGATTATAATCAACAGCAAATAGTGGAAAAAAGCCATGCGATGTTTGGCGAAAAAAAAGATACAGACATTCCTTTCATCATGGTAACTTTCGATGTTTCTTTTGCAGGGAATTATTCATTAATAAAAAATTTGTTGTTGAACGGCATGAATGTTGCACGAATTAATTGTGCACATGATGATGAAGCTACTTGGTCAAGAATGATTCATCACCTCAAAAGAGCTTGCAGACATACTGGTCTTAATTGTAAAATTTATATGGATCTTGCGGGTCCAAAAATTAGAACAAAACTACTTAAAAAAGGAAAAGATAAAGGAAAAGTTAAAGTTAATGAAGGGGATATTATTTGGCTTGCGGATCATGATAAAGGCTTTAAAGAGCATGAGGTTGTTATTAGTCCCAATGAAGTTGGTCTCATTAAGAAAATAAAAAAAGGCGATCGCGTTTATATAGATGACGGTATTATCAAAGGTATAATAGAAAAGGCTGGAAAAAACAAGGCTTCGCTACGAATTATTAGAATTTCATCCGCTAAACAACAAATCAAAGCAGGAAAAGGCATAAATTTTCCTGACTCTGAAATCGCCATTTCTTCTCTTACTGATTTTGATAAGTCATGTTTGCCATTTATTTGCCAACACGCAGATATGGTTGGTTATTCTTTCGTAAGGGTTCCTACAGACGTTTTAGGTTTACAAACCATATTGAAAAATATTTCTAGTAAACAACCACATATTATTTTAAAAATTGAAACATTAGAAGCTGTAAATAATTTGCCAGCGCTTTTATTGTGCGGCATGCGTCAAAATATTTTTGGAATCATGATTGCTAGGGGAGACCTGGCCGTTGAGATTGGCTTTGAAAGAATGGGTGAAATACAAGAAGAAATTTTATGGTTATGTGAATCAGCACATGTGCCAGTTGTTTGGGCAACTCAGGTACTAGAATCTCTCAATAAATTAGGTATGGCAACCCGCTCTGAAATTACCGATGCAACGCATGCTGCCATGGCCGAATGTGTGATGATTAATAAAGGAGAGCATACCATTGAGGTAATGGAATCATTATTGGATATTTTGAAACGCACTGGGGGACATCGTCTCAAAAAAAGCTACACCTTTCGACCATTGCGTATTGCACAAAATTATATTAATCATCAAAATGACCTACCTATTGGATCAAAAATAATAGCAAATACTCTTTAAATCTTTTTATAGATCGTATTTAGGAAATTATTTTATATCAAAACTAATTAACAAGCGCATCATAAATCACCTGTTGAATTTTTTCACGCACTTGATTTTTGCTCAGCGCATTTTTTGTATGATCTGGAAAGGTGCGATTGGAAAGAAAGATGTAAACCAGCTCCTTTTCAGGGTCAGCCCACGCAATAGCACCTGTAAAGCCCGTATGTCCAAAACTAGTTTTTGAAGCACAACCACAAGTAGGGTTCATACCCCCATTAGGCTGAGGTTTGTCAAAGCCCAAGCCACGTCTATTGCCAACATCGCAACCATAGCAGGTATTGAATTGATTAAAAGTTTCAGCCTTAAAAAATTGATAGCCACCATATTGACCTTCATTAAGGTACATTTGCATAATTTTCGCAATATCTAAAGCATTGGAAAACAAACCAGCATGTCCTGCCACGCCACCTTGCATGGCTGCAGCCATATCATGCACATAGCCGTGTACGCGCTGATACCTAAAATAAGTATCATCCTCAGTGGGAACAATCTGCGACGTATCAAATTTATCAAGCGGATTGTAGGTCGTGAATTGACAGCCTAGCTTTTTATAGAACCTCTCATGAACCAACTGGTCGAGGGGTTTTTTATATTTCTTTTCTAAATATTCTTTAAAAATGATAAAGGCAAAATCACTATAAACATATTTTTTAGATGGTAATAAATCGGAGTCTGCTATTTGCTGCATGATACTGTCCTGAAAATCATGTCGTAAATAAATATTTTCTGCAACTTTTACTGAAAAATCTTGATTCCAACTGTCACAATAATATTTAGAAGATGGTCTTTTAAGACTGTCTAAAGTGCTTTTATAAAAAGGTATCCATGCTTTTAGTCGCGCTTGATGCAATAAGATATCTTGCACATTAAGGTTGGCCTTATTGGTATTTTTAAAAAATGGTAAGATGTTGCCTAATTTACTCGTGTCAGACAATATTTTTTTGTCATATTCTTGAATGATTAGCGGCAAAGTTGACGATATTTTCGTCAAAGAGGCAATGTCATATAGGTCAGTTAGTGTTACAGCTTTTTTAGTGTCATATACGTGCTGACCAAAAGCTTTATGATACACCACTTTGCCTTTTCTGCCTACTAAAATTTGCATGCCAGGTGCAATTTTATTCTTAATGGTTTCGTTAGCAATGCTGTCAATGCGTGCAAGTAATTTTGAATTGATACCCACATTCTCAGGCATGGTGAAGCCTAAACGTTTGATAGGTAAAGTTTCTATGCCATGATTCGCTTTAAATTCCTCATTAATGCTTACAGGCAAAGACCCTCTGATGCCAATAGCGCCAAAAATACACTCGGCAGCCGCTTGATGCGCGAAAGGAACATTTTGATGAGCAATAACAATGGATTCGAAATTAGAAGTAACCGCAAGTTCATTTAATAAATAAGGCTTGGCAAACGAAACAAAAATTACTTTGTTTTCTCTTGCAATTTCATATAGCCAGGTTAATTCTTTTTCAGTAAAATTGTGCTTTTTCCAAGCGCCATTTGGTTTGTGATAACCAATAATCACGGTATTATATGCTTTAAGTTCTAAATTCAAATCAGCTAGATTGTCTTTTTCTACTTTTTCAACCAACGCATATTGATTTAAATTTTCTAAAAATTGACCTTCACTATCATCACCAAGCTTTACGTAAGCGATTTTCGCTGTGTCAATGGCTTGAATAGGCAAAATATTCATATCGTTTTTTAAAGCAACAAGCGATTGATCAAAAAGTTCTTTTGTTAACGCTTGATAATTAGGATGATTTAAATCTTGGCCTAAATTTTTTAAATCAACATTTTTATTTAGGTGTAGGTTGGCTTTAAATTTTGCAGCCAGTATTTTTTTTACAGATTCTTCAAGGCGTTCATTTAGAGCGGGATCTTTTTCAATAGCTTCCTTAATTTTAGCAACCGCCAGTGGCACATTTTCAGGAAAAAGCAAAACGTCATTCCCAGCCTTAAAGGCTTCTAAGTCAATTTCTCCAGGCGATTTAAAGTTGCTAGCACCCTTCATATTGAGTGCATCGGTAAAAATTAAGCCTTTAAAGTTTAGTTCCTTTTTTAAAAGTGTTGTGACGATATCATAGGAAATAGATGACGGATAGTTTTGTCTATTTTCTAAGCTGGGCACATTGAGATGCGCAACCATCACACTAGCTAAATCTTTTTCAATGAGTTTGATGTATGGAAATAACTCAGTTTCATAAATGCGCTCCTTTGAAAAATTAACGGTCGGCAAGGAATGATGCGAATCTTTATCCGTATCACCATGACCCGGAAAATGTTTGGCAGTGGCAAAAACGCCCTCTTTTTGTAGGCCAATTATATAGGCTACTGCTTTTTCGGCCACATTAAATTTATCTTCACCAAACGATCGATTGCCAATAATTGGATTTTTTGGATTGGTATTGATATCCACAACTGGTCCAAAGGTATAATGTACGCCTAACCGCTTGCATTGCTGACCCATTTGTTGGCCAAATTTTTCAATAAGTTTGTTGTCTTTAATGGCGCCTAAGGTCATATTCCACGGGTAAACATGTGTAGAATCTAAGCGCATGCTTAAACCCCATTCGGCATCAATACCAATAAGCAAAGGCACTTTAGCTTTATTTTGAAAGCGGTTTGTAAGCCTAGCTTGCCGATACGGGCCACCTTGAAAGAAAATTAAACCACCAATATGATGTTTTGTTATCAGTTCATCAATCTTTTGCTGTTCATTTTCACCTTTGTTAGAATAAGCCGAAACCATAAACAATTGGCCTATTTTTTCCTCAATGGTTAAACTTTGATAGATACTATCCACCCATTTTTGTTGAAAAGATAAATTATCATTAAAGCCATTTTTCTTTAGTTTGATATTGGCCGCTATATTTTTTTTCTCTTCTTTTTTAGCTTTGCCCTCTAAATCAGTTAAGTTTTGAACTTCTGTTAAGCTCAGCAAAACTTGACTAATAAATATGAACATCACTAAAACGATGATTTGAAAATATCTTCTATTGATCATGGTAATTATCTAAAAAATCGGTTATGCCAACTATCTTTGGCTTCTACTTCCCAATAATCATTCCATTCACCGATGGTGTTGACTAAATTATTGAAAACGATGGTATTTTCATTAACCGATTTGTCTTTAACTAATTTTTTAAAATCTGTTAATGTTTTAAAAGCAATAAAATCACCTGTTTTGAATGTTACATTCATCTTGTCTAACAATTCAATGCCATATTGTTGTTCAATTTTTTGAATAACAGCGACTGAAGCGTCGATTGAGCAACCTGTTGGCGCATGCTTTTGATCGTTTACTGCCAATATAATAAATCGATTGTATTTGATGATAAATGAAGCTTCTAACGGCTGTCCGTGCGCAGACCATGCCATTAAAAAGCTTTCTAAACTTGACGCTATGTCCGCTACTTCATTGTCTGCAAGTTTTCTATTGGATTGATAAATCCAAATGCGAGATTCTTCAGGTAGTTCATCAAATGGTACGTACATTTTTTATGGTAAATTATGTTATTCTAAATTAAAAAAATTGTAATGATAATTGCCTTAGAGGTGATAACTTCCCCCTTCGGGGGTTACAGTGTCTCGGCAATAGACGAGAGGGGGCCTATATTTCTGCAGCTTGCGCGATTAATTCAGCAATATCCATCACTTTAACTTGACCTTCTTTTTCTTTGTTTTTAACGCCATCGGTCATCATGGTGTTACAAAATGGACAACCTGCAGCAATTATATTTGGGTTGGTCTCCAAAGCATCTTCCGTTCGTTCAATGTTGATGTCTTTATCACCATTTTCCGGTTCTTTAAACATTTGTGCACCGCCAGCACCACAGCAAAGGCCATTTTTACGTGAACGTTTCATTTCAACCAATTCGGCGTCTAATTTCTGAACAAGTTCTCTTGGGGCTTCATAAACATTATTAGCTCTTCCTAAGTAGCAAGGGTCATGAAAGGTTATTTTCTTACCTTTAAATTCGCCCCCAGCTACTTTTAATCGACCATCATCAAATAAAGATTTTAAAAATTGTGTATGATGTAAAACTTCATAATTGCCGCCTAATTCGGGATATTCATTTTTTATTGTATTAAAGCAATGTGGACAAGCAGTAACTATTTTTTTTACCTCGTAGCCATTCAGCACTTCAATGTTCATCATAGCTTGCATCTGAAATAAAAACTCGTTGCCAGCGCGTTTGGCTGGATCGCCTGTGCAACTTTCTTCAGTGCCCAAAACGGCAAATGATACATTGGCTTTGTTTAACAATTTAACAAAAGCTTTTGTGATGCGTTTGGCTCGCTCATCAAAACTGCCAGCGCAACCTACCCAAAACAAAACTTCTGGTGATTGCCCTTGGGCTAATAATTCTGCCATGGTTGGCACTTTTATATTTTCTGCCATGTTATTTAGCTATAATAATTAATTTTCATCTTTCCAATTCAATCGATCCATTTGGTTAAATGGCCATGGGGCACCATTATTTTCAATATTGCTCATCATGGCATTCACAGGTTGAGGCGCCGCACTTTGTTCCATCACCAGATAACGGCGCATATCCATGATAATAGATAAAGGGCTTATGCTTATTGGGCATTCTTCAACGCATGCATTACATGAGGTGCAAGCCCAAAGTTCTTCAGCTGTAATGTAATGATTTAACAACATTTTGCCATCATCTACAAAAACACCTTTATTCATTTCCATATTTTTACCTACTTCTTCCAAACGGTCACGGGTGTCCATCATGATTTTTCTAGGCGATAATTTTTTCCCCGTTTGATTAGCTGGGCAAGATGAGGTACAACGTCCGCATTCTGTGCATGTATAGGCATTTAATAGTTGCACCCAATTCAAATCCATCACATCTGAAGCTCCAAATTTGGCAGGAGTCGCATCCGAAGCAGGGGCAGCAAAGGGATCAGCAGAAGGGTCAAGCATGAGCTTCACTTCATTTGTTACACTAGCTAAGTTATCAAATTGCCCATGAGGATTAAGATCTGCAAAGTAAGTATTTGGAAAAGCTAATATGATATGTAAATGTTTGGAGTAATAAAGGTAATTTAGAAATATTAAAATACCAATAATATGCAACCACCAAAAAGTACGTTCAAAAATCTGTACCACATGACCTTCAAATCCATTAAAAATAGGGGAGAGGTATTGACTGATAGGAAATGAACCAACCGATTTATAATCAGCAACATCATGTTGTTGTAACCAATAATCACTGGCGTTCATTAGAAGAAATAACGACATCAGCACGATTTCAAAATATAAAATATAATTGGCGTCATTTTTTGACCATTCCGTCATCTCGGCATTTGTAAACCGTTTTATTTTAGTGACATTTCGTCTAATCCAAAAAATGACAACGGCAACAATCACAAGAAATGCTAATATCTCAAAGGAGGCAATCAGCACATCGTAAAAAACGCCCATAAAAGACAGGATGCGATGCGTGCCAAAGATGCCATCAATAATTATTTCTAAAAGTTCAAGGTTGATGATAACAAAACCAACATAAACAATACCATGCAGTATGGCAGGAATTGGTCTGGCGACCATTTTAGACTGACCAAAAGCCACACGAAGCATATTTTGCCACCTTTTATTTGGTTGGTCGGTTCTATTAACCTCTCTGCCCAATTTGATGCGACGAATGATTTTTTTTACATTTTGTGCAAAATAAAAGATGCCAAATGAAAAAATGATTAAAAAAAGAATATTAGATAAGTATCCCATAATTTATTTATCAATTTTAATTTTTATAGAATCACGTGTTTTAGGTGGTAGGTTTTCCTTTCTGCCGATTAAAGAAAAATTAACATAACGCTTGGGTTGCGCTTTAAAATCAGCGAGCAACAATTCTAGTTCTCTGCTGGCACCAGATAAATTATTATAGAGTCTATCATCCTTCAAAAGTTTCCCCATACTGCCTTTACCTTGTTCTAAATCTTTCATCAATTGATCAACTGTTGCCAAGGTTGTTTGCAGATTGTCAGCTATTTTTTTTAGCTCCAATTCCGTTAAATTTTTTGAAAAAGTCTTAAAATTTCCAGTGGTAGATTCTAGATTTTGAATTGAATTATTTAATGACGTCTTGTTGTTTGCAAGCAAGCCTTTCGCATCTTTGGCTACAACTGAAAAATCTTCTAATGTCTTATTTAAATTAGATAAACTACTTTGAATATTTTGTTTGGCATTGGCATCTAAAATACCATTAACATTAACAACCAATTCATTGGCATTTGTAATTAGTTTTTCTATTTGTTTTTCTAATGGTTCTAAGGAATTGATGACCTTTGAAATGGCGCCAACTTCTAATTCACCTTTAATTATATCACCACTAACAACTTGTGTCGGATCTTCAAAATTAGGGACAATCATCAATTGTTTACCACCAATAAAACCTGGCTCATAAATTTTTGCTACTGAGGTTTTTGAAATTGGATAACCCTTATTGACTTTCATCTCAACCAAATGTTTATTCTTTACAGCATCATAAGTTATCGACCTTACTTGACCAATTGGTAGACCATTGAATGTTACTTGAGATGCTTGAGAAAGCCCTTCAACATTATCAAAATAAGCAAGAATTTTAAATTCTTTAGTAAATAAATCGCGCCCTTTTAAAAAATTAAATCCCCAAATAAATAATATCATTGAGGTAATTACTAAAATGGCTGTCTTAATTTCTCTGGATAGTTTCAAAATATAAAAATTTTCACAAAAGTACAGAAATTCTTTAAACTACAAAACTATCTCATGATGCTTTGGGCTTGTTGAAGGGTTATTTTTTTACCTTGGTGAAAAGTAATGATAAAAGCGTCTTTAAATCCAGCTTTTTTGGCTTCTTTTAAAAAATCTTGCGCTTCCTCAAGACTATGCGTTGATTTGTAGGTGTATTTATAAACATTACCTTCCTTATAGAAATCAATTGATCTTAACCCTTTAAAATTAGCTGGTCTCAGAGCCATTAATTTTTGATCGGCCGAAACCTGTACTTTAAAAAGTGGCTTATTATGTTCTGATGTATTTTTTGACACCGTTTCCTCTTGACCTAAATTCTCGTTTTTGCCGCTTGAAATTTCAGCCTCAGGGCTTTGTGCTGTTTCCTTTGTCTCTGCACGTCCAGCTTCAAAATTTGCTTTAATAGAACCTCCAAAATAAGTGTTTTTATAGAGAATAATGGCTTCGTAAAGCGATTTGATAACTTCATTTTGACCAGCATTTGAATTCAAATAGTCGCTTTCTGTTTTATTTGAAATAAATCCAATTTCTGTCAATATACTTGGCATAGACACTTGATTGAGGACTAAAAAAGGACCTTGTTTAACACCTCTATTTTTTAAATCCATATTTTTCGTATAATTTTTTTGAATCATGCTTGATAAAAAAACACTTTGATCAATGTATTCTTCTTGTAGCAAGTTGATGCCAATAAATGTTTCTGGCGAATTTGGATTATAACCTTTATATTTTTCCTGATAATTGTCTTCAAGTAAAATCACCGCATTCTCTTTTTTTACCACTTCAAGATTGGCAGCCTCTTTGCTATGTCCTAACAACCAAGTTTCTGTACCAGTAGCAGACTTATTTTCGGCCGCATTACAGTGAATTGATAAAAACAGATTAGCTTTTGCCTTGTTTGCTATTTGTGCACGCTCATATAAACCCACATTGATGTCCTTTTTTCTAGTATAAATAACTTCTATGTCATCGTGTTTTAATAACTGCTCACCTAGGGCTATACCAACTTTTAAAACGATATCTTTTTCGCTAACGCCATAATAGCGGGCGCCCGGCAATTCGCCACCATGTCCGGGATCAATCACAATTTTAAATTTCTGACTTTTTTGTGCTTGACAGTCAAAATTAATAAAAAACAAAACACCAAATGTAAATATAGCTAAGTAATTGATTTTTATGGTTTTGATTGATTTTAACATGGTTTTGATTGGATTTTTCTGTTAATTTATTTCAAATTATGATTTAAACTTTTTTATATAAATTATTTTTGGCCACAAATTGCTATTTTTGCAAACTCAAAAAGCAAGCCATATTTACAAAAATAAATCAAGAAGTTTGGGTTTTAACAGATTTTACAACGTTTTATTCACTTTTTTGTCAACATTGTTGTTGGTGACTTTAAACGCTCAGACCGTTGATAATCAGCAATTAAAAAAAATGCCGGCCACCAAGGACGCCAGAAAAGAAGTTAAAAAAGAAGTAATTAACCCAGTAGATAAAACCAAAAATACTGCCAAGACAGCAATTGATACGATAAAAATAGATTCTTTGAAGCCAAAGTCTGGCAGTGCACTTGAAGATATTGTTAAATATAAGGCAAAAAGATATGTAAAAATGAACAACAAAAAAAAGTTGGTCACTTTATATGATGAAGCTGAAGTTTATTATCAAGATATCGAATTAAAGTCGGGTAAAATTGTTATTAATTTTGGGAAGGATGAAGTTTATGCGGGCAGAATTCCCGATTCTATTGGAAAATTGACACAATATCCCTATTTTAAACAAGGTGAAAATGTGGTTGAACCTGATAGTATTAGATTTAATATAAAAACCAAGAAGGCTTTAACGTGGAATTCATTAACTAAGCAAGGAGAGTTTATTGTTATAGGAGAAAAAGCAAAACGAGAAAATGATTCATTGTATTTCTTAAAAAATGCAAGATTTACAACAGCCGAAGATTATGAAGACCCAGAGTATGTGTTTAGAGCACGAAAAATAAAAATGGTGCCTCAAAAGAAAGTAGTTACGGGTGTTGTAAATATGGAAATTTATAATGTCCCAACGCCAATTGGTTTACCTTTTTCATTTTTCCCGATGACTGAAACGAGTCAATCAGGAATTATAATGCCCGCACCAGTGGAAACTGAAAGACAAGGTTTTTCACTTCAAAATGGGGGTTTATATTTAGCATTAAGCGATAGGTATGATTTAACTTTAACAGGGGATTATTATACCAATGGTAGTTATGCCATTCGCGCGCAATCTGATTATGCCTTTAGATATAAATTTAGAGGGACTTTAAATTTTAGATTTGAAAATTTAATCAATGGTGAGAAAGGGTTTCCGGGCTATTCTAGATCAAAAATATATAATTTGCAATGGTCGCATAGTCAAGATGCTAAGAGCAGTCCAAATTCCAGATTGTCGGCTTCAGTTAACTTGGGTAGTAGTACATTTTTTCAGCAATCACTTAATCAAATCAATGTAGGTGCTGCATTAAACAATAACTTAAGTTCCTCTGTTTCGTATTCTCGAACTTTTCAAACTGTTCCTCAGGTCAATTTGACCGTGACAGCAACCCACAATCAGAATTCTCAAACGAGACAAATTAACATGACTTTACCAACTTTGCAGGTAAACGTTGATCGTATATTTCCGTTTGCACCGAAAGATGGCGCTAAAAAAGGATTTATTAAAAACATAAATTTACAATATTCAGTAAGAGGTGAAAATCGTTTTCAAACCACTGATTCTTTGTTTTTTACTTCTGCAATGTTTAGAGATGCTAAAACTGGCTTTCAGCATACCATTCCATTGAGTACCAATTTTAAAATATTTAAACATTTGAGTGCGAGCGCAAGTGCCAATTATGAGGAAACTTGGGTTTTTAAAACCATTAGAAAAACATTCAATGAAAATAGCTCTCGTGTTGAAAATGTTGAAGTTAACGGTTTTGATTCTTTTCGAACTTATAATTTCAGCACAAGTTTAGGAACAACCATCTATGGTACGTTTGACTTCGGAAAAGATAAAAAGATACAATCCTTGCGTCATGTGATGCGACCAAATGTCAGCTTTAATTACGCACCAAGTTTTGACAACTATTATGATGAATATATTGTTGATCCCATTGCAAATCCGACAAGAATAGATAGATATTCAAGATTTGCTGAGGGTTTGTATGGTGCGCCTGGTTTGGGGGTGTCAAAAAATGTTGGAATAAATTTGTCAAACACTTTTGAAGCTAAAGTAAGAGATAAAGAAAAGCCAGACGGTGATCCAAAAAAGATCATGTTGCTCAATCAATTAAATTTTTCAACAGCTTATAACATGGCTGCTGATTCCCTGCGCTTTAGTCCGGTTTCAGTTACTGCTGGTACAACCATTTTAGATAATAAAATGAACCTAAATTTTGGTGCTACCTTAGATCCTTATGCTTTAAATCAATTAAACGAAAGAATTAATAAATTTAACATTAATAATGGGGGCAGTTTATTTAGACTAACTTCAGCTAATTTTAATACGAGTTATACCATAACCAACAGAAATAAAAAAGATAAAGCCAATAAAAACAACCAACAAGGTGTTCAAAATGGCGGTCGTGAAGATGATTTATTTGGTCGTAGTACCGATTTGAGTGATCGACGCAATACCCAATTTGATCAAAACAAGGAGAATGAAAATGAAATAGATGAATTTTATAATGCGAAACTGCCTTTTGACATCAATTTGGCTTATACCATTACTTATGGCAACGCCAGACGGGAAGATGCCATTGTTGGTCATTCATTGATGATTTCAGCCAATATGGATTTAACCCCCAAATGGCGAATTGGTGGATCAAGTGGCTATGATTTTGTTAACAATGGTGTGACCTTTACACAATTGCGATTTGAAAGAGATTTATTGAGCTGGCGCCTAGATTTTAACTGGTCTCCCTTCGGTCAGAATAAGTTTTGGGGCTTTTTCATTGGTATCAAATCAGGCGCATTGAGCGACATTAAATGGGAGAAAAGGACTGTTCCAGATAGAAGTATTAGGTAAAGCCACTTTACTCCCAAAGGGTAATTTAATGTAAAGGCCAGTAAAAAGATTTGATTAAACTAGCAATTTTAGAGTTTTCGATAGAGGATTTCTGAAATTTACTTTTTTTTAATTATTTTTGACAATAATTTATTTATAACTAAAACCCTACTCCCCTTGTAGGAATTCTCCCTTCGGGGGTAAAGGGGCTCACATATGAAAGTAGCCATCATCATGGGGTCAAAATCTGACCTACCCGTTATGCAAGAAGCCATCGACATTCTTCAAGGTTTTGACATAGAAACCGAAGTAGATATAGTTTCTGCCCATCGCACACCAGAGAAACTATTTGATTTTAGTCAAAATGCACACAAAAGAGGTATTGCAGTAATTATTGCTGGTGCTGGTGGTGCAGCCCATTTGCCAGGTATGGTAGCCAGTCTGTCGCCATTACCTGTAATAGGTGTACCTGTAAAATCGAGTAATTCTATAGATGGTTGGGATTCTATATTGTCTATTTTGCAAATGCCAGGCGGTGTGCCTGTGGCAACAGTTGCTTTAAATGGTGCAAAAAATGCAGGCATTCTTGCGGCTCAAATTATTGGGAGTCATGATAATTGTGTTTTGGACAAAATCATTTTATATAAAGAAAGTCTAAAAATGGCAGTAGAAAAATCTTCTGAAGAATTAACAACTAAAGACCCAATCAAATGAATAAAATAGTCTTAATGTTGTTATCCACAACCTTACTGGTCAATTCTCAAAAACTGTCAACTCCCAAAGATTCAAAATCAATGAATATTTTAACACAACCTTTTCAAACTAAGCATAACACTGCGCCTTTTAGCAAAATTAAAATTGAAGATTACAAGCCTGCTATTGAAGCAAATATTAAAACAGCAAAAGCCGAAATCGAAGCGATTGTTAATAATAAAAATCAACCAACTTTTGAAAATACCATTGAAGCCCTAGAAAACAGTGGAGATATGTTAGATAGGTCATCCAATATCTTTTTTAACTTAAATGGTGCCGAAACAAATGATGACATGCAGAAATTAGCGCAAGAATTATCGCCGCTATTAACTGCACATGGTAATGACATTATTTTAAATGAAGAATTATTTTTACGTGTGAAAAAGGTTTATGACCAACGTCAAAGTTTGAAATTATCAGTCGAACAAATGATGTTGCTCGATAAAACTTATAAGTCTTTTGCTAGAAATGGTGCCTTATTGTCTGCTAATGATAAACTAAAATTAAGAAAATTGGACGAAGAAATGAGTCTATTAACTTTAAAATTTAGTGAAAACGTATTGGCTGAAACTAACAATTACCAACTGCATATCACTGATAAAAAGCGCTTAGCAGGTATTCCTGACAATGCCTTAGACGTGGCAGAAAAATTGGCCAAGTCCAAAAATCTTGAAGGCTGGATCTTCACCTTGCAATACCCAAGTTATCAGCCAGTTGTTACCTATGCCAAAGACCGTGAGTTGAGAAGAGAACTATCAATAGCTTTTGGTAGTAAAGGGTTTCAAAAGAATGAATTTAACAATCTTGAAAACATCAAGCGCATTGTTGCTCTTAGACACGAACGGGCCAAATTATTGGGTTACAAAGCGCATGGCTATTTTGTTTTGGAGGAGCGTATGGCACAAAATCCAACAAAAGTCATTGAATTTTTAAATACTTTATTGGTCAAAGCCAAACCCGCTGCAGAAAGAGAATTTGCACAATTGTCAGCTTTTGCTAAAGAAACCGATGGTATAGACCAATTACAGAAATGGGATGCTGCATATTATTCAGAAAAATTAAAACAAAAACTATTTGATTTTGATTCAGAAGCGTTGAGGCCTTATTTTAAACTAGATAATGTTTTAGAAGGGGCTTTTACAATTGCTAAAAAACTATGGGGTATTACTTTTAAAAAGGTTAAAGACATTGATACTTATCATCCAGAAGTTGAAACTTATGAAGTTTATGACAAAGACGGTCGTTTTTTATCCGTTTTTTATACAGATTTCCACCCAAGGGCTGGTAAAAGACAAGGCGCTTGGATGACATCTTTTAAAGATCAATATAGACAGAATGGTGTAGATGAACGTCCGCATGTAGCCAATATTTGTAATTTCACACCACCATCAGACAGTAAGCCAGCCCTTTTGACTTTTGATGAAGTAACGACTTTGTTTCATGAATTTGGACATGGATTACACGGTATCTTGGCTGACACCAATTATTCAAGCCTTTCTGGCACTTCTGTTTATTGGGATTTTGTAGAATTACCAAGTCAAATTATGGAAAATTGGTGCTATGAACCAGAGGCTTTGAAATTATTTGCCAAGCATTATGAAACAGGGGAAGTAATTCCACAACATTATATTGATAAGCTATCTGAAAGCAAGAAATTTATGGAAGGCTTATTTACGATGCGTCAATTAAGTTTAGGCTTGCTTGATATGGCTTACCACGGAAATGATGTAATAATTGAAGATGTTAAAGCCTTTGAAATGAAAGCCATGAATGCTACAAATCTTTATCCAGATGTAGCAGAGAACATGATGAGTAGCTCATTTAGCCATATTTTTGCAGGTGGTTATTCATCGGGTTATTATAGCTACAAATGGGCTGAAGTGCTTGATGCTGATGCTTTTGAGTACTTTAAAGCAAATGGTATCTTTAATGAAAAAATTGGACAAAAATTCAGAGAATTTGTTTTATCCAAAGGTGGTACAGAACACCCGATGGAACTTTATAAAAAATTTAGAGGCCAAGAACCAACTGTTGACGCCTTGCTCAAGCGCGCAGGGTTAAATTAAAGCTTGTCATGAAAATTCTGCCATCGGATTTATTGAAGATTTGGGACCATAAGACTATGGAAATCCAGAATCTTACTTCGATAGATTTGATGAATCGTGCAGCAAATTTATTAACTCAAAAATTTCTAAATTACACAAAATTAGAGAATAATCAAAAAGTGGCGATTCTTTGTGGGGTTGGCAATAATGGCGGTGATGGTTTGGTGATGGCAAATAATCTCTCACAATTAGGTTTTCAGGTTGAGGTTTTTATTATTTATTTTTCTGAAAATTTTTCTGAAGATTTTAAAGTAAATTTAGAAAAATGTAAGGTTCAAAACTTGAAGATTCACCTGATTAATGATAAGTCTGTTTGGCCAAACTTTAAAAATTTTTATTGGGTGATTGATGCTGTTTTTGGCTATGGTTTATCAAAGCCATTGCCAAATTGGTTAAAAGAGGCTTTTTATTTTTGGAATAATCAACAATTAAAAATCATTGCTATTGATGTGCCTAGTGGTCTATTCTTAAACCAAGAAACAGAGGTTGCTTTGAAAGCTAGTCACGTTTTGACTATTCAGCAACCAAAACTTAATTTTTTCTTTCCGAAAAATTATCAGTATGTGCCAAGTTTTGAAATAGTAGATATTGGATCAGATGAAAATTATCTAGCAGCAGTAGACAGCCAGATTTATTTGATAACGGATCAGATGATTGACGAAATTTATGCACCCAAAAGTCCTTTTTCACACAAGGGTACAAATGGTCATTTATTAATTATTGGGGGTAGTTTAGGTAAAATTGGCGCAGTTCATTTAGCCTCCAAAGCTGCCTTTAAGTCAGGTTGTGGTTTGGTCACGGCTTGGGTGCCAAAATGTGGTGTTTTACCACTTCAATCCAATTTCCCAGAATTGATGATATTACCAAATAAGGGTGAAAATTATTTTGAAACTGAGGAATTAGCTTTTGAACCAAATGCTATGGTTATTGGCCCAGGTTGGTCTAAATCTCAAGTTACAAGTGATGCCTTAAATGAACTTCTTCCAAATGTAAAAGTCCCTGTCGTTTTTGATGCTGATGCTTTAAATATACTTGCAGAGAATAAAGAATGGTATGAAAATTTGCCAAACAGAAGCATTTTAACCCCACATCCGAAAGAACTTGAGCGATTAATTGGCATATATGAAAATGATGGTGAAAGATTGGAAGCCACTAAGCTTTTTTCTAAAAGGTATGATGTAGTGATTGTTTTAAAAAATGCGCGAACCATAATCGTAGATGCAGATTTGGTTTATTTATATCCTGAAGCCAATCCAAAATTAGCAAAAGCGGGAAGCGGTGATGTTTTATCGGGCATTATAGGTAGCCTGCTTGCACAAGGTTATCAACCATTACAAGCTGCAGTTTTTGGGGTCTATTTGCATGCACAAAGTGCCAAATTACAAAATAGTTTAAGTGTTGAATCATTTTTTGCAACTGATTTATTAAGCGGTTTAAACGATGTTTTTGTTTTATTAAATAAAAAAGCACAGCGATAAAACTGTGCTTGATTGTTGATGTTAGATTTTCTTAATTAAATTGAAAACTCTGAGGGGCTTCTCCAATTTTTATTTTTCGCGCATTAACTAAAGTTCTATTAGCATTTGTTACAAAAGCAACAACCTCTAAATTTGAACTGTTATAATTTGCAGGAATCGTAAAATTATAGTCGTTTAGACGCTCCGTATTTGCAACGGCACTAATGGCATCTCCCAACATATCTGGCGATGAACAAAGTCTTAAAGTATGGTCATGCTTAAAATTGACTAATGGACTTAAAGCAACTGGCGGATTAGATCCAGGTACAGGATAAAGCGTTGAATAGTTGACTTGGTCATGAATTAACCCATTTTCTAAGACATAAACCACCAATTTTGCGCCGGGGATATTTTCTGCAAAGAATGATTTTACTTTTACATTTAAAGTAGTGCCAGTTAAATTAGTTTCTAGGGCTAAACCAGCACGCTTAATGTCTTGCAGTTGTTGAATAACCATATTAATGTTTGATTGTGGGGCAGTCCATCTAATGGTTCTGTTGATGGCTGCTTTTGGATAAGCACCCGAAAAATAACTTTCTTCATAAGCATCAGAATCAAAATTAAATGGATCATAATTTGCAGCAGCTGGATTGGTTGGATTTCCTCTGTGAATTGCTACCTTAATTAACTGATCTTTACTATAGTCTGGATTGACCTCTAAACTTTCCTCAATTTGATTTAAACGAAACACCACTCTTGGACAGTTACCGCACCAAGTGCCAGTAAAATCTTCAACCATCACATGCGGTTTAAAGGTTATAAATGCCCCATTTGTGTACCTCACAGTAACAGTATTTTCAGCATCAAGCGTTGTGTATTTTGCGGTAACTACATATGAACCTTCTTCATTTCTGATAAAGGTATTACCACTAATCAATGCGCCATTGACATAAAATTTGGCTTCATTAGTCAACGAAGCTCCAGTATTATCAATTAAATTCAAGGTTGTTGTTTCACCTAATTGTTTAACATTACTATCAGCAACAATTGATATACCTTCAATATTTTTTAGAATCTCATAATCTTTAGTACATTTCACAAAGACTTGTGAAATAATTAGTAAAAAAAATAGTTTGATAATTTTCATCTTTATTTTTTAATAATTTTTTGTGAAGCTTTTCTATTTGAAGCGGTTTCAAAACTTAAAAAATAAACACCAGCATGAAGAAAGTCTGCATTGATGGCATGCGTTCCCTCATTAATAGATGCGCTATATAATACTTTACCAGTCATGTCAATAATGGACAATTGTGTTTTTTCTTGAGTAGAGATATTAATTTCATTTTTGACTAAAGTGCTTTGCAACTGAATACCTATATTTTCTAGATTTTGCTGCGAAGTACTTAAATTTGGATTAAACCTAAAAGTTAAAGTGAATGCATTGCCAACTTGTTGATTTGTTGTTGGATTTTCTGCATAAAATCTAATCACAAATTCCTTGATGGCATTGGCATTACTGCCAACACTTGTATTTTGAAATTTACAATCATTTTCCCCAACGGTGTTCATGTTTTCACCTGGTTGCATTAAAAATGGCTCCTCAACCCCTGGGTAGATTTGGTTCAAAACAACACTAAACTCGCAAAAAGCAGCATAGCAAAAGGCCAAATCTTGGCCACTGGTGTAATTGGTTAAACCCATTATTTGGGTTTTGAAATTTAGTGGCTGGTTGGAAGAATTAGTAATGTTATACTTAAATTGACTGCCTTGACCACTAAGCTGGTTTGTTTCAAAGACATATGAGGTATTATTATTGGCTGTATAATTAACACCGCCAGAAACTAAGTTAAATGGAACCTGCGCATGAAGGACAAAACCAAATAAGAATGCAATAAATAATTGTGATAATTTTTTCATGAAAAGTAAAGTAAAGTAGTGAAAATTTTAAATAAATCACAAAAGTAAAAAAAATATTGAAAAATAATAAATATTAATTTTTTTTTTTCATATTTGCAGCCATCTAACTAATTAATCTTTTTAATCCTTCATTTACATGAAAAAAACTATCTTACTTTTTTTTGTTTTGGCATCATTTTTTGCACAAGCGCAATTGGCTGTGGGTGCTGCAGCACCGAACTTTACTATGACTGACATCAATGGTGTTACGCATAATTTGTATGATTATACTTCGGCAGGTAAAACCGTGGTTATTAAGTTGTCGGCTACATGGTGTGGTCCATGTTGGACACATCACCAAGCAGGTCATTGGTCTGATTTGCACTATTCTTATGGCCCTCAGGCTTCAAATCAAGTAGTTGTTTTATATTTTGAAGTTGATAATTCAACTGGAATGAATCACCTTAATGGTACAGCACCATCAAATACTTTAGGCAATTGGATTGCAGGCACATCTTATCCTATTATAGATAATTCGGCGATAACATCTCTATATCCTACAGGCGGTGGCATCCCACGTTTTTATACCATTTGCCCTAATAATACTATTGCAAGTAATTCGGCCTCAACTGCAACTGCTGTTAGAACAGCAATCCAATCTACTTCTGCAACAGGATGCAATACCATGTTGAGCACTGCTATCCAAAATCATGCTAGTTTGAAAACTAATAATTCAATATCATGTTCAAATAATGGTATTGGTGTGTCAGCTGTTTTAAGAAATCAAGGCGCAAATACCATTACGACAGCTAATGCATCAATTGTATCTGGTGGTAATGTGATTGCAACACAAGATTTTACAATGTCTAGAAACAGATGGCAGAGTCAAACTTTAACTTTTAACCCAGTAAATATTCCAAATCCTGCCTTACCAACATCTGTTGTGATCAATACTATTAATGGTGCTGCTCCGCATCATGCGCCTTACGTTAATAAACCATTTAATTTAACAGTAAGTGATATAGCTACCGAATCTTCAAACATTACCATTAAAATTAATTTAGATCAATATGGCTCTGAAACATCATGGTTTTTAAGAAACTCTGCAGGAGCAGTCGTTGCGCAAAATCCAACTTATGCTAATGCATCTGGAGCTGGTGTTTATCCGCAACCAGATATTAATTTAAATTTACCTAATGATTGTTATACCTTCGATATAAGAGATTCTTTTGGCGATGGTATGTGTTGTGCTTATGGTGCAGGTGGATATGAAATACATGCTAATGGTGTTTTAATTCCTGGATTAAGCGGCGGTGCTTTTGGTGGTGGTCACGTTAAAGCTTACCAAGTGAATGCACTTTCTGCAAACGAATTTCAAACCAATGAAATAACATTGTATCCAAATCCAGCGACAGACAATTTTACCATCAATTCAGCAAAGCTAGTTAATGTGGAAATTCTAAATATGCTTGGTAAAGTAGTAAAGTCTGTTAATAATGTTGACAATTCAACAGCCATTGATGTATCAAATTTAGAGGCGGGTGTTTATTTTGTTAAAGTTTTAGGCGAAAATTCTACTGAAACCATCAAATTAATCAAAAAATAAATTCATACAATATCAATAAAAAGCTGATTGAAAAATCAGCTTTTTTTGTTTTGGCATAGAACTTGAATATTATTAAAAATCTTGTTTACATTAACCATGAAAAAAAATCTTTCAGCTTTTTTTTTAATTATTGCTAGCTTAACTTTCGCTCAAAAACAAATGCCTAATGTTGAAGTACAAGACATCAACAATAAAGCCATAAATATTACTGAAAAATTTAATGAGCCTGACAAAATTTATATTTTTGCTTTTTGGGCAACTTGGTGTGCACCGTGCATCAACGAGTTGGATGCCATTAAAGAAAAGTATGAACAATGGCAATCTGAAATGAAAGTAGAAGTAGTGGCCGTTTCCATTGATGATACCCGCACACAAAAACGTGTAAAGCCGCTTTTAAAAGGTAAGGGTTGGAAATATGAAATTCTTTTAGATACTAATCAAGATATGAAGCGAGCCTTATCTATCGTTAATGTACCCTATACAGTTGCCGTAAAAAATGGCAAAATAGTTTATGTAAATAATGGTTACACAGAAGGGGCTGAAGATGAAATGTTTGAGAAACTTAAGTCTTTGTAGTTTTTTTAACTCCTAAAGAGTTTAAATCGCTTTAAGAGTTATTCAACAAAATGCCTTTACCAACTCCTAAAGCTTTTAAATCGCCTTAGGAGTTTTTTTACCTATTTTTCTCTATCACGCACAAATTTTTGATTTCTTTTCCCTGAACTTCGAATTTGAGCATGGTTCGTACTTGGTGAAAGCCTGAAACACCAATGGCGCCAGGATTCATATGTAAGAATTGATAATCATGGTCATACATCACTTTTAAAATATGTGAATGGCCACAAATAAATAAATCAATTTTTTCACCTTTAAAAATTTGATGCAAACGCGCCGGATATTTTTTTGGATAACCTCCAATATGTGTTATGAATACTTTGATTTCTTCGCAACTGAAAAATAAGTTTTCTGGGTAAATGGTTCTCATTTTTGCATCATCAATATTGCCATAAACCGCTTGTAATGGCTTGATTTTTTGCACAGTATCTATCCAGTCTACATGACCAATATCACCAGCGTGCCATATTTCATCGGCCTCGTTGATGTGCTTAAGCATAAAATCATCCAAATGACCATGTGTATCTGACAACAATAAAATTTTTTTCATTTATTTAAGCTATATTTGCAAAGGTAAAAAACTTACCCTTTCATGCCGAGATATTTTATTCATTTTGCTTATAACGGTACTAATTTTCATGGCTGGCAGCGTCAACCGCATGACGTTAGTGTTCAGCAGGTGTTGGAAGAAAGTTTATCTACAATTTTGCGCCAACAGGTTGATTTAGTTGGTGCTGGTCGAACTGATGCGGGCGTGCATGCGAAGCAAATGTATGCACATTTTGATTTAGATGCTATTCAACCAAAAGACTTGATAAAAAAAATGAATAGTTTTTTACCCCCAACTATTGCTATTTATGATTTTATAGCAGTGAGTGAGCAAGCGCATGCAAGATTTGACGCCACTTCACGGACTTATAACTATCATATTCATACCCAAAAAGATCCCTTTCTGTCTGATAGTAGTTTTTATTTTTCTCAAACTTTAAATATTGAAAAAATGAATGAAGCAGCAAAGATCATGCTTGAATATGAGGATTTTGAGTGTTTTTCAAAAACACATACCGACGTACACACTTTTTTATGTAACATCACTGAGGCTTTTTGGCAAAAAAATGGTCATGGCTTAATTTTTACCATCACTGCCAATAGATTTTTGCGAAATATGGTAAGAGCCATCGTTGGAACCCTATTGGATATCGGTTTAGAAAAAATTCCGGTAGAAAAAATGCATGAAATTATATCAAGCAAAAATAGAGCCCAAGCTGGTTTCTCAGTGCCTGCACATGGTTTATACTTAACGCAAATTAAATACCCTTTTTTATAGATTTTGAAAGCTTTTGATTTATTAATATTTAAGAAAATACTTGGTTTTGTTAAGCCATATAAAAAGTTGTTGTATACCATTGTATTGATTTCAATTATCTTGTCAGTTTTTACAGCTTTAAGGCCCTATTTACTGAAACAAACGGTTGATTTATATATCAACAATAAAGACCAATCAGGCTTGCAATTTTACGTTTTATTGATGGCTTTGGCTTTGTTTGTGGAAGTTTTATCACAGTATTTTTTCACTTATTTATCAAATGTCTTGGGTCAAAAGACAGTTTTTGATATGCGTCAAAAAATGTATCATATTTTGTCTTCAAAGACCATGACTTTTTATGATCAAAACCCAGTAGGGCAGATGGTGACTCGTCTTGTATCAGATACAGAATCAATTGCCCGCATCTTTAGCCAAGGTTTATTTATGATTATAAAAGACCTTTTAGTGATGGTGGTTGTGGTCATTTTTATGTTTTATATGAATTGGAAGTTATCATGGATAGTCTTGCTGTCAATGCCATTTTTACTTTATGCGACAAGAATTTTTCAAATAAAAATGAAATCTGCCTTTGAAAATGTTCGTACCTATGTCTCCAATCTTAATACTTTTATTCAAGAAAGACTTTCAGGTATGAAAATCGTCCAAGTGTTTACACGTGAACAGATTGAATATGATAATTTTGTTGAAATAAATCGTCAGCATCGTGATGCTTGGATTAAAACCATTTGGTATAATTCTATTTTCTTTCCAGTGGCTGATTTTTTGTCGACCATTACGTTGGCCAGCATTATTTGGTACGGTGGCGTTTTGATACTTAATCAATCTCAAGTAACTTCAATTGGTGATTTATTTGCCTATACGATGCTAATCAGTATGCTTTTTAATCCCTTGAGACAAATTGCGGATAAGTTCAATGAATTACAAATGGGAGTTGTAGCAGGTAAAAGAGTGTTTAAAATTATTGAAGAACCAGATGAAATTGAACAAAGTGGTCAAAAAATTATTAGTCAATTAAAAGGTGAAATTGAATTTAAAGATGTTTGGTTTGCCTACAAAGAGGAGCAGTGGATTTTGAAAGATTTTAGTTTAAAAATTCCATCAAAGAAAACAACAGCCATTGTCGGGTCAACAGGTTCTGGTAAATCTACCATAGTACAATTAATTACAAAATTTTATGCGATTCAAAAAGGCGCCATACTTTTGGATGATGTTTCAATTCAAACCATAAATAACCAAAGTTTAAGAAACCATATCGGTTTAGTTTTGCAAGATGTATACTTGTTTTCTGACACCATCTACAATAATGTGGTCTTTTTTGATCAAACCATTTCTAGAGAAAAAGTAATTGAAGCGGCGCAGACTATTGGCATTCATGATTTTATTATGTCCTTACCTGATCAATACGATTATTTTGTAAGTGAAAGAGGGGTTTTATTGTCAACAGGTCAACGACAATTGATTGCCTTTTTGCGCATTTATTTGACCAATCCAGAAATTTTAATTCTTGATGAAGCCACATCATCTATTGATACTTATGCTGAAGAAATGATTCAGCACGCCACTAAAATTATTACCCAAAATCGAACGTCTATTATTATTGCACATAGGTTGTCTACCATTATTAATGCAGATTATATTTTATATCTAGAAAATGGTGAAATCAGTGAAAGTGGAAACCATCATGAGTTATTGGAAAAAGACGGTAAGTATAAAAAATTATTTGAGTCACAATTCGTTGAATTATAATTTTTTATATATTTACAACAGTTTAGATAAAAAATATCGGTTGATGCAATTTAGAAAATAGTTTTGTTAAAAATTATGTTTTTTAGTTGTTGAATTCGTGGGAATATGACCGGTTAGCCATGGCCTATATGAACTATTTTGCAAAACTAACCACTTAAATGCCAAATAGACTTTATCACATATTATTTTTCACTGTTAGCATTTTTCAGTTGATTCATGCACAGCTAATTGTGCCTTTTACCCAGAGACCCGCTCAGGCGACCCCAAGCCAGTTGATTTATCAAGTGCGGGGTGATTTTCAAATGATTGGAAACACAAATAGCACCTTGTTGACTTATAGTGAAAATGGCTCTAATAATAATACGATAGCCTACGTTGATGTTGATAATGATGCAACAACGTGGAATTCATCCATGTCAAATTTGCAATTCACTTTAGAAAATAATGCCAGTCCAAATTGCACAAACATTATTTATGCAGGTTTATATTGGTCTGCTAGAGTACATCTTAATGACGACCCAAGCCCATTGGTTTTTAGTTTAACAAATGCCAACGGCCAGACCAAAACCTTTGATAAGCGACAAGTCAAACTAAAAGGACCTAATAGTCCCAACTATTCGACCATAACCGCCAATGACGATGATATATATTATCCAACAGCTTTACATGGTAAAATGTATAGTGCTTATGCCGAAATTACAGACTATGTGAAACAAAATGGATTGGGTGAATATTTTGTGGCAGATTTAGCGGCAAATTTTGGGACTAGCGATCCCACGGGTTTATATGCCGGTTGGAGTATGGTAGTTATTTATGAAAACCCACAAATGAACTGGCGCGATATTACCGTATTTGATGGCCATTCCTATGTGGCGGGTAGTATTACGGCTGAATTTGAAATACCAATTTCTGGTTTTCAAACCAGTTTATCAGGACCTATTGCCATGAAATTAGGCATCATAGCAGGCGAAGGTGATAGAAACATTCAAGGTGATTTTTTAGAGATTAGGAATTATCAAGATACAGATTGGATTAGACTTAATCATGGAAATAATTCTACATCTAATTTTTTTAATTCTTCTGTGTTTGTTGGAAATATTTATCGCAATCCCAATTTAGTAAATAATACGGGATTAGATGTGAGCATGTTTCAAATTCCTAATGCAAACAACTCGGTAATTACCAATAACCAAACGCAAACAAGGTTTAAGTATGGCACAACCCAAGATACTTTTGTTATTTTTAATTTAACCATGTCCGTAAATTCCTATGTTTCTCAAATTCAAGAAGTAGTAGAAGTTTCAGAAATTAATGGCATGGCAGCCCCACCTTTTAATCAAATAGCCATCTCACCAGGCGATGAAATTACATATAAAGTTAATATTTACAATACTGGTAATGAAGCGATTGATAATTACAATTTTCAAACCTTGATCCCTAATTATACTGATTTTGTGGCAAATAGCATTCAAACGGTTGTTTATCATAATCAATTACCTGCTCCAAATACCATAAATTTTGATGCCTCATTGGGGACAAATGGAGGCATCACTTGGCAATATGGACAATTGTATTTGTCTACTAATCCTGAAGATATTATTGCTACTTTAATATTTAAAGTCAAGGTAAAATCTGGTTGTTTTATCCTGCCAAATGCCAATTGCTTGGATCAAATTATTTTAACTGGCAGTTCATCTGGTATAGGTTCTGTTTCTCAGACCAATCTTCAAAACCAAAATTTGATAATAGGATTCAATACCACTAACACTTGTTTGGTTAGTCCAATTGAAGGCCAATTTGTTTTGCCAATTAATCTCAATTATAATTTGCCTCAATGCGCTACTACTGTAAATTTGTGCAACAATCAAACCATCGATTTATTAACTTTGATTCCGAGCACATGGTTAACCTCAGGAGTTTTTACCGACCCAAATAATACCGGTGGATTAAATGGCTCAATTTTTAATACAACTGGTTTAGAAACAAATTTTTATGAAGTTCATTATGAAGTAGGCAACGGTTGCAGTGAACGCTTTACAATTATTATTAATTTATATTCAGATCTTCCCGTAATCTCCATTATAGAAGGTAATTGTAGAATGCCGTTTGAGGCGTTTATTGATAATTATAATTCTAATTTTACTTATTCTTTTACACCTAGTGGTCCAGCGGTGCAATCAAATGGACAAATAGTTAATGCCGCTCCTGGCGTTAGTTATATAGTATATTCTTCAAATGGTATTTGTACTTCTCTAGGTTCAAGTGCAACTATTTTGTTGCCCATCATTTCTATTTTTGATTTAGAATTTTACAATTATCTTTCACCAAATGCTGATGGGAAAAATGATAGTTTTAATATTAAAAATTATGATCCTTATTGCTATATTTCTAATGTTTTGCAAATATATAATCGCTGGGGAACTTTAGTTTTTGAAAAAGAAAATTATCTACATGATGCAGATAGGTTTACTGGCTATGCGAATGTTAAAAATGCCATATCTCAAAATGATCAATTACCAGAAGGGACTTATTTTTACATTTTTAGATATTTGAAGTTAGATAACAGCTGGCAAGAAAAAAATGGTTGGCTTTATATTAATAAACAATAGATGCAATTAAATTTTGGCTTTTATAAAACTATTTTTCTGCTAGGCGTGTTTTGCTACACTAATTTTTTTATGGCGCAGCAAGATGCACAGTTTAGTCAATACATGTATCAAACGCAGGTTTTCAATCCAGCTTATGCAGGCACAAGAGGTTTGTTGAGCATGACGGGTTTACATCGCACCCAATGGGTTGGGTTTTCTGGTGCACCAACCACCTACGCTATTGGTGGTCATTCACCGATCAGCAACGGTATAATGGGCGTTGGCTTAATGTTTACGCATGATGAAATTGGACCAACTAGAAACAGTAATATTTCAGGGCAATATGCGTATAATATTGATTTAAATGAGCGCTACAAATTGTCTTTTGGTGTTAGCATACAGGCAAGAATATTTGGGATTAATAGACAACTTTTAAATCCTGAAGATATCACGGATTTTACCTTAAATGATTTAACGAATTCTACCGTTTTTAATTTTGGCAGCGGCGTCTACCTTTTTTCAGATAAATTTTATGCTGGTGTTTCTGTGCCAAATTTTCTTCAAACGCAATCATGGCAAGCTGATCAAAACGCTTATGCGCTTTACAACGAAAGGATGCATTTTTACGTCATGAGTGGTTATGTTTTTGATTTGAGTGAATCTGTTAAATTTAAACCTGCCTTTTTAGCAAAATTTTTGTCAGGGGCGCCTTTTCAACTTGATGCCTCTGCTAATTTTTTATTTTATGATAGGTTTACCCTTGGTGCTGCTTATCGTTATGATGCGGCTTTAAGTGGTTTAATGGCCATTCAATTAACAGATCAAATCATGTTGGGCTATGCTTATGATAGAGAAACAACAAATTGGGGCAGATTTAATGATGGTTCACATGAGTTCTTCCTTCGATTTGAGCTAAAATCAAAGCATAATCGAACAATTTCACCTAGATTTTTTTGATCATGAAGAAATGTCTATTTTTTATTTTGGTTGTTACTACACAGTGGCTCTGCGCTCAAAAGCAAGTCATGCAAAAGGGCGGCCAACAGTATGAAAAAATGGCCTACTTTGATGTGGTTAAAACCTATGAACGATTAGTAAATAAAGGTTTTGAAGATCAGGAATTATTTCAAAAATTAGGAGATGCTTATTACTTTAATGCCGACTATTTAAAAGCATTAACCTATTATGAAAAATTTCACGAAAAATTTAAGACTAATTTAACCAAGGAAAATTACTTTAGATATGCGCTCTGCCTAAAAACAGCAAACCAACTAGTAAAAAGTGAAAAGATTTTAAGTGAAATGAAAGCACTGTTTCCTGAAGATAGTAGGCCAAACAAGCGGATGAATATTGAAAATGCGGTTTCTTTTAAGATTAAAAATTTAAATATAAATAGTGCTTATTCAGATTTTGGTGGTCAAGCTTTTGGCAATCAATTTATTTTTTATTCAAATAGGCCACAAAATAAACTTTTTGAACGAAAGCACAGTTGGACAAATGAGGCTTTTATTAAAATTTATTCTGGAAAATTAGAAGAACCAGCACAAATATCTGACAGTAAATTAATCAGCTTTGATTCAAAATTTTCTTTTAATGAAAGTAACGCTTGTTTGTCAAAAGATGGACAAACGATGTACTTTACGAGAAATATAAAACGAAATGATTCCAAAGACCAATCGACTAATTATCTAAAAATTTATCAAGCTGTGAACAAGGAGGGGCGTTGGACAGATGTAAAGGAATTGTCTTTCAATGCTGAAAACTGCAATACAGCGCACCCAACTTTAAGTGCAGACGAAAATATTTTGTATTTTGCCTCAGATAGAGCAGGCGGTTTTGGCGATTCTGATATTTATTATGTTAAAAAAGATGCGTTTGGCCAATTTGGTGAAGCAGTTAACCTTGGCTCGGTGATCAATACAGAAGGAAAAGAAAATTTTCCATTTATTTCAGCAGAGAACTTATTGTATTTTGCTTCTAATGGCCATGCGGGCTATGGTGGTCTCGACGTTTTTGTTGCGCATTTAAACCATCAGGAAGAAATTAAAGTACAAAATTTAGGACCGACCCTTAATGGTCCATTTGATGATTTTTCATTTAACATCAATAATAAAAAAGGCTACTATTCTTCAAACAAGCCAACAGATTTTAAAGGGAAAGATGACATTTATGCATTTACCATGCAGGGCGATTTTGTGTGGAAAAATACCAAGCAAAATATTTTTATTCGTGATATAGAAACCAAACTTCCCATTATAGGAGCAGATTTAAAATTTATTAGTTCCAAATTAGAAGTTTTGAGGCAAGGAAAAACAAATCAAGATGGCGACTTTATTTTTGAAGGATTAAGTGATAACGACAAAATTATAGGCCAAGTCACTCATCCAGATTATGATGTTTTTACTTTTGATGTTCAACCTGATTTAAATGAAATGACGATTTTATTATCAAAAAAGAAAAAGCAGCTTGCAACAGGCGATGATTTAGCCAAGTTATTTGCATTTAAAAATATATTTTTTGATTTAAATAAGTGGTTCATTAGAGATGATGCTTTAATTGACATGCACAAAATATTGGATATTTTAGAAGAGTTTCCAGAAATAGATTTAGAAATTCGTTCACATACAGATTGTCGAAATACAAAAGCCTACAACCTAGATTTATCTAATAAACGTGCTCTAGCAACTAAAAATTGGCTCATTGAAAATGGCATTCGTCACACGCGACTTCACGCAAAAGGCTTTGGCGAAGAAGATTTGGTTAATGACTGTGCATGCGAGCCCAAGAATGATTCCAAATGCAGCGAGGCTGAACATCAAGCCAATAGGCGATCTGAATTCATTGTAGTCAAAAAATAATACCAAAAAGACGATTAGATTGGTGTATTTTATAAATGTGTTTGGTATATATGACCAAAGGATATCATAAAAAACAAAAAAAAGGGGAAATCTCCCCTTTTCAAAATAATAATTAAACAACGAGAAACAATTAACTAACTTCAGATAAGCATTTGCTAAGATGTGGTTTGTCATTAATATAACTTTTTAACCAATCTTTTAATAGATCCAACTCATGGGGATAAAGCGCTTTGTAGGCTTTTTTTAATTCCCTAAGAAATAATTCTGTGTTAAAACTAACACTTTCTAGTACTTTTTTAGTGTAAATAAAAGCGGGTCGAAGTTTAGCCATAATACTTTAAATTAACAGTGAATATTAACTACAACGTTGTAGTTTGCCTATTATTTTGTTGGCTCCTATTATTTATGAATATTTTAACAACTTGTAGCAAACACAAATATAAAATGTGTTTGGTATTAATAAAAAAAGAGGTCATAAAGACCTCTCTGTTTTTTGATAGCTAGTATAAATTACTTAATATTTACCATCTCTGTATCAAATATTAAAGTTGCTTTTGCAGGGATTACTGGCGCACGTCCTGCTTCGCCATAAGCTAACCAATAAGGTATGATTAATTTAACTTTAGCACCTTTGTTTAATAAAGCAATGCCTTCATCCCAACCTTTAATCACACGACCTTGTCCTAAAGGAAATTCAATCGGTTGATTTCTATCATAGGAACTGTCAAATGGCGATCCATCAGCCAATGTACCTTTATAATGAACCGAAACAGTTTGACCCGCTTTGGCATTTTCACCTTCACCTGTTTTTTCCATAATATAAGCTAAACCTGAAGGCAGTCGGGTTGCATTTGGATAGGTTGCATTAAGAAATTCTTGAAATTTAACCTTTTCAACCTCTAAAGTTTTGAGACGTTCAGCTTCTGCTAATTTAGCCTTTTCTGCTTTTTGGGCATCTTCAATTTTCATTTTTTCAACCTCACCTTTCATGGCATCTTCAAATACTTTTGCTGCATCAAAGGCTGTTGCTGCTTTTCCAAAACGTTTAATCACAATTTGATCAATCACATCATTTTGTGCAATGGCATCAACAACTTCTTGACCTTTTACAACTTGGCCGAAGACCGTGTGTTTACCGTCTAAATGTGGCGTCGCTTTATGTGTAATAAAAAACTGACTACCATTGGTTGTTGGACCTGCATTGGCCATAGACAAAATACCTGCTTTATCGTGTTTTAAATCTGGAACTATCTCATCTTTAAATCTGTAACCTGGTCCACCAGAACCTGTACCACTAGGATCACCACCTTGAATCATGAAATCTTTTATTACCCGATGAAATTTAATCCCATCATAATATTTTTTACCTTTTAATTTGTCCTCTACCAAAGTGTTTGTGCCTTCTGCCAACGAAACAAAGTTGGCCACAGTAAGAGGTGTTTTGGCATAAAATAGCTCGAGTTCTATTGTACCTTTAATCGTTTTGATCTCAGCAAAAAGACCCACTTTTTGTTGAGCAACTGCAGCAGCTGGTTTTTTTGCCACTGGCTTTTTTATTGTTTTTTTTGTTTGTGCTGTAGCTATAATAGCTATGAAACAAATCAATGTCAGGCATATTTTTTTCATTATTTTGAATTTAAATTAGTTTACAAAAGTATAATTTGAAGTTAGACAAAGACTTAAAAAAATCTTAATTTTTTGGTGCCAGCATTTCCATTTCAAATACTAGGTCTGTATTTGGTTTAATTGGTCCAACACCTGCTTCACCATAAGCCAAATGCGCAGGAATGAAAACCAAAATTTTATCACCATAGCCCATTAGCTCAATACTTTCTATAAAGCCAGGAATCATGCCTTGTTTTGTGCCAAACATGAATGGAATAGGCTGGTAGCCGTTCTGTGCTGCACGATTTTGATCAAATGTGCCAAAGGCTTTTGACACATCTTCATATGACGAATCAAATAACTTGCCATTTTGAAAATAACCTGCATAGTGGATTTGTACTTGTTCATTGAGGTTTGGCTTTTTGCCATTTCCTTTTTTAAGATAGGTATATTCTAAACCAGAAGCTGTTTTTGTTGTTTTAGCTTTTGCCGCTTCAAAAGATGCTTTTTTAGGATTAACCACAGCACCATATTGAAGTAAGTATGCTTCAAATTCTGCTTTTTCAATTTCTTCTCTCTTGGCCTTGGCTTCTGCTTCTTTAACTAAACGGTTGTTGAATACATTGACGGCGTCAAATTTCTTTGCTTTCTCACCTTTTCTAATGATAATAACTTTTAATATCTCATCACCAGCAACAATCTGATTTACAATATCCATGCCTGTCACAACTTCGCCAAAAATAGTGTGCTTACCATCTAGCCAAGGTGTTTCATTGTGTGTGATAAAAAATTGGCTGCCATTGGTTCCTGGACCAGCATTGGCCATGGATAAAATGCCTCCTTTAGTATGTTTATCAGTAGTTGGTTCATCAAAAAATTGATAACCTGGGCCACCACTACCATCACCAACTGGGCAACCGCCTTGAATCATGAAATTGCTTTCAACACGGTGAAATTTCAGACCATTATAAAAAGGTTTACCTTTTCGGTCTTCAATAGTTATTTGTTCGTTTTTACCTTCCGCTAAGGTCACAAAATTTGCCACCGTAATAGGCACTTTGTCATAAAACAACTCTAAAATAATATCTCCTTTGTTTGTTTCAACGATGGCATAAAGACCATCTTTTAAATCAGCTGTTTTATCTTGACAGCTAAAAAAAAGTAGACTTGCAGTAAATAAATAAAATAGATTTTTCATGTTTGATAGGGGTAATTTATAAGCGTACAAATATATTAAAATTTAAGATTTATAAGATGGTTTTACTATGGTTTTTGTTTTTCAACTTTTTCCACAAATACTTCTATTTTTAGGGGATAGTTTGTGCCAATCTTTTGATCATCACCTTTATAACCGTAGCATAAATGCGAGGGAAAATAAAAAATGGCTTCATCACCAGCCTTTAAGCGTTTAATACCATCTTGAAGGCCAATGAGAAGGTCTTGCTTATCAACCTTGTAAACAACTGGTCCTAGTTGTTGTCTTGTATAAATAATTTCATCATAGATGGTTGATATTTGATAGTCAAAGGTAACAACGTCGCCTACTTGCGGCAAATAAGAGAAATTTGGATTACTTTTTGTAATTTTATACTGATAGCCTTTTTGTGATTTTTTAAAAAGACTATCTGGTCTGCTTTTTATAACTGAGTCAATAGCAGCTTCTTCAATAGCAATTAGGTCTTTGTTCCTGCTAACAGATTCTTTCAAAAAAGTACCAGTTTTTCTTGAAACAGGCATTCTTGCAGGGTTTTCTTTACAGGCAGAAACGACTAAAAGAAAAGAAATAAAAGAAATAAAATGGTAAAGTTTCATGATAAAAGATTAAAATAAGTTTTTGTAAAAGGGTGCGCATAGCCCAGTTGCAGAAAATAAATGTCTGAATGAAAGCACTTTGTCGTTTCCATTGCAGCGATAGCCAGTAAAATAAAAATTGTGTTTTTTTGGTTGTTTGAAAGCGACCTAAAAAGCTTGAAAAACAAGCTATAAAAAACCACTTTATTGTTGCGGACTAAAGCGAAAAGCTGGAAATAGCTATTTAATAAAATCATCTAATTTTTCAAGAAAAAAGGTTATGCTTTCTGTCATGTTTAATGAAGACTTGCCACCAGCAGCATTTTTGTGTCCACCGCCATTAAAATATGTTCTGGCAAAGGTATTGACATCAATATCTCCTTTTGAGCGCAACGACATTTTGATGATGTTTTCATCTCTGTTTTCAATAAAAATGACAGCAAAATTGATGTTTTTGATTGTTAAGCCGTAGTTAACAAGTCCTTCGGTATCTCCTTTTTTGTAGTGAAATTGATCAAGCTCAGCTTGGGTTAGCGAGATATAGCAGGTTTGCTTTTCTGGTATACAAACCATATTTTGCAATGCTCGACCTAAAAGTCCAATGCTATTGAGACTATTTTGATTAAAAATTTGATCATAAATATCGGTATTGTCAATGCCATAGGTTAAGAGATTCGCTACAATATGGTGAGTATTACTAGTTGTTTTGGGAAATCTAAACCCACCAGAATCTGTTAGAATACCTGTATAAATGGCCGTTGCAATGTCTTGATCTACTAAGTTTAACCATTCATTATATTTTATGAACTCATAGACCATTTCACAAGTTGAGCCGTATTTGGTATCTGAAAACAGATATTTGGCTAAAGCGCTTGGCTCTTCATGGTGGTCAATCATCAACATTGGTTTAAGGATTCTTTCAATAAAAGCATGCATTTGGTCACCAAGTCTATTTAAATGATTAAAATCTACACAAACAATTAAATCTGCTTGAACGATTAATTTTTTAGATTTTTCAGCATCTTTGTCAAAAAAGCTCAACTGTTGCGCCAGCGGCAACCACATGAAGTTATCAGGCAATGCATTTGGCAAAACGATATTGGCCTTTTTGCCCAATTTTAAAAAAAGTTGAGCCATGGCAGAAGCTGAACCAATAGCATCCCCGTCAGGGTTTTTATGACTCACCACAACGATGTTGTTATAAAGATTTAAATCTATTTTAAAATTTTGCATTGAAATGATTAAACGGCAGATTTAGCCCTGCATGATTTAAAAAGCATCAAAAATAATCAAATTTTTGACTAATTTTATTAATTATCAAAAAACTTGTTATTCTCAATGGTAGTTGCCAAAGCTTGCAATTGTATTTTGTTTAAAGGCAGTTCTCTGGATAAGCTGTCGACATGATTTTGATGATGCACATCAGTGCCAACAAAGGTAATCATATTTTGTTCTAATAAATCAAAGGCTACCTTTTGCGTAGATTTGCCATAATAACCAAAAATTGAATTTAGATTTAATTGAAATTTGCAGCCATTTTCTAAAAGTTTTTTATAATCTGAAAACGATTTGCTATAATAAAAAGGATAACGTTCTGGATGGGCTAAAATTATTTTATAGCCTGCTAGTCTGAGTTCAAATAAAATATCATACAATTGAATAGGCGGATTGATGTATGACATTTCAATTAAAACGTAGTTATCCTTTAGGGTCAATAAATTTTCATGTTTAAGACTATCATAAAAGTAATTATCCATCATGTATTCTGCCGCCGCTCTAAAATTTTCTCCTAGCGTTGCATTAACTTCATCTCTCTTTTTTTCAATGATTTCGTGATTGTTATCATGTAAATTTTTGATAATATGCGGTGTTGTAATGAATTGCTTGATACCTATTTTTCGTAAACCTTCCATGAGTGTTTTGGTATCATCCATGTCTTTTGCGCCGTCATCTATACCTGGTAAGAGGTGCGAGTGGATATCCGTAAAGTCCCCTTTAAAATAATCGGCGAGATACTTGGTTTCCTTTTTTTTGAAAATTCTAAACATAGTTGTTGAATTATATGTTGAAAATAATGTATAGCTGGAAGAATGATCAACCTTTAGTTAATAATCTCCTCAGAAGTAAAAAATAATTTCACCGATTGATATTTGCTTTGCGTCATTTGTATGGTAAAATCAGAATCTGCTAAAAAGACCAATTGACCATATTTATCGGTAGCCAAAAATTTTTGTTTAATGCGTTTAAATTCTTTGAATTCTTCATTTTTCTCATCTTCTGGTCGAACCCAACAAGCTTTAAAGGCGGGAAAATTTTCATAGGTACATTTTGCACCATATTCATGTTCTAATCGATATTGGATCACTTCATATTGCAGTGCGCCAACCGTTCCAATAATCTTTCTATTATTCATTTCTAGGGTAAACAATTGCGCAACCCCTTCATCCATTAATTGGTCAACGCCTTTGTCAAGCTGTTTGGCCTTTAATGGGTCAGCATTGTTGATGTATCTAAAATGTTCAGGTGAAAAGCTTGGTATACCTTTAAAGCTCATTTTTTCGCCTTCCGTGAGTGTATCACCAATTTTGAAATTGCCAGTATCGTGTAGACCAACAATATCGCCTGGATATGAGATATCAACTATTTCTTTTTTTTCGGCAAAAAAAGCATTTGGACTCGAGAATTTTAAATTCTTGCCTTGGCGCACGTGAAAATAGTTTTTGTTTTTTTCGAAGGTGCCTGAAACAATTTTCAAAAAAGCCAATCTATCTCTATGTTTTGGATCCATGTTGGCGTGAATTTTGAAGACAAATCCTGACATTTTAGCTTCATAGGCATCCACATGCCTCGTGTCTGAATCTTTTCCGCGCGGCGTTGGCGCAATGTCAACGAAGCAATCAAGTAGTTCTCTCACCCCAAAATTATTCAAAGCTGAACCAAAAAATACAGGTTGTAAATGCCCATCCAAATAAGCTTTTTGGTCAAAACTTGGATAAACTTCTTCCACTAATTCAAGTTCTTCTCTGAGCTTAATCGTGGCTTTTTTGCCAATTAATTGATTAACCTCTGGGCTTTTTAAATCTTTTATTTCAATAACATCTGTGATGTTTTTTTTAGCATCGCCGGCAAAAAGGTTAATATTCTTTTCCCAAATATTGTAAATACCTTGAAAATCATAACCCATACCAATCGGGAAGCTCAGTGGGGTGACTTTTAATTTTAATTTTTGTTCTACTTCATCTAATAGGTCAAAAGCATCTTTACCTTCGCGATCTAGCTTATTGATAAAAACGATCATCGGAATGTTTCTCATCCGACAGACTTCAACTAGTTTTTCTGTTTGCTCTTCAACGCCTTTGGCAACATCGATAACCACAATAACGCTGTCTACCGCTGTAAGTGTTCTAAAGGTATCTTCGGCAAAATCTTTGTGACCTGGCGTATCAAGAATATTGATTTTTTTATCTTTATAATTAAATGCTAAAACGGATGTGGCCACAGATATACCACGCTGACGTTCAATTTCCATAAAGTCAGACGTCGCACCTTTTTTTATTTTATTACTTTTTACTGCACCAGCTTCTTGAATGGCGCCACCAAAAAGTAGTAATTTTTCCGTTAAGGTTGTTTTACCAGCATCGGGGTGAGAAATGATACCAAAAGTTCTTCTTCTTTCTATTTCGTGCTTAAAGCTCATGAACAAATAATTAGGGATGCAAAATTAATCAAAAAAAAATGAATTTTTAGGTTAATTAATAACCAAAACACCAAATATTTCTGGGTGAAGAAATGGTCCGCCTGGGTATTTAGCTGTGTAATCTAGGTTGAGCCAGATATCTCCTCTTTCATCTTCATGATAATAAATACCTTTATGGCCTATTTCGTTTTTAAACAGGACATTTCTTATCAAATAATTAGCTGTTTCTAAATCTTTCTTTTTGCCTAACAGCAACTCCGGATAGATATGACCATTGGTATGTACCAAACGCGAAGTGCCACCGATAGCTCTGATGCAAGAAACCATCAGAATAGAGTGGTCATCACAATCTCCTGAAAAATGAACAAGGGATTCAGTGGCTTTTGCTATGTATTGCTTTGATTTGGGGTCGCTAACGTAGTTCCAACGTTGATGAATTTCTTTAAAAATCGCAAAATATTGAATCATTTTTCTGTGCTGTCTGTAGGTTAAAACATCCTCTCTAAAGTTTTTTGTTGTAGCAAAAACTGCAAAGTTTCTTACCCGACTATCCTGATATTCAATAGCTTTTAAAATTTCACTTTTATTAGGGAAGGGTATTATTTTTGCTAAAATGATTTCTTCAGGATAAGGGTTTTCGGCCATCGCATGAAGCATAAAAGTATAGTCCTGAAAGACTCTTTCAAAAGTCATATTAGTTTTTTGTGTACCGTAAAGCAAAACGATGAGATAAATAATGGCAGAAAGGATAACAAATTTTCTAATCTTTAAAAAAATGAATTGAATAAATGTGACTAGTCCTAGAAAGATTAAAATCCGATCTATGTTTAATGCCCACTCAAAATCTACCAAGTTGTGATGAATAATCAAGAACAGAGGTAGCACAATCAAAATGTTAATAATCAACAAAATGATAAAATCCCAAGGTTTTGGAATTTGATATTGGATGACTTTTTTAATGTAATAGATTGCTTTTTGAATCATCAGCTATTAACAATTATGTCTTCATAGGCAGACAAGCGATCGATCACCTGAAAACGCAATAAGTCCTTTTGAATTTTAGCAAACTCATCTTTAGAAAAATTTATTTGCGACCATTCCGTTTGCTTTAACCAGAGGTCTACATCTTTTTGTTTTAATCGATAGCGATTTGAAATGGACTTTTCTACATTCTCTAGTTGCTTGAAATTTAAAGTCATTTCATTAATTATTGAAAGCAGCTTTGAAACAGCCCCTTCATTTTTTAATAAAAATTCTGAATGCATTGCAATTGAAAAACAGGGCCATGGCGTAGGACATTCGTCAATTCTATTTAGTATTCCTGTATCAACCAAGGGTTTAGTCATGAATTTTTCCCACATGAACAGTTGTGCTTTTTGCGTGGTCAAAGCATCTACAGCGCCATCGATTGTATTGACAATCTCAAAGGACAAATCAGATTTCAGCCATTTATTATGATCAGCATAAACAAAGCTCATTAAATGTGAACCTGAGCCCATTCTGCTGATTGCAAATCGTTTATCTTTGATGTCTTTGTTCGTTTTAATTTGGTTGTTTGCAGCCGTATGAACACCCCAAATCAAGGGTGTTTCAATGTATTTTTGAATTATCTTTGAAGGATTTCCCAATTGGATATCTTTCATAATTCCTTCTGTTAGAACGATGGCTAAATCAGCTTCGTTTTGGCGTAACATTTGGCACATTTTACCTGTTCCTTCCGGCACGTATTGCCATATAACTTCTATATGGTTTTGAGCAAATAAATTTTGCTCAAGACACAAATGCCAAGGCAAGTTGAAATGTTCAGGAACGCCAACAATTCTAATTTTAGTCATAAAAAATACTAAACGGTTTTTTGAACCACTTCAAAAATTGTTCCATCTTCAATTTTAAGGGTTTTTGATGGATTTTTAAGGATTAGCGCATAATCATGGGTTGCCATTAATATAGATTTCCCTTGTTTGTTGATTTCTTTTAAAACCTCCATGATTTCAACGCTCGTTATGGGATCTAAGTTACCTGTTGGTTCATCTGCTAAGATAAAATCTGGATCATTAAGTAAGGCACGCGCAATAGCAATCCTTTGTTGTTCTCCGCCAGATAGCTGATGTGGCATTTTTGAGGCTTGATCTTTCATATTTACTTTAGATAAAACCTCTTCTATTTTAGTTTCGATTTCTTCTGGATTGTTCCAACCAGTGGCTTTTAATACAAATAGTAAATTATCATGCACATTTCGATCTGGCAACAATTGAAAATCTTGAAAGATAATCCCAATTTTGCGTCTTAAAAATGGAATGTCTTTTTCTTTAATTTTTGCTAGGTCAAAGCCCATAAATTCAATGTCACCAGATTTTAGCGCTAAATCTGCATAAAGTGTTTTAATAAAACTGCTTTTACCAACACCAGTTCTACCTATAATGTATATTAATTCACCTTTGTTGATGTTTAAATTAATCTTAGATAAAATCTCTTTATCGTATTGATAAATAGAGACTTCTTTCATTGTCAAAAGGGCTTCAGACATCGGATGATTAGTTTATAATTTTAACTTACAAAGTTACAAATTTAGATTGATGATTTCTGATTATTTTTATTATTTTTGTTTTTCAAACTTTAAACCTATCTAAAATGGTCATTGTTATTACTGGTGGACCAGGCTCAGGCAAAACAACTTTGATAAATGCGCTGAAGAATAAAGGCTTTTTTTGTTTGGATGAAGTGTCAAGAGAAATTACAGAAAATGCCAGAAAATCTGGTATTGATCAATTATTTTTAGCCCAGCCACTGCTATTTAGTGAACTTTTGTTAGAAGCGCGGATGAAACAATTTCAAGAGGCTAAAGCAAACGATGCGCTTTATTTTTTAGACCGCGGCGTACCTGATATTTTGGCCTATATGCATTATATAGGTGATTCCTATCCATCGCAATTTGTTGAGGTTGCAAAAAGTTGCCGATATGATCATGTATTCATTTTGGAACCTTGGGAAGCCATTTATGTGCAAGATAGCCATCGCTACGAGAACTTTGCGCAAGCCCAATTGATTTATCAACATTTGATCGAAACTTATGGGCAATATGCGTTTAATCCTGTTGTTGTTAATAAAGGCAGCGTTGAAGATCGGCTTAATTTTATTTTGAATCAATTAAAAAAATAGGGATGAAAGAAAAAAAAATGTATGAAATTTTAAAAAGATATTGGGGTTTTGATGCTTTCAGACCTTTTCAAAAAGAAGCGATTGAAAGTATACTAAATGGCCATGATACCATGTTACTTATGCCAACTTCGGGTGGCAAGTCGCTTTGTTATCAATTACCAGTTATGATGCAAGATGGTATTGGGGTTGTCATTTCTCCGTTAATCGCTTTAATGGAAGATCAAGTAGACCAATTACTTGCAAAAGATATAAAAGCAATTGCATTGACTGGGCAAATCAACAATGATGATATCATAAGAATTTTTGATAATATGACCTATGGTGGCTACCGTTTTTTGTATTTAAGTCCAGAAAGGTTGCAGCAAGACTGGATTGTTGAGAAAATACTTGCTCTAAAACCAACGCTACTAGTGGTTGACGAAGCGCACTGTGTTTCTGAGTGGGGGCATGATTTTAGGCCAGCATATCTCAAAATAAATGTTTTAAAAGACCAACTGAAGGATGTGCCTTGCATGGCTTTGACGGCCACAGCTACAACAGTTGTACAAGCTGATATCATTAAGTATATTGGTCTATCTAACCCTGAAATCTTAAAAATGTCTTTTAAAAGACAAAATATTAGTTATGACATGAAATGCTGCCATGACAAATTTTTTGAATTAGAAAAAGCATTGAAGCCCAATGAATCGACAATTATTTATACCAACAGTCGAAAAATATGTTATGATTTAAGCGAGCAGCTGTCCAGTGTAGGTCTACCAGCTACTTTTTATCACGGTGGGTTGTCTCATCATGAAAAGCAAAAACATATGCAGTGGTGGATGACCAATGAGCGACAGATCATGGTTGCTACAAACGCTTTTGGCATGGGAATAGATAAACCTGACGTGCGGTGCGTGGTGCATTATCAACTGCCTTTATCCATTGAAAATTATTATCAAGAGACGGGTAGGGCAGGACGCGATGGTTTATTGGCTAATACATATTTACTATATACTGCATCGGAATTAAACTATTTTCAGACGCAAGCTTTAAGTCATTTGCCCGATTTTTCAGAGTTAAATATGATTTATAAAAAACTTTGTAGCTATTTTCAGATCCCTTTTGGAGAAGGTTATGGCGAAACCTTCAACTTCAATATTTCAGAATTTGCCAAGCGTTATGATTTTAATATTTATAAAGTTTTTTCAGCTTTATTGTTTTTTAACAATCAATCGATTATTAACTTTGAAACGGTATCGAGTGAAAGTTGTCAAATGCAATGTTTATTGGAAAGCAAAGAAATGATAAGATTTATTAGTTTAAATACTAAATATGAAGATTTACTGTTTGAAATTCTTAGAAAATATACAGGCATCTATGAGCAAATGATAGATTTAAACCTTTTGTCCATAGCAAAGCACCTCACCACATCTATTGATGATATCATTTTGCAGCTTAAGGCGTTGCATGAGAAACAGGTCATCGACTTGCGATTGTTTACGCATGATTCAAAATTAACTTGGTTGGAAGTCAGAGAGGATGATTATACTTTAAATAAAACTAAAAAATATTTCAATCAATTTATTAAAAGTAAAACAGATAAAATCAATGCTATTTATGATTTGGTTAGCAATCAAAAGCAATGCAAAAACAAACTCATTTTAACCTATTTTGGGGAACAAGTGGAAAGCAATTGTGGTCAATGTTCCTACTGCAAACAAAATAGCAAATCCATGCAAAACTTTGATAAAAAGGTACTAGATTTGTTGGCACAAAAACCTTTGTCAATAAGAGAAATTCAATTGGAATTAAACCTCGACGATAAAATACTTTTGGACATAATTGAAGGTTTTTTTGAACAAGAAATCATATTAATAGATGACAATCAAAAATTTTATTTAAATAATGCATAAATCTTTGCGTATAGTTTTTATGGGTACACCAAGTTTTGCCACAGGTATTTTAAAAGCCATGGTGGACAATGGTTGTAAAGTGGTTGGTGTAATAACCGTAGCTGATAAACCAGCGGGAAGGGGACAAAAAATGATGATTTCTGATGTAAAAGCCTACGCATTGACGCAAAACTTACCCATTTTGCAACCTACAAACTTAAAGGATGAAACTTTTCTAAATGAATTAAGCGCTTTGGAAGCTGATCTTTTTGTAGTGGTTGCGTTTAGAATGTTGCCAGCAGTCGTTTGGCAAATGCCAAGGAAGGGAACATTTAATTTGCATGCGTCTTTGCTACCTCAATATCGCGGTGCTGCACCCATCAATTGGGCTATTATTAATGGTGAAAAAGAAACTGGCGTGTCTACATTTTTTATTGATGATAAAATTGACACAGGGGAAATCATTATGCGCAAGTCTTTAGCTATTTTACCTGATGAAAACGTTGGTTCTTTGCATGATCGGTTGATGTTGCTCGGTCAAGAAGTTGTTTTGGAAACCATTAACCAAATTGAAACGAATCAGGTCAAGACCATCGTTCAACCTGAAGATGCCCATTTAAAGACTGCCTATAAATTGAATGCAGAAAATTGTAGGATAGATTGGGCTAAATCTCCTGAAAACATTGTTAATTTAATTCGTGGATTAAGCCCCTATCCAGGTGCGTGGACTGTTTTTAAATCTGATAAAGAGGAATTTAGAGTAAAAATTTTTGAAGCCACTTTTCTACCGGCGGAACATGCTAATCCACCACTCAAAATTAAATTAGAAAATAATCAACTGTTTGTTTGCGTGGCAGGTGGCCACATTGCTTTACATGATTTACAGTTTCCAAATAAGAAACGCATGAAAACCAAGGAATTATTAAATGGTTGGCGTTTTGAAAATGAGTTTTATATTGAATAGCGGTATTTTAGTTGCTTTGTTATTAACAAAAAATTAATATTTATTAACAAAGTTAATAAAAATAGTACCTAAGAGTTGTTTGAAAAGAAATTAAATTTATATTTGTATTCAATATTAATAAAAGTTTAACCTTAATCATTTTAAATTATGAACAAATCAGACTTGATTGATGCAATGGCAGCAGATGCTGGCATTACTAAAGCAGCTGCAAAATTAGCATTAGAATCATTTTTAGCTCATGTTGGCAAATCACTTAAAGGAGGCAATAGAGTTTCTCTAGTTGGTTTCGGATCATGGTCAGTTACAAAGAGAGCTGCCAGAGATGGTAGAAACCCACAAACTGGTAAAACTATCAAAATTGCTGCTAAAAATGTAGTTAAGTTCAAAGCTGGTGCTGACTTAGAAGGTAGTGTAAACTAAAATTTTAAGTTTAAAAATAAAGAAAGCTCCAAATTTTGGGGCTTTTTTTTTGTTTTATTAAAATAAATTTATATATTTACAATTCAAATTAATCAAAACTTGAAACGTATAGGGCATTTATTAGTTGCAAATCCTTCCATTATAGGCGATATGTCTTTTAATAGGTCGGTTATCCTCATGGTGGACCAATCAAATAGTGGCACGATTGGATTCATCGTCAACAAACCCCTAGAATACACTATTGATGATTTGATTCCAGATATTGAAGCAAATCACACCATTTATTTTGGTGGTCCTGTAGAGCAAGATAATTTGTACTTCGTTCATAATGTGCCTGACCTTATTCCAGAATCTATTCCCATAGCCAATGGCTTATTTTGGGGCGGTGATTTTCAACAAACAAAAATCTTATTAAATGAAGGCAAACTTAACCATGA
>JBIIXU010000019.1:0-39857 GCA_044347145.1 Flavobacterium sp.
ACTTCCTGATATATCATCACTTCTACAATCATTCCATCCAGGATTTCCTTGAATGTCGAGTGAACCTTCTGGATAGACTACTAAAAACTTTTCATTGTCTGCAATTGTCCGAAAAACGGATAATGGGTGAGCACCTATTTCTGAAACTCCAATACCAAGTCCACCGCCACCGTGCAAAACTGTTACAACAGCATTTACAGTTGTCATTCCAGTTGGTCTGTACACTAAATATTTTCGTGTAATGTTGTTTACAGTTATGTAATTGGTTGTCAAACCTTCTTGGTAAGGAATTACTGGCAGATTTGTACTATCGTCTTCCTTGCTACAACCAAGAATAAAAATTGCGGTAAAGAGTAATAAAGTTCTAAACATATTTATAAATATTTTGAGAGTTATGTTTGGTTAGATATGATTTTCATAAAAAGGTTTAATTTGGGTACTGCCTTTTTTTTCAAAATAGCACACAACTATTAAATAAACGCAAGTTCCAGCGCTTTAAACATTTTCCATTAAACTTGCATAAGCGAAGTTAGGATTTTTTTTAAAAGAGCCAAATTATTGGAAAATTAGAACCCTCTTTCTAATCTCAAATCGTTAAAAAGGTCGTGAATAGTTTTAGAAAATAAAATGACTATTTCTCAAAAGCCTTTAAAGCGTCAATAATTATGTCTATACAAATTTGAAGTTCAGTTTCTGTCATCACCAAAGGCGGCGCAAAGCGGATAATATTGCCATGCGTTGGTTTAACCAGCATGCCTTTTTCGGCCATATATAGACAAATTCGCCAAGCGGTATCGCTTTCTGGTGAATCATTAATCACTAGACCATTAAGCAATCCTTTGCCACGGACTTCTTTCGCGATATGGCTGGTGTTGATGTAATCACCTATTTGTTGTCTAAAAATTTTGCCTAAATAATCGGCGTTTTCTGCTAGTTTTTCGTCTTTAACTACTTCTAATGCGGCCATCGCAACTGCTGCTGCCAATGGATTACCACCAAAAGTGGACCCATGTTGACCTGGTTTAATCACATGCATAACGGCATCATTGGCTAAAACCGCAGAAACTGGATAAACACCGCCAGAAAGGGCTTTGCCTAAAATTAAAATATCGGGTTGAACATAGGTGTTTTCTTGCTTTTGGCAAGTTGCATCGCAATTGCAATTGCCACAAACAGCTAACAAAGAACCTGTTCTAGCTATACCTGTTTGCACTTCATCAGCTATAAACAAAACGTTGTGCGCTGCGCAAAGCGATTGACAGGCTTTTAGATAACCATCACTAGGCACATTCACGCCAGCTTCTCCCTGTATGGGTTCAACCAAAAAGCCAGCGATATTTTTTTCATTAGTCAAAACTTCAGCCAAGGCAGTCACATCGTTATAAGGAATTCTAATAAAACCATCGGTAAAAGGGCCAAAACTTTTTCTAGCATTTTCATCATTAGAAAAAGATACAATCGTGGTTGTTCTGCCATGGAAGTTATTTTCACAAACAATAATTTTAGCCTGATTCTCCGCAATACCTTTCACTTCATAAGCCCACTTTCTACAAATTTTAAGCGCAGTTTCAACCGCTTCTGCACCTGTATTCATCGGTAATACTTTGTCAAAACCAAAGTAATTGGTGATATATTGTTCGTAAAGACCCAATTTGCTGTTATAAAAAGCTCTTGAGGTTAAGGTTAATTGTTGCGCTTGTTGAATGAGCGCATCAATAATTTTTGGGTGACAATGCCCTTGATTAACCGCTGAATAGGCTGAAAGAAAATCAAAATAACGTTTCCCTTCTACATCCCAAACATAAACACCTTCGCCACGATCTAACACAACGGGTAGTGGATGATAATTGTGTGCCCCATATTGATCCTCTAATTGAATAAGGTCTTGCGATTGAAGTGTTTGCTGTGACATCATATTTTTTAAATTTTAAGTTCACAAAAATACACTTAACCTTTTAGTTTTTAGTACTTTTTGCTCCTGATATTGAAAATTAAGTAGTTCTTATTTGAACTTTTAATCGTTTACAGATAAAGCTATCTGCTAAAATGACATTTAGCAGATATTCTTTAGAATAAAATGTAGTGGCAAAAATTGATTTTTGCAAAAAAGTAACCAAAAACGCGCAATTATTCATACATTTGCCTGCCATTTTTGATAAAAATGATTAAAAAGGAGATTAACATATTGAATAAACGTGCCAGATTTGACTATGAATTTATGGTCAAATATGATGCGGGCATTGTATTGACTGGTACTGAAATCAAATCGCTTCGTTTAGGCAAAGCTTCCATTGCTGAAGCCTTTTGTGAGTTTAGCAATCATGAGTTATTTTTAATTAATTCAAACATTGAAGAATATCCCTTTGGCACACATTACAACCATAAAGCCAAAAGCGAACGCAAATTATTGTTGAACAGAAGGGAATTGCGAAAACTGGAAAAAGAATTGCAAAATGTAGGTTTAACTATTGTACCCTATAGGTTATATATCAATGAAAAAGGCTATGCCAAAATTGAAATAGCCCTTGCAAAAGGTAAAAAAACTTACGACAAGCGTGACACCATGAAAGACCGGGATGCCAAGAGAGATTTAGATCGTGTTAAAAACAGATACTAATTGCCATATATATTCACAATTATTTTTTAATCAGTTTTTTGATGGTGATTTTTTCGTCGTGCTTAATTCTCAAAAAATAGGTGCCAATAGCTAAAAAATCAACCATTAATTTAGAATCATTAAAATTTTCAATAAAATAAATTTGTTGACCTAATTGATTATAAATAGTCAATTCTCCTTGATAAGTTTGGTTAAAAATCATTTCATTTTTTACAGGATTAATGACCACTATCTCATTGATATTTAGCGTATCTATTTTTAAAGGTTGACAAATAGGCGCAGCATCTACATATTCATCAAAGGTGCCGTTTTCAACATTCCAATTGAGCCAAGTGCCGCCGATACCAGTTGTCCAATCATTTATATTTAAACTGTAACTCGCGGTTTGTGTACCAGGCACTTTATAAACTTTATAGGCACCAAAAGTTTGATGCCAACTCAACGGGAGATTTGGTTGACAAGTTTGCAAATTATTATTAGACACACAATTTGGAAAAACAAAATAAGCGAAATGCTGACGGGTTGGAAATTCACCAAACACTTTCGCTAAACCATTTGGTTCAACGCAAACTGCAATTCTTTCGTCAGACGCAATACCCCTTAAATTAATTTGATCATCTTGCTTAGCTCTTGCAATAAAAGTAGCAAATCTTCCTTGCCTATTGCGTTCTCCAAAGTGTGAATCTGTAATAACACCCTGCATGAATGGTATACTTAAAAAATCATTTTGACCTAAAGTAATACTTGTATGATAGGGATTAGCCAAGGCCTGTGCTGAAGTTGTTGAAGCACCTGTTAAAGCACTATAATAATGACTACCTAATATCGCCATACCAGCACTTGTGCCGCCTATAACACCTTGCTTCACATTGATGTGTTGATTCAAGGCATCTTCTAGCGCATTATTCTTGAAAAAATTAACATAAGTGCCTTGGTCGCCACCTGCAAACCAAATAGCTTCAGCCTTAGATACTTTATCTAAAACATAAGCATTAGTTGCGCCAGCTACACTTGTTATGACCAAGGTCTCAACAGAATTGACTGGTATCCCTAATTCTGAATAAAAATAATTATTATAGCCGTTACTCCCAGTGGTTCTAATGACTAAAATATCGCCACCATTGGCTTTTTGTAAAAACCATTTCATGGCATTATCATTTTCTACAGAACCGCCCATTAAGCAAATCCCTGCTGTTGGGTTAACAACCAAATCTGTTGAATTTCCAGTAAAAAAGCTTGTATAACCTTGGCTAAATAAAAGTGTTGAACTAAATAATAGTAATAAAAATAAAGATTTTAAGTAGCTAAGCATTGAAAAGTTGGTTTTCATAAAATCAGGGCATTTTGTCGGTTAAATAATGTATTTTGTCTGTTTATAAACTAATTTCCTGTTTACAATAATTTATAAAATAAAATGTTTTAAATTTGTAATCCATAAAAATATAGTGATATTTAAAACTTAAAATAATGAAAGACTTTGTAATAACAGAGAATTACTTTGAAATTACCAAAAACAACAAACAACTATTAAGACTTGATTATTCAGAAATTAAAAGCGTAAAAATTCTATATTATCATACCTTTCTTCAAAAAATTATAAATTTATTGCCAAATGTAAATAAAAAAAATTACAAATTAAGTATTCATCAAAATAATGAAGCTCATTTTATTTATCATCTAAGTCAGGTAGAAAAAGAACTTTTAAAACCCAAATTAGATCGCATAAGAACAAATATTGAAAATCTAAAAAAGGCCGATCGAGATTTAAATGATGAAAAATCTAAAATGCTTATCGCTTAATTTTTATTCAACAGGAGGGGTACAAATTTAAAAGAACCGAATTCCGATTTTACAAATTTAGTTTCAGATTCTCTTACCAGAAGGGTCATGATTTGGTCATCCTCACCCACAGGAATTACCAATTTACCGCCAATTTTCAATTGAGCTAATAGGGCTTTCGGAATAAAAGGCGCACCAGCAGTTACAATAATCTTATCAAAAGGCGCTTCTTGAGGTAAACCAAGGTAGCCATCACCAAATATTATCTTTTTTGGTTTAATCCCTATTTCAGTTAAAAAAAAGGTTGTTTTCTTAAATAATTCGTTTTGCCTTTCAATGGTATAAACTAAAGCACCTAATTTAACCAAAACTGAGGTTTGATAGCCACTTCCTGTGCCAATTTCTAGCACTTTTTCACCTTTTTTAATTTCTAGCAAACTAGATTGAAAAGCTACAGTATACGGATGTGAAATGGTTTGATTGGCACCAATTGGAAAAGCTTTGTCTTGATAGGCATAATCTTCAAAACTTGAATCTAAAAAAAAATGTCGTGGAATTTGAGACATGACTTTCAATACATTTTTGTCCGTAATTCCCTTTTCAACTAGCTGACTGATAAGCTGATTTCTAAGTCCTTGGTGTTTGGCAGTGTCTTTCAAAGTCCATAATTTATCAAGTGTAAATATATAAGTTTTCTTTTAAAATCAAACCAAAAATTAGTCACACATTTATCATATTTTTCTTATTTTTGTCTAAATTTTTAAAACATGCTCAAAATAGGCGTTTTAGGTGCTGGACATTTAGGTAAAATTCATTTAAGATTACTCCATCAATCCGAAAAATATGATTTAATCGGTTTTTACGATCAAAATGATGAGTATGCGCAGGCCATTGAAAAAGAATTTGGGTATAAAAGATTTGATACCATATCGCGATTAATTCACGCAGTAGACGTCATAGACATTGTAACTCCAACCCTTTCTCATTATAAATCAGCAAAAGTAGCCATCAAATCTGGTAAACATGTATTTGTTGAAAAACCAATTGCTACGACTATAGCAGAAGCGGAAGAAATGATCGCCCTAGCAAATACGTATCAAGTAAAAGGGCAAGTTGGACATGTTGAGCGGTTTAACCCTGCATTTTTGGCCGTAAAAGACAAGATTGAAAACCCCATGTTTATAGAAACCCATCGCTTAGCTGAATTTAATCCTAGGGGAACAGACGTGCCAGTGGTTTTAGATTTGATGATTCATGATATAGATGCAATATTGAGTGTGGTCAAATCAAAAGTGAAAAGCGTTCAAGCCAGCGGCGTATCTGTTTTAAGTCAAACCCCTGATATTGCCAATGCCCGAGTTGAATTTGAAAATGGTTGCGTAGCCAATATTACTTCGAGCAGAATATCAATGAAAAATATGCGAAAATCTCGCTTTTTTCAAAAAGACGCCTACATATCGGTTGATTATTTAGAGAAAACTGCTGAAGTAGTGCGCATGAAAGATGCACCAGAAACACCAGGAGATTTTGACTTAATTCTTCAAAATGCGGAAGGTATCAAAAAACAAATTTATTTTGACAATCCAGACATTACGCAAAACAATGCCATTTTAGATGAACTTGAAACCTTTGCTGATGCTATAAATTCGAATTCTAGGCCAATCGTAACTTTAGAAGATGGCACAGAAGCTTTGCGGGTGGCTTATATGATTATTGATTCGATGAATGAAAAATAAAACCATCAATTACGTAACCCATTGAAATAAAACCTTTTTATTACAGATTAGGCTTTCCTTAAGGCCTATTATTAATTGATCTAAAAATCATTTTACAAACTTAAAAAACTACTCACTCCTAGTAGAAAGACGGCAAAAAAGGAGAGCATTTATGAACACAATAGCAGTTATAGGCGCAGGAACCATGGGCAATGGTATTGCGCATACCTTTGCACAAAGCGGATTTACCGTAAAATTAATCGACGTTTCAGAAAAATCTTTAGATAAAGGAATAGCAACTATCTCTTCTAATTTAGACCGAATGGTTACTAAAGGAGCCATCTCTGAAGCAGACAAACACAAAACCATTTCAAAAATAATTACTTATACCGACATGAAGGACGGTGTGGTAGGATGCGATTTGGTTGTGGAAGCAGCTACTGAAAACGTCCAATTGAAATTTAATATTTTCAAGCAGTTAAGTGAAATTTGTGAACACAACGTGATATTAGCTACGAATACCTCGTCAATTTCTATTACCCAAATAGCGGCAAACGTTATTCATCCCGAGCGTGTGATTGGCATGCACTTTATGAATCCAGTGCCTATTATGAAACTTGTTGAAATTATTCGCGGGTATAACACTTCAGATGAAGTGACCAAAATCATTATGGATTTATCTGAAAAACTAGGCAAAACGCCAACGGAAGTAAATGATTATCCTGGTTTTGTTGCCAATCGTATTTTGATGCCAATGATAAACGAAGCGATAGAAACACTATATAATGGTGTAGGCGGTGTCTATGAAATTGATACCGTGATGAAATTAGGCATGGCACATCCGATGGGTCCTCTTCAATTGGCCGACTTTATTGGACTGGATGTCTGTTTATCTATTTTAAACGTCATGTCTGATGGTTTTAAAAACCCAAAATATGCGCCTTGTCCCCTTTTAATTAACATGGTTATGGCTGGAAAATTAGGCGTAAAATCAGGAGAAGGTTTCTATGATTACGCTGAAAGTAAAAAAGCAGAAAAAGTTTCTAAACGATTTTTGAAATAAACATAAAGCAGTCGAAGCTGGCAGTTTCTATGCTGTTTACAGCATACTGAGATAGCAAACTAAACGATATGGCAAAAATTAAACCATTCAAAGCAGTTAGACCTGCGCCAGATAAAGTGGCTCTGGTTACCTGTAGAAATTATGACGATTATAGTCCGGCTGAATTAGCGGCTTGGCTTGACTTTAATCCGTATTCATTTTTACACATCATACATCCCGCCTATTTACATAGTCAAAAAACAACTTTTGACAAGCGTTTTAAAGGTGTAGCCAACAAATATCAAGACTACAAAAATGAAAAAATCTTAATTACGGATGATAAAGATTCTTTTTATGTTTATGAGATTCAAACCAAATGGCAAAGCTTTACAGGCATCATTGCAGGCACATCAATTGCTGATTATCAAAACAATATCATCAAAAAGCACGAAGACACCTTACAATACCGTGTGGAGCTGTTTAAAGATTATTTGCACCAAACCCAGTTTAATGCCGAGCCTGTATTAATGACCTTTGCAGGCGATGAAATCATTGAAAGTTTTCTTGAAAAAGTGAAACATAATATCCCCTTATATCATTTTAGCACAACTAATAAGGAAAAGCACACCTTATGGAAAATAGATGGTTTAGAAGGCATTAATTGGCTTATCAATTATTTTGAGAAACAACCTGAACTCTATATTGCTGATGGTCATCACCGCTCAGCATCTGCTGAGTTATTGTTTCAAGAAGATCAATCTCTGCAAAATGAAAACCTCAATTGTTTTATGAGTTTTTTAATCCCAGAAAATCAAATAAAAATTTATGAATACAATCGGATGATTCATGATTTGAATGGTTTGGACACCCCCTCATTTTTAAAAATTTTATCTAAAAATTTCGTTGTTAGTATTAAAGATAATGAACTTTGGAAACCTAAATGTAAAGGTGAATTTGGGATGTATATTGAAGGTAATTTTTATGAACTAAAATTTAAAAATGATTTGCTTCAATCTGGAATACTCAAAAATCTTGATGCACAAATTCTATATGACTATATATTGAATTCAATTTTAGGCATTGAAGATTTGAGAAACGATGAGCGAATTGACTATATTTCCGGGAAAGAATCTGCCTTAATTATGAAAAATCAAATAGATGATGGTGACTATAAAGTTGGCTTCTTACTTTATCCTTCGAGTATAGACGAAATTAAAAAAATAGCCGACCATCAATTAATCATGCCGCCAAAAAGCACTTATATTGAACCCAAATTTAGGAGTGGTTTATTGGTCTATGAGTTATAATCAACTATTCTATCATCAATTTTCTTGAATAGGCGCCAACGTCTGTAGAAACTTTTAATATATAGAGTCCTTTAGCAAAATTTGATACATCAATTTTAAAATTATTGCTTACCATTGGGTTATTAATTTTTTTAATCGATTGACCCTTTACATTAAATATTTCAACTGAAAAAATATTTTCATTTTTAGAATTAAAATTAACAAAATGGCTTGCTGGATTCGGAAACACAATAAGCTGGTTTTGGTCCGCGGTGTAATTATTAGAAGACAAAAGGGCATTGCTATAGCAAGATTCAGGTACTAAAGCACCATTTGCTATAAAGGGGTTAATTTTTTGATTTGAAAAACCAACATTATTGGTGTTATCATAAAAGGTTAAGTTTAAAGTCTGATTTGCAACACCAAGCCAATCTTGTAAGATGGTTCCAAAAACCCTTCTATAATCGTGTTCAACCGTATAAATTTGATAATTATTTTGAGCATTTGCTTCTGATAGATTGACATTATTGCCTGAAACCCCACCTTGAATACCTTTTCCGAAAACAAACATTGGTGCAATTTCGCCATGATCGGTTCCTAAATTACCATTTTCAGCCGCCTTTCGACCAAATTCTGAAAACGTAACCGCCATCACATCATCACCCAAATTTTGATTATTAAGATCATTAATAAATGATTGAATAGCACCGGATAATTCTGACAATAAATTGGCATGAATGCCAAGATGATTATTAGTATTGCTTTCTACTTGAAGATTATGCGTATCAAAACCTGATATTTTTACAAGATATATTTTAGTTTCTAAACCCCCTGAAATAAATTTAGCAACAGATTTCAATTGATTAGATAAGCTGGTATTGGCATAAGTTACACTATTGGTTCCTGCATTAAAAGCATTGGTGATCGTTTGACTATAAACATTGGTCGCTTGGTTAACATTGAGTATATATTGCATCAAATCGCCATATTCAGAATCAGGTATGATATTGGGAGCAACACCTCCTAGACCATTAATAATAGAATAAAAACCAGCAGGATCTTGCCCCGAAATATTCAAAGACAAATCGTGTTCATCAACACCATGAAATCCAAGAGAAACGTCGTTACTTCCCAATTGAATGGCTAAAGGATAATTATCATTAACTAAACTTTGGTAATAATTTTCCATAAATCTGCCCATCCATCCACTACCAATATTATTGTTTGCTTGTGTACCGTCTCCGCCCATTAACCATAAATCAGTCGACTTAAAATGTGATTTATCTTGCTGCGGGTATCCAACACCTTGTATTACTCTTAAAAATCCTGAGTCATATAAGGCTTTGAATCCCGTTAATGATGGATGCAACCCCACTTGCTTATCTGTAGGAAGCGTAGAATCAAGATTAATTATACCATTAGGCGAACCAACATTGTTTAGTTTTATATTTGGTCGCAAATTGGCATAAATATCATATTGACTAATGGGCACAATGGTATTTATACCGTCATTTGCACCAGCCAATTGAATCAAAACTATTTTTCTATTTGAAATATTAGGACAATTACTTAAACCAGCAGATTTCAATAAGGCAAAGACTTCGTTTGGCAAAAGCGTTGCAAAACTTGCGGTCGCTGACAATTTGATAAAATTCCTTCTTTCCATAATTAAAACATTTGTGCCTCAGGCGATTTTAATATATTTGAAACCAACAATTTAAGCCTTGGTTCTACCACGGAATTGTTATTCGTATTGATATAGGCCTCCCAAGCGGTAAACCAATTGTAATCCATAAACCCTTGGAGTAGAAAAGTATTTTTAAAATAATTAATTCTATCCAAATCTGGTTCTTGTGCAAATAACGCTTTCATCAGCTCGGCACATAGAATATTGGGATCATAAGCGTCTGAAACAATATTATTATTTTTTATAACTTGTGAAATGTTAATTTTAGCAAATATATTATTGTTGCTTGTTATTCTATTTAAACCATCTAATAAAGATTCACCGATTCTATATCTAGCAATAATGGTTGTTGCTGATATCCAATCTTTGTCAAAATTTGGCGCTTGAAAATAGGCAGGATGACCTGCAACAGAATCTGGATCAAAAGGCGGCATATTGGCGCCGACTGCATAAACATTGTGCGCAAAATTTACCCAAAAACCTAACCAAAATTCCGCAGCTTGTGTGCTAAAATTTGGAAAATCAGCATGTAGGAACTTACATATTTCTCCAAGTTGTTGAATGGGCGATTTAATAATTGCGCCAATGGTTTCATTATTTGGATTGTCATCATCAAGGTCATAAAAATGTTGACTTTTTAATAGTGTATTTACGATTGGTAACACTTGGTAGCCATTATTTTTTAAATCAATAGCTAAAGGTGTAATAATCTCATTTTCAACCTCATACGTTATATTAGCTTTAACAAAATATCTATAAATTTTTCGAACAATATTTTTTGATGTCGCTGTTTGGTTAAAAACCATATCAATGAATTCTTGTAATTCAATGTGCATGGCAGCTGCATTGGTTGCGCCAAAAATCACGGTATTATTAAAAGCACCGCTAAAGACTTTCTGAGCAGTCTCATGTTGGTTAAACAAGGCTACCCCAGAAGGCAAATTAGTCTCTGGATCAATATTAGATCGATTGGCTAATCGTTTAAAACCTGTTAATACTTTTGCTGCTTGAACAATATCTGCTTCAGTATAATTCGTATAATTTCCTGGCCCAATTTGCTCACCTTTTCCTATGGTAAATAGTTCCAAAAATTCTCTGGCGTAATTTTCATTGGGTACATTTTTGTTGTTGTCAGTATTGTCCAAATATCGCAACATGGCATTGTCTAATGTCATTTTTTTGGCCAAGGATTTATAACTGCCATAGGCATAAAATAAGAGAAGTCTTACGTGGTCATAAAATTCTGTGGAGGTGCCTGAACCACCATTTTTCTGAATGGTAAAACAAGTAGATAAAAAATGACTTAATTTGTATTGTAAATTTGGGCTATTTATCGCATTGTACCACCACCAGCCAGAAACGATTATAGCTTTCCGTTGTTGATTCTGAAAGGTGTTTGGCAGAGCGGTTGATTCTGTCCAAAAACCATCAGGGGATGCAACTGGTGATGGATCATAAGGCAAGGCTATGGTATAAGGCGTAGTTTGCGTTAAAAAAGTTAACGCCTGATCAGCTGTTAAGACCGACAATTGATCAACGAGCGCTTTAGTATATGAAAAAGTACTTCTTCGCAATAGATGTCTCGCATTTTTAACGCCAAGTATACTTGTAAACGGTGATAAAGAAGCCATGTCTTAATTGTTTTATAAAGATTAAGATAACAAATGTAGGAAATAGTTTAATTTAAATAATTATTTTTGTGAAAATTTAGAAAATGTACATTCAAAACAACTTGAAAAAGATACAATCGCAACTATCTGAAACCGTAACGCTAGTTGCTGTTTCTAAAACAAAACCTGTAGCCGACTTGATGCAAGCCTATGACGCTGGTCAACGAATTTTTGGAGAAAACTACGTCCAAGAATTGGTTGAAAAACATAAGCAGATGCCTAAAGATGTAAGTTGGCATTTCATTGGTCATTTACAATCTAGAAAAGTTAAACTCATAGCACCATTTATTGATCTGATTCATGGCGTTGATAGCATAAAATTATTGACAGAAATTAATAAGCAGGCTAAAACACACAACCGCATAATTAATTGCCTGCTGCAGGTTGATATAGCTAATGAAGAAACCAAATTTGGATTAAATGAAGAAGAATTAGATGGGCTTTTAAATTATATTGAAACTAATAATAGTGACTATCAAAATATTCAAATTGTTGGCTTAATGGGTATGGCCTCATTCACAAGTGACCAAAATCAAATTGAAGAAGAATTCATCTATCTAAAAACGTTATTTGACAAATTTCAAAGTCACAATCATAACCTAAAAATTCTTTCCATGGGCATGAGTGGCGATTATGAATTAGCCATTGCATGCGGCAGCAATATGGTTAGGATTGGGAGTAGTATTTTTGGTTCGAGATAATCAATGGCAATGACAAAGATAATGGCAATGGCAATCGCAATGGCAATGACAATGACAATGATAATGACAATGATAATGACAATGGCAATGATAATGACAATGGCAATGACAATGGCAATGGCAATGGCAATGACAATGATAATGACAATGATAATGACAATGATAATGACAATGATAATGACAATGGCAATGACAAAGATAATGGAATGACAATGGCAATGGCAAAGACAATGGCACTGATAATGACAATGGCAAAGACAATGACAATAATAATGGCAATCAACACGAAATGACCATTATATATTTATAACAACAATTTAATTGTAAAACGCCAGCATAAAAAATGGAAAAATATATGTTTAGTGAGAAAATATTCAGTTTTGAGGATAGATTGGTTAGATTTGCAGGAGAATGTATTTTCTTTACAAGAAATTTGAATAAAACTTTCGAAAATGAATACTATAAAAATCAACTTATTAGATCTTCTGGCAGTTCCTCATTAAATTTTGGTGAAGCTCAAGGCACAATAAGCGCAAAGGATTCTGTTTTTAAGGTTAGTTTGGTTGTTAAAGAATTAAAGGAATCTCGAAACGCATTGAAAATTTTAAACTACATAAAAGAAGGCGACGAAACTATGAGATTTATACTTTTAAATGAAGTTGAAGAATTAATAGCCATAGCCTCAAAAATGATAATTAACAAAAAGTAATTTAACTTCAATATCACAATGCTAAACGCTACTGCCTTTTGACATTGAATTTTGATATTGAATTTTGATATTGATATAGAAAATGTATTGCATTATAGATATTGAAACCACAGGTGGCAAATTTGATGAAGAAGGCATCACTGAAATTGCTATCTATAAATATGATGGCCATGAAATTGTTGATCAATTCATAAGTCTTGTCAATCCAGAACGTCCAATTGACGCCTATGTTGTTAAACTAACTGGCATTAACAATGCCATGCTTAGGCAAGCGCCCAAATTTTATGAAATTGCCAAAAGAGTAATAGAAATTACAGAAAACACAACAATTGTTGCGCATAATAGTGCTTTTGATTACAGAATTTTAAAAACAGAATTTAAGCGTTTGGGTTTTGGTTTTGTAAAGGAAACGCTATGCACCGTTGAGTTATCAAAAAAATTAATACCAGACATGGCTTCTTATAGCTTAGGTAAATTGGTGCGTGCGCTTGGCATTCCAATTGCTGATAGGCATCGCGCTAGCGGGGATGCGCTGGCTACTTTAAAATTATTTAAACTTCTACTTGAAAAGGATGTAGATAAAGATATTTTGACTTTAAATATTAAGCAGGATGCGATCAAAGGTTTACCACCTAAACTTTTAGACATACTTGAAGGCTTGCCGTCTGAAACAGGTATTTATTATATACACAACAATGACGGAAAAATTATTTACATTGGAAAAAGTAAAAATATCAGAAAAAGAGTTAATCAGCATTTCACAAGTTCATCAAGCAAATCGAAAAAAATTCAAGCTGAAGTATTTGCCGTTACCTTTGAGAAAACGGGTAGTGAACTTTTGGCATTAATTAAGGAAAGTGAAGAAATAAAAATACATAAACCCATTTATAACCGCGCCTTAAGAAATACTTTTTTTGAATACGCGATTTATTTAGATGAAAATGAACACGGGTATCAAACCATACTTATACAAAAAATTGATCTCAGACGTAATGAAATCATTTCATTTAAATCATTTGGTGATGCTAAAAACTTTTTAATTCAAAAAACAGAAGAGTTTAGACTTTGTCAGAAATTAAATGGTCTTTATAAAACTGAAACCTCTTGTTTTCAATATAAAATTAAACAGTGTGAGGGCGCTTGCCTTAATTTAGAAAACAAAGCAGACTATAATGCGCGCGTTTCTCGCTTTGTTGAATCTCATCAATTTAATTTAAAAAACAAAATAATTATTGATCGCGGCAGACAAAATGGCGAAAAAGTAGCCATCTTAATTCAAAATAATGTGGTAAAAGGTTATACTTTCTTTGACTTAAATTTTCAACTCAATAATATAGAAATTCTTGAAAATTTGATTACACCATTGTCGCATAATCGAGATGCTAAACGTATTGTTTGGTCATATTTACATAAAAACAATAAGCGTTTAAAAATCATTGATCTTTAAACGCTTTTGATTAACGATAAAAATAACGATTGTTTAAAATCTATAACCCAAGGTTAAACCTGTTCTTAAACCCGCCCATGGTCCGTCAAAATTCATAGTAACGGTATTTGCGGTAACATTTGATTCCAACTTAACGATAGGTATGTCAATATTATTTAAAAAGTCCCTTACAGATTCTTGTTCATTTGCAGACAGAGGTCTAATACTTGTTCCAAGTGCACTACCAGAAGAAACACCATAATGCGCGCCTATTATCCACCAATCTAAGACAATATGCTTACCTAAATTAAAACTTGCGCCGATAAGTAATCCTGCTGAATGAGATGTAATATCTCCTTGTAAATCTACTAGGTCAAGTAATCCATTATCAGATTCATATTGAAGTGGGGCTTTTTGAACGTTAATTTTTGCAAAACGATAATAGGGTGCTAAATAAAATCCTTTGCCATAACCCTTTCCTAGATACCATCTAAATTCAGGTGTAATTGAAAAATGACCAATTTGGAAATTGTCATAAAGAAAACTAGTACCGTCTTCACTTTTAACATACTCAGCAAACTGATCTCTAAAAGGCAAATCTCTTGAGGGCATAAAGGAAATACCAAGCGCTATAGAAGTTTTTTTAGACAAAACCCTTTCATATTGAAGAGAAAAGTTCTTAATCGCTAAGGGTGCCAAATTAATTTTCACAATGTTTCTTCCTAGTTCTGTGTTTGTAGAATCGGGTACTATTTCTTCTTGTGAAAAATTAAAAAAAGAAATAAATAAACCTACTAATAAAGCTGTTCTTTTCATGGTTTTGGTTTTAAGTTTGGACAAATTTAAAAAAAAATTGACTTTTCAATTAACTATAAAATATTTATTCGGTAATTACACGAAATAAACCAAGGAAGTGATTTAATTTCTGAAAGTCTAGTCTCTGAATCCAAACAAGGGACAAAATTTATTTTTTACCTACATAAAATACATTTTGGATTTGTGCTTGTCCATTACTCTTTGAATAATTAGACAAATTTTGATCCTCATGATTAAATAAAATGAAAATAATCGCCTACTAATACATTTAGTATGTCTGTTTTTAAGCTTTTGATTTTAATTACACAAATAATATAAAAAGGGTATCAACCCCAAAAAAATTAAAACACATCTATTTCTAATGAAACACTTTCCCAATTTGATAGATATTGGTCCAACAGTTGTTTTTTCTGATTATACTGTTTTAAGTAATCTGTTAACTGGTTTTGATCAATATTAAGCATTTTTTCTTCTAAATTTTTTATGTCTTTTTCTAAAGATTGGATGTCTCTTTCAACTTTTCCTAATTGATTATTTAACATTTTTAATTTTTTCTGGCTTTCAAAAGATAAGTCCTTTTTAGGAAGCTCTTCTTTTTGAATAACCGAGTCAATATTTTCCTTTTTTAATTCAAAATCTCGCATGCTCGAAGCCACTTTTGTTTCAAGAAAGAAATTAATATCGCCCAAATATTCTTTAATATTTTTATTTTGAAACTCATAAGTTGTATCTGCTAAACCGTCCAAAAAATCTCTATCGTGAGAAACAATGATTAAGGTACCTTCAAAATTATTTAAAGCCGCTTTAAGCACATTTTTTGATTTAATATCTAAGTGATTAGTTGGTTCATCAAGCAACATCACGTTGATGGGTTGCAAAAGTAACTTGCATAACGCTAATCGATTACGTTCGCCACCAGAAAGCACTTTCACTTTCTTTTCTACATCATCTCCTCTAAAAAGAAAAGCGCCTAGCATGTCTCGAACTTTTGATCTGTTGCGATCGGTAGCCGCATCTTCCATCGTTTGCAATAGCGTTTTCTCTCCATCTAAATACTCTGATTGATTTTGCGCAAAATAGCCCAAATCCACGTGATGCCCCAAATTGATTGAGCCTTGATAATCAATTTCTTTAGCAATAGCTTTAGCTAGAGTTGATTTACCTTGCCCATTTTGACCTACAAATGCAATTTTTTTGCCTCTTTCTACAGATAAATTAATGTCTTTAAAAACCGTGTGGTGGCCATATGTTTTCGTGCAATTTTCAATATCAATTACTACTTTACCAGGCTGTCTTGACAAGGGGAATTTAATATTCATCACTGCTGTATCTTCCTCATCAACTTCAAGCACTTCAAATTTATCTAGTTTTTTAATTAAAGATTGTGCCATCGAAGCCTTTGAAGCTTTCGCTCTAAATTTTTCAATAAGTTTTTCTGTTTCCTCAACTTTCTTTTGCTGATTTTTTTGCGTAGCTAATTGTTTTTCTCTTATTTCACCTCTTAACTCTAAAAATTTTGAGTACGGTTGATTATAATCATAAATCTTACCTAATGAAATTTCTATGGTGCGGTTGCTGACATTGTCTAAAAACATTTTATCATGCGATACCAAAATTACAACCCCTGGAAAAGACTTTAGAAAATCCTCAAACCAAATGATACTCTCAATATCTAAGTGATTGGTTGGCTCATCTAATAAAAGAATATCATTTTTTTGAAGTAAAAGTTTAGCGAGTTCAATGCGCATGCGCCAACCCCCAGAAAAAGTTTCAGTTAGCTTTTCGAAGTCTTGGGGTTTAAACCCTAATCCCACCAAAATTCTTTCTGCATCACCTTTATAAGAATAACCCCCAATGATATCAAAATGATGACTTAAATCTGAAACCTGTTGAATTAGTTCTAAATAAGAATCACTTTCATAGTCAGTTCGCTCAATTAATTCAGCATTAGATTTTTCTAATAGATTTTCTGTGGCTTTAATTTCATTGAATGCTAAATAAACTTCGTCTAAAACGGTTCGGCCATGTTCAAAATCTATATCTTGTCTTAAAAAACCAATTTTTACATCTTTATCGTAAGCAATAGTGCCTGAATCTGCTTCTAATCGGCGACTTAAAATGTTAAGCATCGTTGATTTGCCTGCACCATTTTTACCAATTAAACCAACCCTATCGCCAGCATTAAGTTTAAATGTGGCTTCCTGAAATAAATAGGTTGCATTAAAGGAAACAGATAAATTATGTATATTAATCATTTTTAAAAAAAAAGGTTTTGTAATAAAAGTTGCAAAAATAAGCTAAAAAAAGTTATACTTTTGTCAAATAAAATTTAAACCTCATGTTTGGTAAAGGCACAAAGATAAATAGTATAATAAAAGGAACATGCCCAAGTTGTCAAAAGGAAAGCATGTATGTGGACGCAAACCCTTATGTTTTTAAAAATGTAATCAAAATGCATGAAAAATGCTCACATTGTGGTTTAAAATATCAAATGGAACCCTCGTTTTTCTATGGTGCGATGTATGTTAGTTATGCTTTAAGCGTAGCAGTCGGCGTTGCCGCTTTCGTCATATTTAAGATGCTTATAGGCTTGTCATTAGTCCAAACATTCATTGCCATGGTTTTGGGTTTGGTTATTCTATACCCTTTTATTTTAAGAATTTCTAGAAATATTTGGATTAATATGTTTGTTGATTACCAAGAAAAAAACTAAATCCAAGCTATTTTTTTTAACCGTTTGATGTCAATTTCCTTTGGTAATTCGATTTTAAATTCAATAAAATTGTATAAAGCCAAAGCTAAATCTGGTGCCTGAACAACACCTCTGGTGCCTAGCCCATTTAATATAAACAAATTTCTTCGCAATGGGTGTTGCCCCACAAAGGGTTGTCTATCTTTGGTTGTTGGTCTAATTTCAGCTTCATGTTTGATAATGGTATAAGGGCAATTAATCATCTGATCTAAATCTTTAATGATTTCAGATTTTCCTGCCAAAGTTGGTTGTGGTGATTTGTCATCCCAATGATAGGTAGCGCCAACTTTATACAGATCATTTCCTAATGGAATAATAAATAAATTGGATTTGATAAATTGTTCTAGTTTAAGTTCTTTTGATTCAATGGTGATCAACTCCCCTTTTGTACCAACCATGGGTAAAACATTGAAAAATAAATTATTTATGACGCCAAAGCCTTCACAAAAGACTATTTTTTCTGCGTGAAACGATTTATAAACAACCTGTTCCTCATTGTGAACTAAGGCCTTATAATCAAATGACTCATTTATTAAAAGTCCTTGGCTTAACAAAAAACCACGAATATCACTTAATGATTGCTTGACATCGACCCAACCGGAATGATTGACCTTACCAAAACCAAAAGCAGCTGGTACATGCACATTATTAATTTGTTTCAAATCTGGGTCTAAAAAATGACTTAAAACAGGATGATCACCAGCCGCAAACCAATTATTTTGCTCTTCAATGGAAGAAAATTTTCTTAATAAAGGGGTGTCATAAATATACTTACCTTTGAATTGATCTTCCAAGTCATTATAATACACACGCATTAATTTGGTTTGATGCCAGGCGTTATATGAAGCAGTAAACCGTTTTAAAATGACTGGATTATATAGTCCGCCGGCTACCATTGAAGATTGATATGAATCATCTGAAATAACGATAAAGGATCTATTCTGCTTGCGCAACTGCTGTATAAAAGCAGTAGCCGCTAATCCAGCACCAACAATGATATAATTTAACATAAAAAAACGCTTATTGCAAAGGTACAATAAGCGTTTTAAATATCGAATATTTTAAATTAGTAGCTCCACATATCGTGTTCAAAGTTTCTCACTTTTTCTTTCACACGATCAGATTCTAATAATTGATTTAATGAATTTTCAGACATATACTGAGATATCTCTCTATCTTTCATCACGTTTTGCTCTTTGTAGATTTTGGCATTAAAACGTCTTGAGTTTAACATGTGATCAAAGTTTAATGAGGCAAAAGGATTTTTGTCATTAAAAGCTGTATACTCATGTAAAATATCTCTTGCATCAGGATAAAACACCCAAAACAATTCAATAAGATCAGGATTGTCAGTATTATCTTTTAAAGAAAAGACATCTGGCGTTACAGGACAAATACCTAAAATACGGTATTTCATTTCACTTTGACGTTTGTCAAAATACCACATGCCTTTAATTTTATAATCACTAACGTCAATGGCCTCAATTCTTGTTGTTACAATAAATTCAGCATCTACTTTTCCGGTTTCAAAAAGTTGCGTACGGCCAACATTTGTAGTATCAACATATACACGTGCATTTTTGATTTCCGTTAGCGACTTTTTAGCTGTAAAATAACTGTCAGAATAAACTTCTGTAATTAAACCATCTTCCATTGCTCTAGTCAACACTTCGAATAAAGACAAACGTTCAGAACCTAAATCTTCCTCAACAGGAAAATAATATGGAAAATTCACACGTTCATCTAGGTCAATTTTCTCCCAAACTATTTTACCCCACAAAATGTCTCTCTCATGCACATAGCCATATTCAAGTGGTCTATCGTTGTCTTTTTCTAGCTGCGCTTCAGTTTTTAAACCAATTTCATCAACTATCTTAGCATTGAGAATGTTTGATTGTGCTTGTAAACCCATTGAGCCCACAAAACAAGTCAAACCAAAAATGAACGCTTTAATTTTCATGTTATTTTCAATTAAAATTACTATTGTACTTCATAAACAACTGGTGCAGCTTTTAATTTAACACCACCAGTTCCTGTTGCAATAATTTCTGATATAGTTACTTGATCACCACGAGTCGCTTTCTTAATAGCGGCTTGCGCTGCGCCATTCATAGAACCACCTGTTACTCTAACTGTAGCTTGTCCTGGCACTTTTATAACAAAACTATTAACTGTCCAAGTCATATCAAAGTCGAAGTCCAAAGACTTAGCCGTTACTGTAGATACAGACAAACTTTGCGCAGGTCCTCTCACCACATCATATTCGCCTCTCAAGTGACCTGTTGGTGGTGGTGGTGATTTGATTCTGAATTTTTTAGAATCACTTACCGTCTTTCCATCAGGTAACTTTGCATTTACATTGATTACAACCTCTGTACCAGCGCCTGGTCTCATCATATATTTACCATTACCAGTTTTAGTTAAACCAGCTGCAGATGCATTTACATTATTGTCACCAACACCTGCAAATGATATGGACATTGGGTTCTCTAAACCTCTGTAAACTACATTCATTTTATCAGCAGAAATTGTGGCTTGATTTGGACGAGGCACTACAACATAAGTACCTTTCCAAGGTAGGTTTATTGTTTTTCCATCTTCAAGAAAAGAAAAAGAACCTCCAATATTTTGCTCGCCAACACCGCCAGCAGTGGTTGAAATAATCGCCTGACCATTTTCTAAACGACCTGGGCCACTAAAACCAGCAAATTTAATTTGGTCATCATATTTACCTAAAACAACCTTTCCCGTAACAGTTTCGCCAGAGAAATATGCGTTTTTATCTAAAGCTAATATGGCTTGAAATTTAGTCATAGACGCAGCCTCTACAGCAGCCTTACCTAAAGCAGCACTGTAAACATCAGTTTCTAATTTTTTAATATCATTTTGATACGCTGATAATTTGGCTAAAGAAGCTACTGCAGGGAAACCTTTAAAATGGTAATCTAAAAACTTAACTTTCTGACCATCTTTGTTAGTAACATCCTCAGTACTAAATTTTGAAATAATTTCATTGAGAATAGCTTTATACTTATTTTCATTACCCAAAATTTTACTAACATCATTTTTAAAACCCTCAAATTTAGCAACTACTTCTTGACCTTTAGGGCTGTATCCTTTAGGGCTGAACCACAAGTTATCAAGATTATCACCTTTATCCATTTGTTCATATGGAAGCTTGCCCATCTCATCTGTTTCAGTTCCTTTTAAAACTTCACCCTTAATGCCATCTAAATAAGAATAAAAATCTTTAGTAATTTTTTGCAATTCATTAGCTTTAGCTGCAGCACCTCCAAATTCTGCACCAGCTTCTTTAGCTTTTGCATTTAATAAACCTAACATCTGCTCATTTGTTGTATTTGCAGCTAAATTTACGCTGTCAAATTTCTCATTCATCAAACCGAATGCTGATAATACCTCTTTAGACATATTTAAGGCCAACATGGCGATAAACACGAGGTACATCAGATTAATCATCTTCTGCCTAGGACTTAATTTTCCTCCTGCCATAATAGTTTATATTTAATTATTAATGATTAATTGTGCTGATTAACGGTTGCTCATAGCAGTTAACATACCACCATAAACCTGGTTTAATGATGAAATGTTTGCTGTCATAGATTGCATTTGCTCTTTTAATTTAGATGCATTGTCTGCAATTTCTTTATTAGCTTCAGCATTGCGATTAGCACTTTCTAATTGTAATTTATATAAACTATTTAAAGATTCCATTTGAGCTGCTGCCAAAGATAATTCTTCTGAATATTTCTTTTGACCAGCCATGGCATCAACTGTAGGTGCAATACCTTTTGCTGCCGATTCAAAGTTTCTGATGCTATTGCCCAAACTTGCCATCAAATCACCATCCACCTTAGCAGATTTCAACATTTCATCTAATTTTTGAGACAATAAACCTTGTGCATCTTGTGGTTTTTCTTCTTTTTTAGATCTTGGTTTAGCTTCACCATCAGCTAATTCTGGATATACAAGCGCCCAATTCAATTCTTTTTCTGGCGTTTCAAAAGCTGAAAGCGCGAAGATAATTGCTTCAACAACTAGACCTATAGTTAACATCACGTTACCAGTAAGTGGTCCAATTTCGAAGTGAGTAATTTTGAATAATGCGCCAATAATTACAACTGCCGCTCCCATTCCATAAGCAAAGTTCATCAATTTAGGTGATAATAGTCCCATAATAAAAAAAAAATTTAGTTAGTTAATTAATTTAGTTAAAAAAATATTTATTGTTTTTGAAAGTTATTTTCTTTTGCCAGTACCTGTAATCTGAGTTCCCATGTAATCTTGCACTGTTCTGAAGCCGATATAACTTCTAGAAGAATCGGCATATTCGAAGTCTCTTACACCACACTTAAGAAAATAAGCGACATCTTTCCATGAGCCTCCTCTTACAACTTTTCTAAAGTTTCTCAAATCTGCAACATTCGGGTTCATTGACGAAACAAATTCATAAGATGACGCATCATATGATGAATCTACCCATTCAGAGACGTTTCCAGCCATATTGTACAACTTGTATCCATTTGGCTCAAAAGACTTAGCTTCAACAGTATACAGAAAACCGTCAGCTGCATAATCACCACGACTAGGCTTAAAGTTTGCCATGAAACAACCTCTATCATCCATAGGATATAAACTACCCCAAGGATAAGTGGCAGATTCTAAACCGCCTCTAGCAGCATATTCCCATTCTGCCTCAGTTGGCAAACGGAAAGAATTTATTAAGTCTCTTTTATTTTTTAAAGATTTAATATAAGCATTTTTAAACAATGTACGCCACGCACAAAAAGCTTTGGCTTGCTTCCAGCTTACACCCACCACAGGATAATCACCATAGGCACTATGCCAAAAATAGTCATTATGCATAGGCTCATTATATGAATAAGCAAAATCCTTGATCCAAGTGGTTGTATCTGGATACACTTTTATATTTTCGGTTTTAACAAACTGAGAACGCTTGCCTTTTTTTGCTTTGGCAGCCGCTTGGATATCCATCCAAGTGTATCTAAAAATCAATTTATCAACATCCATAATTCTCAAACCATTATATGATTCTGCGGGCGGTAAATAGAGCGAATCCATCATTTCAACATAATATTCATCAGGATATTTACTTGTTTCCTTATGAAGTGCAATGCCTTTGTTTAATTTTCTGCCAGCATATTCATCTTCTTCTGTACCTACACTGTAATAATTTTCTTGCATGTACTTTTCGTAAGGCGTCATGTTATCTGGATTGGCATCATTAAATGCATAATCTCCAATTGATGTCCCCCCTTTTTTATTAACGGTAGCTTTACCTTTTCTACCTGCTGGTTGGGTGCTAGTCATGCCGAGCTCATCTGCATATTTAGCTAATTTGTGACGAATAGTCGAATCTTTAACCCACTCGATAAACGATCGATACTCATTGTTTGTAATTTCGGTGTCATCCATATAAAATGACCTAACAGTAGCTGTTTTATTTGGAGAATCACCCAAATTTGCTATATCATCATCAGAATTACCCATGATAAAAGCACCACCAGGAATCAAAACCATACCATATGGTTGTTCAGGATGCCATTTTTTACCGTGTGTTCCAACAAGTTCTCCCTTGTTACCTTTTGACGAACAACCTACTGCAAGTCCAGCAATTACTGCTAGTGAAACAATTTTATACATTTGTTTAATCATATCTAAATATGTGTTTAAAAACAGGGTGTAAACCTATTTAAAATATTTGTAATAATAAAATATTTTTCAAAAAAAATAAAAAACTTTATCAATTCATGTATTTCCTTTGATTTTTTAGCCAAATATTCGGTATTTCTTGGTTACAAGCACACAAATAGTCGGCTTCCGCACATGCCAATAACGACATTATATTTTCTTTATTGTATGGTTCATTAATTTTTTTTATTTCAATCCACCATCTTTCAGTTCTTTTGCTTTTATAAAAAACAAATTCATCATCATCAATAGGCACTATATATTTGATAAAGTTATTAATATTTTCAAGCGGATATTCAATAATTCTTTGTGACAAACCGTCCAAATAATACCATATAATCTGTGCAATTAACTGCGATTCATTGGTTGTTGCGTGATGATTAAATAAACCCAAATAAGCTTGATTAATGCCTAAACCGGCATATCGCGATAAAGCACAAATTTCTTTTCCAGTAAAACCATTTGGCGTAAAAGTCTTAAAATTTGCACTATATGAAGATTCAACAGCATTCATATCTATAGAAACAACTTCTGCATATCGCAGTTTTGGTTCTGTGGAAATCATTTGATGAGAGATATCGCCTAATCTTATGGCTTCAAAATACATGGCCTGCATTAAATCTAGAGATTCTTGCGAAACAAAATAAGATTGATGGCCTAAAACCGTATAATCATTAAGAACCACTGGTTCTTGCATAATCATTTTAGAGACGAAAGTATTTGCAGACACAATGTCTTCATAGCTATCTAAATCAAACCTATAATCTATATTGACCAAATTAATTAATTTTTTTCTCAGTTGATAAGCACTATATATAGGGAAGGTCATGTCTTGAGAGCCACTTAAAAACACACCTTTTATGCCGTATTCTTGCAAAGTGTAAGTTAACTGTTGCACCGCATAATAAGTGTCATTTTGCGAAGCCCCTTTCCTTATATCTCCTAAATCTATCATTTTTAAATCCCAGTCACCTTGAAACAACTTGTATAGCGCAAGCCTTAATTGTTCCAAATTAAGTTCTTCCTCAGACCCCGACCCACGTTGATCTAAAATGCCAATAAACGCTACATCAACATTATCAAGCAATGGAAATTCATCATTGGCATGTATGGTTAAATGATTACCTATGCAGTTCTTGTTGAGGCGACTTAATTCAGCAATTAATTTAAAATCAACTGGTTGTAAAAAATCTGCTATCATTTAGCTTTCTTTTTAGATTTTGATTGGTTATTAATATAGGTTTTCACATCGTCAATTGATAATTTTGATGCATCAATTTCTTTACCTAACTGAATTTTGGTTTTCCCTTTTATAATGAAAGATGTACCCCATCGGCCTTTTTCAACAGTAATTCCTTCTTCTGCCCAATGATGAATTACTTTGTCAATGTCTTTCTGAATCTTATCGGCAATGATATCGTTAATATCATTTTGAGACAAATGGTCAAAATTATATTTTTTTGACACATTTATATAGATGCCATTCCATTTTAAAAACGGTCCGAATCGACCAACACCTTTTTGAACAGGCATCTCTTGATAAGTTGCTATCGGCGCATCTGCCCTATTTTTTTCATTGATAATTTCTATACATTTTTCAAGGGTAACCTCTGTTGGACTATCCTCTTTGGGTAGAGTAATAAATTTGCCTTGATATTTTAAGTAAGGTCCGTATCTGCCATTATTTACTTCTATAGGTTCGCCGTTAAAATCCCCTAAAAGTCGAGGCAATGCAAAAAGAGCCATAGCATCTTCTAAAGTTAAGGAAGAGATGTTTTGTGAACTGGTTAAACTTGCAAATTGTTTGTTTTCGTCATCCTGATCACCTATCTGCGCAAGTGCACCATATCTGCCTAATCTCACATAAACATTTTTACCAGTTTTAGGATCTATTCCCAATAACCGTTCACCAGATTCTCTCTCGCCAGTTTCCTCAATTTCTTTTACTTTTGGATTGAAATGCTTATAGAACTCTTGCATCATAGTTACCCAATCTTTATTACCTTCGGCTATATGGTCAAAATCTTCTTCAACTTTTGCCGTAAAATTATAATCTAATATGGTTTCAAAGTTTTTGACTAAAAAATCATTAACAATTGACCCTATATCAGTTGGCAATAGTTTGCCTTTTTCTGAACCAAAGGTTTCAGTTAAGGTTTGCTTTTCTATTGTATTATCTTTTAATTTTAACTGATTATAGTTTCTTTTTTCACCTTCACTTTCACCTTTTTCAACATAATTTCGATTGATGATTGTTGAAATAGTTGGCGCATAAGTTGATGGTCGACCAATACCTAGCTCTTCTAATTTTTTAACAAGTGAGGCCTCAGTATATCTACTAGGCGGTCTAGAAAATCTTTGTGTAGCTGTAATTTCTTGGCTATTAAGATTTTCCCCCAATTTCATGGCTGGAAGCATCCCTTCTTGTTCTTCGTCTTCGTCATCATTGCCCTCGAGATAAACTTTCAAGAAGCCCTCAAATTTGATTACTTCGCCAGTGGCTTTAAAAATTTCATCATGCTTAGAAGCCTTAATATCAACATTTGTCCGCTCAAGTTGTGCATCAGCCATTTGTGAAGCAATGGTTCTTTTCCAAATCAACTCATATAACCTTTGCTGGTTTCTATCCGTAAAGGCCAACGTTGACTGACTCATATCTGTGGGTCGTATGGCTTCATGTGCCTCTTGTGCACCTTTTGTTTTGGTTGTAAAAACTCTGGGTTTAGAAAATTGACTTCCATATAGTTTAGTTATTTGCACTTCTGATGCTTTAATGGCATCTTGAGACAAATTAAAACTATCCGTTCTCATATAAGTAATGTGACCTTCTTCATAAAGTTTTTGAGCAACTTGCATGGTAACGCCAACAGGCATATATAATTTTCTCGCAGATTCTTGCTGAAGCGTTGAAGTCGTAAAAGGTGCAGCAGGGGATTTTTTAAATGGTTTCGTTTCTAAATTTGAAACCTGAAATGACGCGTTGACGTTTTTATTTAAAAATGCTTCAGCGGCTTGAGCCGTTTCAAATCCTTTGTCTAATTTAGCTTTAATAATTTTATGGTCTTGGGTTTGAAAAACTGCACTTATATGATAGGAGTCTTTACTTTGGAAATTTCTAATTTCTCTTTCTTTTTCAACAATTAATCGCACAGAAACAGATTGTACGCGACCTGCGGATAAACCGGTTTTTATTTTTTTCCACAAAACTGGTGATAATTGGTAGCCAACTAATCTGTCTAGTACCCTCCTAGCCTGCTGCGCATTGACTAGATTTTCATTAATAGCTCGAGGATTATTAATGGCTTTATCTATAGCAGTTTTCGTAATTTCATGGAAAACAATGCGTTTAGTGTCTTTATTTTTCAACTTTAGTTCATTGGCTAAATGCCATGAAATAGCTTCTCCTTCACGATCTTCATCGGATGCTAGCCAAATGGTATCCGCTTTTTTTGCTAAATCACTTAATTTTTTGACCACCGCCTTTTTGTCTGCTGTGACTTTATAGTTGGGTTTAAAATTGTTATCTACATCAACACCTAGCTCTTTTGAAGGTAAATCAGCAATATGCCCATAACAAGATTCAACTTGAAAATCTTTACCCAAATATTTTTGAATAGTTTTAGCTTTAGCTGGTGACTCAACAATAACGAGGTTTTTTGGCATGATAAAAAAATTTTGTGCAAAAGTAGGTTTTTTTTTTAAAACGAATGTCTTTCTTTAATTTTTGGTATTAAAACCTAAACTAAAATCATGATTTAGCAATTATCCATTGTTTACTACTTTCTATCATGCTTTAACTCAGATACCATATTAAGCGTTGCAGAAATGGCGTTCTTTAGAGAAGACTTACCGGCTATAGGCCATAAGTTTCAATTCATCACTTTAGCAGGTTCTCATGCGCTAAATACTGCTATATTTAAACTAGCTTCGGCTTGTGAAGAAAGTGAGATGGCTGGCTATTCTATATTGCAAGAACGAGAATTTGCATTGTAGACCTAAGGTTTTAAATCAGTTAAACAACAACCCTTTTTAGACACAACCTGTATTAATTAAATTCAAAATGCCCTCACCAACAGAGATTCTACAACTGTGGCGATGAAAGATGCTACAGAAACTGCCCAATTCCATTAAACCCAAAATTTGCATTATTTTAAAGCCTATTTAATGATTTAGATAGGCCTTTTTTGTGAAATATTAAAAATGAATAGGCCGTTTAAGTCAAAAAAAATAAAAAGAAAAGCCAAAAAAGCAATTATCCTCCTGCAGAAATTAAAAAAAAAGCTAAATTTGCATTTCGTAAAAACTACAACTACATGTCTCAAACTATTTTTTATACGCTTACTGATGAAGCGCCTATGTTGGCAACACATTCTTTTTTGCCATTAATTAAAAAAGTTGTTAAACCAGCTAATATTCAATTTGAACTAAAAGACATTTCTTTAGCTGGCAGAATATTATCTAACTTAAGAACTTTCTTACCTGAAAATCAACAAGTATCAGATGATTTAAAATTTTTAGGTGATTTAGCAGTTAAACCCGAAGCAAACATTATCAAACTGCCAAATATTTCTGCTTCTATACCTCAGCTTATAGACGCCATTGCTGAACTTCAAGCTAAAGGCTTTCAACTCCCAAACTACCCTGAAAATCCTCAAAATGAAACTGAAGAAAGTATAAAACTAGCTTATTCAAAGGTTTTAGGATCTGCGGTTAATCCTGTTTTAAGAGAAGGTAATTCTGATCGAAGAGCACCAAGGGCGGTAAAAAATTATGCTAAAAAATTCCCGCACAGCATGGGCGCTTGGTCAAAAGAGTCAAAAACTTATGTCGCCTCTATGGCATCTGGTGATTTTTATGCAAGCGAAAAATCTTATGTTGCCCAATCAAATGACACCTTTGATATCGTTTTTGTTTCTAGTCAAGGCGAAAAAACCATTTTAAAGTCTAAATTAAAACTCGATGCTGGTGATGTCATTGATTCTTCAGCTTTAAACCTAACTTCATTAAAAAGTTTTATAACTCAGGCAAAAGACGAAGCAAAAAAACAAGACATTTTGTTTTCAGTACACCTTAAAGCAACTATGATGAAAGTGTCAGATCCAATTATATTTGGCGCTATTGTGGACACTTATTTTAAAGAAGCTTTTGACAACTATAAAGATGATTTTAAAAGTTTAGGCATTAATCTAAATAATGGTTTAGGGGATGTTTACAGCAAAATTCAAGGCTATTCTAAACAAGCTGAAATTGAAAATGCCATCAATGAAGCCATCGCCAATGGTCCAGACATTGCCATGGTTAATTCTGATCAAGGGATCACCAATTTGCATGTGCCATCAGATGTTATAATAGATGCATCGATTCCTGCCATGATTAGAACATCAGGACAAATGTGGGACAAAAATGGCAAGCTCAAAGACACACAAATTATTGTTCCAGATAGAACCTATGCCGCACTATATCAGGCTATTATTGATTTTTGCAAAACAAATGGTGCTTTTGACCCAAAAACCATGGGCAGTGTACCAAATGTGGGCTTGATGGCTCAAAAAGCAGAAGAATATGGTTCACATGACAAAACTTTCCAAATGAAAGAAGCAGGTGAAGTTCAGGCTATACTTGGTTCTGGTGAGGTTATCCTCACGCAAAAGGTTGAGGCACACGACATTTTTAGAATGTGTCAAACCAAGGATGCACCTATTAAAGATTGGGTTAAGTTAGCGGTTAATAGAGCTCGACTTTCTCAAACACCCGCTGTATTTTGGCTTGATGAAAATCGTGCGCATGACCGCCAATTGATTCAGAAAGTAAACCACTACCTTAAAGCATATGACATTACAGGTCTTGAGATTTATATTAAAAACCCGGTGGATGCTATGAATTTTACTTTAGAAAGAATCGTCAAAGGCTTAGATACGATTTCTGTAACCGGAAATGTATTAAGAGATTACTTAACTGATTTATTCCCTATTTTAGAAGTTGGAACGTCTGCAAAAATGTTGTCAATTGTTCCTTTAATGAATGGTGGTGGTTTATTTGAAACCGGTGCTGGTGGTTCTGCACCAAAACATATTGAACAATTTATAAATGAAGGCTATTTACGTTGGGATTCTTTAGGTGAGTTTTTAGCTTTAGGGGTTTCTTTGGAACACTTAGGTCAAACGCAAAACAACAACAAAGCTTTGGTTTTAGCGGAAACTTTGGATCAAGCCATTGAAAAATTTCTAGAAAATGATAAATCCCCTGCCAGAAAAATTGGTGGTTTAGATAATAGAGGCTCTCATTTTTATTTAATATTTTATTGGTTAGAAGCATTGGCTAGTCAAAATAAAGATTTAGACCTTAAGAATCACTTTGCTAAAGTAGCAAAAGAGCTTTCTTTAAATGAAGAAAAAATTACAGCTGAACTGATTGCTTCTCAAGGCAAGGCACAAGCCATTGGCGGCTACTATATGCCAGATTTTGACAAGTTAACTCAAGCGATGAATCCAAGTATTACTTTAAATAGGCTTTTAGATTCTTTATAAATTCTGAATTTTTTATATGATTTAACCCTTCTTTTTGGAGGGTTTTTTTATTTTATGCCTGCAGTAATTTGGTTTAAGGACTTTTTTAAAAAAATTATGAAATAGTCGCATTTTTAACAAATAAATTATATATTTGTTGCATCAACACTTAATTTTTTAAATTTATGAATTCAACTTTTACAAAACTAACGCGCTTTTTATTGGGACTAATTCTTGTATTCTTTGGCCTGAATAAGTTTTTTGATTTTATAACGCCTACTTTAGCACATGAAGCGAAGGTGTTCATTCAATCACTTGGAGAGACTGGCTACTTGATGCAAATTGTTGGTGTTTTTGAAATATTTATTGGTCTTATGCTATTATTTAAAAAATGGGTGCCATTTGCCTTAATGATGTTAGTGCCAATTTCAATAAATATTTTACTTTTCCATTTGTTTTTAGATATGCCTGGTGTCGGCGGTGCACTAGTTGTTTCAATTATTAATATCATTTTAATCTACAAGTATTGGAGTAGTTATAAAATGCTATTTGTTTAATTCTTTGGGCACCTTTTCCGCCCTCCACTCCCGCTTTTTTATGGTTTGAAAAAAACCATAAAAAGAGCTCCGTTCAGGTCGGGGTGCAACATCGGTCAACCAATGAAAATTTTTGTCATTACAATGAGTAACTTGCTTTTCTGTATATTCAGAAAACTAACAAGCCTATAAACCGTAAAATGTTATTACTTTTGCGGTTCAATTATAAAAAGTGACGCTCAAAACCTATACCCAAGAATTTTCAAAAAATCTTAAATTGGCCTATCCTGTTATTTTAGGGATGCTTGGTCACACCCTTGTTGGTATTGTTGACAATATGATGGTGGGCCAACTTGGCGCAACAGCTTTGGCAGCAGTTTCCTTAGGCAATAGTTTTGTGTTTGTGGCCATGTCCATTGGTATCGGTTTTTCTTCAGCTATAACACCACTTGTTGCCGCTTCGTCAAGTATTGCTGATGAAATACAAACCAAATCACTTTTAAAAAACAGTGTTTTTCTTTGTGTTTTGTTAGGCTTTTTGCTCTTTTTTAGTATTTTACTGTTCAAGCCACTTATTAGTCTCATGAACCAACCAAAAGAAGTGGTTGAATTGGCTATGCCTTATCTTGATATCGTCGCGTTTTCCTTAATCCCTCTCATTTGGTTTCAAGCCTACAAACAATTTGCTGATGGCTTAAGTTTTACTAAATATGCCATGTATGCAACTTTTTTGGCTAATGGCGTCAACGTTTTAATCAACTATCTGTTGATTTATGGGGTTTGGGTTTTTCCTAGGCTTGAACTTGTGGGTGCTGCTATCGGTACTTTAATTTCAAGAGTTGTCATGGTTTTTTTCATTATTTGGTTGATGAAAAATAACGAACGGTTTACATTATATTTTACAGGATTTAACATGCAGTCCATAAAAAAGAGCATTTGTAAAAAAATCTTAAAACTTGGTATACCAAGTGCTATGCAAATGTTTTTTGAAGTGGTTTTGTTTGTAGGCGCCGTTTGGATTTCAGGACTTATTGATACCCCAAATCAGGCAGCCAATCAAATAGCTATGAGTGTGGTGTCTTTTACCTTTATGTTTGCTTTGGGTGTTAGTGTCGCTACGACCATAAGAGTCGGTCATCATTTTGGTCAACAAAATATTGAAAAAGTAAAACTAGTTGCTTATTCAAATTTTCTGCTAACGATTATGCTAATGTTTGGCTTCGCTTTAATTTTTTTTATTTTTCATCAATCAATACCTCATTTGTTTTTAGATGAAAACATAAGGGTCAATCAAGATGAAATAAAATTAGTAATAAAAATTGCGAGTCAACTTATTCTTATTGCTGCTTTCTTTCAATTATTTGATGGTCTTCAAGTCGTTATTTTAGGTGCACTAAAAGGCATGCAAGATGTAAAAATTCCAACAATAATAACTTTTGTCGCGTATTGGGTCATCGGATTTAGCCTGATGTCCTATTTGGCGCTTTGCACATCATTAAAAGCACAGGGCATTTGGATTGGGTTTTTGGTTAGTCTGTTTGCTTCATCTGCCTTACTTTTTTGGCGCTTTCAATGGCTAATTAAGAGACGGTAGGTGGTTCGCTGCGCAGTTTACAGTCGCAGTTTGCAGTCGTGGATTTCAATCCAATTGAGTCTGCCTACTGAGACTGATTACTGAGACTGATTACTGAGACTGCCTACTGAGACTGCCTACTGAAACTATCTTACTAAATCCAAAATTTCATGCATGGTACTTAAACCTTTATCTTTTAAATACCATTTTTGAAGTTCTGTTTTGATGTGGTTGTCTATTACGCCATGCTCAACTTTATAATCACTGATTAATTTTTGTGCTTCGGAGGGTCTTGCACCCCATGTTGCAATAATATCAATTTGTGATTCATTTAAAATGATAAGTTTTGGAATCGCTCTTGCACCATTAGTCAAAAATTGATCCATTAAATCTAAATGTTGATCTCTTAAGACTATTTTTAAATCAATATGATCAGAAAAATCGGCCAGTTTACTAATCACTGGCGCAATTTGCGCTGCGTCACCGCACCAACCCTCAGTAATTAAAATCCAAACATATTTAATTTTTAAGTTATTTAGGATCTTTATAGAATGGTCATCTAAAGCAATGGTTTTATCCAATCTATTCATTCTGGCATGATTTAGGTGCGCATAATGAGGCAGCGAACCTGGTGTGTTAAGCTCTTCATTAGAAACCAATTGCAGATCTGCCAAAATCTTTTTTCTGTATACTTCGTAAGTTAAACTTTCTGGCAAAACTTGCTGAATTAATGCTATTTTTTCCTTTTGATTATCTAAAATTGTACGCATATTTGAATTGAAATTTAAGGCACAAAGATACAAAATATTTTTCATATTAACATATTAATATTTTTTCATATATTTGCAAAATATATTTTAAGCTATGCAACCCAAAACCTCTGAACAAATAGCAGACTTACTAAAATGTCTTGCGCACCCTGTCAAGTTAGATATTATCAAATTATTAGGTGCCAATGAGCACTTGACAGTTTCAGAGATTCAATCGCTTTTAGGCTGCAATTGTGAACAATCCATGTTGTCGCATCATCTCATAAAGATGAAAGATCGAGGGGTATTAAGCTCTTTAAAAAATGGAAAGTTTATTTATTATAAATTAGAAAATAAAAAAACTGTTGCTTTAATCAACTTAATTGCGCAATTGTAAAGGCATTTAATGTAACAAATGTTACTTTTTAATTAAGTAGGTAGTCATACTTTTGCCGAAGAGAAACATGACTCTACCTAATGAAAGACAAACAAGTTTAATATGGAAGTATATCTTATCTTTGGTTATTTTCTCGCACTCTTAGTGGGGATATCGCTAGGATTAGTAGGTAGTGGTGGTTCAATTTTAACTGTCCCCATTTTAGTCTACCTAATGGGCGTTAATCCAGTAGAAGCAACCGCCTATTCACTTTTTATAGTAGGTATAACCTCGTTAATTGGTGGGGTAAAAAGTGCTAAAGCAGGCATGGTCGACTTTAAAAAAGTGATTGGCTTTGGTATTCCTTCCATCATTGCTGTTTATTTAACTAGACGATATTTGGTACCTGCCATTCCAGAGCAAATTTTCAATTTTTCTACTTTAGTTTTAACTAAAAACATGGCATTAATGCTTTTGTTTGCTGTTGTCATGTTATTGGCTGCCTACTCTATGATTAAAAAAGAAAAACCAAATGCCATTGAGCCAAAACAAGCTTCCTATTTACTAATTATTATTGAAGGCGCAGTGGTTGGTGTTTTAACTGGACTAGTTGGCGCTGGTGGTGGTTTTTTAATTATTCCTGCTTTAGTCATCTTGGCAAAAACCCCCATGAAAATAGCAGTTGGCACGTCCTTATTTATTATCGCATTAAAATCAATTATTGGCTTTACAGGCGATTTACAAAATCTAACATCAATTGATTGGCCATTATTGATTATCTTTACAATTTTATCAATCATAGGCATCTATATTGGTTTATGGTTAACCAAAAAAATTGATGGTAGCAAACTTAAAAAGGGATTTGGCTATTTTGTATTAATCATGGCGGTGTATATTCTCTTCATGGAACTTGTTATTAAATCATAAAAATGTTAAAATTTATCTAATCATATTAACATATTAATATTTATTCATATATTTGCAATATATAAAATTTAAAATTCATTAATTTAAAACAATAAGCGATGACTATCGAACAAATTTACACAGGATGCTTGGCACAAGGTGCTTATTTTATCCATTCAAATGGCGAGGCAGTAGTGATTGATCCCCTGCGCGAGGTACAAACCTATATAAATAAGGCAGAAACGCTGGGCGTAAAAATTAAATACATATTTGAAACCCATTTTCATGCTGATTTCGTATCTGGGCATAAAGATTTGGCAGAAAAAACTGGCGCAACAATCGTTTTTGGACCAACACAAATGCCATTGGGTTTTGATGCGCACATTGCACATGATGGTGAAATATTAAAAGTTGGTAACATCAGCTTTAAGATTTTACATACACCTGGACATACCATGGAGAGCACTTGTTATCTTTTGAAAGATGAAAACGGCAAAGACAAAGCGTTATTTTCTGGCGACACTTTATTTATTGGCGATGTTGGCCGTCCAGATTTGGCTCAAAAAGTTATAGCCGATTTAACGCAAGATAAATTAGCCCGTCATTTATTCCATTCTCTAAGAAATAAAATCATGCGTTTGGCTGATGACGTTATAGTTTATCCAGCACATGGTGCGGGATCAGCTTGTGGCAAGAACTTAAGTAAAGAAACCTATGATACTTTAGGCAATCAAAAAGCTAACAATTACGCCTTAAGAGCAGACATGAGCGAAGAAGAATTTGTAGAAGCGGTTTTAGACGGTTTGACGGCTCCTCCAACCTATTTTCCAGAAAATGTGATGATGAATATTAATGGCTCTGATAGTCTTGAAAATGTCTTAAAAAGGGGGCTGCAAGCCTTGTCTCCAGAAGATTTTGAACAAATAGCGAATGAAACTGGCGCAGTGATTTTAGACACCAGGCATCAAGATGACTTTGTAAAAGGATTTATTCCGAATTCCATTTTTATAGGTATAAATGGTCAGTTTGCAGTTTGGGTTGGCACACTAATTCTCGACATTAAGCAACCCATTCTTTTGGTTACAGAAGCAGGCAAAGAGGAAGAAGTAGTGACAAGATTATCACGGGTAGGCTATGATGGCGCTATTGGATACTTAGCCGGCGGCCTAGAATCATGGCAAAAAGCCGGCAAAGCTATTGACCAAATTGAGTCAATAACAGCGAGCGAAGCTGCCAAACTACAAAAAGATTACAAAATAGTAGATGTAAGAAAAGCCTCTGAAAACTATTCAGAGCAGGTGATTGATGCTCTTAATGCGCCGCTAGACTATGTTAATGACAGCATGCAACTTTTAGATAAGAATGAAACCTATTTGGTGCATTGCGCAGGTGGCTACCGCTCAGTTATCTTCAACTCAATTCTTAAAGCCCGTGGCTTCGACAAATTAATTGATATCAAAGGCGGATTTGGTGCTATTAAAGCAAGTGGTGAGTATCAAGTGAGTGCATATGTTTGTCCAACCACCATGTTGTAAACCTTCCCAACCCCTAAAAAGAATGGGCTAATAAAACAATTCAAAAAATCATGACACAAATTCAAGTAGAAAATATCAAATGTAATGGTTGCGCGAGAAGCATTAAAAACAGTTTGCTAAAATTAAATGATATCGAATCAGTTACAGTAAATATTGACCAAGAAATTATTCAATATGAAGGAAAAGCTAATAGAGATGAAATCATCAACCGATTAGCCGAAATGGGTTATCCCGAAAAAGGAAACAACAACTTTACTAGCAAGGCCAAATCTTTTGTGAGTTGTGCTAGTGGAAAAATTCAAAATGCAATAAATTAAATTTTAATAAAATGTTCAAACAATTATTAAATATACTTACCGGCGGTGGTTCAAGCCAGGATAACTTAAAACAGATCATTAACGAAGGTGCTTTTTTAGTGGATGTAAGATCAGCCGGAGAATTTGCGTCTGGCTCAGCCAAAGGTGCAGTTAACATTCCTCTCGATCAAATTGCAAAAGATATTAAAAAATTTCAAAACAAAAAAAGTGTCGTTGTATTTTGCAGAAGCGGCATGCGCAGTAGCCAAGCCAAAAGCATTTTAGAAAAAAATGGCATTGCCAATGTATATAATGGCGGAACTTGGGGAAATGTTTCCGCGATGGTTAAATAACGACATGATTATAACTTTGATAAAATACACATTCTACAAAATACAAAATAAAATATGATTGAAATCCTATCACAACCATGGCCATGGGCTATCAGTGGCTTAATGATTGCTTTTGTAATGTTCTTATTATTAAAAGCTGGTGGAGAATTTGGTGTTTCTTCCAATTTAAGGAGCATGTGTTCAATTGTTGGTGCTAAAAAACTTTCTGATTTTTTTGATTTCGATTGGAAGTCACAAAAATGGAACCTCATGTTTGTTTTAGGCAGCATTGTTGGTGGCTTTTTGGCCAACAACTTTTTATCTTCAAACGCACCAATTCAATTGTCTGAAGCAACTGTTTCTGCTTTAGAAACATTTGATATCATGCAAACAACTGCAATAGTTCCTACCGAACTATTTAGTTTTGAATCATTATTTACCATTAAAGGATTCATAATCATGGTTGTAGGTGGCTTTTTAGTTGGTTTTGGCTCAAGATATGCTGGTGGCTGTACATCGGGTCACGCAATCAGTGGATTGTCTAATTTGCAATGGCCGTCTTTGGTTGCAGTTATTGGATTTTTTATTGGTGGATTAGTCATGACTTGGTTTATTTTACCCTATATTTTAAAACTTTAAGCCATGAATAATAATGACATAAATAATGTTTGTGACACTAAACAAACAACAGTAAAAGGTAAAGGTTTATTAGTATTCTTCTTTATTGGTGTGGTCTTTGGCATAACCATGACTAAATCTGAAGCGATTTCATGGTATAGAATTTTTGAAATGTTCCGATTTGAATCTTTTCATATGTTTGGCATCATTGGCGTTGCGTTGCTAGCAGGAGTGGTTATCATTCAATTGATAAAAAAGTTTGGTTCTAAGAATATTTATGGCCAAAATATCGCATTTAACCCCAAAGACCCCTCAACAAAAAGATATTTGTTTGGCGGTATTATTTTTGGATTAGGATGGGCGTTGTCTGGTGCATGTCCCGGCCCAATGTTTACACTGGTAGGAAACGGTATTATGGTTTTTGTGATAGTCATTCTTTCCGCTATGCTCGGCACCTTTGTTTATGGCTTAGTTAAGGATAAGTTACCGCATTAAACATACAATAATTTTGGTTTACCTTTGTTTTACTAATCTTAAATTTTAATTGGAAACGTAAAATATCTATTAAAATAAATCATGAGAATTATCATTTTTTTATAAAATAATTCTTTAGATATTTGTACCATCATTCAATCTTAAATCATGAGTAAGTATGTCACAGCACAAGAAGCTGTAAAAGTAGTAAAATCAGGCGACCGTGTTTATCTGCAAGCGGCTGCGGCCACACCAACCATTTTATCAAAAGCACTAACAGAAAGAGCCTCAGAGCTTAGAGGTGTTGATATTTGTCATTTGCATACAGAAGGTGAAGCAGCCTATGCCGATCCCATTCATATTAATAGCTTTCATGTCAATTCATTTTTTATTGGGCAAAATGTCCGTCATACGTTGCAAGCAGGTAACGGTTCCTATACGCCCGTATTTTTAAGCGAATTACCTTGGCTTTTTAGAAAAAATATTTTACCTTTAGATGTAGCATTTATCCATGTGTCCCCACCCGACAAGCATGGTTATTGTTCATTGGGTGTCTCAGTTGAAGCCACTGTAGCTGCCATTGAAAATGCCAAAATAGTTATTGCCCAAGTCAATCCACAAATGCCTCGCACTTTTGGCGATGGCATTATTCATGAATCTGAAATCAATTATTTGGTAGAGGTCAACACGCCTATCTATCAACATGAAGTAAGCCCCTTTACTGCTGAAGAAGAAATAATTGGCGGTTTTGTAGCCTCTCTCATCGAAGACCAAAGCACTTTGCAAATGGGCATTGGATCAATTCCTAATGCAGCTTTGAGCAAATTAACCAATCATAAAGATTTAGGCCTACATACTGAAATGTTTTCAGATGGTGTGATCGATTTAATATTAAATGATGTCATCAATTGTAACTATAAAGGCACACTCCGCGGACGGGCTTTGGCAACCTTTTTGATTGGCTCACAAAGATTGTATGACTTTGTCAACGACAATCCATTTGTAGAAATGAAAGAATCTTCAATGGTTAACGATACCGCCCGAATCAGGAAAAATAAAAAAATGGTAGCCATCAATTCTGCCATTGAAGTTGATTTAACTGGTCAGGTTTGTGCAGATTCCATCGGCCCAAAAATGTACTCCGGTGTAGGTGGCCAAATGGATTTTATCAGAGGCGCTTCCTTAAGTGAAGGTGGAAAAGCTATTATCGCCCTACCTTCAATTACTAAAAGAGGCGAAAGTCGCATAGTGCCGTTTCTGAAACAAGGCGCTGGCGTAGTAACCACCCGCTCGCATGTGCATTATGTGATTACCGAATATGGGATTGCTAATCTTTATGGACAAACCTTAAAACAGCGTATAAAAGCTTTAATAAATATTGCACATCCAGATCATCGCGAGCGCATTGAAAGAGAATTTTTTGAGTACAGCAAGATTTTAAAAACTTGGTGATTTAAATAGCAATGGCAATTGCAAATTTCAATAGCAATGGCAAAAATCAATGGCAATAGGAAATGGCAATGACAAATTTAAATAGCAATGGCAATTGCAAATTTCAATAGCAAAGGGAAATTTCAATGGCAATATAAAATGTTATAGGGTCTTCTAATTTCTAATTTGTGTCTTCTAATTTCTATAATGGCAATGGCAAATTTCAATAGAAATGGCAAAAATCAATTGCAATAGGAAATGTTATAGGGTCTTCTAATTTCTAATTTGTGTCTTCTAATTTCTATAATGTCAATGACAAATTTCAATAGCAAAGGGAAATTTCAATGGCAATATAAAATGTTATAGGGTCTTCTAATTTCTAATTTGTGTCTTCTAATTTCTATAATGGTAATGGGAAATTTCAATAGCAATGGCAAAAATCAATTGCAATAGAAAATGTTATAGGGACTTCTAATTTCTAATTTGTGTCTTCTAATTTCTATAATGTCAATGACAAATTTCAATAGCAAAGGGAAATTTCAATGGCAATATAAAATGTTATAGGGTCTTCTAATTTCTAATTTGTGTCTTCTAA
>JBIIXU010000035.1:0-15441 GCA_044347145.1 Flavobacterium sp.
TTTCTATAATGGTAATGGCAAAAATCATTAGGATTCCATCTAATTTCTGATTTCTAATTTCTGATTTCCGTAAAGCCCCCTAACGCACAAATAAAGCAGCGATATTTTGCAAGTACCATAATTTTTAATACTTTTGACTTTTTAAATTCTTTAGATTTTTACTTAAAACACCATGCAAACAAAAAATACAAGTATTGCGTTCAATAATGAATGGGCTTTGGTTACCATTGAAAGGCCAGAAAAACTAAATGCCCTAAACAGTGAAACTATACAAGAACTCCATGAGGTTTTCAAAGCCCTTGACGCGAATAGAGCCATTAGAGCCATCGTATTAACTGGCAGTGGGACTAAAGCTTTTGTTGCTGGCGCAGACATCAGCGAATTTGCCCATTTCGATCAAGCGGAAGGCACAAGATTAGCCGCTGAAGGTCAAGCCAAACTATTTGATTTTGTAGAAAATTTAAGTACGCCAGTTATTGCTGCAGTGAATGGTTTTGCACTTGGTGGCGGTTTAGAATTAGCTATGTCTTGTCATTTTAGAGTGGCTTCAACTAATGCAAAAATGGGTCTGCCAGAAGTTACTTTAGGCGTGATTCCGGGCTATGGTGGCACGCAGCGTTTAGCGCAATTAGTTGGTAAAGGCAGAGCCATGGAAATGATCACTACCGCTACAATGATTGATGCTAATCAAGCTTTAGGCTTTGGTTTAGTTAACCATTTAGTGCCTCAAGAGGAGCTCTTAACACTGGCTGAAAGTCTTGCTATAAAAATTGCAAACAATGCACCAATAGCTGTTGCAAAAGCTATGCAATCGCTTTTAGCTAACTACAAAGATGGGGTAAACGGTTTTGATACTGAAATAGAAAACTTTGGCGCCTGCTTTGCCACCAAAGATTTTAAAGAAGGCACAACAGCATTTTTAGAGAAAAGAAAAGCGGTTTTTGTGGGAGCGTAATTTAGTTAGCAGTTGGCAGTCACATTGCTTTCTGCGACTGAAAACTAACTTTTTATCCGTTCACGCACCACAATGGCTTCAGTTAAAACAAATCCCATTGGCGTTTGGTTTTTAGGTCTTTTCGGTACACTAAATTTAGGATGACTAAGCAAATCAAAAGAAGTGGTGATGACATCCATTTGCAATTTGTCGCCTTTGGCAATGGCAAATTTCATATTCAGCGGCAAGGTATCTATGGGATAATAACCTAAAATTCTGTTGCCGTCATTTCTTCTTTTGAAAAGGGCTTCTTTTTGCAAAACATTTTTTACTCCATTGGCCTCAAAGTGATAAACGTTGGTTTGATGAGGAACAAGTATTTCTAGCTTATTGGTTGGCCTATTGGCTTTTATTTCAAATTCAAAATATCTTAAGTTTCCATTTATTGTATCTAACAAGACCTTAATTTCTGGGCGAGAAATGCTTTTATTTTCGGTTGGTGTCTTAAAGGTAAAGCCTGTGTTATATTTACTTTGTTGAAAGTCTTCAATACCATTTAGTTGATTATTTGGGTCAATATAGTTTTTTACCCATGGGTCTAAAACCTTATTATAGGTTGCCCAATAATGTTTGTTTGATGCAAAATCAGACACATAAATTAAACTATTTGGTTTGGGATTTTGGTCACTGAAATCTGCATTGAAATGGGCTTTTAAAACGAAAGAGATACTAAGCAACAACATCAAATAACTCATGCTTTTTGTTCCTTTCGCTTCAAAAAACAACGGTAATAGGAGTGATAATCCTAAAACAATAAGTATTGAACTGCCAAATAAGATTTTTAAGCCTAAACCAATGGGAAAAAGTTGAACAAGTGGCGCTACAATTAATAATGCTGGTAAAGCAAAAACCAAATGCAAATAGGGCGATTTATATTTGGTCAACATCATAAAACCCCATGAAATTACAGCAAAAATCAATGGAATAATTAAGAAACTAGCCCCTGCTAATTGTTGAATGATGAAAAAAGTGAGGATTAACCAAAGTAATAATGGCGCAAAAACAAGCGACAAAAAAGTGTCTTTTTTGTAAAACTTTTGATAAAAAAAGAGCACTAAAAAGACCGACAAACAGGCAAAAGCCCACATATAATCATGGCCATTGTAGGTAAAACCGCACAAAATATCCTGATATTCTGGATATAAAAACAAAATAAGTTGCCATAAACCAAATGTTAGGCCACCTGCACATACCAAACTTAAAAGCAAAGGCAAAAAACCAACAAGCAGACTTTTTGGTTTAAGTTCCTTTTTGCCTAAACCAATAACGGTTAATCCTACAAACAAAACCAAGGCCGTTACCCATAAATAAATATTCCATTCGGCGGGATACTTGATAAATTGTGTCGGAATTGAAAAATAAGTCAAATCTGCTTTGGCGTTCATTTGACTTAAATCGGCATTAGCCAAATAATTAACCATACTCAAAAAATAAGTAGCTTGATGCTCAACTGACTTTTGGTCAAGATTTTCAAATTTATCTAATTCTGTGTGGTAATGATAATGGCCGTCTATATAAGCAAAATTATAGCCTGGCACATCTGATACTTCGCGAAATGCGGTCAGGTCGGTATCATTAGGCAACATTTTATAAATGCTATACATGAGAGAATTGGCTACGGGATAAGGCACATGAGCTTTTGAAAAAGCTTCAATCAATGCTTGATTTCCATGATTGGTCTCGGCCAACATCATACTTGGTCCAGAAGTGCCTCTTGCTTCAAAATTCACCACCACGCCCACATTTTTATTCCAAGGATGATGTTTGGCAAAGCCGTAAGCGCCATTCAAACCCAATTCTTCTGCATCAGAAAAAAGAATGATGATGTCGTTTTTGAATGATTTTTTATTTTGAACGTACATGCGCATGCCTTCAAGTATCACACCCAAGCCATTCGCATCATCGCTTGCGCCGTAAGCTCTACTTTGGGGTGCCGAGTCATAATGGGTCATTAATAATAAAGCTTTGCCAGAGCCAGAGCCTTTCTTTTTGGCAATGACATTCTGAACTTTCACCAGATTTTGCCACTTACTCAAAACCATAGTGTCCTGAATTTGCACCGCAAAACCTATTTTCGTGAGCTCGTCAACTAGATATTTTTTAACCCTTGTATGCGCCGTAGTACCCACATGGTGTTGGTCTTGTGAAATAATTTTGATGTGATCTAAAGCCCTTTGTGTTGAAAAATCTTTTAAATCACTGTTTTTAGAAATACCCTGAGGCATTTTAAATTCATTGGCTAAGAGTAAAATAGCCACAATGATTAAAGTGGTTACAAAAAAATTTGACTGCTTCATGAGGTAAAGGTTTGGTCGCTAAAGATATGAAAAATAAATGATGTGAAGAAAAGCCAATAGAATCCTGTCATTGCGGGGCACGAAGCAATCCAATCAAAAGATTGCTTCGTGCCTCGCAATGACAGCTGGATAATACGGGCGAGAAATGTCTGTGTAAACCAGACCTAACTTAACATGTTATAAAACACTTAATACGCTAGACGTAATACTTAATACTCTTGTCTTAAATCTTTCCCTTTACTTCTTCCTTTTCGCATTTTCTTGCGCATTAATAACGGTAATTGCGACCATGTTGACCATCTCCTCAACTGTTGAACCCAATTGAAAAACGTGTGCTGGCTTGTCTAATCCCATAATAATTGGGCCTACATTAACACTGTCATTAAGTTCTTTCATTATTTTGTAGGTAATGTTTGCAGATTCTAAATTGGGGAAAATCAAGGTGTTTACTTTCTTGTCAACCAATTTTGAAAAAGGAAACTTTTCTTTGCGCATTTCATTGTTTAAAGCAAAATCTGCTTGAATTTCACCGTCAATGACAAGATCTGGTTGCCTTTCATTAATCATTTTTAAAGCTTCCTCTATTTTTCTTGGTGATTCTTTTTTAGCCGAACCAAAATTAGAATATGACACCATGGCTATAATGGGTTCAATACCAAAGGTTCTGACGGCATTTGCTGTCATCAAAGCTATTTCTGTCAATTCATTAGCATTCGGATTTGGGTTTATAGCAGTGTCAGCCAAAAACAACGGCCCTTTATTCGTGATCAACAAATTGGCGGTTGAAATCTTGGAAACACCAGGCGATCGCTTGATTAAATGCATGATGGGTCTAATCACAGACGGGTAACTTCTGCTATAGCCTGTAACCATGCCATCTGCATAATTTTTGTTGACCATCATGGCGGCAAAATAATTTCTTTCCCGCATGAGTCTTTGGGCATCAAGCAGAGAAATGCCTTGTCGTTGATGAGTTAACCAATAGCTTTGTGCAAATTCTTCTTTCCAATCCTTGAATTCATCATTTTTTGGATCAATGATAGGCACCTCTTCGTCAAAATCTATTTCTTTTTTTAATTCTAAAATAATCTCTTTATTGCCTAATAAAATAGGGAAAGCAATGCCATCTTCATGACAAATTTGTGCCACTTTCAACACATTGAGTTGATCGGCTTCTGTGAAAACTATTTTTTTAGGATTGGTTTTCGCGCGGTTAAGCAACAACCTCAACAATTTATTTTCTCCGCCCAGTTTGCTATTGAGTTCTTCTTCATATTTTTCCCAATCTGTTATCGGATTTAAAGCAACACCTGAGGCAATGGCTGCTTTGGCCACTGCAATAGAAACCACTGCAATGAGTCGTGGATCAAAAGGTTTTGGGATGATATAATCTTTTCCAAAGGTTAACCTGGTTTCACCATAGGCTACATTTACTTGTTCTGGCACAGCTAATTTCGCTAATTCTGCCAAGGCATAGGCAGCAGCTAGCTTCATCTCTTCATTAATTTTTGTTGCCCTAACATCTAAAGCGCCTCTAAAAATATAGGGGAAACCCAGCACATTATTCACTTGATTAGGATAGTCTGAACGACCTGTTGCCATGATCACATCTTCGCGGGTTTTGATGGCTAAATTATAGTCAATTTCTGGATTAGGATTCGCCATCGCAAAAACGATGGGGTTTTCATTCATGGTCAATAACATCTCTGCCGACATGATATCTGCCACTGACAATCCTAAAAAGACGTCGGCATTTTGCATGGCTTCGCCCAAAGAAATTGGCGCTATGGGCTGGGCAAATACTTTGAGGTTTTCAGGCAAATTATCGTTTGAGGTGGTAATTAAACCTTTGGAATTAAACATATAAACTTGCTCTGGCTTGAGGCCTATTTTGCAAAACATATTGATGCAAGAAACAGCGGCTGAACCTGCACCTGATACGACCACTTTCAGGTCATTAATGTTTTTGCCAGTCAATTCCAATGCATTGATAAAGGCGGCAGTAGAAATAATGGCGGTGCCATGCTGGTCATCATGCATCACTGGTATGTTGAGCTCTTCAACCAAACGTCTTTCAATTTCAAAAGATTCTGGCGCTTTGATGTCTTCCAGATTGATGCCGCCAAAAGTTGGCGAAATATTTTTCACTGTTTGAATAAATTCATCCACATTGGTGCAATCCACCTCTATGTCAAAGCAATCAATATCTGCAAAAATTTTAAACAACAAACCCTTACCTTCCATGACTGGTTTTGAAGCTTCTGGACCAATATCGCCAAGTCCTAAAACAGCAGTTCCGTTTGAAATAACAGCAACCAAATTACCTTTAGATGTATATTTATAGACGTTGTTCACGTCTTTAGCAATTTCTAAACAAGGTTCTGCTACCCCCGGCGAATAAGCCAGCGATAAATCACGTTGTGAAGCATATCTTTTAGAGGGGACTACAGAAATTTTTCCGGGTTTTGGTTTGGCGTGATAAATGAGGGCTTCACGCCTTTTACTGTCTTGGTGCATGGGTTATTTTATTTATAGTATGCAAAAATAAGGAAAAGTGTTTAGTAAACTGGCAATTTTCTTTGTGTAATTTTTTAATATGTCTCTTATGATAAAATTCTTAAATAAAATTTATATTACAATTTTTTCTGCCTCTATCTTTCCATTTCCTCAAGCAACCAACCCTTGTTATCTTATTTTTTTTGCTTACTTTTGCCTGATTTTTTTTAACAGAATGATTTAAAAATTGAATATTCTTAAATAGTTTAGATTTTTCAATTTTTTAGTCCCGAAAGCGCTCGGGATTAGATTTTTACAATTTTTTAGATTTTAACCATGAAAGCAGAAGATTTTTTTAAGAGTGTTATTTCGCATGCCAAGGAATATGGCTATATTTTTCAATCGAGTGAAATTTATGATGGGTTGAGTGCCGTTTATGACTATGGTCAAAATGGTGTAGAACTCAAAAAAAACATCAGAGATTATTGGTGGAAAGCCATGGTGCAAATGCACGATAATATTGTTGGAATTGATGCTGCTATTTTTATGCATCCAACCACATGGAAAGCCTCTGGCCACGTGGATGCTTTTAATGACCCGTTGATTGATAATAAAGATTCTAAAAAAAGATACCGTGCAGATGTTTTAGTAGAAGAGCATGCTGAAAAAATCTATCAAAAAGCACAAAAAGAAATAGACAAAGCCCGCGCAAGATTTGGCGATGCGTTTGATGAAGCGCAATTTGTAGCTACCAACGAACGTGTTAAAGGCTATATTGACACCAGAAATGCCATTTTGCAACGTATGGCAAGGTCTTTAGAAACAGAAAACTTAGCCGATGTTAAAGCTTTAATTGAAGAATTAGAGATCGTTTGTCCTGTTTCAGGCTCAAAAAACTGGACAGATGTTCGTCAGTTTAATTTAATGTTTGGCACCAAATTAGGGGCAAGCGCAGATTCTGCAATGGATTTATATTTGCGTCCAGAAACGGCGCAAGGTATTTTTGTGAACTTTCTGAATGTTCAAAAATCAGGTCGGATGAAAATTCCTTTTGGTATTGCGCAAACGGGTAAAGCTTTTAGAAATGAGATTGTTGCCCGTCAGTTTATTTTCCGTATGCGTGAATTTGAACAAATGGAAATGCAATTTTTCATCAAACCAGGCACTGAAATGCAATGGTATTACTATTGGAAAGAAACACGCCTCAAATGGCATCAATCTTTAGGTTTGGGCAAAGAAAACTACCGTTTTCATGACCATGAAAAGTTGGCGCATTATGCCAATGCCGCTTGTGATATTGAATTTAATTTTCCTTTTGGATTCAAAGAATTAGAAGGTATCCATTCCCGCACGGATTTTGATTTGTCTAGTCATGAGAAATTTTCTGGTAAAAAATTGCAGTACTTTGATACTGAAGAAAACAAAAACTATGTACCTTATGTGTTAGAAACTTCAGTTGGTTTGGACCGAATGTTTTTAGCTGTTTTTTCTAAGGCATTGCAAGAGGAAACTTTAGAAGATGGATCAACGAGAACGGTTCTGCGTTTACCTAGTGTTTTAGCACCAAACAAAGCCGCTGTTTTGCCTTTGATAAAAAAAGATGGCTTACCAGAAGTAGCAAAAAGCATCATTGAAGATTTAAAATGGGATTTCCAAGTGGCTTATGACGAAAAAGATGCCGTGGGCAGAAGATATCGTCGTCAAGATGCTTTGGGCACACCTTTTTGCATCACGGTTGACCACCAAACTTTAGAAGATCAAACGGTGACTTTGCGTCATCGAGATAGTATGAAACAGGACCGCGTCAATATTTCTGATTTGCGCGCCATCATCAATGAAGAAGTTTCGATGAGAAATTGGTTGTTGAGAACTGTATAAAGTTAGAAATTAGAAGTTAGAAATTAGAGGATTGGAATTTGAAGGATACAAAAGGAAGGCAATGGCTTTCCTTTTTTTATTTTAAAAGCTAACTTTCTTAAAAATTAAAAAAAAACTAATTAAACCTAACAAAATAAATAACATCTAACTAAAAACTATATTTTTGACTTTTTTACCAGATGCTAAAGGAGAAACTAACTTTATTTGTGAAAAATTTATATACCAATAGTGGTGTAAAATTACTCCAATTGGTTTTGAGCAATATGGCTGGCGTAGAAATCAATTATATCAAATTGGGTGAAATTTCAGTTTATTATGACAAGTTAGTCACAACCCAGCAAATCATCGAAAATAAAATTAACGAATTAGAGTTTTTTATCATTAGAGATGAAACCTTCATTATAATTGAAAAAGTAAAAATTGCCTGTATTGAATTGATTTATATGGCCAACAATGTGGATTCTTTAATAAAAAAATCCAACTATTTAAGTGAAAAATTGGGGCTGCCCTACGTTAAAATTAGCAAGTTATTTAATGATACCCAGCCTTACACTTTAGAAAACTATATTATTTTGTTGAAGATCGAAAGTGTGAAAAATATGATTAGAACCAATGACTACTCTTTGAGTGAAATCAGCTACATGATGAACTATAGTAGTGTTTTTTATCTAAGTAATCAATTTAAAAAGATAACTGGTTATACTGTTTCGGACTTTAAAAAAAACAAAGACCTAACTATTAAACCTTTAGAAGATATTTAATTTTATATATAAAAGATAAAATATTATAAAAACTATTTAGATGTAATGGTCTTCATTTGCATTATCAACTTTAACAAATTAAAGATATGAGTATTTTAAGAAATGTAGCTATTAGTGAAAGTGGCTTTTTATTTAATCCGACCACTGGCGATTCATTTACACTAAATGAAACGGCGATGTTTGTTCTTGCTTTATTAAAAGATAACAAAACGAAAGAGCATGTTATTGATGAAGTATTAGATAAATATGAGGTTGATAAGGATGTTTTCGTTAAAGATTTTGACGATTTAATGTATAGTTTGAAATCCTATAAACTAATTGTCAATGAAAACTAAACCGAAATATACCATTGCGGTTACGGGTTTAAATGCTATTGATTCTCCAGGGCCAGGCTTTGCTGTTATAAGAAGTTTAAAAGAAGCCGAATCCTTTGATGTGAGAATAATAGGTTTAAGTTATGAAACGCTTGAGCCTTTAATTTATTTAAAGGAATATGTTGATAAAACCTACCAGATGCCTTTACCTTCTGCTGGTCAAGAGGTTTTGCTAGAACGTCTCAACTATATCAATGACCTTGAAAACATCAATTTTTTATTTCCTAATTTTGATGCGGAATTATTCAATTATATTAAGCTCCAAGGGACTATTGCTGAAAATTTTGGCATTAAAATGTTGTTGCCCACGATGGAGCAGTTTAATGCGCGGCAAAAAGTAAACCTCAATGAATATGGTGAAAAATATAAATTGACTGTACCAAAGGCCAGCAGTATCTTTAATCCTGCTGAGATTGGTCCAATTGCTGAAAAAATGGGATATCCTTTAATTGTAAAAGGTAAATTTTATGATGCTAAAGTGGCTTATAATTTAGATCAGGCCACACAACATTTTAATAAAATTAGCAGCCAATGGGGCTTACCTATTATTTTGCAAGAATTTGTTCACGGCTCTGAGGTCAATGTTTGTGGTGTTGGCGACGGAAAAGGCAAGCTAATTGGCGCCGTACCGATGAGAAAATTATACATCACAGACAAAGGGAAAGCTTGGGCAGGCGTATCACTAGACGATGAGGAATTGATAAAAATCACCGAAAAAATGGTTAAAAACACCAATTGGCAAGGGCCATTTGAATTAGAATTTATCAAAACTTACCAAGATGAAAAACCAATTTATCATTTAATAGAGATAAACCCCCGATTTCCAGCTTGGTGCTACTTAACCACTGGTTGTGGTCAAAATCAAGTGGAATCAGCAGTGAATTTAGTTTTAAACAAAAAATGTAACTATTATAAAACGTATGAAGTTGGACAAATGTTTATTAGATATTCTTTTGACCAAATTGTTAGTATGAAATCCTTTGAAACAATCAGCACATTAGGCGAATTTTAAAAATTTATAATCATGGACAAACTAAAATATGAAAGACCAATCATAAAATCATTAAACACGGGTTTAATGAATAAATTTGGTACAAAAACTGAGTACAATGCCGTTACACATATTGATGGTGTAGCCGTAAAAAATCTTGTTGAGCAATATGGATCGCCTCTCTTTGTTTACTCTGAAAGAAAAATCAGAGATAATTTTCAATATGCTAAACGCACGTTTGAATCAAGATATCCAAAAGTTCAATTTGCATGGAGCTATAAAACTTGCTATTTGAATGCCATTTGCAATATCTATCATCAGGAAGGTTCTTGGGCAGAAGTTGTTTCGAGATTTGAATATGATAAAGCCATTAGCAACGGCGTTCCAGGTACTAAAATTATCTTCAACGGCCCAGAAAAAACTACTGATGATTTAACAGTAGCCGTAAAGAACGATAGTTTAATTCATATTGATCATTTCGAAGAATTATATAAACTGCAAAATATTGCTGAAGAGTTAAAGATAAAACCAAGAGTTGCCATAAGAGTGAATATGGATACTGGTATTTACCCCATTTGGGATCGATTTGGTTTTAATTATGAAAGCGGTCAAGCGTGGGAAGCCATAACCAAAATTATTGTTTCAGATAAACTAAATTTAGTTGGCTTACATTGTCATATTGGCACTTATATGTTGAGCACCAATGCCTATGCAGTAGCCGCTTATAAATTAGCTGATTTAGCCTTAGGTATTAAACTAAAGTTCAATAAACGCATTGAATATTTAGACCTTGGTGGTGGATTTCCTTCTAAAAATACTTTAAAAGGCAGCTATCAATTGGCGTCAGATTATATTCCTGAGTTGCCTGAATTTGCAGATGCTATTTCAAATACCCTTTTAGGTATGGGCTTTAGTATAGATGATTTGCCCTACTTATATCTTGAAACAGGTCGCGCTTTAGTTGATGATGCAGGCTATTTATTAGGCAGCGTAATCGCTAATAAAAGATTGAGTGATGGCAGAAAGGCTACGATTATGGATTTTGGTGTAAACCTCATGTTTACTGCTTTTTGGTATGACCACAAAATTACGCCTGCACAGCCTTTTGGTTATCATTCTGAAGACACCGTTTTATATGGACCCTTGTGCATGAACATAGACGTTGTAAGAGAGAACATTAGTCTGCCACCATTAAATACTGGCGATCAGGTGGTGGTTCACTATGTTGGTGCTTATTGCCTTACGCAGAGCATGCAGTTTATTTCATTAAGACCGAATGTGGTTTTAATTGATACTAAAGGTGAAACCCATGTCATTAAATCGCAAGAAAGTTTGGAAAATTTGGAACAAAATGAAAAAAAGCCAGAACATTTAAGACAAATTGAATTATAATTACCTAATGACCAAACAAAGTCTAAACACTGTTTTTGATGCTTTACTGTTAAGCTTTTCGCAAGTATTTTTTGCGAATAAGAAATGGTTTGGACTTTGTTTACTATTACTTATTGCCCTTTTTCCAATAAAATTTTTAGTCACTATAACTAGTGTTATTTTCTCAATTTTATTAAGTTATCTTTTTAATTTTGATAAATCCTTAACAAACTCAGGTGTCTTTACGTTCAATACAGTCTTAGTATCTTTAGGATTGTCTACTAAATTTGATTTAACAAAAGAGTTTTTATTCCTATTTGTACTTTTTTCATCTATTTCATTACTGCTAAGCGTTTGGCTATTTTATTATTTTGCTAAAAAAGGATTACCTTTTTTGGTTTTGCCATTTCTTATTTGCCTCTATTTACTGAATATCAATCAGTTTTCATTTGGCACGATAAACCAACACACACCCGTTGAAGGACTATTTGTTTTGCAGCAATTATCGCATCATTTTTCCGTTTTTTTAGACCATTTACCCTTGGGCGATTATATCAGGATACTGCTCAACTCTCTTTCTGCTATACTATTTGTTTCCAATGAATTAATTGGATTTTTATTATTATGTTTTATTTTTATTTATTCAAGAATAAACTTTCTATTAGTCATTTTTGGGTTTACGATTGGTCTGAGCTTTTACACAATTTTTCTAGGTGATTTCAAAGATCTCATTTTTAGTTATATTGGTTTTAATTTTATATTGGTGGCCATGGCTTTAGGCGGCTTTTTTATTATCCCCAGTACTAAAAATTTTGCTTTTCAATTTTTCACTATTTCACTAACCTGTTTATTAATTGGCGCCTTAAATCCTTTGTTTTTAAAATTTAATACCCCTTTGTATTCTTTACCTTTTGTTTTGGTTGTCTTACTCATTTTATCGGTTTTGAAATATAGAGAAAAATCAAATGGTCTTGAATTAGTCACTAACCAACAGTCGCGTCCAGAAGATAATCTATACAAAAATTATTATACCATATTAAGATTCAAAGCCAATACCTACTTTCATGTCTATTTGCCAATTCTTGGCGAGTGGCGCGTAAGCCAGGGCATAGATGGTAAACAAACACATCTTGGTGATTGGAAATATGCCTATGATTTTGATATGGTAGACAGCCAAAATAGAACCTATAGAAATTATGGCATTGAGCTGAAAGACTTCTATGCTTATGAAACACCAATCATATCGCCTGTTTCTGGTTATGTTGCCAATTTGCTAGACCATGTGCTAGACAATCCAATAGGCGAAATTGATGCTTTACATAATTTTGGAAATACGATTGTAATTAAAATTGCAGAAAATTTTTATCTTAAACTGTCACATTTGCTAGCTGGTAGTATAAAAGTTGGTTTGGGTGATTATGTTTATGTAGGGCAAACCATTGCGCTTTGTGGAAACAGCGGCAGATCACCTGAACCACATGTGCATATGCAATTTCAAATAACGCCAGATATTGGGGCAAAAACCGTTAAATATCCTTTTGCCTATTTCTTAACTAAAGAAGAAAATCACTATCAATTCAACGCCTTTGATTATCCAAAGCAAAATACCTTGGTGAAGAACATTATGCCTTGCAGCTTGTTAAAAAATGCCTATAAATTTTTGCCTGATCATGAAATGGAATGGCTGATTACTTCAAATAACAAAACCTACAATAAAACCTGGTATTTTGGTATAGATGCTTTCAACAAAGCTTATATTTTAGATAAAGCTTCTGGAGATTTGGCCTATTTCAAAAATGACGGTGTACTATTTTACTTTTATGACTATTTAGGCGGTAAAGATTCTGAACTGTTTTTGTTTTATTTAGCCAACCAAAAAGTTTTGTTAGGGGCCTACAAAAAAGTCGCCGTAGAAGATTGGATCATCCCGAGTTACGTGATGCAAAAAAACATTCAATGGCTATTCGATTTAATTGCACCATTTAAACAACTGATCAAAGTAAAATACACTTCACAATATGATATTTTTGATAATGAAAATCAACCAAATAAAGCGGTTTTAAACGCTAATATTTTATCCCAATATTTTAATAAAAGTAAAGTGTTTTTATCAGCAGAAACCACTATCGCCAATCAAAAAATTGAAAGTGTTTCCATATTAAAAAACAATCAAACATTATTCATGCAATGCACAAAGGTTTCTTCATTATATTCATAGTACTTTATCACGCTGCCTTTTGCCAAGCAGAAGATAGACAGCTGTTGTTTTTGACAAATTTTTATGTTAATCAACAAAATTGGACCGAATTAGAAAAATTGGAAAGTAAACTTGTGAATACTAAACAAGCTGATATATTGGCTTTGTTAGGAAAAGCATATTATTACCAAAACAACCTGACCAAAGCTGAAAAATTTTATCGTCAATCTTATTTAGTCGATAAAAGTAAAGATGTAGACTTAGAATATTTTTTAGCATTATATCTTCAAGGTCATCTACAGGAAGCCAATTTACTTAGAGATCAAATGAGTACTTTAAATTTACAATACGCCAATATTCACTATCCTAATAAAACAATGTCTTATCTGAGTTTAGAGAGCGGTGTTAAGCAAATAAAAGAAACAGAAATTGGGGAAAATATGTTTTATGGTTCCTTAATGGCTGGTGTAAATGTTTCTCCGCAAGCAAGTTTAGATTTAGGTTTTAGCCATGTCAATCAAAGAATTAATCAAGGTCAAGTGCAACAGAATGAAGCACATATTGGGTCCCAAATTAATGTGAAAAATTATTTTTCGCTTTTGCCTGCTCTTCATTATGCCAAAACAACTTTTAATGGCTTAAGTGTTGCCAATAGCTACGCAGGTACTTCCACAAACTATCTTGCCTCCTTAAGCTTGTATAAAAGGTTTTACAATTTATCCATCATGCCGCAGGTCGGCTATATTTTAGGTGAAACAAATACTACTTTTAACCAAACTAATACTTTAGATAACTTCAATCAAAACAGTAAACAAAAAGCTTTGCAATTGGGACTAACCTTAAGCTACAAACTAAAATTATCAAACCATTTTTATTGGCAATTAACACCAAGCTATTATTATATCAATCAAAACAATTCAAGGCAGATAATAGATGGTCTCGACGAAACTAATTCTAGCGAAACAACTACGGGAAAAGCCATTGATATTAATAGCACCTTCTACTATAAAAAGTTTACTGTTGCTTTTAACTACCTGACCAAAGATGATGTTTTATTGGCAACTAATCAGTCTAAATTTTTTTATAATTTCCCTGGGCGTTTGAATTATAACCTATCAACAACTTTAGGCTATGCTATTTCACCAAAATTTGATTTATATTTGACTTTTCAAAAAGAACAAAATATTAGGCAATTTGACCAACAAACCTTAAATTTCAATAATTATTTTCTAAAATTATCCTATAAATTTTAAACATTAAACATCATGAAAAAATTACTTTTAATTTTAATTACGGCCTTAACATTTCATGCATTTTCGCAAAACAAGGCAAATTTTTCAAAAAGTTATGACTTGGAATATAAGCTAGACTATGCAGGGGCCATTGAGGCTATAAAAGCTGAAGCCAACAATTATTTTGGTGCTGCTAGATTGGGCTACTTGTATTTGCTGGCAAAGAATAATAATGCTTCTGTAGATGCTTATAAAAAAGCCATTTCCATCAACTCAAAAAGTATTGAAGCGCACTTAGGCTTAGCCAGTGCCTATTATGCCAATCAAAATTGGAAGGGACTTGATGAAACTTATGCTAAAATTTTGTCCATAGACCCTAATAATTACTCGGCTGGTTACAATTTAGCCCTATCAAAATACAATCAAAAACAATATGACCAAGCTGAAGACATCATTGCAAAAGTGGTTAGTTTTTATCCTTTTGATTATTCTGCTAATCTCTTAATGGCAGGCACAAAATTAAGTTTAGGCAAGTTAAATGAGGCTAAAACCTTTTACAACAATGTCTTAATTATAAGCCCAACAGATGCCATAGCTACTGAAACTTTAAAACAGTTAAAATAAAAAAAAGGAAAGCGTTGGCTTTCCTTTTTTTTTTGGAACCCTTTCAGAATTCAAACTAAACTTTAAAAATCAGAACTCCTCAGTTTAAAAAAGTAATTTTTACTTAGGGTCTGCTGAAAAACAAAAATTTCTTTAATAGTATCGGATAAGTGCTATATTTGTATAATTAAGTGCAAGGAAATATGCAAAACACCTCAAAAAATCGTGCACTTAAAAAAGTTCGATT
>JBIIXU010000054.1:0-4684 GCA_044347145.1 Flavobacterium sp.
ATTTTTCACTAAATGATAAATTAAGTGGTGGGGTTAAAATAGGTCTTAATGATAAAATTGGCTTTGTCAAGCATCTTTTTGATGGCTCAGAAGAAGATTTTACAAGGGTCGTCTCGCAACTAAACACCTTTGATTCTCACCAAGAAGCTATAGATTTTGTTGAAAATATGGTTAAACCAGATTATAATAATTGGGAAAATAAAGATGACTATGCCACTAGATTTTTTGGCATTTTAGAAAGAAGTTATTGATTTTTAGTCCTTAGTCCTTAATGTTAAACTTATAAATTTTTTAAGTGTTCTTTCCTTGTAGCTTATAATAAATGCCTCAAAACTCAAAAAATGAAGTACTCTCCATTAAACCCCGAATTGTTTATTAAAAACAGAGCCAAATTCACTTCAAAAATGAAGCCTCATGGCGTGGCAGTTTTTAATTCCAATGATATTTATCCCGTTAGTGCAGACAGTAGTTTACCTTTTGCGCAACATCGCGATATATTTTATCTCTCAGGTGTTGATCAAGAAGAAAGTATATTATTGCTTTTTCCTGATGCGCCTTATGAAAATTTAAAAGAAATTTTATTTTTGAGAGAAACCAATGAACATATCGCTGTTTGGGAAGGCGAGAAGCTTACCAAAGCAAGAGCTACGGAGGTTTCTGGTATAAAAAATATCATTTGGCTTCAAGATTTTGAAAAAACTTTACGCGAGATCATGGCTTATGCAGACCGCATGTATATCAACACCAATGAGCATTATCGCGCAAAAATTGAGACTGAAACGCGTGAAGCAAGATTTAACAAATGGTGGAAAGAATCATATCCTGCCCACCAAGTTGAAAAGGCCAATCCCATACTGCAAGCCATTCGTTCCGTAAAAGAACAAGACGAACTTGATTTGATACAGCACGCTTGTCAAATCACAGAAAAGGGTTTTAGACGGGTGTTGAATTTCGTTAAGCCGGGTGTGACAGAGTATGAAATTGAGGCCGAATTTATTCACGAATTTATTAGAAACCGCTCCAAAGGTTTTGCATATACGCCAATTATTGCTGCTGGAAAAAACGCCAATGTTTTGCACTATATAGAAAATAATCAAAGCTGCCACACAGGCGATTTAATACTGATTGATGTTGGTGCAGAATATGCCAATTATAGCAGTGATATGACAAGAACAATCCCCGTAAATGGGCGCTTTACAGCGCGTCAAAAAGCCATTTATCAAGCGGTTTTACGTGTAAAAAATGAAGCAACAAAAATGCTTGTTCCTGGCACTTTATGGAAAGAATATCACAAAGAAGTTGGCAAAATCATGACTTCAGAATTACTAGGACTTGGCTTACTCGATCAGAAAGATGTTCAAAATGAAAACCCAGATTGGCCAGCTTATAAAAAATATTTTATGCATGGCACCTCTCATCATCTAGGTTTAGATACGCATGATTACGGTTTGTTACATTTGCCTATGCAAACCAACATGGTTTTTACCGTTGAACCTGGTATCTATTTGCCTGATGAAGGTTTTGGCATCAGATTAGAAGATGATGTTGTGATTCAAAAGCAAGGCGAACCTCTAAACTTGATGAAAAACATTCCTATAGAAATAGAGGAGATTGAAATGTTGATGAATCAATAGGCTGTATGTTTTTAAATAAAATCGACAATACCTACTATCTTGCAATTATAACTTGTAAACCATCGCATTAATATTCATTCCTGCACCCACTGAAGCAAAAAGAATATAATCGCCTGGATTAAGCGTATGCGCTTTCATTTGATTTTTGATTATTAAATCATATAAAGTTGGAATGGTTGCCACGCTTGAATTGCCAAATTCATGGATCGACATGGGCATAATATCTTTAGGAACAGGTCGATGATGTAATTTGTAAAAGCGTTGGATGATGGCTTCATCCATTTTTTCATTGGCCTGATGAATTAATATTTTTTTAATTTGATCAATACCCACTTGACTCTTTTCAAGACAACTGGCCATGGCTTTTGGCACTTGGCTCAACGCATATTCATATATTTTTCTACCTTGCATTTTGATGTAACGCTCATCAGCAGGGCACGCCTTATTATTAGAATTGCCAAAATATAAATAAAAAGCTTCGTCATAAGTATGAGATACAGTAGCAAAACTAACCAATCCTTCCTCTGTTGACGCTTCAATAATTGTGGCACCAGCACCGTCGGCATAAATCATACTATCTCTATCATGTCTATCAACCACGCGAGATAAAGTTTCTGTACCGATGACCAAGCAACGTTTAGCCATACCCGCTTTTATAAAAGCATTGGCTTGAATGACACCTTCAATCCAACCGGGACAACCAAAAAGAATGTCATAGGCCACACATGCTGGATTTTTAATACGCAAATGATGCTTAATTCTGCTAGCTAAACTCGGTAGAATATCAGATTGATTGGCACGACTTTTTACATCGCCAAAATTATGTGCAACTATAATGTAATCTAAGGTTTCAGGGTCAATTTTAGCATCCGCAATGGCTTTCTGGGCAGCAATAACGCCGATGTCTGAAGCCGTTTGGTTATCTTCAACATATCGACGTTCTGAAATACCAGTAATTTCAAGAAACTTTTGTGCAATCAATTCATTGGGTTGATCAAATACACGCCCATCCTCATGAAAGAAGTTGTGTTTAGCAAAATCTAAATTGGTTACCACCTGAGAAGGTATATACGAGCCAGAGCCTATGATTTTTGATGTCATCACCTTGAAAATATTTACAAAGTAAACGATTTTTTGGGAATTATATTGGAAAACCGCATGATTTTTATCAAATTAATTGACTATTTGATTTAAAAAAAGGAATTACAAAAAAAAAGACTTGTTTTTTTATGATTTTGAGGTGATGTGCTTCTGAAAAGTAATAAAAAAAAGTCCCACCGAAGCAGGACTAAAGAAATTCATTCGCCAAAAACTTTAACACTTCCTTGACGCTATTCATAAAAAAGTTCTTACCTTTGTCACCATGCAACAAAAAGTATTAGCCATATTATTAGCCATTTATCTCATGTTTGCGCATGTGGGCTTTGGGTATGCTTTCCACTTTTGTCAGGATGAGCTCAAAACCGTTGCTTCAACTTTTGAAATTGAAGCAAATGATAAAGATTGTTGTGGCGTAGTAGAAAGTTGCTGCGCAGTTGCACATGATACCCATGATGGTTGTTGCTCAGATATTGTTATTACCGCAATTATTGATGATAACGTTTTACCAGATTTTAATTTTGCTTTTGCATGTATTGATTTTCTGCCATTAAATAGATCCTTTTATGAAGTGGCGTTAGATCTGAAGGCTCATAAAAGCAAACTTTATATCAGCCCACCGGCGCATGCACCACCGCTATATGCGCTTTTTTCTCAACGTATTTTCTACAGCTAATTTAAGTTAAACAGCGTTTATTTTTAAACTTTTGTTTCACTTAATTTAGTCATTTTATGCATAAATACCTTCTTTTAATTATTTTTTCCTTACCATTATTGGCGCAAGAAACCATCAAAGGTAGTGTTACTTTTGATAACAATCAGCCTTTGGAAGGCGTTAACGTTTTTTGGAAAAACACCACGGTAGGCGTGATCACGAATGCCAAGGGTGAATTTCAGATAAAAAAAGATACTACTTCTAGTCTATTAGTCCTAAGCTATACTGGTTTTAATACGGTTGAAGTAGACGTTCAGTCGCAACAAACAATCAATGTCAAGCTCGAAATAGATAATACTTTAGACGAAATCACCATCAAAAAGATCCGTGGTGGTCTTCAAAAATCAAGCTTAACCGCTAGCAATATGCAAACCATGACAGCCAAAGAATTTCTTAAAGCTGCTTGTTGCAATTTGTCAGAGAGTTTTGAAACCAATCCGAGTGTGGACGTTAATTTTACAGATGCCGTTTCTGGCACGCGACAAATCAAAATGTTGGGTCTTACGAGTCCGTATATAGCCATGACCGAAGAAAATACTTTAAGTATGCGTGGTGGTTTGCAATATCCAGGATTGTCCTATATTCCAGGTACTTGGGTGCAAAGTATTCAAATTACAAAAGGGGCGGGGAGTGTCCTGAATGGCTACGAAAGCATTTCTGGACAAATCAATGTGCAATATGCCAAACCAGCAGAAGAACCTTTGTTATTTGTCAATGCTTATGCCGGTGCAGATGGTCGCTATGAGCTTAATACGCACATCAATACCAAATTATCAGAACATTGGTCAACTGGTTTTTTTATTCATGGCAATACGCGCGTGAATAAAAATGATATGAATCACGATGGGTTTTTGGATAATCCCCTCATGAATCAAATCAATGTGATGAACAAATGGCAATATGGCATTTGTGGCAAAGATGGTCTAAATGCTGAAATCACTTGGCGTTACCTTTATGAAGATAAAACTGCAGGACAAGTTAATTTTGATGGGCAGCATGGCGGTCATAACAACCCGCAAGCTTTATTTTGGGGAGCAGGATCAAAAACCAACCTTTTTGATTTATCAACCAAATTGGGCTATGTTTTTCCTGACATGGACTATCAAAGCATCGGTTGGCAAACCAAATTTACCCGCTTTAATCAAGATGCTTTTTTTGGCAAACGCCCTTATAATGTCTCGCAAACCAATTTTTACACCAATGTACTTTTTGCATCGATTATTAATAATGTTAAAAA
>JBIIXU010000055.1:0-4604 GCA_044347145.1 Flavobacterium sp.
GCGACTGTATGATTTTAGCTACGGCTGTTTCAGCTCGCGAAGCCAATCCAAACATTGATTTTTTACCTCTCACTATAGATTATAGAGAGAAATTTGCTGCTGCAGGTCGTTTCCCTGGTGGATTTTTCAAACGTGAAGCTAGACCAAGTGACAATGAAGTTCTCGTGATGCGTCTAGTTGACCGCGTGCTTCGTCCACTTTTTCCAGACGATTATCATGCAGAAACACAAATCATGCTACAATTAATGTCGCATGACACCAACGTGATGCCAGATGCACTTGCAGGTTTAGCAGCTTCGGCGGCGCTTGCTGTGTCAGACATTCCTTTCTATAATTTAATTTCTGAAGTTCGTGTAGCAAGAGTAGATGGTCAATTTGTCATCAACCCAAGTAGAGCGGAAATGGAACTATCAGATATTGATATGATGATCGGTGCATCTAAAGATTCTGTGGCTATGGTTGAAGGCGAAATGAAAGAAATCACTGAAGCCGAAATGATTGAAGCCATTAAATTTGCTCATGAAGCCATCAAGATTCAGATTGAAGCACAAGAAAGACTTAGAGCTGCGGTTGGTTCGCCAGCCTACAGAACTTATCAGGGTGAAAAAGAAGATCAAGCCATTTATGACAAAGTAAAAGCTGCTGCTTATGATAAAATTTACGCCATTGCACAAGAAGCCTCTGGAAAAAGTGAAAGAGGAGAAAAATTTGCTGCAGTAAAAGAAGAAGTTAAAGCACTTTTTACAGAAGAAGAACTCGCTGAAAACGGTGATTTAGTAGGTAAATATTTTTACAAAACCAATAAAGAAGCTGTTAGAAATGTTGTCCTTGAAAAAGGTACACGTTTAGATGGTAGAAAAACAACAGACATTAGACCTATTTGGTGTGAAACTGACTATTTGCCTTCAGTTCATGGTTCAGCACTTTTTACAAGAGGTGAAACACAAGCTTTAGCAACAGTGACGTTAGGCACGTCAAGAGAGGCTAACATTATTGATAGTCCATCTGAACAAGGGGAAGAAAGATTTTACTTGCATTACAACTTTCCACCATTTTCAACTGGTGAAGCTAGGCCATTAAGAGGAACATCTAGAAGAGAAGTTGGTCATGGTAACTTGGCGCAACGTGCTTTAAAAGTTATGATTCCTGCAGATTGTCCTTATACCGTTCGTGTGGTTTCAGAAGTTTTAGAATCGAATGGTTCATCTTCTATGGCAACCGTTTGTTCTGGCACAATGGCCTTGATGGATGCTGGTATTCAAATGATTAGACCTGTTTCAGGTATTGCTATGGGTTTAATCACTGATGGTGAAAAATTTGCAGTTTTATCAGATATTTTAGGCGATGAAGATCACTTAGGTGACATGGATTTTAAAGTAACTGGAACGAACAAAGGTATCACAGCTTGTCAAATGGACATCAAAATTGATGGTTTGCGTTATGACATCATGGAGCAAGCTTTAGAACAAGCTAGAGTTGGTCGTTTACATATTCTAGATAAATTGGTTGAAACGATTCAATCGCCTAGACCAAATGTAAAAGCACATGCACCAAAAATTATCATGAGTTCTATTCCAGGCGATTTGATTGGTGCGTTTATCGGACCAGGTGGTAAACATATTCAAGAACTTCAAAAAGCTACCGAAACAACAATCGTTTTATCGGAAGTTGATAATAAAGGAATTATTGAAATTCTAGGTACTAATCAAGCGGGTATCGATACGGTATTAGCTAGAATTGATGCCATGACTTTCAAACCACAAGTTGGTGAAGCATATGAAGTAAAGGTGATTAAACTTTTAGACTTTGGTGCGGTTGTTGAATATATGGATGCGCCAGGCAATGAGGTTTTACTTCACGTATCTGAATTAGCATGGGAACGTACAGAAAACGTTACGGATGTCGTAAAAATGGGCGATAAATTTATGGTAAAATACTTTGGTGTTGACCCTAAAACGCGCAAGGAAAAAGTGTCCAAGAAGGCATTATTACCAAGACCTCCTAGAGAAGATAAAAACTAATATTTTCAATAAAATAATTAAAATCCCGCTGAAAAGTGGGATTTTTTTATTGATGCCAAAATCTTCCAATTTTCCAAATCTATGAATACATAATTATCTTATGACTACTCTTAAAACAGTAAACCAAATCCAATCATTTTATTTTAGCTTTCATTTTTTCAACAATCTCAAAAGCGGCGGGGCATATCGCCACATTTTGCAAGGTTAAATCTGTTATTTGATGAAACTTCTTTCTGTCCGTATGCGGAAATTCTCTACAAGCTTTTGGCCGCACGTCATAAATAAAGCAAGAATTATCATCGTCTAAAAAAGTACAAGGCACACTTTGCAAAACATAATCATTATCTTCATCAATACGCAGGTACTTATCAATAAAGGCCTGAGGTTTAAGTCGCAAATGTTTCGCAATTCGCTCAATATCTGCTAAAGTAAAAAGTGGGCCAGTGGTTTTGCAACAATTGGCACAAGACAAACAATTTGTTTTTTTGAAAGTTTCTTCATGTAATTCCACCATCAAATAATCCAAATTTTTTGGAGGTTTGGCCTTCAGCTTTTGAAAAAACTTCTTGTTTTCTGCTGATTTTTCATTCGCCTGATTGGGTAATTGTGCTAAATTCATGAAAAATAAATTTGTGTAAATATAAGACACTTTTAATTTTTTTATACCTTTATACCATGAAATTAGATCTATTCGGTCAAGCTATATTTGATTGCTATCATGGCAAAAAAGAACCACTTATTACGTCAACAGATATTTCTGAAGAAGATGAACTAGATCTCAGCTATCTTTTTAGGACATACAAAAACATGCCGACAATAGAAAAAAAAGCCCTGCAACTTTGTCAAGGTAAAATTTTAGATATTGGTGCAGGTACTGGTTGTCATGCCTTATACCTTCAAAATAAAAACTTTGACGTCAAGGTTCTCGATGCTTCACCCTTGGCCATAGCGGTTTGTCAAAAACAAGGTTTAACAAAAACTGTGTGTTCTACTTTACTTGATTTTGAAACGCATGAAAAATTTGATACCATACTGCTGCTCATGAATGGCACAGGTATTTTTCAAACCCTCAATCAAGTATTAGCAAATTTGGAAAAACTTAAAAATTTGTTGGCAGCAAATGGTCAAGTTCTAATCGATAGTTCAGACCTTATCTATATGTTTGACAAGGATGACGATGGCGGCGTTTGGCTGCCCGCCCATAAAAATTATTATGGCGAATTGGACTATACTTTGCATTACAAAAATCAAACAGAAACTTTCCACTGGCTTTATTTGGATGCTGATTTATTTCGTACTTTTGCTCAACAAGCGGGTTTAAATTTTGAAATCGTTAGCGAGGGAAAAAACTTTGATTACTTAGCGAGATTGTCGAATGAGCTTCCAGCAAAAGTTGAATGAGCTTCTAGCTCCTTCATAAATATTAACAAACAAAAAATATTGAATGAGCTCCCAGCTCGTTCATAAATATTAACAAACAAAAAATGTTGAATGAGCTTCTAGCTCGTTCATAAATATTAACAAACAAAAATAGAAACCAAAATGAGAACATCTTGTATCTTAACACTTTTCTTTAGTGCTTTAAGCATCGCTCAAAACAATTACCATCCTGGCCAGTACATAGATGTTGACAATAGAAAATTCGACATTCAAATTAAAGAATACAACTTTGATGATGACATTACAAGTTTAGATTATAAAGAAAATGACAATGAACAAGCATTTTCATTACCGATTGATCAAGTTGAACTTTTTACCTATAAAAAAAATAGGGAAATTTTTATTTTTAGAGAGGTGAATTTGACAAAAGAAAATGGTGAGGAAAGTTATGAAAACACCAAAAAGATTTTGATGCAGCTTATTTCAACAGGACAAAGTACCGGTCTTTTATATAGAAAACTAAGTGGAAAAGAAGAGTTTTTCGTTTTAAATTTTAAAAAAGAAGCTATTCAATTGATCGAAAATGATTTTAAAAAAACAATCTCAACTTCATTTAATTTAGATGAAAAAGAATTGGATGTTTATGAATTTAATAAACTTAGCCTCATACTTTTAATAAACGAAATTAACGCAAAAACTATAAAACCTGCGGGATTTTTTGGAGTAGTCGATGACGCACCGATATTTAATGGTTGTGAAGAATTTAAAGATAGCAATGATAGACTAAAGTGTTTTCACGAAAAATTTAACAGTCATTTTTCAAGAAATTTTCATGTGCCAGAAGTAATTAAAAACCTTTTTCCAAATGAAAGGTTAAGAATATTATTAAGTATAAATATTGATGAAACTGGCAGAATAAATTTACTTAATGTTCGAGCGCCTCATCCCGCTTTTGAACCTGAAATAAAAAGAGTTTTTAATTTATTCCCACAAATTATACCTGGAAAAAATAATGGTGTTGCAGTCAAAGTAAATTATTCTATACCCTTTAATTTAATTTTAGAGGATGATTCTATTAAAAAATCTAACACTAAAAAATATGACCCTTCCAGACTACATCCGTACTCAACCAAAAACTGAACTCCATCTCCACATAGAAGGCACTTTAGAACCTGAATTACTATTTGCCTTGGCTCAAAAAAA
>JBIIXU010000034.1:0-16052 GCA_044347145.1 Flavobacterium sp.
GTGGCAAAATTGACTTTGTTTTGCATTCAATTGGCATGTCAATCAATGTGCGAAAAGGCATTCATTATACCGAATCTAATTATGAGTTCACACACAAAGGCATGGATGTTTCTGCGCTTTCTTTTCACCGTGTGATGCAAGTCTTGTATAAAAAAGACGCCATGAATGAGTGGGGCAGCATCGTAGCTTTGACTTATATGGCCGCACAACGTGTGTTTCCAGATTATAATGACATGGCAGACAACAAAGCCTATTTAGAATCAATTGCCCGCAGTTTCGGCTACTTCTTTGGCAAAGACAAAAAAGTGAGGGTTAATACCATTTCGCAATCGCCTACGCCGACCACGGCAGGGCAGGGCGTAAAAGGTTTTGGCGGTTTCATTGCATATGCCGAAAAAATGTCGCCACTAGGTAATGCCACAGCTTTAGATTGTGCCAACTATACGGTCTCTCTATTTTCAGATTTAACCAAGCGCGTCACTTTGCAAAATCTATACAATGATGGTGGATTTTCCAACATGGGTGTGAGCCAAGAAGTGATGGCGTACTTCGAAAAAGAAGACTAAAAGCTTAAAACTATCAAATATAAAATATAAAATAATAAAAATCAGTCTCTAACAGGCTGATTTTTTTTTGGAGCGAATGGCTTGGGCTTTATTTATAGACGCCGTTCCTCCCTTCGCCAGTCGCTTGCCCTGCCCCATAAGTGCGGGGCATGGCAGAGCTCCAACAATGGCTCAGTGAGGGCTAATGAGCAGAGGTGGTTGCCTTATTTGGCAAGTATCATAGATTTATTGAATAATCTGAATTAAAGCTCAAATTCACAAAACGAAAGGAAAAAGAGCGTTTTAAAAAACGAGCTAACATTAGTAAATTTAATAGTTTTAAGTAAGCCTAACTGGCACACAACCGTTGACGCAACAATCGGTAAAAGTGTGAATCATACAACTTAAGATTTTATTGTGTAACAACTAAGCTTGACTTCGGGACTAACTTTGCGTCTAAGGTAACACACCACCGAACCATTGCAATTTTTCGTTAACAGACTAAGATAAATATATCATATTTCAATAAAATCAATTAAAATTTCAAATAATGAAACAATTAGAGAACAAAGTAGCAATAATTACAGGTGGCGCGGGTAGCATTGGTAAGACAACTGCTAAATTATTTTTAGAAGAAGGGGCGAAAGTTCTATTGGTAGATATAAGTGAAACCCAACTGAATAAGGTTGCAAGTGAATTAGGCAGTAAAAATGTAGCCTATTATGTTACTGATGCGTCAAAGGCCATTGAAGTCGAAGGCTACGTTAATGAAGCTGTAAAATTATTTGGTAAAATTGATGTGTTTTTCAATAACGCAGGCATTGAAGGTGTAGTAAAACCAATTGTTGATTACCCTGAAGAAGTTTTTGACCAAGTGATGGCAGTAAACGTTAAGGCATATGGTTAGGCAATAAATATGTATTGCCTCAAATGAATGAAGGTGGAAGCATCATTTTGACCTCTTCAGTGGCTGGAATCTTAGGTTTTGCCGGTTTAGGCGCTTACGTTACCAGTAAACATGCAGTGGTTGGCATCATGCGAACAACCGCTATTGAGGCAGCGCCATTTAAAATTCGGGTAAATTCAGTTCATCCTGCACCAGTAAATAATAGAATGATGCGTTCGATAGAGGAAAGCGCATCTGCAGGTCATGGAGAAGAGGTGAAAAAGCAATTTGAAGCAACTATACCACTAAAACGTTATGCTGAACCGCACGAAATTGCACAACTAGTTTTATTTCTTGCTAGCGATAACAGTCAATACATTACAGGGACTACTCAAGTAATTGATGGCGGAATGTGTGCACAGTAATTCGCGTGCGTTTTATTATTTATAACCACTCTGCTTATGCTCTTAACTTTGCAACCAAAAAACGCTCAAAAGGTGCTAAATTACTGAGGTGGGATGATTAGGGACTCATATAAAGCCATCTTGCTAAAACATAAAGCCATCCGCAAAAAAAAAAATGACATTTGCACAAATTACAACGCATCATGTAAATTTTATTAGCCTTTATGTTTATCTACTTCGCGATGAATCAAAAAAAATACATTTAAAAGTTCACCAATAAAAATAAATGGCTATTTTTGTTTCGGTAGTTGTTATTGTTGTGATGAAAAAAAAATTAATTACTTTTTAAATTAGTTTCGCAAATCCTAATGGTATACAAAAAAGATATTGAAAGCCTCATTGCAGTAAGGATAAATAGCACCTTAAAAAATCATTGGTTTTATGCTTCTTCAAACAAATGTCATGTAAATGGTGAGGTGCGAGAAAACAATATCTTGATTTGGAAAAATTCATATTTTCTGAGAATGGCTTATCCAATATTTGTTGTTTCTTTTGATGAAAATGATTTATATCAGACGTTCAAAGTGATTGATAATCCCTATTTTGCGTTGTCTAAAAAAGTTGTATTTTGTCTAATCATTTTATTACTTGCTGTAGTTTTTATCTCATATGATTTAAGGACCGCCATGATTGGGTCATCTTTTATTGTCCTCTTGTCGCTAGCTGCTTATTTAGTTATGAAAAAGTCGGTTGCTTTTGAAACAAAAATACTAGTCGAAAATTTTAAAGATGAATTAGCTAAAATTTCTGCAAAAAATTCATCCAATATCAAAGTAAATTTAATAGAGCGAAAATACAATCACACCAAAGAATGGACCATCATGAAGACCATCATGAGAATAATTTTATACCCTGCATGCGTGTTGCTTATTTATGGTGCTATTGAACTACTTTTTAAAAATGGTAAAATAATTCAAGGGGTAACAGGCATAATTGTGGCAAGTTTATTTATGTTATCCGACTTATTGATTATTTTTAAAATGGAAGATAATACTTTTACAAAGAAGATTTTAGAATTTTTCAAATTGAAATAAAAAAGGTTAGTTCTTTTTTTGAGGTGCTATATAGCTTTGTGTTTCCTTAGTGTTATATACTTGGTGTATCTTTGTGTCACAGCTTTTACACAAAGTTTCACAAAGAAAATCACAAAACACACAAAGGTCATGAATGAAAAATCAGAAAATGAATTATCAAACATTATTACTGTGATAGTTGTTTATAAAATAAGGATGATGAATAAATTTCTGCATTTGAGAACATATAAAATTACCGCCAAACTTTCAATTTTTAATTGAAATACCTTATTTATGTACTTCCTGCATTCTCAATCCCCAATTTTATTATTACTTTTGTGCTGCTTTAATTGACAAGTTTTATGAATAAATTTAACCTCACCGTCGGCACAGCCTATTTGACCATTTTTGGGTTTGTTATCAGTTATTTTTTAATCAAAGATAGGGGAGAGACCGACTTCTCAAAATTTCACATGCGTCAAGCATTGGGCATGAATTTATTGTTTTTTGCCATTGGTTACACCGTCTCAAATTTTGACAATTGGATGGTGACGTCTAGTTTCTACTTATTTTTCTTCGTACTATGGGGCTTTGGTTTTTCCATGGCAGTGGCAGGACAACAAACGGCTGTGCCAATACTTGGTCAATTTTTCCAAAAACTATTCAAAAATTTATAAAAATGACCTTAGAATATCTCGTTAAAAAACCAAGTAAAATAGCAAACGCCCATCCCTTAATCGTTTTGTTACATGGTTATGGGAGCAATGAACAGGATTTATTTTCTTTTGCTTCAGAGTTGCCAGACAACGCTTTTATTGTCTCTTTTCGTGCACCTTATGACATGATGTATGGCAGTTATGCCTGGTATGCCATCAATTTTGATGCCGATGAAAACAAATTTTCAGACCTCAATCAAGCCCGTCAATCGCGCGATTTGATTATGCAAAACATCACCCAGTTGTTGTCGCAGTTTCCAATCAACGTTAATGACGTGACCTTAGTTGGGTTTAGTCAAGGCGCCATTTTAAGCTATGCGATTGCATTGTCTTATCCTCAAAAAATAAAACAAATCGTCGCTTTGAGTGGCTATCTCAACGTGGACACCATGACAGAAAACTTTGAAAAAAATGACTTTTCAAAACTGCGCATTTTTGCTTCACATGGTTGGCAAGACCAAGTCATCCCCGTGGAATGGGCCAGAAAAACACCTGCGCTTTTAGAATCGTTTGGCATTGATTGCACCTATAAAGAATATGCGGTTGGTCATGGCGTAGCCCCACAAAACTTCTTTGATTTTAAGGCTTGGTTATGATTTGGGCGTTACCACAAGGGTCGGGCTGTCCGCTATATCTTTTTTGTTGAGAAGTCTTTATTTATTAGATGATTATATTTTCAACAAAAAAGGATGCCGCTTCCATCCCTAACGCAACGCCCACTAAAACAGAAACTTTTAGTTCATGCGTTAATCGTTTCATGTCATTTGCCATAGGCAGTGTAGCGCTAATAATACCAATTAGAACAATAAAGTAGTCTAAAGATGCGACACGAGCGTCAGCGAACTAGCGAAGAAAATATTTTTTGCTTTAATTTTAACAAAAATAGACGAGTATATTGGGCTATTTTATTGTTCTAATTGGTATAAGACATCGTTTATCAAGATTATATAATACATAAGGGGGCGTAGCCCTCTAATCTTCGAAAAAAATAGTCATTAAGCCTCCGAGGGGCGTAGCCCTGACATAAAAAAGTGATAAATAAAATAAACGGTTACTTTATTCGATAAAAAAAACTTGAATCTTAGGCATAAAGATTTCAGGGCTAACGCCCCTTGACTGGCATTTATAATCAAATTTCTATGAAGATTGCAGGGCTAAAGCCCCTATTTGTAGATTTTTTTTAAAATTAATTATTTTGTAATTTATACCAATCGCCTCAAAATTTCACGCATTTCACTCATGATCATCGCCGTTGCGCCCCAAATGATATGGTTTTCCCATTTAAAAACGGGACAACTGAGATTGGTGGCATATGAGGTATTTAATGTTGTTTCAGTTAATGAATCATCAGACAACAAAAAAGACAGCGGAATTTCTAAAATTTCAGCAATTTCCTCAACTTGTGGTATAAAAATCAGAGGTTGCTTGGCAACAATAGCAAAGGGATGTACTTCAAATTTACTTGGCGGAATGTATAATTGAGAGAGCGGTTTGATCACTTCAATTAGATTTGATGTTATGCCAACTTCTTCCTCAAGCTCCCGCAAAGCTGTATATTGCATGTCTAAATCTTCCGCATCCTTTTTGCCACCAGGAAAAGCAATTTGTTGCGAATGAACAGATTGATCAGCGGTTCGTTTGATAAACAACAAATAAGTATCATTTTGTTTAGGGTAGAAAAGGAGGTTCACCGCCGCCAGTTTGGGCTCATAAGGTTTTGACTTATAAAAATCCATGGAGACTTGCCGTGACGGTGGTGCCAATAGAAAGTGCGCCTCATCACCAAGTAAAGGAGAATTTTGTATCTTTGGCAATAATTTATTAAACTGATGAAAATCCATATCCTAGTTGTTTTGTTGACTTTTTTATCTTGCCAAAAACAAGCGGAAGATAAATCAAATAAATCAAATAGACAACCAAGCACTAAATCAGAAGAGCCAAAACCTACCGCAGAAAATTTAGAAGATTTTCTTTATGATTATGGCGACCAAAATCAAGAAAATCAAGTGGTGATTGACACCAACTTTGGACAAATAGCCATTGAATTGTTTAATGAGACCTTTTTACACCGTGCCAATTTTATTTATTTAGTCAAACAAGGCTACTATGATGGGATGGAATTTCATCGGGTGATCAGTGATTTTATGGTACAAGGCGGTAAAAATAAGACCTACGAAACCACCAAAAAACGCACAGCCATTGGTTATCATGAATTACCAGCAGAAATCATTAAGGGTTTAAAACATGAGCGTGGCATGGTTTCCGCCGCACGAGAATGGGAAAACAACCCTGCTAAAAAAAGCAGTCCTTTTGAGTTTTTTATTGTTCAAAAAAATGCACCACATCTCAACGGCGAGCATACTGTTTTTGGTCGAGTAACTGCCGGCATGGAAGTCGTTGATGCCATATCGAAAGTGCCAACAGGTGAAAATAATTGGCCCCGCGAACCTGTAATCATTAAAAAAATGACCCTGAAATAATGTTTTCAAAAGAAGAATCACAACAACTAAAGAAAGAATTTTGGATGGCTTTTGCAGAAGCTTATCCCATAAAATGGTTGCTTTATAACACAAAAATAAAAGACGTGGCTTTCAAATTTGATGTGGACAACAAGAAAGCACAAGTCATTTATGAAATAGCAAGCAAAGACCAAAACTTAAGAACCATATATTTTCAAAAAATTGTTTCTTTAAAAGAGATATTAACCCAAGACTATATTGACGACCTTATTTTTGATCAAGAAGTCTATCTCGAAAACAAGGTAGTGAGCAGGGTATATTGCCAAATGGATGGCATCAGCCTACATAATAAAGCCACGTGGTCACAAATTTTTGATTTTTTTAAGGAAAAAATGATGGCCTTTCAAATGTTTTTCTATGAATATGAAGATTATTTAAAAGATACAGAAATTAATACTTAAACCATGAAATATTTAGTGCTGCTGTTCTTATTTACAGCCTGTTTCAATCAACCAACGCGCGATTGTAAAACAGTCAAAACTGGTCAATTCACGTTCAGTTTTGAAATAGATAAAAAAACAGAAACATCAACATTTAAGCGCCTAGATAGCCTACAAATAGAAACATTTAGAGGAAAAACCGATACATCAAGCGTGCGATGGATCAATGACTGCGAGTTTGTTTTGGAGAAAATTAACCCAAAAAGTATCACAGACCGAAAAAAGATTCATATCAAAATAGTAGAAACCACCGCCGAAGGTTATCAGTTTAATTATGGTTATGTGGGCGAGACCTTGCTAAATAAAGGTTTTGCAAAACAAATGGTTAAGAAGTAGTTTTTGAGCAAATGGCTTGGGGCTTTTTTGGTTTTGCCATTCCCGTGCAGACCATTAATGTTGGCATAGAGGCATTTATCGCCTCTACTCTGCGCCATATCTTTTTTTAAAGAAGGATGCCGCTACAATGAAGACGAACCTTGTTCTCCTTATGTAGGCATTTATAGCCTGCATCGGGGCTAAAAGATGGTGGCTATTTCTTTATCTGCTATGAATTTTTATGCCATGTTTGCTTTCTTCAAATGATTCATGCCTATACAAATTTAGCACAAAAGTAAATTTACTTTTAAAAAATATAATTACTTTTACGCAAACTTTCTATAAATAGATATATTATGAGTTATTATAAAATTACAGATTTAGAGAACTATTTTAAAATGTATCGCAAATCAGTGCGTGAACCTAGAAAATTTTGGGACAAAGTGGCCGATGAGAACTTTACTTGGTATCAACGTTGGGATAAAGTCTTTGAGTTTGACATGGAAGCTTCTAAATTTTCGTGGTTTACAGGTGCTAAAGTCAATATTGTAAAAAATGCCATAGACAGACATTTAAACAGGCGCGGCGACAAAACAGCCATTATTTTTGAACCTAATAATCCACAGGAAGACGCGCAACATATCACCTATAATCAACTTTATCAAGAAGTAGCCAAAATGGCGAATGTTTTAGAAAGTCAAGGCATTAAGAAAGGTGATAGGGTTTGTATTTATTTACCTATGATACCTGAATTAGCTTATGCGGTTTTAGCTTGTGCACGCATAGGTGCCATTCATTCTGTGGTTTTCGCTGGTTTTTCATCTTCGGCTTTGTCCTCTAGAATTCAGGATAGTACCTGCAAAATGGTCATCACTTCTGATGGTGGTTATAGAGGCAACAAGACCATCGATTTAAAATCTATTGTTGACGAGGCACTCAAAACCTGCCCATCTGTTGAAAAGGTTTTAGTTGATAAACGCACCAACGAAAGCATCAATATGATGGCTGGCAGAGACCATTGGTTAAAACCATTAACAGATGAAGCCATAGCTAATCACGTGGCGGCGGTTATGGATGCCGAGGACCCTTTATTTATATTGTATACCTCTGGATCAACAGGTAAGCCAAAGGGCATGTTACATACTACCGCTGGTTACATGGTTTATACGGCCTATACCTTTAAAAATGTATTCGATTATGAGGAAAATGATGTTTATTGGTGTACCGCCGATATCGGTTGGATCACTGGACATTCTTATATTTTATATGGACCTTTGTTAAACGGTGCAACCACTGTCATGTTTGAAGGTGTGCCTTCTTATCCAGACTTTAGCCGTTTTTGGGAGGTGATTGAAAAACATAAAATAACACAATTTTATACCGCACCAACGGCTATTCGCGCTTTGGCCAAAGAAAGTTTAGACTTTGTTCAAAGATTTCCTTTAAAATCTTTAAAAGTCATTGGTTCTGTTGGCGAACCAATTAATGAAGAAGCTTGGCATTGGTATAATGACCATGTGGGTGGCAAACGTTGTCCGTTGGTTGATACGTGGTGGCAAACAGAAACTGGCGGCATCATGATTTCTCCTTTACCATTTATTACCCCAACTAAACCCACTTATGCTTCATTGCCATTGCCTGGCATTCAGCCCGTTTTGATGGATGAATTGCGCAATGAAATAGAAGGTAATCAGGTAACAGGTAGTTTGTGTATCAAGTTTCCTTGGCCATCGATGGCAAGAACCATTTGGGGTGATCATCAGCGTTATGTAGACACCTATTTTAAAGCTTTTCCGGGTAAGTACTTCACAGGAGATGGGGCCTTAAGGGATGAAGTTGGCTATTACAGAATCACAGGACGAGTTGATGACGTTATTATTGTTTCCGGACATAATTTAGGCACAGCGCCTATCGAAGATGCGATTAACGAGCATCCAGCAGTGGCAGAAAGTGCTATTGTTGGTTTTCCACATGATATAAAGGGTAGTGCATTGTATGGTTTCGTCATTCTTAAAGAATCTGGCGAAGCTAGAAATCAAGACAATTTAAGAAAAGAAATAAACGAAATGATTTCAAATCAAATTGGTCCAATTGCCAAAGTAGATAAAATTCAATTTGTGAGTGGCTTGCCAAAAACAAGATCTGGAAAAATCATGCGTAGGATTTTAAGAAAAATTGCCGAAGGTGATTATTCAAATTTTGGAGATATTTCAACTTTATTGAATCCTGAAATTGTTGAGGAGATTAAATCAAATAAACTTTAAAAATAATTTACTTTATTAATTTAAGGGAAAGTTGATGTAATTATCACTTTCCTTTTTCTTTTTTTGTATTTTTGAAAAATGAATAAATCTCTTTTTTTTTGGTCTTTTGCATGCTTACTTTTAAGTTGTAAACAGCAGTCAGCCATTGGTAATTATACGAAAAATAGCGATTGTCAATATGCTGAAGGATTAAAAATCAAAGCCTTCTACAATTATCATCAGGTCATCCTTACTAATATTTTTGATGAGCAAAAAGAAGATTATGTTTATATCTTACATAAGAAAGGTGCAAAAATCCCCGATTCTCTAGAGGCTTATCCACAAATTGAAGTGCCAATTAACCGTTTGGTTGCTAGTTCATCTACACATATTCCGCCACTTGAACTGCTTGGCACTGAAAATACCTTGGTCGGATTTCCTCATCTTGATTATATTTCCTCGCCAAAAACTCGTGCCCGAATAAAACAAAATTTGATTGTAGATATAGGGCAAAATAACGTCTTAAATATGGAAAAGATATTGCTTTTGAAACCCGATTTAGTAATGGGTTTTGGTGTCAATGAAGCTTCCAAAGATTTCGAATTTTTACAAAACAAAAAAATACCGGTTATTTTTAATGGCGAATGGCGGGAGACACATCCGCTCGGAAAAGCAGAATGGCTAAAACTTTTTGGACTTTTGTATGACCAAAAAGAGAAAGCTGATTCAATTTATAGCAAAATCGTTACTTCTTATAATCAATTAAAAACTGAAGCACAACTTTTCTCCTTTGCACCTAAGGTCATGAGCGGCGGTGTTTTTGAAAATGTTTGGTATGCACCAAAAGGGGAGAGCTGGGGAGCCAAATTGATTGCCGATGCTGGTGGAAATTACCTTTGGAAAGATGAAAAGGGACAAGGCAGTATCAATCTGTCTTTTGAAGAGGTTTTGTTAAAAGCCAAAGATGCAGATGTTTGGATTGGGCCAAGCGGTTTTGACAGTTATTTGGCCATGCTTGCAGAGAATACCAATTATAAACATTTTAAGGCATTTCAGGAGAGAAAAGTATATAGTTACACCATGAAAAAAGGTGAAACAGGTGCGGTTCTCTATTTTGAAACAGGGGTCTATGAACCTCATTTATTGTTGAAAGATTTGATTGCTATTTTTCATCAAAAACCACTAAATCTAAACAGTTTACAATACTTAAGTCCTTTAGATGAATAAAAATCTGAGACATATTACCTTTGGGTTTTTAGCGCTTTTGCTTTTATTCATGTTAAATATGAGCTTGGGTTCAGTGCTTATCCCTTTACCTGAAATAATCAACGCTTTTTTTGATTCAAATGCCAACGAGATTTACCAAGTTATCATTTTTGACTACAGATTACCAAAGGCTATCGCAGCTGTTTTGGTTGGCTTTGCTTTGTCTGTTTCAGGTATGATGATGCAAACCTATTTTCGTAACCCCTTAGCTGGCCCTTATGTTTTAGGATTGAGTTCAGGTTCTAGTTTAGCTGTTGCGCTTTTGATTATGGGTGGTAGTTTTTTTTCTATAGGTGTAGTCAACCAATGGGCGATAAGCTTGGCATCCATAGTAGGTAGTTTTGTTTTGTTTCTTTTGATTATTCTCGTGGCTAAGCGCATCAAGCAAAGTATGGGGATTTTGCTTGTCGGTATGATGTTTAGTAGTTTTGCTGGAGCCATTATGAGTGTTTTAAGCTTTTTTTCTTCGGCTGAAAATCTACAAAAATTTACTTTTTGGTCCATGGGAAGTTTGGCTAATTTAACGTGGTTGCAAATTGGGATAGTTACTTTTTTCGTTTTAAGCGGTTTATCGCTGGCATTTATGCAAATAAAAACGCTAAATGCCCTATTATTAGGTGAAACCTATGCGATTAGTATGGGTATCAATCTCCATAAAAATAAATATGTCATTATTTTGGCTACAGCTTTATTAACCGGTGTAACAACTGCTTTTGTTGGGCCTATTGCCTTTGTTGGCATGATGGTGCCACATCTTGTAAAAATGTTGTTTAAAACCTCACAGCATCACTTGATTTTTTGGCATGCCTTGTGGGTTGGTGGCAGTTTGATGTTGCTTTTTGACATGATTTCCCAATTACCTGGGAGCTCATACACCTTGCCCATTAACGCAGTAACGTCATTAGTTGGTGCGCCATTTGTTGTTTGGATAATTTTGAAACGCAGTAAAAATTTGTATTAATGGCCTTAAAAATTAAACAATTAACCATTGGTTATCAAGCTAAAAAACAATTGTTCTTTGCAACAGACTTACCAGACCTATCCTTTGCTGAAGGTGAGTTGATTGCCGTTGTTGGTGCCAATGGTTGTGGTAAATCAACTTTTTTGAAAACACTTTTAAATCTCATGCAACCAATTAAAGGTCAAATTTCATGGCAAGAAAAGGTTATACAAGATTATTCGTTTAATGATTGGGCAAAAATTCAAAGTGTCGTATTGACTGATACGCTGCCACCAAGTAATTTTAGTTGTACAGAAATTGTTGCTTTAGGGCGACTACCTTATACCGCTTGGCATGGTTTAATTGATTCAGCAGATCACGCCATAGTTACCGAAGTTTTGGCTGAAATGGATTTGCTACATTTGAAAGATAAACTTCATCATGAACTCAGTGATGGACAATTACAACGCACCATGATAGGAAGAGCACTTGTTCAAAACACGCCTTTGATGATATTTGATGAACCGACAACTTATTTAGATTTAGCCCATCAATTTAAGCTCATTCGGTTGTTGAAAGACTTAACTCATCAAAAAAACAAATGCATTATTTTTTCTACCCATGCCATAGAATTAGCAATCGAACATGCCGATTATATTCTTGCTTTTACTGCGAGAGGTAATTTTTATGGTTCGCCAAAAGAGTTAATTGCAAACAAAACTATCAATAAGCTTTTTGAAAATGATGGCTTGCTATTCGATGATACTTTAAATAAGTTTGTTTTTAAGCCTATTTAAAAATCTTCAAAGATTTGGTTTTGTATCAACTGCGCAAAACTTTCGCGCTTTGAAATCAGTTTTACTTGGTCTTCATAAAATGCTACTTCAGCTGGTTTAAGTCTAGAATTATAATTGCTTGCCATTGAAAAACAGTATGCACCAGCATTTTTAAAACACAAAATATCGCCTTCTTTTATTTCTGCAATCTGACGATTGGTAGCAAAAGTATCGGTTTCGCAAATATAACCAACCACACTATAAAAGCGTTTTTTACCACTTGGATTTGAAAGGTTTTTGATGTGATGATAAGACCCATACAACATAGGACGCATCAAGTGATTAAAGCCACTATCAACACTAGCAAAAACAGAGGAAGTGGTTTGCTTGACCACATTGACTTTTGTTAAAAAATAGCCCGACTCGCTAACCAAAAATTTGCCAGGTTCAAATGCCAGCGTTAAGGAGCGGCCATAAGTTTTTTCGAAAGCTTTGAATCTTTCAGTTAATTTTTCACCAAGTTCTTCTATATTTGTTTCAATATCAGCTTTTTTGTAGGGGACTTTAAATCCACTACCAAAATCTATAAAATCTAACGATTTAAAATGTGCAGCTGTTTCAAATAAAATTTCTGCAGCATATAAAAAGACTTCAATATCTAAAATATCAGAGCCAGTATGCATATGAATGCCATTGATATACATTTTAGTATTTTCTATGATGCGCAATAAGTGGGGCAACTGATGAATGGAAATACCGAATTTACTATCAATGTGCCCAACAGAAATATTAGCGTTGCCGCCAGCCATGACGTGAGGATTAATGCGTACGCAAACAGGAATATGTGGATGTAAAGTGCCAAATTGCTCCAAAATAGACAAGTTGTCAATATTAATTTGCACACCCAATTTAGCTGCTTGCTCAATTTCTTCTAGCGACACACCATTTGGGGTAAAAATAATTTCTTGAGGTAAAAAACCGGCAAGCAAGGCAAGTTCTACCTCTTCAATTGAAACCGTATCGGCACCAGCACCTAATTTTTTTAAAAATTTTAAGACAGAAACATTAGATAGTGCTTTGACCGCGTAATTGATTTTTAGATTTTTTATATCTGCAAAAGCATTTAGTAATCTTAAATATTGTTTTTCAATGATTTCAAAATCATAAATGTATAGGGGTGAACCATAAGTATCAACAATATTTAATTGTTTTGAAGTATCCATTATTTAAAAATTTGGGCAAAAGTAATGGTATTTGGCTTAAATTTTTTATATAAATTAGAATTTAATAAAAAAACAACAAAATGTTATATTTATAACATTGCTGCTTTAAAAAAGGTAGCTTTGCCCCATAAAATATTTTCAGACCATTAAATATAGCCTGCTAATATATGATGAAGAAATTTGCTAAATTTAATAAAAAACTTATATTTTATGCCAATATTGTGTACGACCAATCAGTGAAAAACCGATATAACCTCTTACTTTTAATTTGTTTTTGGTTTCAAAACTGATATTACATTTGTATTCTTTGCCACTTTCAGGATCTAATATTTTCCCACCAGTAAATTCATCGTCATCTTTTTTCATGTCAACGATAATTTCAAGACCTAGAACAGGCTTATTTTTCTTACTACCAGTGCATTTATCACATTTTGCATCTTGCCGAGCTTTGTTCATAATTTGAATAACTTTCCCATAATACTTTCCGTTTTTTTCATAAATTTCAACAATTGATTTAACCTCACCAGTTTCATCATCAATGGTTTTCCATTTGCCAAGGATATCATTGGCGCTAATCAAGCAAGAAACGAACAAAAATGCTAATAAAAAATAGTTTTTCATGTGTTTAAGGATTTATAGTTTTAAATTTTAATTTACTGATTGTTGCAGAGAGTTCAAATCCGAGTAGCAAAATTAAACAATTTAGCCATATGTAGATCATTAAAACTAAAAGCGTTCCTATTGATCCATATAATTCATTGTACTTAGCAAACTCAAGCACATATATGCCGAAAAAATAAGAGGTAACAATAATTAATACTGTTGTAAAAACGGAACCTATATTAATAAACGATTGACTTGTTTTTTGTTTAGTTCCAAATTTGAAAAGTAATGAAACCGCAATTAAGATCATTGCAACAACAAGAAAAATTCTTGAAATTTGCAGAATTGACACAAAGTTTGTAACCGCATCCGGTAGTTTAATCATTTGTATCCAAACCTCAAAGAAAATAATTACAGCAACCGTTAGCAATAGCAATAGAGACAAGACCACTGATAGGACGAGTGAAATAAAATATTGGCGAAAAAAATTTCTTGTAATGTCTATGTGATAGGAAGATTCAAAGCTCCCTAAAATAGCACTGACCCCATTTGACATTAAAAACACTGATAGCAAGCCACCAGTTGACAAGAGACCACCATAACTATTATTGAGGATGTCTGCAATAATTTCAGAAATGGCTTCATAAGTATTTGGTGGTACGCTTTGTTCTACAAACTTGAGAAAATCTACCTGAAAGTTATCTATTGGTATGAACGGGATAAGGTTTAGAATAAAAAGCATAAAAGGAAACAAAGCCATGAAAAAACTAAAGGCAATGCCACTTGCACGATACGAAAAAGCACCTTTGATGATCCCGACGATATACAAATCAAGAAGCTCGTATAAAGAATAACCTTTTAAAAAAGGTAATTTTACTTTTTTTAGAAAAGTAAAAATTTCTTCCACAAGCTTTTTAATAATATTATTCACAGGCTTTTAGGCTTAAATCCATATTATAGACTGAATGCGTTAAGGCACCAGATGAAATATAATCAACGCCACAAAGTGCATATTCTCTAATGGTTCTTTCATTGATATTACCAGAAGATTCGGTTAAGCATTTACCATTTACTAAGGCAACCGCTTCTTTTGTTTGTTCATAGTTGAAGTTGTCTAACAATATTCTATAAACCTGATGATTAGACTTTAATATTTCTTCAACTTCTTTAATATTTCTAGCTTCAACAATAATTTTTAAATCCAATTGATTAGCTTTTAAGAAATTGACGGTTTGGTTAATGGCCTGCGTAATGCCACCGGCAAAATCATTGTGATTATCTTTGAGCATAATCATATCATACAAGGCAAATCTGTGATTGACGCCGCCACCAATTTTAACTGCCCATTTTTCACAAGCTCTAAAATTTGGCGTTGTTTTTCGTGTATCTAGTACCTTTGTATTTGTGCCTTCAAGTAGTTTAACAAAATGACTAGTTTTAGTTGCAATCGCGCTCATGCGCTGCATGGCATTTAGCACTAAACGTTCCGCTTTTAAAATGGATTGAGAATTGCCTTTCACATAAAAAACGACGTCGCCGAACTTCACTTCACAACCATCAGCTATTAAAACTTCTATTTCCAAAGACGGATCTACATAGTTAAAAACCATAATTGCAAAATCCACTCCAGCAATAATACCAGCGTCTTTTACCAATAATTTGGCTTTACCATTGGCAGAGCTAGGAATGCAAGCTAATGAACTATAATCACCAGGTCCAACATCTTCTCTGATGGCGTTTTCAATAATTAATTTTAATTCTTGGTCAAAAGCTAACTGTGTAATCAAAATGTTTATTTTTTTTATAGTTTTTAGTCCTTAGTCTCAGCTTACAGCTTACAGTTTACATTATACAATTTACATTATACAATTTAATAACCTAGGAACGTATAGACACATAAATCCGCATCCTTCTAAGCGCCTTTGATAATGTCAATAAAATCAGTCGCAACGAGTGAAGCCCCACCAATCAAACCACCATCAACATTAGGTTTAGAAAATATTTCCTTTGCATTTGAAGGTTTTACGCTGCCGCCATATAAAATGATCACTTTATCTGCAAGACTTTGATTATATTTTGTTGCCACCGTATCTCGGATAAAGG
>JBIIXU010000056.1:0-4393 GCA_044347145.1 Flavobacterium sp.
TCATAGATAAGCATAAAATATTTTGAAAAAATTTCTAATGCGGAATTTGGGTTAAACCAATATAAAACCTAGAATTCATCGAAATTCTCAATATTTTTTAAATCAATTTAATTTTATATTTTTGTAACATCTTAAAAATTTAAAAAATCATGAGTCAAAAAGTTGTCATTGTTTCAGCTGTAAGAACGCCTATAGGTAGTTTTCTTGGTGCCTTATCTACTGTTCCCGCACCTCAATTAGGTGCCATTGCTATCAAAGGTGCGATGGATAAAATTCTATTAAACCCAGGGCTTGTTGATGAAGTATTGATGGGTCAAGTGATTCAAGCAGGTGTTGGTCAAGCGCCAGCAAGGCAAGCAGCTTTAGGTGCTGGTTTACCAGACACCGTGCCATGCACAACGGTCAATAAAGTATGTTCCTCTGGTATGAAAGCCATCATGCAAGGTGCTCAAGCCATTGCAAATGGCGATGCGGAAGTTATTGTGGCTGGTGGTATGGAAAACATGAGCATGATACCACATTATGTACATTTGAGAACCGGCGTAAAGTTTGGCCCAACTTCATTGGTTGATGGTCTTCAAAAAGATGGTTTAACTGATGCTTATGACAATAATGCCATGGGTGTTTGCGCAGATTTATGCGCCTCAACGCACCAGATTAGTCGAGAAGAACAAGACCATTTTGCCATTCAATCTTATACGCGTTCTGCCCATGCGTGGGAAGTTGGCAATTTTGACAACGAAATTGTTCCAGTAGCTGTCCCGCAAAGAAGAGGCGAGCCAATTATGGTTACTAAAGATGAAGAATATACTAATGTTAAACTAGATAAAATACCAAGTTTAAGTCCTGTTTTTACCAAAGATGGCACAGTTACAGCCGCCAATGCCTCAACCATTAATGATGGCGCAGCAGCAGTTGTTTTAATGAGTGAAGCCAAAGCCTTATCGCTTGGTTTGAAACCTTTGGCCTACATCCTTGGTTTTGCTGATGCTGCTCAAGAACCGAAGTGGTTTACCACCGCACCTGCTAAAGCTTTGCCAAAGGCGCTAGACAAAGCCAATGTAAATATCGCAGATGTTGATTTCTTTGAGTTTAATGAAGCTTTTTCTGTTGTAGGCTTAGCTAATCAAAAACTATTAAATTTACCTGGTGATAAAATAAATGTGAATGGCGGTGCAGTGTCGCTTGGCCATCCGCTAGGCTGTTCAGGTGCAAGAATTATTGTTACACTATTAAATGTTTTACAACAAAACCAAGGCAAAATTGGTGCTGCCGCCATTTGTAATGGTGGCGGAGGTGCATCAGCTATGGTTATTCAGAGGGTTTAATGAAGAAAGAGTTTGGAGTCAATTTATTAGCAGTTGTACCTTTAAGGCAAGAACCGTCGCATCAAAGTGCGATGCTATCGCAATTGTTGTTTGGTGAAGCCTTTGAAATCATCGAAAAAACAAAAAATTGGGCTAAAATTCTAACAAACTATGACCACCTGCAGGCTTGGCTTGACCTCACACAATTGACCCAAATTTCGGAAGACGATTATAGAAACCTCGCCAACGAGGAATTAAAGTTTTCTTCTGAAATGATTTCCTATATTACAAATTCTAAAAATCTAATGACCTTACTCCCTTTTGGTTCAACAATTAATGTTTTGGATTATCGAGGAGTTAATGATGATCAATTGGTTTATGAGGGCGAGCATAAACATGTCATCAGCCATAAAAAAGAAATTGTAAATACAGCTTTGCAGTTTATTAACGCCCCTTATTTAGAAGGCGGTAAAACACCATTTGGTATTGATGCATCAGCTTTCGTCCAAATGGTTTATAAAATGCACGGTTGTTTTTTGCCAAGGCAAGTCGCCGACCAAGCCAATCTCGGTGAAAGCTTAAGTTTTATTGAAGAAAGTGAGCCTGGCGACCTGGCCTATTTTGATGATGACAAGGGAAATATTTTTCACGTTGGGATCATGTTGACAGATAATTACATTATTCACGCCTTCGGACATGTGCGAATTGATCGCTTGGATCATGTGGGAATTTTCAATCAGAGCTTAAATAAACATACCCATCAATTGCGCATTATTAAACAAGTCATTTTAGAAAAATAGATTGGTATTTCTCGCAAAGGCGCAAAGAAAAAATTTTCAGTTTACTTCTTTGAGACATCATTTTTATATAATTTTTTTTGCATAACTTTTATTAGGCTTCACAGCAAAAAAACAAAGTAAATGTTTATATTTGCTATTCATTTATATCAAGATAATGACCCCAGAATTGGAGCTTCAGATCAAAACTTTACCTGAAAAACCAGGTGTCTATCAGTTTTTGAATAAAGATGGGATTATCATTTATGTTGGTAAAGCCAAAAACATCAAAAAAAGGGTCAATTCATATTTTTCAAAGCAACATGACCATTACAAGACGGCTGTTTTAGTAAAAAAAATTCATCAAATCATTCATATTGTCGTTGATAACGAATCGGAAGCCCTGTTACTTGAAAACAATTTGATTAAAACCCTACAGCCGCGTTACAATATTTTATTAAAAGACGACAAAACCTACCCTTCGATTTGCATTAAAAAAGAAGCCTTTCCAAGAGTTTTTTATACACGAAAAATTATCAAGGATGGCAGTGAATATTTTGGACCCTATACCAGCGGTAAAACCGTTCAAACCATTTTAGATTTAGTCAAAAATTTATACCCGCTTCGCACCTGCCAATTAGATTTATCGCCAAAAAAAATTGAACAAAGCAAGTATAAAGTTTGCTTAGAATATCATATTGGCAATTGCAAAGGTGGCTGCGAAGGTCTTGAAACTGCAGAACTTTATAACCAAGCAATTGCGGCTATTCGAGAAATTTTAAAAGGAAATTTTAAATCAAGTATTAAGCATTTTAAGGAACAAATGATAGCCTGTGCCACTGCTTTAGATTATGAAAATGCCCAGCGTTATAAAGAAAAATTAGAAATTTTAGAAAACTATCAGGCTAAATCAACTGTCTTTAATCCCAAACTCAAAAACTTAGATTGTTTTTCCATTATTTCTGATGAAGCTGCTGCTTTTGTCAATTACATTCAGGTAGAAAATGGTGCCATCATTAGATCACATAATCTTGAAGTGAAGAAAAAATTAGATGAATCTGACGAAGATATTTTGGCTTTGGCGATAGTAGAACTTTTTGAACGTTTAAATTTGTCTCCAAAAGAAATGATATTGCCCTTTCCATTAGTAATCAATCAAAAAACCAAAGTTACCGTTCCGCAAGTAGGCGATAAAAAATTAATTTTAGATTTTTCCCTTCGCAACGCACGTTATTTTAGACTAGAGCAACTCAAACAAATGCAAATTGTTGACCCCGAAAGGCATACCAATCGCTTAATGGCTCAAATGAAAAAAGATCTTAGGCTTCATGAAGAACCCCGACATATTGAGTGTTTTGATAATTCCAATATTCAAGGAACAAATCCTGTGGCGGCTTGTGTAGTTTTCAAAAATGGTAAACCAAGCAAAACTGATTACAGACATTTTAACATCAAAACAGTTGAAGGACCTAATGATTTTGCATCTATGGAAGAAGTGATCAGCAGGAGATATAAACGGTTATTAGATGAAAATCAACCATTGCCACAATTAATAATTATTGATGGTGGTAAAGGCCAATTATCTTCTGCTTTAAAAAGTTTGGATGATTTACAATTAAGAGGAAAAATAGCCATCATTGGCATTGCCAAGCGATTAGAAGAACTTTACTATCCGGGTGATTCGCATCCGCTTTATCTAGATAAAAAATCTGAAACACTGAAGGTTATTCAGCAATTGCGTAATGAAGCGCATCGATTTGGTATTTCGCATCATAGAGACAAGCGAAGCAAATCTGCCGTTCAAAATAGTTTGGAAAGCATACCAGGTGTTGGTGAAAAAACCATGGAAAAACTCATTAAACATTTTAAAAGTGTTAAAAGAATTAATGAAGCTAAGGAAGAAGAAATTATTTCTATAGTCGGTATTGCAAAAACCAAAATAATTTTGCAATTTTACAGAAATGTTTAGAAGCATATGGCTAGTGATTGTCGATTGACCCTTTTCCTGCTTTCCGCTATACAACTTGTTAAAATCGCAAGATTTTTAAGTCTTTTTTATAGCTTCTTTGGTCGCTTAAAAAAGACCAAAAATCTAGGCGTTTTCAACGGCGCTGTGCCGCTTCAATCAGGGCTAATTAGCCATCGTCTGGCTTTTTTGGCAGTTTTCTTTTTCATTTGCACAGGCAGTTTTGCGCAACAAGATACCTTAAGCAGCACTAAAAGACCAAAGATTGGATTAGTGCTCAGTGGTGGAGGCGCAAAAGGCATTGCACATATTGGTGTTTTAAGAGCCATTGAGGAAGCAGGGGT
>JBIIXU010000003.1:0-154940 GCA_044347145.1 Flavobacterium sp.
GTGAACAAAAAAGAAAATAAAACCAAAATTATGAATGAAAATATAAAAACGACCATTTTATAAACATAAAATGATTGTAATATTAATAAAAATTTTAAAAAGATAGCTTACTTACGAATTTGCCTATTTTACCCTTTAATACTCATAAGTTGACCGTTTATCATTGCATTTAACCGCAGAGGCGCAGAGGACGCAAAGATGGTCTCAGTTTTCACTTTCAGTTTACAATATACAAAAATACAATCTACAATTGAATTTAACCGCATAGACGCAAAGGTCGCAAAGATGGTCTCAGTTTTCAGTCTCAGTTTTCAGTCTCAGTTTACAATATACAAAAATACATTATACAGCCATACAATTTACAATAATTATTTAGAGGATAGAAAAAAACGCTTGAGTTGGTCAAGCGGTTTTTGTTATTAATCAAAGATTTCATCAAAGGCAGGAACTTTATCATACATTTTTTTTACTGGAAAGGGTTTAAAAGTATAAATTCTATCCATCTCCCAACTGGTTTTATCGCCATAATCTGTGGCTTTTGTTAGCTTAAAACTTGTAGAATCTATGATTACACCTTTTTCTTCAATTAAATAATACTCTCCAAACTTGTTATAAAACCATTGCAGTTTTATAGAATCATTTGCTGTTGAATATTTGCCCCAGTTCCAAATAAAAAAATTTGAAGTTAACTTACCAGTTGGTTTGTTTTCTTGATATTTATTAAGCATTTCTTCAGATTTTTTTATTTCACATTCTAATTTCACAACTTTGCCGCAATATTCACCAAATCCATTTCCAACAACGTGAAAGGCATTGTTATTTAATAAAACCCTCATATAAATACCTTTGCCACTATTTCTAGTTTTAATACTATCTCTATCAAAAACAGAATAGTAATAGCCATTTGTTTTTAATTTAATATTGTTTTCTTGATGATTTAACAGCGTAAAATGTTTTTTGTTATGTATCATGCTACAACTTATCATTATTGAAAATACAACCAAGTATAAAAAGATTCTTACCATAATGTATAATTTCTTGTTGTACAAAATCTACATAAAAACGCCCAATGATTGTTTAAAACTCTAAAATAGGGTTGAGGATTTAAAGTATAATGTGCAAATATGCCTTAATAAAAGGGGAATAGGTTTGTCTTCCTTAGTTGAGGGCTATATTCACTATAAAATAAATTAATCCACCTTATCTTTTACAGCTGTCGTCACCTTATCCCCCGATTTAAGTTCTTTAGTAACCACCGTATATGGCCCAACGATAATTTTTTCGCCTTTCTTCAAACCAGATAGTATTTCAATATTGGTGTCGTCTTGAATCCCTGTTTTGATTATTTTTATTTTAGCCTTGCCTTTTTCCTCTACAAAAACGCATTCAAATTTGTCTTTTGAAATATTCACTTCGTCTAATCCAGCATTTGCCGATGTATCCGTTTTCACAACAACTGCACTAATGGGCACTGCAATAACATTTTCCTTTTTTCTAGTGATGATATCAACTGTAGCCGTCATACCTGGTCTAAAAGGTGAATAATTTGCGGGTTTACCTTCTAATAAATCTTTGTATGAATCTCTTATGATACGTACTTTTACTTTAAAATTAGTGACTTGGTCAGCGGTAATAGCACCGCTTGAAGCATTAGAAATAGCCGTTACTTGGCCTTTGAACTTCTTCTTTAAATAGGCATCAACTTCAATATTTGCTTCATCTCCGATGCTAATTTTTACAATATCATTTTCATTGACCTCAACTTCTACCTCCATTTGGTCAAGATTGGCAATTCGCATGATTTCTGTGCCTGTCATTTGTTGTGTGCCAACCACTCTTTCCCCTAGTTCTGTGTTTAAAAGTGAAATTGTGCCGTCTGCTGGTGCAAAAATGGTTGTGCGGCCTAAACTTTCTCTTGCTTCACTAACCGAAGCACCAGCGCTTTGCACATTATAATAAGCAGATTCTCTATTAGCCTTTGATGATTCATAAGTGGCGGTAATGCGATCATACTCCGCTTTTGAAATAACCCCTTTTTCAAACAAGGTTTTATTTCTATCAAAATTAGCTTTAGCCTCTTTTAATTGTGCTTCTGCTTGCGATAGTCCAGCTTTTGTGGTTGACATACTGGCTACTACACGATTGTAGGCAGAGGTATAAAGTTCAGGGTTTACTCTGGCTAATATTTGTCCTTTTTTTACTTGGTCTCCTTCTTTGATGGGTAGAAAAATAATCTCCCCCGACACCTCTGACGAAATCTTCACTTCACTTTCTGGCTGAATTTTTCCTGTAGCAGAAACTGTTTCAATCACTGTTTTTTGAGATACATTTGCCAGATCAACGGCAATACCTTCTTTACTTTTACTGCTCTTAGAAAATACCACCATAGCTATAATAATCGCTAGCAAAAGACCTGATAAAATATAAATTGTTTTTTTACTCATGATTTATTTTTGTAAATAAGGATTGTTGAAATATAATTCTAAAATTTTTATACGAAATAAATAATCATATTTGGTTCTTAAAACCTCTGCCTCTGCATTGTTAAGCAGGGTTTGCGCTTGGGTTAATTCAAATGAATTAATCGCGCCAATATTGTAGCGTTCTTTGGCATAATCAACAGCTAGTTTTCTAGCCTCCAATGTTTTTTTTGCTGCTTGGTAACTGGCCAAAGTGCCATTCGCATCCGTATGAGCAGTGTAGACATTTCGTTCAAAATTCAACTTCTCCTGATCAAAAGCAAACTGCTGTCGTTTTAAGGCAACCTCTGTTCTAGAGACATTGTTTTTGACTGAAAACCCATTAAAAATAGGAATATTAATTACCAACCCAAAACTTTGTCCTAAATTATCTCTCACTTGATTGAAAAAACTTGGTGCAGGTGAAACAACCAAACCATCAACAGGATCAAATCTGGTAACATCGGTATAACCAATACGTGTGTCAGCACCATAAAAAGCACTCAAAGTAGGCTGATAAGCGCTTTTAGCAATGGCTATATCTTTTTTAGCTACTTCTAAATTTGCCTTTCCTATTTTATATTCGATCCTATTTTCTTTGGTTTCATTAATAATGTCTACTGGTGATTTAAACAGCAATTGACTTAGTTCAAACGGATAATCTTCATCAGCAATATCAAATTGGTCTGGTTTTTCAAATTGAAGCAATTGTCCTAAAGTTAATTTAGAAATAATAATCGCATTCTGTGCTTGAACAACTCGCTGCTCATCTGAGGAAATATTTGCTTCAACATTAACTAACTCTCCTTTAGGAATTTGTCCAGCATTATATAATTCTTTAGTTTGATTTAGTTGAGCTTGAGTGTTTTTGAGTTGGTTTTGAGCTACTTTCAAGTTTTCTTTATTAAAAAGTATTTGCAGGTAGGCATTGGCCACATTCAAGGCGATATCTTCTTTGATTTTATCAACTTGGTAGAGTGTTGCCACTTGTTGTAGCCTCGCGCGATTTAACCGATGTTGGTTTTGCAAACCTTTGTAAATATCAATATTTGCACTTGCGCCAAAAGTCGAAAACTGAGTCGTTCTGTTTTCTAATATACCCGTCAAAGGGTTTTGACTTAAACCAATAATCCAGTTGTGATTGGATCTAGCATTAAGATTTGGCATAAAATTACCGAAAGCCTCTTGCCTACTTATTTCATTGTTTTCAATGTCTAAACTGGCTTGTTTGATGGAGATATTATGCTCAAATGCATACCTCACACATTGTTCTAAAGTCCATTTGTTTTGATTTTGCCCAAAAACAGAAAAGAAAGGGAAAATAATTAGAATAAGAATCCAACGATACATAAATAAAGGTTGTTTGCAGGATATGACGATAAAAACGTATAATTGTTACAAAGGTATAAAAATAATTGCTTCATAAATCTTTCATGACCAATTACATGCTTAATTCAAAAAATAGGCCCTGCGACTTTCTTACGCACTTAATCGCACCCCGACTTGAACGGAGCTCTTTTTTCTTGGTTCTTTAAAAAACAAGAAAAAAAGCGGGAGAGGAAGGCGGACAAGGTGCCCAAAAAACAAAAATTATAAACTATGCTCTCTGTCTCAAACATTCGTATAAAAAAGCACCACAAGCCACGGATACATTCAAAGAACCTATTTGACCTACCATTGGCAATTTTACTTTTTGGTCTACAATCGCCAAAACAGAGGGGTTAATCCCTCGATCTTCGCTACCCATAATAATTGCTGTTGGTGGCTTTAAATCCACCTGATAAAGGGTGTTTTCGGCTTTTTCTGTGGCTGCAACAACCTGAATACCTGATGCTTGTAAAAAATATATAGCGTCTTTGAGATGATTAACCTTACAAATGGGCACATGGAAAACACCGCCTGCACTGGTTTTGACCGTATCTGCATTGACTGGTGCCGAACCCGTTTTGGGAATAATGATGCCATCAACACCCGTACAAGCAGCTGTTCGAATAATAGCACCAAAATTTCGCGCATCTGATATTTGATCAAGCATCAAAAACAAAGGGGTTTTGCCTGTTTCTAAAACCGCTTCAACCATGGGTTCGAGTTCCACAAAATTGATAGGCGCAATTTGAGCCATCGCCCCTTGATGGTTCTTGACATCAAATTTTGCTAGCTTTTCCACTGGTACATAGCTAAAATTTACTTGGTGCGTTTTTAAAGCACGCAATAATTTTTTTGCCAAATCACCTTGCAATTCTTTTTGAATAAATACTTTGTCAATGGTTTGTCCTGCATCTAAAGCTTCTATGATTGCACGAATACCAAAAATTTGTTGATTGTTTTCCATACGGGCAAAGATACACACCACAAATCAAATCTTATGCTTATTTTTGCATAATTTTCAATCACGCCTTATGAAAAAGACAGTCCTTTTATTTGGTTTTTTTGCTTTGTTTAGTTGTTCAATTACTGAAAGACTTGTTGTTTTGCCTGACGATCAAGTGAAAATTTCACATGAAATAAACCTATCAGAGCTGTTGGTCATGGCTAAATCTATGGGTGGCAATGAATCCAACGAAATTTCTATGCAGAAAAAGCAAGACACTATCATTAGTTTTAAATCTGTTTTTGATGCAAAAAGAGATAGCATTTCTCTTTTACCTCTTGAAAACCAAAATCAGTTGAAAATATTAGAAAAATATCGCTTAAAAATGCTAATTAATGATGAAGAAGATCAATTCATCATGACACTATTTGCCGATTTTGATAATACAAAAGAACTTCTTCATGCCATGGATATTGGCGAGGTTTTAGAAAAATCGAATATAAACCCAGCAGGCGGAAAAGATTTCCCTGAAGGTTTAATGCAAACGCCTGGCAAAACAACCTATTCTTTTGTGGACAATGCTTTTAAACGTCAAACGACCTTTGAAAAAAAGAAAAATTCAACCATTAGCCAAGAGCCTTTTGATCCAGAAAACCCAAAACCTGAAGAAATGCTAGAAATGGTTAAAGACATGCCAATAGCGATGACCTATAAAATAGCGTACCGTTTTTCCAAACGCATTAGAGCAACCAATGTAAAAACCGCAAAAATAAGTGCAGATCGATTAAATGTGGATTTTGAATTTGACATGAAAACCTATGAAACCGATCCAGAGTATTTGAACCTTGAAATATATTTTGAATGATAAAAAACCATCATGTTATATTAACTGATTTGGGGCATAAGGCTTATAAAGACTCTTGGGATGACCAAGAAAGTATTTTTAAAAGTATTGTTAGTCAAAAGCTATTAAAGAGAAACGAGCCAGAAATAGTGACTGAAAATCATTTCCTATTTGTAGAACATCCTCATGTTTACACTTTAGGAAAAAGCGGTGATTTGTCTAATTTGTTATTATCTGAAAAGCAACTGGCTGACAAAGGTGCCACTTTTTATAAAATTAATCGCGGGGGCGACATCACCTATCATGGGCCGGGACAAATAGTAGGCTATCCCATTTTAGATTTGGAAAATTTCTTTACAGATATTCATAAATATTTGCGTTTGCTTGAAGAAACGATCATTTTAACCTTGGCTGATTTTGGGCTTAAAGCCACAAGAAGTCCTGGTGAAACTGGTGTTTGGCTCGACGTTGGGACGCCATTTGCAAGAAAAATTTGTGCCATGGGCGTCAGGGCTTCGCGTTGGGTAACCATGCACGGCTTTGCCTTAAACGTCAATGTTGATTTGGGTTATTTTGACCATATCATTCCTTGTGGGATTAGAGGAAAAGCGGTTACGTCCATGCAAGCGGAGCTTAATCAAAAACTTGATGAAAATGAGGTTAAATGCATTATTATCAAGCATTTTAAAAACTTATTTGAAGCTGAAATAATTTAAATCAACATGCTCAAGTGGTCGTTTTCTGAAGAAGCATTTGAAGCCGGATTTGATGAAGCCGGTCGAGGTTGCTTGGCAGGGCCAGTAACCGCGGCAGGTGTCATTTTGCCTCGAATAACAAAAGAGTTGCTGAAGAAAAACGCTAAACTTGATTTGCTTGTTTCTGAATTGAACGATTCGAAAAAATTAACCGAAAAAAAAAGATTTGAACTTCGGCCTTTGATTGAGGAACTCGCCATTTCATTTCATGTCGTTCATATCTCGCCACAAGAAATTGATGAAATCAACATTTTAAATGCTTCGTTAAAAGGCATGCAAGAGTGTTTGCTTCTGCTAAAACCGCAACCTACTTTTGCGATTATTGATGGCAATAGACCATTAGTTTCTAAAAGACCTTTTCATAACCAAACAGGGAAAATCTTTGCTGCAAATGAAACCGCTTTGGTGAAAAGTATTCCTAGTAAAAGTATCATTAAAGGCGATGCTAAATATATCTCTATAGCCGCAGCCTCGATTTTGGCTAAGACTTATCGGGATGATGTCATGAATAATCTTCACATGGTTTTTCCAATTTATGATTGGCAGAAAAACAAAGGCTATCCCTCGCCTAATCATCGCGAATTAATCAGACAGCATGGTGTTTGTGCGCATCACCGAAAAACTTTTAAAAATCCAGCAAATACGCTGACGTTGTTTTAAATTTACAAAAACCGCTCCACAAAATAAGGTAGCATTTTTCGCCAAGTTGGCCAATCATGGGTTACATCAAATCCCCAAACATCTAAAAAGTGAGGAACGCTTTTGTGATCTAGTAGTCGTGAAAAAGCGCGCGCAGCATCTGGTGCTTCATAATCACCGCTACCAGTAGCAATAATAATCTTGCCTTGTCTTATGCGCTCTAAATGGCCGTGGTCCGTCAAATTGCCCATATAATGCATCGGACTATTGAAATAAACCTGATCATCCCAAAATCCTTTGGTATATTCGGTTAAATCATAAACGCCACTCATAGCAATACATCCGTTGATTAGGTCTGGGCGCTTTAGAAACAAATTCATAGAATGCAAAGCACCAAAAGACGCACCACTTATCAAAATTTGCGTTTCTGGACTTGTACTGTTTTTTATAAAGGGAATGACTTCTTCAAAAATATATTCATTAAATTGGTTGTGACGAATGGCTTTGTGCGCTGCTTGCATTTTATTGTTTAACCAACTTTCATTGTTGATGCTGTTTACAGAAAAAACTTTAATTCGGCCACTTTCAATATATGGTTTTAAAACGTCGATTAATAAAAAGCGCTCGTATTCTAAATAATCAGCGGCTGCCGTTGGCACAAGTAATAAGGCTGTGCCATAATGACCATAAGTTACGATAGGCATTTCCTTTTGTAATCGCGGGCTATACCATTGGGTTGTTTCTTTTTGCATCATTTATAAATTTAAGGTTATACATCATCATAGTCTACTGTAATTGTGGCGCTTTGACAAACCGCCTGGCAAGTAAGCACTAAGCCTGAATTAACTTCGTTATCTGTTAAAACAGTGTTTTTCTTCATCGTGCTTTGCCCTGCTGACGTTTTTGCTAAACAACTGCTACAAACGCCTCCCTGACATGAATATGGCGCGTCTATACCTGCTTTAAGCACTGCATCTAAAATGGTTTGGCCTTGTTCAATGTCAACTTCAAAAGTTTCATGGTCAACAATCACTGTAGCTACACAACTATCTAATGACGAATATACATTATTTTCTTTAACACTTGCTGTAAAAAGTTCAAAATTTATTTGATTATCTGCGAAATCGTTTGCTTTCAATGCCTCTTTTGATAAATCTATCAAAGGCTCTGGCCCGCACAAATATGCATAATCAAAAACTAAATTGGCATGTTTATTTTGAATAAAATCATTAATCAAAGCCTGACCAATTCGTCCTTGATAGGCCATTTCATGAGATTGCTCAGAAAAAACATAGGAAACAAAAAACTGCTGTGGAAATTTGTTTTTTAGACTTTCTAGCTCATTAAAAAAAATAGTTTTTTCTACAGATTTATTACCAAAAAGTAAAACAAATTTAGATTGTGGTTCTTGCAAGACCACATGCTTTATCATACTCATGATGGGCGTAATACCACTACCAGCAGCGATTGCCAAATAATTCTTGGCATGAGTATTTAGAGTTGGCAAAGTAAAACGACCTTCTGGCACGCTGACTTCAACCAATGCGCCTTCTTTCAAATAATTATTAGCAAAAGCCGAAAACACCCCTTTTTTTATGGCCTTGACCGTTACATTTAAGGTTTGGTCGTTTGGTCCACTACAAATAGAATAGGACCTTCTAATGGTTTCATTATTTAAAGTAATTTGCAGGTTAACATACTGTCCTGCAACAAAAGTAAACTTTTCTTTTAAATCCGCTGGAACTGCAAAGCACAAGGTCACTGCTTCTGACGTTTCTTTGATAACTTTCTCTATTCTTAATTTGTAAAATATTGACATTTTTATTGTTTTTCTAAAAATTGATGAATAAGTTCTAGTTCATATCCTTTATAAACTAATTGATCATAGGTTTTCTTTTTTCTTTGAAGCAACGATAACTGATGGTTTTCTTCCCAAATTTTTTTGGCTAATTTATTAAAAGTGTATAAATAATCTTGACTCTTAATCTGCTTTAATGCTTCTTGAATGGTGTTTTCAAATAATCCTTTAGCTTTTAGTTGTTGTTCGATGCGATATTTACCCCATTGTTTTTGATTAAACTTACTAATGGTATATAAATTGGCAAAGCGTTGCTCGTTCAGGTATTTATTTTCAATTAAATGGTAAACCACTTCGTCCAATTCATGTCCTTTGCAGCCCAATTGCAGTAATTTTGATTTGACTTCTTGATGGCACCGCTCTTGGTAGGCACAATAATGCTCAAGTTTTTTTATATACGCTTTTAAATTATCGCTCAAGGTTTTGTCATTTTCGAAAGGCGCACAAAATTAAAAATAAATGTTGAGTTGGGCAAATGACAAAAAACTAGATAAGGTTTATATCAAAAACTACGAAATACTAATTGCTGTTTTTTTTGGTTTAAATGTCCATTTTTGACAATCTGAGTTATCAAAATTTATATCCTCTCGAATTATCAGCGCATAAGGCAATTTGTAGAAATATTTAGATTGATCAGGCGCAAACAAAACACCTTTTTTTTGCCGTGAAAATGGAAATGTACAATATTTGGATAATCAATGTCAAAATGCATAAAAACGCGAGTGTTGTCACCGCAAAAAACAACATAGGTAACTGCTTTAGTAGTCTTAATCCAATCTTTGGCGATTTAAAGGCGTATTTGAGTTGTGGTGCTTCTTTCGTTAAATTGAAGTGGTTTACAAAAATAAAAAATATTGGTATAATCGTGAAATCTTTAGTTACAATTTCTTTACACATTTTATTTTAAAGTAGTGCTTAAAAACAAAAAAACCATGCTGTTGCTCAACGGTATAGCTGTGTTATTGTTTCTTTTATTTAGACTCTTTTCTTAACCGAAGGCTGATTATCGTTTTAAAAAATTACAGTCGCTTCAATTTAAAATTGTATAATTAACTCAACTAAAAAGGTTGTATTTTTGCCTTTTTTAAAAATAAAGCACATGTCTAATCAAATCTATTATTTAAAAACTTGTGATACTTGCAAAAAGATATTGAGTCAAATTAAGCCTTTGCATTTATTTGAATTAATTGACATCAAAGAAACGCCCATCACTTATAAGCAACTTGAATCCCTTTATAAAAAAACATTGAGTTACGAAAAGTTATTTAGCAAACGCGCAAAATTATACAAAGAGCGTGACCTAAAAAACGAAGAGTTAACAGAAAATGATTTCAAAAATTTAATTTTAGAACACTATACCTTTTTAAGCAGACCTGTTATTGTTTTTAATGAGGTTGTTTATATCGGCAATTCTTCAAAAACCGTGAGTTTGTTGCTTGATCACTTGGCAAACCATGAGTAGGTCTTTAGCTTTAGTAGCTGCTACCGCCGTCGCCATCATTTATGGGGTAACATTCACTATTGCAAAAGATGTCATGCCCCTGCATGTTGAACCTTTTGGTTTTATAGTTTTACGGGTTTTTGGCGCCATGCTGCTCTTTTGGTTGTGCTCTTTTTTTATAAAATCAGAAAAAATTGATTGGTCAGATTTTGCGCGAATCGCCTTGTCGGCTTTTTTTGGTGTAGCCTTAAACATGTTAACCTTTTTCAAAGGGTTGAGCATGACATCTCCTATTAGCGCTTCCGTTTTGATGGTTACAACACCCATGTTAGTATTGATTTTATCTGCTATTATTCTTAAAGAGAAACTTAAAAAGCTAAAAATTATTGGAATAGTTCTTGGTCTTATTGGTACCTTTGTTTTAATTACGTATCAAAAAGACAGTGTTGTAAAAGACCAAGAAATGATCGGTAATTTTTTGGTGTTTGTGAATGCCCTTTCCTACGGTTATTACTTGATTTTGGTAAAAAAATTAATGGAAAAATACAATCCCTTTACTTTTGTAAAATGGATTTACACCATAGGCTTTTTGATGGTCTTACCCTTTGGATATAATGAATTTAAGCAAGTCGAGTGGTCGTCTATGTCAAATATCATTCTTTTTGATATCTTTTTCATAGTTGTTTTTTCTACTTTTTTAACTTACTTATTAAATTTAATATCGATGAAGCGATTGTCGCCTACAGCTGTGTCCGTATTTATTTATCTCCAGCCACTTTTTGCGACTATCTTTGCCATAAGTTTAGGAAAAGACCAATTAAATACCATAAAAATCTTGTCTGCAACTTTAATATTTGCTGGCGTTTATTTAGTTATTAGAAAAAAATAACTTCTCGTTTAAAAGAAAATTTTATATTTGTTTAATCTAAATAATTCCCGATGAAAAAATTCTTTTCTATTTATTTAATACTTTTTATAAATTTTTTAGCTTCGGCGCAACAAAGCGAAATTTCTCTTGAGCGCATAAAAGAAGCCACCTTCTATCTGGCTTCAGACGAGTTAGAAGGCAGAGACACTGGTTCCAAAGGCATAGAATTGGCCGCGCAATACATTGAAAATAAATTAAAAAGTTATGGTATTCGTTCATTTTATAACACTTATAGAGATAGCTTAAAAATAAACGCACTAGATGCCTATAACCTCATTGGCTATTTGCCAGGAAAAATTGATTCCCTCAAACATCATCCTTTGATTTTGAGTGCGCATTATGACCATATTGGATTTAAGGGTAAAGCTATAGATGGCGACCAAATTGTTAATGGCGCCAATGACAATGCCGCTTCTGTCGCTTTGGTTTTAGAGTTGGCCAAATATTTTTCAGACAAACCACAAAACAGACCTATATTGTTTGTTTTATTTACGGCAGAGGAAATTGGTCTACGAGGTGCTAAACATCTAGCCAAGCGTTTTCAAAATGAAGATCTTTCGCCAGTAGCGTTGATCAACTTTGAAATGGTAGGTATACCGATGAAAAACTATGATCACCTGCTCTATATGACAGGCTATAACAAATCTAATTTGGCAGAAATTATTAATTCCGCCTCAAACAAAAAAACAACAGGTTTTTTGCAAATGGCAGAGCAGTATGGTTTATTTAAAGCTTCAGATAACTGGCCAATGTATGATGTGCTAAAGTTCCCAGCACATTCGGTATCTTCATTTGATTTTCAAAACTATCCTTACTACCATCATGTAAAAGATGAGGCACAACTTATGGATTATGAACACCTAACAACTATTGCCAATCATTTTACGGAAAGTATCAAAGCACTTTGTAAAAATAATGTCCTGCTTTTTTTAAAAGAGTAAACAAGCTACTTCACGTGCTCTTTCAATAAATAGAGATAAACGGCAAAGTGATCGCTAAAACCGGGTTCACCGTTTCCGTTTCTTAGCGGATAACCTTTATATTGCCCTATTTGCTGAACCAAAAAAGGTCGGTTAAAAACATTTGCTTTCCAAAAGTTCCATGTTGTGAAATCGTCTTTAACTAGCGGTTCAGTTAAAATCATTTGATCAAATAAATCCCAAGCATCCCGATAGGCTAAAGAACCCATGCCTTTTTTTGACATCTCTTCCATGGGGTTAAAAACACCTTTAGGTTTTAAATCTGATTTTTTACCAACCGTGCCGATTGATTTCTTTAATGAATTATTAAACGGGCCGTCATTAAGGTCGCCCATAGAAATCACTTTGGCCAAAGGGTTAATGGCTTGTAAGGAATCAATAATTCTTTTATTTAATGCACCAGCTGCTTCTCTGGAAGGGCTGCTGCGTTTTTCACCGCCAGAGCGCGACGGCCAGTGATTCACAATAAAATGCATTTCTTCGCCATCCAATAAACCACTAACCAATAATTGGTCCCTTGTATTTAACCATTTGTCTGGTTCATCAGGACGTTTAAATCTTAGTGGCACATTTATATAACTAGTTGGTTTAAAATGCGCTTTTTGATAAAGCAATCCAACATCTATCCCTCTGCCATCTGGCGAATCAAAATGAATCACGCCATAGTCCTTTCTTGCTAAGGCAGGCATGGCCACCAAATCTTCGAGCACTTTGCGATTTTCTATTTCACAAACCCCTAAAATTGTTGGACTATTCGTTTGCTGGTCACTTGTACCAATTTCAGAAATAACGCGTTCTAAGTTTTTCAGTTTTTGATTATACTTATCAATAGTCCAACCGCTTTCAGGCAAATACTCGGTGTCATCAATCTTCGGATCATCAACTGTGTCAAATAAGTTTTCTAAATTATAAAAAGCAATGGTATGCATTTTAAAACTTTTATTTTGAGCACTTACACTCGTCATAAAAAGGGACAAAGACAGGATAAATATTTTTTTCATTTATTTGGCATATTAAATTAACATCAATTATTTTCAAAAATTACGCCAAAAGTACATATTTAATTTAATTTATGTAACTTTGCAAAGTTAATAAAATATTAACATTATTAATTTAAACTTATTTATATGCAAAAATCTTTTTTAAGCATTGTTTTATTTATGCTTTTTGGGTTTTCAAACGCACAGGACGGTTCAAGTTTGGAAGGGAAAGTTTTAGACTCTAAAACCTTAAAAGTTCTGCCCAGTGCTGTTGTTACAGTTCAAAACACTACCTTGCTGCAATTAACGACTAGTGAGGGTGCGTTTTTCTTTCCAAATGTGCCAGTTGGTAAAAATTATGTCTCTATTAAAGCAGAGGGTTATGAAAGCCAGTTATTGGAAATAGAAGTTAAAGCTAAAGAAGGCTATAACATGGGTGAAATTATTCTAAAGTTTGACTTAGCCGATGATGTTGCTACAAATTTAATTACCTTATCTGAAAATGATTTAGCCGATGATGATGCGGGTGGCGGTGATAATACGGCTGGCCTGTTGCAAGCTTCAAGAGATGCTTATCAACAAGCGGCAGCATTTAGCTGGAATTTAGGCTGGTTTAGAATTAGAGGTTTGGACAACGAATTGTCTCACACTTTGGTTAATGGTATCACCATGAATAAAATTAACACTGGTCGTCCGCAATGGGCTAACTGGGGTGGATTGAATGATGCCACAAGAAACCAAGAATTCACCATGGGATCAGGCCCATCAGATTATGTTTTTGGCTCAATCCTTGGTACACAAAACATCAATACTAGAGCGTCTTTTTACAGAAAGGGCACGCGTGCAAATTTAGCCATGACAAATACAAATTATACTTATAGAGGGATGTTTACACATGCGTCTGGTTTAAATAAACAAGGTTGGGCATATACCATTTCTGGTTCAAGAAGATGGGCGCCAGAAGCAAACTTTCCTGGAACAGACTATGAAGGCAACTCTTTTTTGATCAGTATTGAGAAAAAGATCAATGATAATCATAGTTTAAATATTACGTCTATTTATGCCCAACATTCAAGAGGTAGAAATTCTTTTAATACAGAAGAAGTAAATGATATCATGGGGGTAACCTACAATAGTTTTTGGGGTTTTCAAGATGGTAAAAAACGCAACTCAAGAGTAAGAAGCATTAATGAACCTTTTACTACCTTAAGTCATTATTGGAAAATAAATAGTAAAACGAAGCTAAACACGAATGTGTCGTACCAATTTGGTCGTTTTGCTGATAGTCGATTAGATTTTCAAAATGTTTTAAATCCTGATCCAACCTATTACAGAAATTTACCTAGTTATGCTTTGAATTATGGTACGGGTGCACCTAATTTTGTTGAATATCAAAATCAATTGGGCTTTTTTCAAAACAATTCCCAAATCAATTGGAACAATTTATATAGAGCGAATCAAGCAGACGCAGCACTGAATCCTGAAGGTAAAAGTGTTTATGTTGCCTATGAAGATGTGGCAGAAGACAAGCAGTGGACTGTTAATTCTATTTTAAGTGCGCAATTGGCTGATAATATATTAATGAATGGAAGTGTAAACTATAGAAACCTAAGGTCGCACCAATTTGCAGAAATAACTGACCTGTTGGGAGGTAACTTCTTTAGAGATGTTGATTTGTTTCAACCTATTGGTTTCCAAGATTCGGACATGAATAATCCTAATAGAAATGTTGTAAAAGGAGATAAATATGCCTATAATTTTATTATGCATGCCAATATTATTGATGCTTTTACACAATTTAAATTTAGATATGACAAAGTAGATTTCTATTTGGCACAAAACTTTTCTAGAACACAATATCAAAGAGAAGGACTATTTAGAAATCCTGTTTATAAAGATCAATCATTTGGAAAAAGCGAAGTCGTAGAGTTTAATAATTATGGTTTTAAAGGCGGTATGACCTATAAAATTACTGGTCGTCATTTGGTTGACTTTAATGCGGCACATTTAACCAAAGCGCCTGTTATGAGGACAGCTTTTGGTAACGCAAGAATGAACAATGTTGCTACGCCTAATATTAATTCTGAAGAGATAAGCAGTTTAGATGTGAGTTATATCATTCGTGCGCCTAGATTAAAAGCTAGACTGACTGCTTTTTATAATGAAACCAATAATGCGACACAAATTTCCTTTTTCTTCCAAGAAGGCGGTAACGACAATGATGAGTTTGTGCAAGAAATATTGTCTGGCGTTAAGAGAACAAACAAAGGTCTTGAGTTTGGTTTAGATTATCAATTGTCACCAACCTTAAGTTTAAAATCTGCAGCAAATTTTGCAGAATATTTGTACGCTAATAACCCAAACATTGCTGTTAACGTAGACGATAGTTCTTTACTTAATGATGGTAATCCAAACAATTTAGAATTCGGCTTTAATAATTATGGCAAATCTTTCTTGAAAAACTACCGCGCAAATAGTGCGCCAGAAAGGGCCTATATGATTGGTTTAGAATATAGAAACCCTAAGTTTTGGTGGATTGGTGCAGACATGAATATGCTAACCCATCGATTTTTAGGCGTATCTCCTTTGCTGAGAACGGAGAGTTTTATTTACCAAGACATCGAATCTCAAACCGAATATCCTGGTGCGACGGAAGAAAATGTTAGAAGATTGTTAAGACAAGAACGATTGGAAGATATGTTTATCTTAAATATTAGAGGTGGTAAAACTTGGCGTACAAGTACTAAAAACAGAAATACGATTGGTATCTTCGCTTCAGTTAACAATGCTCTAGGCAATAGATATAAAACTGGAGGCTTTGAACAAGCAAGAAAAGCAAACTATACAGATTACGCTTTGGATAATCAACCGCACACTTTTCCTAATGGCTTGCCTGTAAGAGATACGAGAACTTTTGGCCCAAGATACTTTTATTCATTTGGTGCTACATTTTTTGTTAATTTAACTTATAACTTTTAACTCCTATAAAAGATGAAAAAAATATTTTTTTTACCAATAGTTGCTTTACTTGTTTTTTCAAGTTGTACTTCATTGGATGACACAGAGATTCCAAAAATATTTAAGAAAATATTTTCTGATGATTTTCAAGACTTGCCTCACAATGTAACCTTTGTAAAAGAAAATTGGATAAATTTTGCAGAAGCCGGGACGGTTTTATGGAAATCAAGAATTTTTGACGGCAATGCTTATGCTGAATTTAATACTTTTCAAAGTGGGAATGTTTCTAATATTGGTTGGTTGGTTACGCCAGAAATAGATACTCAAAATAATAGAAATGTTTCTTTAATTTTTCAGTCTGCGCAGAACTTTGTTTCGAGTGATGATAATAATTTAAAAGTTTATATTTCTAATAATATGACTGGTAATAATGTATTAGCTGCTACATGGACTGAATTATCAGCAACTGTTGCAAATAGAACAACAGCTGGGTATACTTTTATTAGCTCGGGAAAAGTAGATTTATCTGCTTATACCGGTGGTAAAATTAGAATAGCATTTAAAGTTACAGGATCTGGCACTAACACCAGCTTAGATGGGTTATTTCAAGTAGACAACGTTAAAATAATTGAAAACTAACAAATTATGAAAACATTTTTTAAATTAATAATTTTATCTCTAACTTTATTTTCTTGTATAGATAGAGAATTCGAAACGCCAAATTTAGATGAGGCTTGTACCAATTTAACCGTAACTAAAACTGTTGCTGAAATTTATACGCTTGCAACTGCTGTACCAGTACTATATACTGCCAATGATGTCATTGAAGGCTATGTCACATCAAGTGATGTAGGTGGCAATTTCTTTAAATCTATCTCTTTTGTATCAACTGATGGTCTTTTAGGATTTTCGGTTCCTGTTGATCAAGTGACTTTATTTGCAAACTATCAACCTGGTAGAAAGGTTTTTGTCAAATTACAAGGCAAATATATTTCAAAGGACCACGATGGTCTAGTTATTGGTAATCAAAATATTAATCCTTCATTCCCTGCCGGTCTTTCAAGATTGTTTCTTTCAGAATATAGAAATGTTTTAACGATTGGTTGCGAGAAGAAAAACGAAAATGAAATCCTTTTAACTGGTTTAACCATTTCACAAGCAGTAAATAATGCCAACCTAAATAAATTAATTGAATTTGACAATGTGCAGTTTAAAGATGCATTTGTTGGCAAAACCTATTACAATGCTCAAAACGATTTAGGAAGCGCTACAAATAATGAAATTGTTGGTACAAATGGCAATTCGGTTATTGTTCGCGTAAGTTTATATGCAACATTTAATGGTCAAATTATTCCTGGCAATAGCGGTAAGATAAGAGGTGTTTTAACTAAATTTAATGGGACCTTCCAGTTTATGGTTAGAGATATACAAGATATTAAGTTAACTAATCCTAGATTTACCGTTGATTTATCGCCTCCTTTAGGTGGCTCAGCAATTACCTATAGCGGTAATTTTAGTGAAAATTTTGAGTCATATGCCTTAAATTTAAAAGATTTTCCAAAGTATATCAATGACCCGTTTATAGGTACAAGATATTGGGAAGTTAGAAGTTTTAGTAATAATAAATATATTCAAATGAGTTCTTTTGGTGGCACGCCAGAAGCCAATAGAACCGTTTTTATTGTTCCTATTGATTTTACAGCTGCAAATACTTTGTCTTTTAAAACAAAAGCGGGTTTTGCTAACGGTGCTGTTTTAAAGGTTTATTATTCTACAAACTATGTCCCTCTAAGTAATTTAAATAACGCAACATTGGTAGATATTACATCAAGTTTCACGATTTCTCCTGGTCAAGCGTCTGGCTATCCTGCTAATTTTACAAATAGTGGCAACTGGGCTATTCCTGCTTTTATCACAGGCAACGGATTCATTCTATTTGAATATATTGGTAATGGCAGTGGCGGTACAACTACCACCATGCAAATCGATGATATTTTGGTAAACTAAATTCCCAAAAAATCTAAAAAAAACCGTTAGCCTCAAAAACTAACGGTTTTTTTGTGCCAAATAACAACCCAGAAATGGTTTCAAGCCCTTTCTGGGTATTTTGGTTACCTCCAGCTAAGCTTAATCCACAAGCCCGCTATAAAAAATTCTTAAAAAAGAAAATTTGTTTCAATAAAATCATACTTTTGTAAGTCAAAGCCATTATATGCCAACCCAACAACTGATTTTTGACAAACTGGAACAATTCATCAAAAAGTTTTATTACAATGAATTGATGAAAGGCTTAGTGCTATTTCTTGGTATTGGGCTGCTCTATTTGCTGTTCACTTCCTTTGTAGAGTATTTTCTTTGGCTCAAACCTGCTGGCAGAACCTTTCTATTTCTTCTTTTTGTGGCCGTTAATGCGTTTTTATTGTATAAGTTTATATTGGTGTCGTCTTTCGAGCTATTTAAGCTTAAAAAAGGCTTAAATTACGACAGCGCTGCCAAATTGATTGGTAATCACTTTCAAGAAGTGCAAGACCAGTTAACAAATTTCTTACAATTAAGCCACCAAACATCAAATAATGAACTTCTATTAGCCTCAATTGAGCAAAAAGCACAAAATCTCTCACCAATTCCTTTTCAGAAAGCCATTGACTATTCCAAATCAAAGAAATATCTGCCTTTACTTGCACTACCAGTTCTGATAATTGCCGCTATCATTTTATCGAATCGTGCAGATATGCTTTTTGGGAGCATGCACCGCGTGGTAAATTATAATGAAAATTTTACGCCTCCTGCGCCTTTTCAATTTGTTATTTTAAATGATAAGCTTCAAACGGAGCAAAATAAAAACTTTACCCTGCGCGTTTCCACCAAAGGACAGCTTGTTCCTGATAAAGTTTTTATTTCAAAAGAAAATGTTAACTACCTCATGACAGAAGTGGAACCCGGTGTTTTCGAATATCTTTTAGAAACTCCTAGCCAGGATATCCCTTTCAAAATAGAAGCCAATGACGTTTCATCAAATGATTATTTATTAAAAGTTATTAAAGTACCTACCATTCAAAGTTTTGATTTACTCATCAACTATCCTAGCTATTTGGGTAAAAAAGCACAAATAATAAAAGGTACAGGTCATGCTATAGTGCCAGAAGGATCAAGTATAACATGGACAATCAATGCATTAGCCACCACAAAAGTTGAGTTTTTTGATGGCAAGCAAAACCTCCTATTCGAAAAAGTTGATAATCAGTTTAGTATGAGTAAAACAATTCATCAACCACTAAACTATGAAATCAAAACGTCTAATCAACAGCTTAATGATTATGAAGTTTTGGCATTCAATATTCAAACACAAAAAGACCAACATCCCCTCATACAGGTGGCCATGGCTCCTGACAGCTTGAGACAAGACAAAACCATATACTTGGGACAAATATCTGATGATTATGGACTTAGTCGGTTAGATGTGGTCTACTATCCAAAAAATAATCCTTCTCGCTTGCAACGCAAAAATTTAACGCTAAAAAACAAAATATCAGATCAATTTGTCTACGTTTTTCCGCAGGGGTTAACTTTAGAAAAGGGTGTAAATTATGACTACTATTTTGAAGTGTTTGATAATGATGCGGTTAACAAATTTAAAAGCAACAAATCTCAGGTGTTTTCAGACCGTCTTCTAACAGATGATGAAGATGTACAAAAAAGCTTTCAAGAAAAAAACCAAGCCATTAGCGGCATGAATAGCGCGCTAAAAAGTAGAGAAAAACAACTGTCAGAAATTGACAAACTTGAACAATTAACCAAACAAAAAGGAAATTTAGAATTTAAAGATCAACAAAAAATTGAAGATTTCATCAATCGCCAGAAGCAACAAGAGGACATGATGAAAGATTTTTCAAAAAAGATAAAGGATAATCTTCAAAAAACTAATAAAAAGGAAGACGATCCTGAGAAAAAAGATTTAGAAAAGCGTCTCGAAAATGCAGAAAAACAGGCCGATAAAAATAAAGAGCTTTTAGATGAACTGCAAAAAATGTCTGAAAAAATGAATGATGAAGGTTTGTTGAAAAAACTTGATGAGGTAAAAAATAAGGCTAAAAATCAAACCAAAAATTTAGCCCAATTATTAGAATTAACGAAGCGATACTATATTGATCAAAAAATGCAGCAAATGGCTGATAAACTAGATAAATTAGCTGAAAAACAAGATGAATTGACCACGAAAGATGCTGACAATAAGGAAGAAAACCAAGATAAATTAAACAAAGAGTTTAATAAAATTAAAGAAGAATTTCGTCAAATAGAAAAAGAAAACAAAGACCTAAAGAAACCAAAAAAACTGCCTACAGATCAAGGGGAAGAAAACAGCATTAAAGATCAAATGGAAAAAGCCAAGGACGATCTGAAAAAAGACAATAAAGCAAATGCTAAACCCAAACAAAAAAGTGCTGCTCAAAAAATGAAAAACATGAGTGCCAAAATGAAAAAGGAGAGTTCATCTGGTGGTGGAGCTGGCATGGAACAAATGCAAGAAGACCTGCAAATGATTAGACAAATAATTGACAATCTATTGGCTTTTTCTTTTGCACAAGAAACCTTAATGAAAAAGTTCAAAAATGCGAAACCTAACGACCCTGATTATGCCAATAGAATGGTTAAACAACAGCATCTCAAACAACAATTTAGACATATTGACGATAGTTTGTTTACGATGTCATTGAGAAATCCGCGAATTACTGAAAAAATAACCGAGGAAATAGGTTTGATAGCCTACCATACAGATAAAGCCCTTCAAGAGTTTCCTGAGATGAATATTTCAAAAGGGATTTCTCATCAACAATTTGTTATGAATTCGGCTAATAAATTGGGTGATTATTTAAGCAATATTAAACAAGATATGCAAAATAGCATGAGTCAATCATCTGGTGCGGCTTGTCCCAATCCAGGTATGGGCGAAGGACAAGGCAAAGGTATGCAGTTGCCGGATATCATTAAAAAAATGGGCGAAATGGGTGAGAAAATGGGTGAGAAAATGAAAAAAGCAGGTGAAGATGGTGATGAAGGTGAAGAGGGCCAAGACAAAAAAGGCGAAAAGGGTAAAGAAGGCAAGGATGGAAAAGACGGAAAAGACGGAAAGGATGGAAAAGAAGGCAAGGATGGGAAAGAAGGCAAGGATGGGAAAGACGGAAAGGATGGGAAAGATGGTAAAGGAGGAAAAAATGGCAGCAATGGAAATTCTGGTAATGATGGTGAAAACAATGCACGCGAGTTAATGGAAATGTTTCAAGCGCAACAAAAAATTAGAAAAGAATTAGAAAATCTACTACGTCAAAACGGTTTAACCCCTGATGGTAAAAAAATATTAGATCAAATGAAAGATGCTGAAAAGCAATTATTGAATAAAGGTTTTAAAAATGAAGTCTTAAACAAAGTACTCAATATCAAGCATCAATTAATGAAATTAGAAAAAGCCATCCAAAAGCAAGATGAAGACGAGAAACGTCAATCAGAATCCAATAAAAAAGAATTCACGCCCAACCAAAATGCCATTCCAGCGGCTCTTCAACAATATTTGAATAGTATTGAGAATTTAAACAAGCAATCGCTGCCTTTGAATCAAAAATATCAAGAGAAGGTGAATGAGTATTTTGAACGGGCAAAAGCGATCAATTGATTGAGGTCGATTTTTGTTACTTCTAGAAACTTCCAGTAAATTACATTTTCCTTATTAAAGTTACTAATCACCATTTACACAAATTAAATCAGACATCATCACAGAAAGTAATAAGGGCTTTACAACACATTGCGCAACCTAAAGAAATCTAAAAAAAAGCTAAGTAGTTATCTTAAAATAAGTTACTTTTGCACCCACAAAATCTATTAAAATGATTACGTTTAATTACGAAAATGATTTTACTTTATTACAGGAGCAAACTTATGATGAATGGGTAGGCGCCATTATTAAAAGTGAAAGCAAATCACTGGGAGAAATAAACTACATATTCTGTGATGATGATTATTTATTAGATATCAACATCAAGCATCTTAATCACGATTACTACACAGACATTATTACCTTTAATTATTGCGAAGGTGATTTGATTTCAGGAGATCTTTTCATTTCAACAGACCGTGTTAAAGACAATGCGCAAACATATCAGGTGTCTTTTGAAGAAGAACTTTTACGTGTTATGTCGCATGGTGTACTACATTTGATAGGCTATAATGACAAATCAGAAGCAGAAGAACGGATCATGAGAAAAAAGGAAGATGAAAAAATAAAATTGTTTCACGTGAAACTATAAGTTGAAAAAGTTTAATATCATTTACTCTTAATAAAAATATCTTAATAATCTAATATGTTTCAAAAAGAATATGATGTAATCGTTGTTGGCGCTGGTCATGCTGGTGCAGAAGCCGCTGCTGCTGCTGCAAATATGGGTTGCTCAACGTTATTAGTCACAATGAACCTTCAAACCATTGGTCAAATGTCGTGCAATCCCGCGATGGGTGGCATTGCCAAAGGACAGATCATTAGAGAAATTGATGCTTTGGGTGGTTATTCTGGCATTGTTTCAGACAAAACAGCCATTCAATTCAAAATGTTGAACCGATCAAAAGGTCCCGCGATGTGGTCACCACGTGTACAAAGCGACCGCATGCGTTTTGCAGAAGAGTGGCGATTAATGCTTGAGCAAACACCAAACTTAGATTTTTATCAAGAAATGGTAGCCGGTTTAATAGTGGAAAACCATAAAGTAAAAGGTATAAAAACATCACTGGGGATTTCTATTTATGCCAAAACAATTGTACTTACCAACGGCACTTTCTTAAACGGTTTAATACATATAGGCGATAAACAATTTGGTGGTGGGCGAGCAGGAGAAAGTGCTTCTTTTGGCATCACAGAAGACTTAATTAAACTTGGCTTTGAAGCTGGTAGAATGAAAACAGGCACGCCGCCAAGAGTCGACGGACGAAGTTTAGATTATACAAAAATGAATGAAGAAAAAGGCGATGCTGATCCACAAAAATTTTCTTATTCAAACCAAACACAACCCTTAAAAGAACAAAAATCATGTTGGATGACCTATACGTCGCCTTTGGTTCATGATCTATTAAGAGAAGGTTTTGAGCGCTCTCCAATGTTTAACGGTCGCATACAAAGTACAGGGCCTAGATATTGTCCTTCAATTGAAGACAAAATCAATCGGTTCGCTGACAAAGAACGGCATCAGTTATTTGTTGAGCCAGAAGGTTGGCATACTGTAGAAGTCTATGTCAATGGTTTTTCAACATCCTTGCCAGAAGACGTGCAATTCAAAGCATTAAAATCTGTTGTTGGTTTTGAAAATGTAAAATTTTTCCGTCCAGGATATGCTATTGAATACGATTACTTTCCACCCATGCAATTAAAAAACACTTTAGAAACTAAACTCGTTGAAGGACTCTATTTTGCTGGTCAAATAAACGGCACGACTGGTTATGAAGAAGCTGCATCACAAGGGCTAATGGCAGGTATTAACGCCGCATTAAAAGTACAAGAAAAAGAACCATTAATATTGAAAAGAGATGAAGCCTATATAGGTGTCCTTGTTGATGATTTAATCACCAAAGGCACTGAAGAACCATACAGAATGTTTACATCAAGGGCGGAATATAGAACCTTGCTTAGACAAGACAACGCAGATATTAGATTAACACCAATCGGCAATAGAATTGGATTAGCTTCTGAAGAACGTCTAAGAAATATGGAACTTAAAGTTAACACTTCAGAAAAAATGGTTGCATATTTAAAAGAAACCAGTATCAATTTCAATGATGCAAACGTCATCCTTGAGCAAAAGGGGAGTAGTTTAATGACTCAAGGAGACAAAATATATAAAGTGCTATCAAGACCAGAAATAGAACTAGAAGACATGTTACAATTAGAATTAGTAAAAAACTACAAAGAAGAACACCAAGTAAACGACGAGGTTTTAACACAGGTGGCTATAGAAATAAAATATGCTGGCTACATAAAAAAAGAGAAAAACAACGCCAATAAATTAAAAAACCTAGAAAACTTAGCCATCCCTGAAGACTATGATTACAATAAAATAAAATCACTTTCACATGAAGCGAAGGAAAAATTAAGCAAAATCAAACCTGCAACTATTGCGCAAGCTTCACGGATAAGCGGCGTTAGTCCGAGCGATGTTTCTATTTTACTTATTCATATGGGGCGCTAATGTTTCACGTGAAACCAACTACAAAACCACAGTCTTCGGATTGTGGTTTTTTATTTAACATCACTCCTGCAAACAAAAAACAAAAACAACAACCAAAACTTGTTTCACGTGGAACAATCCAAAACAAAAAGCTCCAAACTAAACACGAAAAACTATGCTCGATTAATACAATTAACAAATAACTAATCCTATCTGTACAAACACCGTAAACACGAAAAAGTTCCACATGAAACAAAATAAAAACACCCTGATTCTTAGTCTTTTAGTACGTGATAGAATTAAATGAAAAAATGTAAATTTGCAATTTAAACCAAAGGATGAAAATTAAAGACCACCTCGTTACTCAAGAGACATTTGAAGTTAACTATAATAAAGACCTGCACTGCTTAAAAACCGCTGTCGAATCTGTTCAGAGTTTTGACAAGTATTATACTTACGAAACCTATCAGTCCCACAACCAGGATGAAAAAGGGCTGTTTAACAAACTATACAAGTTGGCACAAAAATACAACCTGAACTATAAATTTAAACTAATTAATCAACTTCAAGCTGAAGAAAAAAAAATTCTAGACTATGGCTGTGGTGTTGGTGATTTCATACTAAAAATGAAAAATGAAAAATGGCAGGCGCAAGGCTATGAACCTAATGAAAAAGCCAAAAAAATACTTGCCGACAAAAATATAGTCACAGTCAATACCATAGAAGAAATAGCAAACGAATCTCTTGGAATTATTACTTTGTGGCATGTTTTAGAACATCTTGCAAATCCAATAGATGTTTTGCAAACCTTAAAAAGGAAATTAAAACCAAACGGCTACCTAATCATTGCTCTGCCTAACTTCAAATCTTTTGATGCCAAATATTATGGAAACAACTGGGCTGCCTATGATGTACCAAGACACATCTATCACTTCCAACGAAACTCAATCCAAATACTGTCACAAAAAATAAACATGCAGTACATAAAGGAAAAACCGCTTTGGCTAGACGCCATTTATATCTCACTGTTATCAGAAAAATATAAAACAAACGGAAATGCTGCTCTAGGGATCATTACCGGATTTATTTCAAACTTTCTTTCTGTTTTTACCAAAGAACAGTCTTCAATTGTATATATTTTACGAAAAACTTAAATAAATCCGATTTAAAACAAAAAAAACTACCAACCCAACCGTTAATAATAAAAAAACAAAAAAATCTATTAGAAACCAAATATATGGGTTGCTTTTAATAAGAAAAAATTATGATATAAGAATATTAATAACAAAAACAAATGTATATAAAATATGGCTTAAAAAAACAATTTCCATTTAAAACTAAAAGTTGTACCTTTGCCACTTTAAAATTTTAATAAACATCCCATGAAAAAAATAATTATATTATCGGCTTTAGTTTTTGCTTTCGTATCCTGTAATAAAACAACTGATGAAAAAAAAGAAGAGAAAACTGTCGTTAAAAACACTTCAGCAGTAGTTGGCTTAAAAACTGCATTTGTTGACACACAAAAATTAATGGAAGAAAATTCGGAAGCAAAAGATATCACAGACAAGTATGACAAAATAGTAAAATCTAAAGCTGGCTCACTTGAAGCAGAAATGTCTAGATTTAGAAAAGAATACCAAGAAGCGGAGCAAAAGGCAGAAAGTATGGGTGCCACTTGGGCACAATCAAAAGCTGCAGAACTTCAGAAAAAGCAACAAGTTTTGGCTTCGCGAGAAAAAGCAATCACTGACGAAGTTAGAACTTTGCAAGAAAAAGGCCTAGTTGAACGTGATTCTATGGTATCAAATATCCGAAATATCATCAAAAAATATGCTAAAGAAAACAACTACGACTACATCTATGGTACTGGTGACGCTGCTTCAGTATTATATGGCAAAGAGGAATACGACCTAACAAAAGAAATTACAAAACTTGTTGAGGATGAATATAAAGCACGAAAAGACAAGAAAAATTAAAAACGTTTTGCTAAAAAACACAAAAGCTGTCTCAAAAAGGCAGCTTTTCTTTTTAATTAATTTGTAATTTTGCAGAAATATTTACCATGCAGCCTTTTATAAAAACAACTTTTGATGACAAGTTAGCTATAGTTACTTTCTATCATCCGCAAAGTAATAGTTTTCCTTCATCTCAACTAAAAGAGTTGTCATCGGTTTTTGATGATCTATCTAAAAACCCAACCATATCAGTCATTATTCTAAAAAGCGAGGGTAAAACATTTTGCGCAGGAGCATCCTTCGATGAGTTACTACAAATAACAGACCTTAAAAGCAGTCAACTTTTCTTTTGTGGCTTTGGTCAACTCTTAAATAGTATGAAAAACTGCAAAAAGACCATCATCACCTTTGTACAAGGAAAAGCAGTGGGCGGCGGAGTAGGCATAATCAGTGCTTCAGATTATGTTATTGCTTCTGAGGAAGCGGCTATCAAACTATCAGAATTAAACATCGGTTTCGGCCCTTACGTTATTGAGCCATTTGTGTCTAAAAAATTGAATAAAAATAATTTTTATCACTTAACACTAAATGGGAAATCATGGTTTAATGCGCATTGGGCGCTCTCTAAGGGCTTGTTTAATGAAATACACATAAACGAGTCCTTTGCTGAGAAAGCGTTCTTAAAAGCAAAAGAAATCAGTAATTTTACATCAGAAAGTCTAGAGCATTTAAAGGAAATTTACTGGCAAGATCTTAACGATTACGAACAAAACTTTCCAAAAAGAGCAGGCATATCAGGAAAATTAATTTTATCCGAGGAAGTTAAAACCATTCTAGAACAATTTAAAAATAAGTGATTCAAGTTGAACAAATAGACGAAAAAATCGCACAAGCGCCAGATAAAGGATACGAAATTGGTGTAGTTATCGGCAGTTACCTTCCTTTCGTCATATTAGTCATTATTGCCTATGCAACCTTTTATTATATAAAAAATAAAAAAGATGAATAAAATTAGACTAACAAAAAGTTTCACTTTTGAAACTGCTCATGCCTTATACGGTTACGATGGCAAATGCAAAAATGTACACGGCCACAGTTACAAGCTTTATGTAACAGTTATAGGCTCGCCAATCACTGACACAAATCATGTAAAGTACGGTATGGTCATCGATTTTACTGACTTAAAAAAAATTGTTAATGAACAAGTGGTCGATTTGTTTGATCATGCCATTTTGTTAAACAAAAATACACCACATCTTGAATTAGGTCATGATTTAATAGCTAAGGGACATCAGGTTATATTGGTAGATTATCAACCATCTTGTGAAAATATGATTGTTGACATTGCTAATAAAATAAGAAACCTTTTGCCAAAAGATGTTGAATTACATAGCTTGAAACTTAGAGAAACCGAAACCTCTTTTGCAGAATGGTATGCATGCGACAATATCTAAAAAAAATACCCCGCTCTATTCAGGCGGGGTAAATTTTTATTAAACTTAAGTTAATTACAAATTCAAAGCATATAATGCAGGTAGATTTGTAATACGAATAGGTTTAAAATTAGAACCATATTTTGCATTGATAGCTTCAAGCATCAAATTAGCAACAAATCCATTTGCTCTTGGCGATAAATGAACACCGTCTAAAGAAAAACTATTTCCAAAAACATAAGCCCCTGTAAACCTAAAGCCTTGATGAATAACACCAGTTGTTGAAATCTGGTTCATGATGGCATTTGCATCTAAAAATGCTAAACCTTTTGAATCCGCTGCAGCCTTAATCGACACATTAAATGCCGCCGTCGCGGTTGCTACCATAGCCTGTTCAACAGGCACTAAAACATGCTGGTCTTGAAGAGGAAATGACACCCCAAACGCATTAAGAGATGGCACTGGTGATCCAGCTGGTTGACCAATTACACCACGGGTAGGCAAACAAACCAAATCAGTAGGATTTGCATGACGTGCTTGCCCATAAAAACCACCTAAAAACGGTGCTAAAGCCATAAGTTGCGGGTTACCACTTGCAGTAGCAGCTGCAGCAATCTGTGCGCCTAAATTAGTTAGACCTTCATCAACAATTAGCAACGGGTTGTTTGCCGCTACAGTTAATGGTCTTAAACGATCTGGCTGTCCTAATGCGGTTAATATGGCATCTAAAGGACCTATTAAACCTGCATTCAAGGCACCAGCATTTGCTGCATCTAAAGGCACAGGATTATGAGGAACAGTTGTGAAATAAGGCACAGCCGTTACGCTTGGAATATTGGCTACAATGCCTTTCGCGCCATTAGCTGTCATGGCATTAATCAATTGATTATATACGCCTGCAAAAGCCGTTGGATCAGTAATATCGTTATTGCCATAAGTTGCAGGATTTGTGTTTCCTAATTGGTTAATACCAACACCTCCAGAAGTAGCAAACGACAACACATCATTGTTTCCAATCCATAAACTGAAGAATGTTGGGTTTTGTGCTACAGCATCTTGCGCAACATTTGCTGAGGCAGAAGTAGCAATACGACCATAATAAGGATTCAAAGCGCCATAGCCATTAAATGCTAGGTGAAAACTTTTAGCGCCTGGAATGCCCAAGTTCTGATAAGGACCAGCAGCGGCAATAGATTGACCTAAAACAGTTGCTGATAGTCCAGGTACATTTTGAGGTCCGGAGCCGTTAAAAAACAATCGTGTTGGCAATGCAGATACCTGTGCACCTCCTGATTGAAAGCCCCCTAAATTATCTGCCATGAAAGGCGTTTTAAATGCACCCCCGCCAACTTTAGCAAACTCTTTTGCCATCATATTTGGATAGGCGTTTTCTTGACCTTTAATAAATAAGGCACCATCTGAAAAACCAGCTGTTAAAGAATTTCCAACGGCAACATATTTGCTAAAATTAGCACTACCCGCCGTCAAAGGTTCTTCTACATTATCGGTTTCTTTAATATCTTCACTACAAGCCGCAAAAACTAATGAAGAAATAAATAAATATTTTAAATTTTTATACATGATTTTAATATTTTAAATTATGGATTAACAGTTATACCAATTGTATAAATTTGACCAATCATACCAGCGCCAATTACTTGTAAATAATCATTGTTGCCAATATTTGAACCAGTTACTTTAATAACGGATTTTAAACTTGGAATAGCATAAGAAATTTGAGCGTCTACAACAACTGTAGAAGGAATTAAACCATCACCAAATGTTGATTGCCATTCGTATTGAGACCACCAACGACCATTAACACCAAAACCAAAATTTTTGAATAAATTATCATTGTTTAAACCAACTTTAGCACGGTGTTCAGGTGTATTAAATGAAGGTCTAAAAGCAGGGTCTTTACTTTCGTCAAATTGAAAACCAGCAAAATTATAATTTGCTGAAATTTCAAACTCTTTATAGATCTTTTTAGAAACACCAACACCTACACCATAAGATGTAATTTCTGCTAATGAATTGGTATAAAGGTCAAACGTTCTTCTATCTCTATTAGTTAAGGCGCTAATTGCTCTTAAGTTTTCTGCATTAGTTGGGTCATTGCCAGCAGTACCATAAAGTGGGGCAATAACTCTTGCTGCGCTCAAAAAGTCATTATAAATATTATAATAACCATTAATGTCAATATTAAAACCTTTTATTGAGGATTTGTAACCTACTTCAAAAGCCTTCACTTGCTCTGGTTTAACTAAATTAGTTCTAACAGCTCTCAAATCATTAACGTTTCCAGAGGCTAGGAAAGCTGTAACAGACTCTGAAGAAAAGGCATTGTTATAAGCATTAACACCAGAAATAGTAACTGAATTAGAACCAATAATACCTGCGCCAGCAGCACTCAATGGGAATGCGGCACTAGTTGTACTAAACGTTTCTGTGTAACGTGTTAAATTACTTGCCGCAGAACCTACTAATGCTCTTGGGCCAACATTTAAACCAATAAATAAATCTTGTGTGGTTGGATTACGGAAACCTGTTTGGAAAGAGGCTCTAAAGTTATGATTTTTTCTCGCACCTGCTGAATAAACCAATGATACACGTGGTGAAAACTGACCATCAAATAATTCAGATTTATCGTAGCGGATAGACCCAGTAAATTTTAAACGATCATTTAAAAGTTTCTTTTGAACTTGTGTATAAACACCATATTCATCATATCTAATTGGGCCATCCTTATCCGTAAATATCGTGCCTTCAGAATTTAAAACATAACTTCTGTAAGAACCACCAACTTGTAAATCAACCACTTTAACTTGGTCTCTAAAATTATAATTCCAATCACCATGCCAAATTCTTGAACGGTCAATAAACTTTGCACCGTTTAATACATCAGCACTTTGTCTAACAGTATTTAAAGCATTTGCATATTCAGGCGTGCCTGGTAAAAAACGACCTTGATCTGCAACTGAACGTGCTAAGGCGTGTAAATCATTTTGTGGTAAATTAGGATTTAAACCTGAGGCTTGAACGTAAGTTGCAGTATATTGACCAAACCATGTAGCATCCGGCTTCCAAATTCTATTCATATTAATAGCAGCAAATCGCATATCATAAGAATCACCCGCATTTTCAGTTGACAAATAACCTCTTATAAAGAAATTTTTGTGCGTGATTTCTGCTCTAGTTTGGTTCATATAGAAGTTTCTTAGTGCATAACGACTTCCTCCTTGATAAACCGTATTACCAAGACCAAGCTTATGCTGAGCGACAACCTCTAAACTCTTCCAATACTCATTAGACGAAGTTGCAAAAGGTCTAAAGTGCATAGAAGCATCAAATTTTGTGTTATTAATTTGATTGTCACTTAAATCTTGCTCTCTATAGCCCGTTCTTGCTACGCTTTCATTTGGTAAAAGATTAACCGCTGCAGCAGGCAACAAACCTGCTGCTGCCAAAGATAAACCAACGTCTCTTAAACTAGCTCTAGCAGTTCCTCCATAAGTGTTTAAACCTTCATAATTTGGATTGACATCAAAACCTACAGCACCACCATTAACATCTCTATCATCGGCAGCTATCCATTCTGTAGCTCTCATATGCGTAAAGTTAGCTTTAACAGCAAAATGTGGCGTAAAAGCCCAAGCTGCACGCACACCAAAATCTAAAAATTCATTGGTTCCAGCAATTTCTTGCTGTGTTATACCTCTTTTCACATAAGCACTAATTCCTTGGTATTCGAAAGGATTTTTACTATTCATAAATAAAATACCATTGAAGGCATTAGCACCATAAAGCGCCGAAGAAGCCCCTGGTAACAACTCTACGTTCTGAACATCTAAATCGTTTAAACCTATTAAGTTACCTAAAACGAAATTTAAGGCAGGCGATGAATTGTCCATACCATCAACTAACTGCATAAAACGCGTGTTAGCAATGGTTGCAAAACCTCTTGTATTAATTGATTTAAAGTTAAAACTTGAAGTGTTGAAATGCACTTCTTTCATGTTTTCCAAACCTTCATAAAAAGTTGGTGAAGTGGTGTTTTTCACTTCTTTGATACCCATTCTTTCAATAGTTACCGGCGATTCTAAAATCCGCTCTGGTGCACGAGAAGCAGAAACAACGACTTCTCCTAGTTCTTGATTATCTTCACTTAGTGAAGCGGTTACCGTTTGGTTTTTTGAAGTAATGTTAACTCGAGTTGATTTAAAACCAATACTTGATACTTCAATAGTAAAAGGTGGGTTTTTTTGTGTGGTTAAAGTAAAATTACCGTCGTTGTCAGCAGTGGTTCCTGCTTTTTCACCTACAATAATAATGCTCGCTCCGGGTAAAGGCATGGCCGCGTCATCGGTAGCCTTCCCTTTAATTGTACTTTGCGCAAAACCCATCGCACAAAAGAACAATAACAGCTTAGTTAATTGACATTTCATATAAAAATAATTAGAGTTTAAAGGACTAAATTACAACTTTTTTTAATACCAAAAAAAAAAGTGAGAAAAATTCTCACTTTTAACAATTTTTAGATGAAAAACTATTAATTATTCAACAGTAACTGATTTTGCTAAATTACGTGGCTGATCCACATTACAACCACGCATAACCGCAATGTGATAAGATAATAATTGTAGCGGAATCGTAGTAACGATGGGTGATAAGGCTTCTGACGTATCAGGAACTTCAATCACATGATCGGCTAAATCTCTCACTTGAGTGTCTCCTTTAGTAACCACGGCGATGATTTTTCCGCTGCGTGATTTTATTTCTTGAATATTGCTAACAACTTTTTCATAATGTCCTTTTTTAGTTGCAATTACAATAACCGGCATTTGTTCATCAATTAAAGCAATTGGGCCGTGCTTCATTTCTGCAGCAGGATAACCTTCGGCGTGTATATAAGAAATTTCCTTAAGTTTTAATGCGCCTTCAAGCGCCACGGGAAAATTATAACCTCTTCCCAGATATAAGCAATTGGTTGAGTCTTTATAAACTTCTGCAATCTTTGTAACGGTTTCATCACATTGAAGAGCCTCTTCAACCCTTTCTGGCATAAATTCCAATTCTTGAAGATATCTAAAATAATCTGATTTAGACAATGTACCTTTGGCTTGAGACAGGCGCAATGCAATAAGGGTAAAAATCGTAATTTGCGTAGTAAATGCTTTTGTAGAAGCAACGCCAATTTCTGGACCAGCATGCGTATAGGCACCTGCGTGCGATTCTCTAGAAATTGAAGAACCAACCACATTACATACACCAAAAATAAATGCACCTTGTTCTTTAGCTAATTTTATAGCGGCTAAAGTATCGGCCGTTTCGCCAGATTGTGAAACAGCAATAACCACATCGCCTTTATTAATAATTGGGTTTCTATATCTAAATTCTGACGCATATTCAACCTCAACATTTATTCGAGCAAATTCCTCGATGATATATTCAGCCACCAAAGCTGCATGCCAAGACGTGCCACAGGCGACGATAACAATACGATTGGCATTTGTGAATTTTTCTATATTATCTTCTAAACCAGCCATTTGTATAATACCAGCCGTTGAAAGTAAACGACCTCTAATAGTATCTTTTATAGCGTGTGGTTGTTCATAGATTTCTTTTAGCATAAAATGATCGTAGCCGCCTTTTTCAATTTGTTCAAGGTTTAATTGTAATTCTTGAATAAAAGGATCTACCAAATTATCATTTTTAATTTTTCTTACTTTAATCGCTTTTCCTAAACGAACAATCGCCATTTCTTCATCTTCTAAATAAATAGCGTTTGATGTGTATTCAATAAAAGGTGAAGCATCAGAAGCAATGAAAAATTCATTTTCACCAATACCTATGGCTAATGGACTGCCCAGGCGCGCAACGACTATTTCATTCGGTTTTTCAACATCAAAAACAGCAATAGCATAGGCGCCAATCACCTGATTAAGTGCTAGTTGAACGGCCTTCCCTAGCTTAATGTTTTCTTTTTTCTGAATTTCCTCAATTAAATTGACTAAAACTTCTGTATCTGTATCTGATGCAAAATGGTAACCTCTATTTTGAAGCTCTTTTTTTAGAGGTTCATAATTTTCAATAATACCATTGTGAACTAAAGCTAAACGCCCAGAATTAGATAAATGAGGATGCGAATTCACATCATTTGGTACCCCGTGAGTGGCCCATCGGGTATGACCCATGCCTACATGGCCAGTTTTATTGACGTCCTCATCAGTTTTAAAAATTAAATCAGAAACTTTTCCTTTTGTTTTAGAGACTTTTATTTGATTGTCATCAAATAAAACGATACCAGCACTATCGTAGCCTCGATATTCTAATCTTTGTAAACCTTTTATCACAATGTCATAAGCTTGTCTATGACCTATATAACCTACTATTCCGCACATGGTTTATAAAATTTAATAATTAATTTCTTGGTTTGATATAATTTATTTTTAACGTTGGTTTTTTACTTGCATCTGCAGTGCCGACATTGTTAAGAATAGTCGTAAACGGCTGATAAACGACAGACTTAGGAATAAATCTATCAACTACTGTTGTGCCAGTTTTTGCACTAACCAAGCTAAAATCTGAAATGTTTTCTACCGCAACCAAGCCTATTTCTATGTTTGCTAGCTCAAATGCCTTTGTTAAAACTTCAGTCTCAACTTGGCTGCTAGATGCCGGTGCTAAAATAGACCTGATATGATTCGTTAATCTAAAAGTATAGGCTTTTGCCGTTTTACTATAAATACCCCCAAAATTAGAGTATCTCAATTTTCCTGGCGTACCGTCTGCTGAAAAATCAACAAAATCTGCTAAAACTCTTTTGTTTGTAAAATCATATAAATATAGTCTTGGCGGATTTTTTCTAGTAGGACTTTCAACCACATGAAAGGTCATATCAACACTATTTAAAAGCCATTTTTCGTTTTTAAATCTTGCTCTTAATGCCATTAATTCACTTAAGCCAGCATCCGAACTTAATCTATTAAACAAATTTAATTGAAAAGTATAAATTTTGTCTAGGTAAGGATTAATTACAATTTGTTGGTTATCTGTCCCGATACTGTTTACTTTTTCAACCAATGAAGCGCTTTTTCCACCCAACCTAAAGTCTAATGTTTTAATTGCAGTAGCTCCCGTTGGTTGGTCTCTATAATATACACGTAAATAACCTTGATTAAAATTGAGCAATCCTAAAGCCTGTTTAGCACCAATTGCCTCATCAACTTTAAAAAACAAGCCTCTAAAGAAATTGTTAAAGATGTTTTGGTTAAAAACTCTAGAAGTGCTCGGAAACCTTTGTTCAATTCTATATTCTTCTATTATTTGTTGGAAATCTGCTTTTTGAAGTTGTGCAAAAAGGCCCGGTGGTAGACTTTGATCTTCAAATGTGCCATCAACTTTTGGCACCTTGTTAATGATGTTTTGGTTAGAAAAAACAAATTCAGTATTTTCAGAGGTTGGTGCATCTGTTATACCTAAATTAAGTTGCGGATTGGAGCCTAAAGCATTGTTAAAATCATTATACTGATTAGTAAAATAGGCTTGTGAAGAAGAACTACCTGGGTTAAAATCTCTTAATAAAAAATTATTTTTAAAAATTTTTAAATTTAATTTATCAGTATCATTCTTATAAATACTATCTAAAACAATCGTTTGGTTTGGTGCTGTACCAGTAGTGCTTCTTATAAAATATGGCACATATAACACTACTTTTTCTACAACAACTGGGTTTACAGAGCCATCTGTAGCTAATGGAAAAGTTGGTTTCTCTGGCAAAACTACTTGGGTAACGTAGTGCGCATTATATTTTTGAATGCCTACATTATCAAAAGAACCAAGGGGAGCTATTGCTAAATTATCAGACTGAAGCCCACTAATAATGTCTGGGTTATCCTTAGGGCTAATATTAAATACTTCTATAAAAGAATCAAAATTCTCGCTACCAAAAAAAGCAGATTGATCACCAAGTTCAATAGCGTCTGTATCACATGAAAAGAAGGCTAAAGTAAAGAAAAAGCCTGGTATTATTTTTTTAAAATTCATGGTTTCTATTTTTCTAATAATTTATTATAGAATACTCTGTGGGCTTCCATCATTTCTTCTTTCGGGGCGAAAGGTAAGAAAGGTTTACTTGATGATTCTATAAATTTTGTTAATTCTAAATTCAAATCATCTGAGGCTATAATTACGCCGTCTGAGTGTTGGATAGCGTTTTGAATCAAATGGTTGTAACTTGGTTCTTGAAGTTGTGTGCAATCGGCCGCTTTAATACCATCCGATTTTATTTTATTAAACAGCATGTTATCCAATGTGCCTTGAAAGTCTTTTGTATAAACCGAAGTAATAATCTTGCTGGTTTTAAACAAAGCCTCATTTTTGTAAAACGTTCTTATATAAAGCGGCAATAAAGACGCCATCCAACCATGAATATGTATAATGTCTGGCAACCAATTCAGTTTTTTAACCGTTTCTACTACGCCTTTGGCAAAGAAAATAGCACGTTCGTCATTATCAGGATATAAGACATCATCTTCATCAGAAAAGGTTGCTTTTCGCTTAAAATATTCTTCGTTTTCTATAAAATATACTTGAATCCGTTCCCGTGGAATAGAAGCTACTTTTATTATTAAAGGGGTGTCTATTTTGTTCACCACCAAATTCATACCAGATAACCTAATCACTTCATGCAATTGATGACGGCGCTCATTGATGTTGCCAAATCTTGGCATAAAAATTCTAATTTGACCACCTTGTGTGTGAACAAACTTGGGTAATTCATAAGAATTAATTGAAACTTCGTTATCTGCTAAATAGGGTATCATTTCGGCAGATACAAATAAAACTTTTTTGTTTTGCATAAATCAATGAATTATCAATGCTTAATTGATTGGCAAAGGTACAAAAATTTATTATATAATAAAAATATAGTAAGTTTGCACCCGTTAACATGGATAAAATGGACGTTTTTAATGAAAAAAAAGACCTTAAAAACTATTTAAAAGCCTTTATTGATCAGGGCCAAACAATAGGTCTTGTGCCTACTATGGGTGCTTTACATGATGGTCACTTATCGCTGATGACAAATTCAATAAATGAAAACACGGTTACCGTTGTAAGTATCTTTGTGAATCCCACACAGTTTAATAACAAAGAAGATCTAGAAAAATACCCAAGAACTTTTGACTCCGATTTATTTAAAATAAAGCAAATATCCTCAAAAATTGTTATTTATCATCCTCAACCAGAAGATTTATACGAAGAAAGCGTAACCTCTAAAAATTACACCTTTGATGGTTTAGAAGTTGAAATGGAAGGAAAATTTAGACCTGGTCATTTTGATGGCGTTGGAACTATTGTTCAAAAACTATTTGAAGTGGTAAAACCTACCAATGCGTATTTTGGAGAAAAAGACTTTCAACAACTACAAATTATAAAAAAACTAGTTCAACTTCATAAAATTCCCGTTAATATTGTTGCTTGTAAAATCTATCGCGAACCAAATGGCTTAGCCATGAGCTCCAGAAACGAGAGGCTTTCAGTAATGGAAAGAAATCAAGCGGCCTTGATTTATCAAACCTTACTTTATGCTAAAGAAAAATTTGGCACAAAAAGTGCTAATGTGGTAACAGAATGGGTGAAAAAAACATTTGAAAAACAAAGTCTATTCACTTTAGAATATTTTGAAATAGCAGACGAAAGCACTTTAAAAAGTATTAAACGAAAACAAAAAAACAAAAAATATCGGGCTTTCATTGCTGTTTTCGTAAATAACATTCGATTGATAGATAATATTTCATTAAATTAAATTAATTTTGCCCCATGCAAATTGAAGTTTTTAAATCAAAGATTCATCGTGTAAAAGTAACGGGTGCCGATTTGAATTATATTGGCAGTATAACTATTGATGAAGCTTTAATGGAAGCCGCTAACTTGATAGCTGGCGAAAAAGTTGCTATTGTGAATGTAAACAATGGTGAACGACTCGAAACATACGTTATTAAAGGTAAACGAAATAGTGGAGAAATTACACTAAACGGGCCTGCTGCTCGCAAGGTTCAACAAGGAGATATCATCATCATTATTTCATACGCGATAATGGACTTTGAAAAAGCTAAAACTTTTGAACCGACCATAGTGTTTCCTAACGAAAATGATAATACACTGACTTAATTTGGAATAAAAGTGTGAATAAAAAAATAAAGAATTTTCTAACCATCGCTATACCATTGCTTATCGGGATAGCGATGGTTTTTTATCAGTATAACTCCTTGTCAGAGGAAGAACTCAAACAAATAGGTCACTATTTTAAAAAAGTTAACTATTTTTACATTGGTCTTTCGCTTATAATTATGCTCATTGCTCATTATGTTAGGGCATATCGTTGGCAATATTCCCTAAACTACTTAGGTTATCAATCATCTCATACCAATAATTTTTTAGCTGTTTTAGCTTCGTATTTTATGAACTTGACCATCCCTAGAAGCGGTGAGGTTTCTCGTGCAGCATTGCTTTACAAATATGAAAAAATTCCATTTGATAAGGCTTTTGGCACCATAGTAACAGAAAGAATTGTTGATTTTTTGGTTTTCTTGTTTTTTGTAGCATTTGGTTTATTTTTAAATTTTGAAGTGATTACAAATGCATTATTAAAAGAAATAAATTTATATCAAATCGCAGCAATTTTAATCGTTTTGATTGTTGGTTTTTTTGTTTTTATCAAATTATGGCGACATTCTAATTTAAAAATTATTTTTCTTATAAAAGATAAGCTTAAAGGCCTTGTTGAAGGCATGCAAGCTGTATTGAAAATGAAAGAAAAAAAAGCTTACATTTTTCAAGCTTTTCTAATTTGGCTTCTTTATTTTCTCATGTTTTATTTGTTTTTCTTATCATTTGAAGAAGCTCAAAACATTGTTATAAGCACAGTTTTAATGGGTTTTATCTTTGGTAGTTTAGCCATCGGTTTAACCAATGGTGGAATAGGTGCTTATCCTTTAGCGGTTTCAATCATTTTAAGTTTATTCGGCGTTTCAAAAGATATTGGTGTAGCTGTTGGCTGGTTAGCATGGACATCTCAAACTATTTTTACTATATTTGTTGGCATCATTTCTTTTGTAATTTTTCCAATATTGAATAAAAACAAATAATTAACCATTAACTTTTTAAAAATGAATAAGATTTGCGTTGTTATTGTTCTTTTATTTCTAAATTCATATTATGCTCAAAATAAAAGAATTAGGGAAAACATCCCTAGTAATTATCTTCAAAAAGACGTTGAAGTCATCATTGAATTGCCTGCATCTTATGAAAAAAACACCAAACGACTCTATCCTTGGATACTGTTGTTAGAGGGCGATTATTTTATGGATATTTTTTCTGGTAATTTAAGTTATGGTAATTACTGGGATTTGTATCCTGAGTCTATTCTAGTAGGTATTACACACGCAAATGCAGAAGAAAGACAACAAGCGTTTGACTTTAATCAAGAAACCGGTGCTCCTCTTGAAACAAGCACAAAATTTTATAATTTTTTAAGAAAAGAACTTTTACCTAATCTCAACAAGAGCTTTAGATTAATTAATTTTAATATGATTGCGGGTTTTGATTATTCAGCAGGTTTTATGAATAATTTCATGTATCAAGAAACGAACCTATTTAGTGGCTATATCAGTATAAGCCCTGAACTAGAAGCACAAGCTTATGATAGAGTTAGAAATTCGCTAAAAGATTATAAAAATCAAAATCTCTTTTATTATCTAGCTTCATCAACTGGTGATAATCAAATAATAAGAGAAAACACGCAAAGAATAAATGATTCTATTGCTTATATTGACAATGAAAACATAAAAAAGAAATATGATTTATTTGAAGGCTATTCACATTATGCTATCCCACCAAGTGCTGTGCCTAATGCCTTAAATTTTATTTATGAAACCTACGCACCAATTAGCAAAAATGAATATGACACAAAAATAAAAAAATTAGATTCGCTTCAAGTCAATTATCTGGTTGAAAAATATCAAAAAATTGAAAAGTTATTTGGTATGAAAAAAAGCGTGAGAATAACAGATGTATATGCCATGGAAGATATCATAATACTGAAGAAGAACTACAACGAATTTCAAAATCTAGCCAATTTTGTTAAAATTCATTTTCCAAAAACCTTACTCGAAAAATATTTTATAGGGCTTATGTATGAAAAAAAAGATTTAAAAATCGAAGCTTTAAAAAGTTATAAATCTGCCTACCCTAAAGAGGAAGTAGGAAAATATACAAGAGATATGATTTATGAAAAAATAGAGGCCATGCGGGAATAATTTATAGAAAATGTCTAAGCTTAAAACTTCTTTTTTTTGTCAAAATTGTGGCACGTCTTATAGTAAATGGCAGGGTCAGTGCCATGCCTGTAAATCTTGGAACACCATTGTGGAAGAAATTGTACAAAAAGAAGATAAAAAAACGTGGTCAACAAGTGCCTCTAAAGCAGTTTCAAAACCTGTTATTATAAAAGAAATTGATGCGGCCGAAGAACATCGCTTAGATACTTTTGACCAAGAACTTAATCGTGTTTTAGGTGGTGGTTTAGTACCTGGCTGCCTAACGTTGTTAGGTGGTGAGCCAGGTATTGGAAAAAGCACACTCTTGCTACAAATTGCCCTAAAATTACCCTATAAAATTCTATATGTGTCTGGTGAAGAAAGTGAAAAACAAATTAAACTTAGAGCTGACAGAATTTCTTATAAAAACGATAATTGCTTTATTTTAACTGAAAACAAAACACAAAATATCTTCAAACATATTGAAGATTTGCAACCTGAAATTTTGATTATTGATTCCATACAAACGCTTCAAACCGACTATATAGAATCAAGCGCTGGCAGTGTTTCACAAATTAGAGAATGTACTTCAGAACTTATTAAATTTGCTAAAGAAACCAATACACCAGTTTTTTTAATTGGTCATATTACCAAAGATGGCAGTATAGCCGGACCAAAGATTTTAGAGCATATGGTTGATACGGTACTACAATTTGAAGGTGATAGAAATCATGTTTATCGTATTTTGAGAGCACATAAAAATCGTTTTGGTTCAACCGCTGAAATTGGCATTTATGAAATGTTATCTAATGGTTTGCGCGAGGTGAGTAATCCTTCAGAAATTTTATTATCTGCCTCAGACGAAGATTTATCTGGTACAGCCATTGCAACAACTATAGAAGGAATCAGACCATTATTGGTCGAAATTCAAGCCCTGGTTAGTACGGCAGTTTATGGTACGCCTCAACGCAGCACAACTGGCTATCCAGCCAAACGCTTAAACATGATTTTGGCGGTTCTAGAAAAACGTGCTGGCTTTAAATTAGGCGCAAAAGACGTTTTTTTAAATATAACCGGTGGCATTCAAATTGAAGATCCTGCCATTGATCTTGCCGTAGTTGCAGCTATTTTATCTTCAAATGAAGATTTGGCTTTACCAAAAAAAATATGTTTTGCGGGAGAAGTCGGCTTAACGGGAGAAATCAGACCTGTAAGCAAAATTGAACAACGTATTAGTGAAGCTGAAAAACTTGGCTTTGAAAAAATATATGTATCAAAACATATTAAATTATCAAAAAATAATTTTGGGATAAAAATTATTCAAGTAGGAAAAATAGAAGATCTTGCATCTGAATTACTTCGCTGATTTTTCTAATCTTTCTTTTACTTTGATAACTTGCTCAGGGAAAAAACCTTGGACAACAAAGAAAAAACCAAATAAAATTAACACCAAACTTATGGTGCGTTTTATTTTATAAATGATATCAAACGTTAATTTACTTTTTAATTGTTTAGCAACGAGTATCTTAATGACATCAACCATCAAATAAAAACCAATAACACTACTTAAAAAAACAATCAATCTATTGGTGTCCATATCTAATTGTGGGCCAAAAACTATAATAACGCCCATCCAAAAACCTAGAATACCTATATTTATAAAATTTAAGGCAAATCCTTTTATAAAAAGTCTAATATAATTCGTTCTTGGAATAGCTAAATCTTCATTATCAATTTCATCTATTATATTTTTTTTATAATCTTTCTTTTGCTTAATATAAGTGATTAGACCATAAACCATCATCACTACACCACCAAAAATAAATAAACCTGGATTATCTTTTAATTTTTCTAGAATTTGATTGGTAGCAAAATAAGCAATTAATATAAAAACTATATCACCAAAAGCGACGCCTAAATCAAAAGTCATAGCGGCTTTAAAACCTTTGGTAACAGACGTTTCAAGTAATACAAAAAAAACTGGTCCTATAGTAAATGCTAAAATAACACCTAAAGGCAAGGCTTTTAATATATCTTCAATCATAAGCTATATTATTTGTTTTTGGAATGAAAGCATTCGAAACGTAAAAGTAATAAATTTTTATTTATAGTTTATAATAAACAACAAACAGATTATTTTAACTCGGTACTTAATTTTCTTTTTTCGAAATATAATTAAAATCCAGTTGCTTTTTAACCAAATCAGCCTGTTTAACTTTAACATAAACTTCATCACCTAGTTGAAGAATATTTTTAGTGACTTGACCTACATAACAATATTGTCTTTCATCAAAAACATAATAATCTTCTTTAATTTCTCTTACACGAACCATGCCTTCACATTTATTTTCAATCACTTCTACATAAATGCCAAACTCGGTAACGCCTGAAATAACACCTAAAAAAGTTTGATCTTTATGATCCATCATGTATTTAACCTGCATATATTTTATAGAATCACGTTCAGCGCTGGTAGCTAAACCTTCCATTTCGCTGCAATGCAAACTATATTTCTCATAAGTTTCTGCGTCAACAGATTTTCCACCATCTAAATAATATTGTAAAAGTCTATGAACCATTACATCTGGATAACGACGAATAGGTGATGTAAAATGCGAATAATAATCAAAGGCTAAACCATAATGACCAATATTATCTGTTGAATATTTGGCTTTACTCATGGCTCTGATGGTTAAAGTATCAACCATATTTTGTTCTTTTTTACCTTTTACATCTTCTAAAAGTTGGTTAAGCGATTGAGAAATACTTTTCTTATCACGTAGATTTATTTTATGTCCAAATTTAGAAATAACACCTTGAAGATTAAATAATTTATCTTCATTTGGTTCGTCATGAATACGATAAACAAAAGTCTTTTTCTGTTTACCTATAAATTCTGAAACCTTTCTATTAGCTAAAAGCATAAATTCTTCAATCAAATGATTAGCCTCTTTTTGTTGTTTAAAATAAACACCTTCCGGATTATTATTTTCATCTAATTTGAATTTAACTTCCACTTTATCGAAAGAAATTGCACCTTGAGCCATACGTTTTTTTCGAAGTGTTTTAGCTAATTTATCTAAAGTGATAATCGCTTGAAAACTCTCATCACTTAAAGTATAAGCCTCATCAGAAAAGCTGACTTCAGCTGGCACATTTTTAGTATTGTTTTCAATAACATATTGAGCATCTTCATAGGCAAACCGTTGATCAACATTGATTATGGTTTTACCAAACCAACTGTCAATAATTTCAGCTTTTTGATTTAAAGTAAACACAGCTGAAAAAGTATATTTATCTGTATTAGGATTGAGTGAACAAGCATCATTACTTAAAACTTCTGGTAACATAGGCACCACTCGGTCTACTAAATATATAGATGTAGCCCTTTGATAAGCTTCATCATCTAAAACAGTTTCTGGCTCTAAATAATGCGTTACATCTGCAATATGAACACCTATTTCATAAAAGCCATTATTTAAAATTTGAAAAGACAAAGCATCATCTAAATCTTTTGCATCCTTTGGGTCGATAGTAAAAGTAAGAACATCTCTAAAATCCCTTCTTTTTTTAATTTCCTCTTCAGTAATATCTAAGTTTAGTTTTTTAGCAAAAGTCTCAACTTCTATCGGAAATTCATAGGGTAAACCATACTCTGCTAAAATGGCGTGCATTTCTGTGTTATGTTCACCAGGTTTCCCTAATACTTTTAATACTTTTCCATTTGGACTATCGGCGCGTGGCAACCATTCTTCTATGGTAATCAAAACCACATCACCATCTTCAGCATCACCTAATTTATTTTTAGGAATAAAAATATCTGTGTACATTTTAGGATTAGCAGTTGTAACAAAAGCAAAATTCTTTTGAATATCTATAACCCCTACAAACTCAGTTTTATCACGTTTAAGGATTTCTATCACTTCTGCTTCAGGCCGACGATTACTTCTTCTATTATAGATATAAGCCTTAACAGTATCTTTATGTAAAGCTTTATTTAGATTGATAAAAGGCACAAATACATCCTCTTCAAGGTCCTCTGATACAAAATAACCCGTTTTCCTAGAGGTCATATCAATATAACCTTCATAATAAGTTTTGACTTGCGCGATTTGAAATTTTCCCCTCTCTACTTCTTTTATCTTTCCTTCTGCAGCCAGTATTTTTAAATCTCTTATAATTTCATTACGTGATTTTGTATCATTAACATCAATGATTGCTGACAGTTGTTTATAGTTAAAAGTTTTACTTTCTTCTTTCGATAAAATCTTATAAATAGTATTTGTAAAGTCTTTGGTGTTTTTGCTTAGTTTTTTTTTTGATTTCATATATGATTGCTTGTTGTAATTTTTATAGTTATGGTTATTACGAAAAATTATTGGGCGCAAATTATATTAATATAAATCGTAATTTTGGTAAAAATACGATAATATATATAAATGAGAAAAGATTTTGTTTTAATGGCCACTTTTCAATACCAATCAGAATTATTGATTCTGCGCTCATTGCTTGAGTATGAAATGATTTATTTTCAAATCCAAGATGAACATATCGTTTCAATGGATCCATTTGCAACTATTGCTTACGGCGGTATCAAGCTTTGGGTGCATGAAAAAGATGTAGAACGCGCAGATAAAATAATTAATGATTTTAATTCTCCTTTAAAAAAAATTTAAAGTTTTGAACATTCAATAAAAACAAAAAAAATATTTTTATAAATTTAAAATTAAATGGTGGTGATTATAGTCTGTTGAAAAGTGTGAAAAAAAAAGGCCTACCCTATTGTATTTTAAGTTATCATCTTTTTTAAAGTTTTTTTAACAATATATATTTAGTTAAATAATTGAAAACAAACGCATTTTTTTTACTTATTAACAGTTGTTAATAATATAAAACAAGGTATAATTGTTTATAAAAATTTATTGTTGATTTGTTAATAAACCTAATTTTACTGTTTATAATTTACGCACAACTTTTAAAAACGTTTTTATGTTTTTAAGAAAAAAATTTTGCATTAGAAAAATAAGTTTAACTTTTACAAAAATCTATTTTTTTTAGTGTTTTTTTATTAACATCATTTGTTAATTTAAGGTTAACTGAAAATCAATAGTTTAATTTTTTTATTAACATTAAGTAAATTAAAACATAACTACTTATATTTCAATATTTTATAAAATGATAGAAGTAAATTCTTTGTAAATAAAATAATTGGCACTTTAGTCATAATTTTAAGTTCTTGTGAGATCGTTGTTTTTTCATCAAGAAAATCTAGAAGTGTTTTTGTTTTATTCTTTTGGAAAAGTTGTGTAAAAATTTCAGCGCCTCTATGGTTATGATTTTTTAAAACTTCAAGAAAATTTAAATCATAAAGCCAAAACCTAGAAGGTTGATAAAATTGGTTTAATGGTTGCTGTTTTTTGATAAAAGAAACAAGTTTATCAACAGTTTCTAGTGTTTTAGAAAAAGTAAAACCTGTACTGGCTTTCGTCCAACCGCCAGCACTACCTATATACAATATATTTGATGAATTGTTTTTGTGAAAGGGATAGCAAGTCATAGGAATATTTCCTTGTTCCTTTTCTGTAATGTGGTAGTTTGTAATATTTTTTTCTTCAAGATAGGTTTTAATAGCCTGCTCATATGTTTCAAAAGGAAGCAAGTCTTCGGAAAACAAAGTGTACTCAAACAAAGCTTCATTTTTAGAAAGCGGCAGTATATACATAAAACGCGTATTCCCTTGTTGCGGGATATCAAAATTCATAAAATGTACTTCATGCTCGTTAAAACAATCATTTGCGGTTTTTATAAACCAACCTACAAAATGCTGTTTGAGGTATGCATATTTTTTTTGTGAAAATAAAGGCTTTATATCTAACGTTGAGTTAAAAAGTTTATATCCTTCGTAGACATTATTTTTTCCATTAAGAGTTACTATGTTAGCAATAGCTTTAACGGTTAAAATTTCATCTGTTATGAAAAAAAAATTGTTTTTTAGCTGAAGTTCAGTCAAAATTTTTAAATAAAAATCTTGACTTCTTATCATTTGATAGGTATAGGGGTTTAAGTCAAATGATTTTTTAAACTGATGATTAGCTACAACCGCATGCGACCATTGTTTTGATACGATATCAGCATAATCATGTTGAGGTAAAGCCCAAAAACACCAGGTACGATCGTTTTGGTTTTTGATGGCTTGGTCAATAATTGCTATTCTCTTTTCATAAAACCAAGGGTCTTTACTCATCTTGTGAGCCAGCATTAAGCCTGATAAACCTGAACCAAGGATGATAAAATCGAAAGGTTTTTGCATGGGATAAAGATAACTAAATGATGATTACAAACTATTTAAAAATTTCCAAAAAAATCTTTACCTTTGTCTCAAACTAAAACATCATGACAATTTCCATCGGTAACGATCATTCGGGTCCTGCATACAAAAAAGCTATAGTAAATTTTTTAGAAGAAAGTGGTTATCAGGTTTTCAATCATGGCACAGATACTTTTGAGAGCGTTGATTATCCAGATTTTGGTCATGCAGTAGCTCTTGATGTGGTAAGTAAAAAAGCAGATTTAGGCATCGTGATTTGTGGCTCTGGCAACGGTATTGCCATGACCGTTAATAAGCATCAAAATATTAGAGCAGCTTTGTGTTGGACAAAGGAGATCGCAGAACTCGCGCGTTTACATAATGATGCAAACATCATCAGTATACCAGCGAGGTTTACCTCAATAGAACAAGCCGTTGAAATGGTTAAAGTCTTTTTAAACACAAATTTTGAAGGCGGCCGACACGCGAATCGTGTGAATAAAATTTCTTGTGTTTAAATTCTAAATGACATAGATAAAAATTAATTATGTCTAACCCATCCATCATTTCAAAAACCAAAGTTAACAGTCAAAATCTAGTCATCACTATTTTTTTGAATTTAGCGATTACTTTGGCGCAAATTATTGGTGGTTTTATTTCAGGTAGTTTAGCGCTCATTTCTGATGCTTTACATAATTTTACAGATGTCATTTCACTCGTTTTTTCTTATGTTGCCCATCGATTATCTAAAAGAAAAGCGTCAATTAACCATACCTTTGGCTATAAAAGATCAGAAATTTTAGCGGCTTTTGTTAATGGTATTTCACTTTTAGTGTTAGGATTTTTTCTCATTTATGAAGCCATTAAAAAGTTTTATCACCCAGAGCCGATAGACGCATCCATTGTTATTTGGTTATCAACTTTAGGTATTGCTTTTAATGGATTATCTGTTTTTTTACTAAAAAATGATGCAGATAACAATTTGAACATGCGCTCAGCCTACTACCATTTAATAACGGATATGTTAGCCTCTGTCGGTGTTTTGGTAGGTGGACTTTTAATGAAATTTTATGAAATATATTGGGTTGATGGCGTTTTGACCATATTAATTGCGCTGTATCTTATTTACATCAGTTATGATTTGGTAAAAAAATCAACTAAATTTTTGATGTTATTTACGCCAGATCAAATTGATATTAAAGAAATTGTAAGAGAAGTGCATCAAATAAATGGTGTTGGAAAATTACACCATATTCATGTATGGTATCTCAATGAAGATGAGTTGCACTTAGAAGCGCATTTAGATTGTGAAAAAGATATTAGCATGAGTGAATTTAACGATTTGTTACTCGAAATTGAAAAATTGTTATTCAAAAAATTCGGAATCAATCATGTAAATATTCAACCCGAATTCCAAAAAGCAGACCCAAAAGAGTTCATTGTTCAAGATTAAAAAACATGGTTATGAGGTATCTTTTCCTGTTATTTTTTCTTGTTATTTTTTCTTGTAAAAAAGACAATACCAACACGCCATTAGATAAAAAGGATAATAATGAAAACACGGTCGAAGTTAAACAGGAAAACCTTAGCCTTTCTGACACGACCAACATCGATTGGTCAAAACCCAAAATACCTTTACATCAGGAATCATCTGCAGTGGTCAATGACTCTTTATTAAAAAAGCAAGAGGCGGGTTATTTTACTGATGAATTTGTGAACTTAAAAGACTTATCAAACGACTTTGTTTATGATATTAAATATGCCACATCAGATAATTTTCTCAGACAACCGGTATATGATTGCCCAGAATGTTACTTAAGAAAAGAAACGGCATTAGCTCTTATCAAAGCCAACAAAGCCTTTAATGAAATAGGTTATAAAATTTTAATTTACGATTGTTACCGACCCTTAGATGTTCAAAAAAAAATGTGGGCTATTATGCCGGGCACGCATTATGTAGCCAATCCAAAAAAGGGCTCAAAACACAACCGTGGCGCAGCCGTTGATTTAACCCTCATTGATAAAAATGGCAAAAATGTTGACATGGGCACTGCCTTTGATTTTTTCGGCAAAGAAGCCCATCACACCTATACCAAACTATCGAAAGAAGCCCTAGAAAACAGAAAATTGTTAAGAGAAACTTTAAATGCGCACAATTTTAGCCATATTTTATCAGAATGGTGGCATTATGAATATCGACCGGAGATGTATAAGCCTGCTTCTAATTTTAAGTGGGATTGTGAGTAAAACTTTAATTACCGAAGGATTAAAATTATGACGATTTAATAGTATTGTTAATAAATTCCTCTCCTAACTTTCCGCCATTCTCCCTATCTTTACCATTCAAAATTTTCACGCCAGATGTACTTAATTTTTGATACAGAAACCACAGGTTTGCCCAAAAAATGGGGCGCACCAATCACTGATATTGATAATTGGCCAAGAGCCATTCAGATGGCGTGGCAGCTACATGACGACTTGGGACAACTCGTGGAGCATCAAGATTATCTCATCAAACCAGCAGGTTTTAATATTCCCTATGATGCGGAAAAAGTACATGGCATTTCTACAGAATTGGCGCTGCAAGATGGGGTCGACTTGCAAGATATTTTAATAAAATTTAATGACGCTTTAAAACAAGCAAAATTTGTGGTAGGACAAAATGTTGGATTTGATATCAACATCATAGGCTGCGAATTTTATAGAATGGGGATTGAATCACCGTTAGCAAAAATGGCGGTTTTAGACACTTGCACGGAAACTACCGCCGATATGCTCAAGTTGCCAGGCGGCAGAGGTGGCAGATATAAATTGCCTACACTTTCCGAACTTCATGTTTTTTTGTTTAATCAAAAGTTTGAAGAAGCCCACAATGCCACCGCCGACGTTGAAGCCACCACACGATGTTTCTTTGAACTCGTGCGCCAAGGCGTTTTTTCTGTTAAAGAACTCCATGCTGCAGATGATTATTTGGTTCAATTCAAGACCCATAATCCAAAACCAATTCAACCCATTGGTTTAAATCATAACAATTTAAAAGAAGCTTCTCAAAAATTAAGGCAAAAAGCGGTTAAAGACATCAATATTGTTGAGCAACCAACAATTGTAGAATCACTGAGCGATGTAAATTATTCACACTTACATAATCACACGCAATTTTCTGTTCTTCAATCAACCATACCAATCAATAAACTCATTAGCGAGGCGGCTAAATATGCTATGCCAGCTGTGGCCTTAACCGATATGGGAAATTTGATGGGTGCTTTTCAGTTTGTGAGTGGTGTTTTAGCTTATAATAAAAAGCTTGATGCAGATTATAAAAAGGCTATTGAAGAAGGTATTGAAGCCATAGAACCCAAACATTTGAAACCTATTGTTGGCTGCGAACTTAACGTTTGCGAAAATCATTTAGACAAATCAAACAAAGACAATGGCTATCCCATCGTGTTTTTAGCTAAAACTAAAAAAGGGTATCATAATTTGGTGAAGTTGGTTTCAAAAGCACACACCCAAGGTTTTTATTATGTACCTCGCATTGATAAAAATCTACTTTTAGAGTTTAAAGAAGATCTCATCGTTTTATCAGGTGGGCTAGGCGGCGAAGTGCCAAATCTCTTATTAAATGTGGGTGAAAAGCAAGCTGAGGATAAATTATTGTGGTGGAAAGACCATTTTCAAGAGGATTTTTATATAGAAATTTGTCGTCATCAACAAGAAGATGAAAAGCGGGTCAACGAAGCTTTGATTCCTTTGGCAAAAAAGCATGGTGTTAAATTGATTGCCACAAACAATGTGTTTTATCTCAATAAAGAAGAAGCCAATGCACATGATATTTTACTTTGCGTAAGAGATGGTGAAAAGCAAGCCACCCCTATAGGTCGAGGCAGAGGTTATCGCTACGGTTTTCAAAACCAAGACTATTATTTCAAGTCGCCCGACGAAATGAAAGCGATTTTTAAAGACTTGCCTGAAGCGATTGTCAATACACAAGAAATAGTTGATAAAGTTGAAACTTTTGATTTATCAAGAAACGTGCTTTTGCCAAAATTTGTTATTCCAAATGAATTTTTGAGCCAAGAAGATGAAGCCGATGCTGGTAAAAGAGGGGAGAATGCCTTTCTTAAACACATCACTTATGAAGGCGCCAAAAAGCGCTATGGTGATATCAGTGCTGATTTAAAAGAGCGCATAGATTTTGAACTGCTCACCATTGAAAAAACAGGTTATCCGGGTTACTTTCTTATTGTGCAAGATTTTATTGCAGAAGCCAGAAAAATGGGCGTTTCTGTTGGCCCTGGACGCGGCTCAGCAGCAGGTTCAGTTGTAGCTTATTGCCTTTGGATAACCAATATTGACCCGATTAAATACGACCTGCTTTTTGAGCGTTTCCTCAATCCAGACCGCGTGTCGATGCCCGATATTGATATTGATTTTGACGATGAAGGTCGTTCAAAAGTCATGCAATATGTGATTGATAAATACGGCAAAAGTCAAGTGGCTCAAATCATAACTTATGGCAAAATGGCTACAAAATCAGCCATTAGAGATACCGCTAGGGTGTTAGATTTACCACTTTTTGAGGCAGATAAAATAGCTAAGTTGATTCCCAACATGATGCCTGCAAAATGGAATTTAAGCCGATTTTTTTCAGAACCTATTCAAGAGGTTAAAAAAGCGGTTCGCTCAGATGAATTTGAACGCATATCTGAATTAATCGACATGGCTAATCAAAATGATTTGTCTTCAACCACTTTGCACCAAGCCAAATTATTAGAAGGTTCACTCCGAAATACTGGCGTTCATGCATGCGGTGTCATCATCACGCCTGAAGATATTACCAATTTTGTACCTATTTCCAATGCGAAAGATTCTGAATTAGCGGTTACCCAATTTGATAATGCCGTTGTGGAAAGTGCTGGTTTATTAAAAATGGACTTCTTAGGGTTAAAAACCTTAACACTAATTAAAGACACAGTTAAACTGGTTAAATACCGCCAGGGTAAAGACATCGACCCGGATAAATTTCCTATTGATGATTTAAAAACCTATGAACTTTTTCAGAGAGGCGAAACCGTGGGTATTTTTCAGTATGAATCTGTTGGCATGCAAAAGTATCTCAAAGACTTGAAACCGACAGTTTTTGGTGATTTAATCGCCATGAATGCGCTTTATAGACCTGGCCCATTAGAATATATTCCATCGTTTGTAAAAAGGAAAAATGGTTTGGAAGAAATTACCTACGATCTTGACGCTTGCGAAGAATATTTAGGAGAAACTTATGGCATCACAGTTTATCAAGAACAAGTGATGTTGTTGTCTCAAAAACTAGCAGGTTTTTCTAAAGGCGATGCCGACGTTTTGCGTAAAGCCATGGGTAAAAAGGATCGCCCAACCTTAGATAAAATGAAACCTAAGTTTATTGAAGAAGCGGCTAAAAAAGGTCATGACGCCAGTAAATTAGAAAAAATTTGGAAAGACTGGGAGGCTTTTGCTAGTTATGCTTTCAATAAATCACATTCTACTTGTTATGCTTGGATAGGTTATCAAACGGCTTATCTAAAAGCCCATTATCCAGCTGAATATATGGCGGCTGTGCTATCTAACAACATGAACGACATCAAGCAAGTAACCTTCTTTATGGAGGAATGTAAACGCATGGGGCTTCCTGTTTACGGTCCTGATGTCAACGAATCTTATTATAAATTCACGGTTAATGATAATGGAGCCATTCGTTTTGGTATTGGCGCGATTAAAGGTGTTGGCGAAGGCGCTGTAAATACTATTGTTGAACAGCGCAAAAAAGGAAATTATAAATCCATTTTTGATTTAGCCAAACGCATAGATTTGAGGGCGGCTAACAAAAAAGCCTTTGAAAATTTAGCTTTAGCAGGCGGTTTTGATTGTTTTCAAGAAACACATCGGGCACAATACTTTTTTCAAGATGGTGATGGCGGCACATTTTTAGAAAAAGCCATCAAATATGGCGTGCGATTTCAAGACAATGAAAACAGTTCACAAGTTAGTTTATTTGGCGAATCTAGCGATGTGCAGATACCAGAACCACAAATTCCGCCTTGTGAGGAATGGGCAACCATGGAAAAATTAGCTAAAGAAAAAGAAGTGGTGGGTATTTATATATCAGGCCATCCGTTAGATGATTTTAGAAATGAAATCAAATATTTTTGTAATGCCAAGTTATCAGATTTCCAAGATTTAAATAGTCAAATAAATAGGCAGTTATCTTTTGGAGGAATCGTCACTAGTTCACAGCATAAAGTATCAAACAATGGTAAACTTTGGGGGATCTTTGCCGTTGAAGGATTTGATGAATCTTTTGAATTTAAAATTTTTGGAGATGATTATTTAAAATTTAGACACCTTTTTGTTCAAAGTAATTTTATTTTTGCTAAAGTGATGGTCAAAGAAGGTTATGTCAATAGAGAAACAGGCAAAAAATCTGATCCACGAATACAATTTTTACACGTACAATCTTTGCAAGATGTGTTTAAAGAGTTCGCCAAAAAGCTCACTTTAGAATTAAATGTGTTTGATTTAAAGCCAAAATTAATCAACCAACTCCATAATATTTTTAAAAATCATAGTGGTAATCACCCCCTAACTATTGATGTTTTAGAACTTAAAGAAACCAAAGTAGAAACGTTCGTGCCTCTTTCAAAATCAACAGCTGTTGAAACCGATGATGAAATAATCAATGATGATAATTATGATGACATAGAAACTAGTGGAGAACAAGCCATGGATATTCAGCTGTCTTTAAATCTTGAAGTGGTGAATAAGGTTTCTATGGCTAGCAGAAAAGTTAAAGTCAATATCACCAGCGAATTATTAGAACATTTAAGCGAAAAGGATATTAAATTTAAGTTGAATTAAGTAGAAGTTTTTTTTATTAAAACAGATAAATTTTAAAACCCAAAATGACCAACACCCAATACATCCAATCCCATACCCAAATCAACGCCAAAAGCATCGAAAGTTGTGTTAATCTGCTCAACGAAGACTGCACAATTCCCTTCATTTCCCGCTATCGCAAAGACCGAACGGGTAATTTAGATGAGGTGCAAATAGAGCAAGTAGCCAAACTCAACAAACAATTTGAAGAGATTGTCAAGCGCAAAGAAAGTGTGTTGTCGGCTATTGAAGAGCAAGATAAACTTACGCCCGAGCTCAAAAGTAAAATTGAGAAATCTTTTGATTTGCAAGAAATAGAAGATTTGTATTTTCCTTACAAACGCAAAAAGAAAACCAAAGCCGATGTGGCACGAGAAAATGGTTTAGAACCTTTGGCAAAAATCATCATGTCTCAAAACCATGATGATGTGGAATTTTTGGCTTCAAAATATTTGAATGAAAAAGTAAAAAATGAAGACGAAGCCTTGCAAGGCGCGAGAGATATCATCGCTGAATGGCTCAATGAAAATCTTTTTATTCGTCAAAATCTAAGACGGAAGTTTCAACGGCAAGCCGAAATAACAACCAAAGTGGTCAAGACCAAAACCGCAGATGAAGCCGCTCAAAAGGTTTCACAGTATTTTGATTGGGCCGAACCTTTGGCAAAAGCGCCGTCTCACCGACTATTAGCCATGTTGCGTGCTGAAGCGGAAGGTTTTGTGAAACTCAATGTGTCCATTGACAAAGATGAAGCAATAGAATTCATCGAAAATAACATCATTAAAAAGAAAAATGATTGTACGCCTCATTTGCAATTGGCGATTAAAGACAGTTACAAGCGGTTGCTTGAACCAGCCATTTCAAATGAAGCCTTGCAAGAAGCCAAAGCTAAAGCCGACATCAAAGCCATAGATGTTTTTGCTAGCAATTTAAGTCAGTTGTTATTGGCGCCACCTTTGGGCGAAAAACGCATCTTAGCCATTGACCCAGGTTTTAAAAGTGGTTGTAAAGTGGTTTGTTTAGACGAAAAGGGCGACTTGCTACACAACGAAAACATTTACCCACACGCCCCACAAAACGATACCGTTATGGCCATGAAAAAAATTCGTTCGGTGGTTAATGCCTATAAAATTGACGCCATTTCTATTGGCAATGGCACAGCAAGTAGAGAAACGGAGCATTTTATCAAAAAAATTTCTTTTGATAAACCGCCACAAGTTTTTATTGTTTCAGAAGCAGGCGCATCGGTTTACTCGGCGAGCACGATAGCCAGAGAAGAATTTTCAAATTATGACGTTACCGTTCGAGGAGCAGTTTCCATCGGCAGACGCCTGGCAGATCCGCTGGCAGAACTTGTAAAAATAGACCCCAAATCAATAGGTGTTGGTCAATATCAACATGATGTGGATCAAACTAAACTAAAAGCAGAGCTTGATACGGTGGTGATGCGTTGTGTAAATTCAGTAGGGATAAATATCAACACGGCGAGTAAATCTTTGTTGAGTTATGTGAGTGGTATAGGCGAAAAAATGGCTGAAAACATCGTGAAATATCGCTCAGAAAATGGCGCTTTTCAAGACAGAAAGCAATTGAAGAAAGTCCCGCGATTAGGCGATAAAGCCTATCAACAAGCCGCTGCTTTTATAAGAATAAAAGACGGAAAAAACCCACTAGATAATTCGGCAGTGCATCCAGAAGCTTATCCCATTGTTGAAAAAATGGCCAAAGACCTTAAGCTTTCTGTTGATGAATTAATCGGCAATAAGGAAAAAATAAAAAGCATTCAACCAGATGTTTATGCCAATGAAACAGTCGGTGTTTTAGGTATTAAAGACATTTTAAAAGAATTGGAAAAACCAGGTTTAGACCCGAGAAAAGCCACCAAAGTTTTTGAATTTGATCCCAATGTGAGAACCCTTGCTGATTTAAGAACCGGCATGATTTTACCAGGTATCGTCAATAACATTACGGCTTTTGGTTGTTTTGTTGATTTAGGTATTAAAGAAAGTGGTTTAGTTCACATTTCTCAACTCAAAGCAGGTTATGTATCAGACGTGAATGAAGTGGTCAAAATCCAACAACAAGTGCAAGTGAAGGTTTTAGAAGTTGATGAGGTAAGGAAAAGGGTGCAGTTAACCCTGATTGTATAAAAAAAGAGTAATCACTTACTCTTTTTCTATTTTCTTATCGTTTTCTTCGTCTTTCATGGCTTTCTTAAATTCTTTAACGCCGCCACCAAGACCTTTCATCAGTTCGGGAATTTTTTTACCACCAAACATCAATAAAACGACAACAGCAATAACGACCCAGCCCCAACCAATCTGAGTAAATAATGGAATAAAAAATAAAGTTGTCATAAGGTAATGAATTTAATGAAGCAAAGGTAAGCGGTTTTTTTATATAAATACCAAAAAATTTCATATTTTTGCAGGCCAATTGACTTATATGATAGACCTTAAGAATATTTCTCGCTCACGAGCACAAATTTCTTCTCAAGCCATTGAAAGATTATATGTGACTATGCGGCACCTTTTCAATAGAGGTTTTTATAAACCTATGGGTGTATCTGGTGAATCTTTGCGAGAAGCTTTATTAGAATTAAGACCTGAAATATATGGTACCATTGCAGAAGAAAAGCTAGAATTGAACGGTTTGCTTTATGTGATAGAAAGGTTGCCTATTGGTATAGAAGAATGCAGATACATCAATTTAACTTCGGATGAAGGCTATTCAAAATCTCATTTTAAAGCGATTGTTCCACCAAAAAGAAAAAGAAATTGTTATCGCATTGACGATGAACAAATGAATGTAGAAATCACACGTGGTCGGTCAGATATTTATGATATTTTAACGCATTTGACCTTTATATTCATAGAATCACACAAAATAAAAAACAAAGTGTTGTTTGATGAAAATGAGCACATTTTATCTCGTGATTGGTTAAAAATTAAAGAGCTTATCGAAAACAAAACGGTTTTAACTGAAATTGAAAAAGAAAAGGCCATTTCAAGATGCACCAGTATTTTGGGACGAACCTTTGCTGAAATTAAAGAAGTTTATGCTAGTTTTGCTTCGCCAGAAAACCCAGATAGATTTTTATCTGTTGTTTATTGGTTGGGTAAATTAGCCATAGATGAGGTGGTTCATAATAACAAAAGAACCATTACTTTTAGTCCGATATTAAGAGAAAGACTCGGTCATCATATTCATGGCGAAATATGGGCAAATCAAATAAAAGACGTTTTGTTTAAAAACAATTTAATGGGTAGGCCTATTCACATTATAAGCGCCAACATGCATTCTGTGATGAACTCTATTTTTGCTGAACCAGTTTTAGGCAAGTCATATAAAGATAAAGAGGTCTTTGCTGTTTATGAAGATTTAAGTCAATCAGGCCATAAAGACTTACGAAAAAAGGTGGAATCATTTGCTTTAAAAAACGGCATGATTGCGCTCCCAGATCAATCAGGTACAAACATTGATGTGCAGATTTTTGACACTGAAAAAATGGATTTTTCCAAAACAATTTTTGACACCGCTTCATTTAAAGGAAAAAAACCTGTACTCATAGTCATGGATTATGCTTTTGGTGAGCAAGCTTATGAAACCATAGATGAGTTACTTAAGCCTTATCGTATAGGTAATAAAAAGATTTTCCTTAAAGTAGAATCTTTAGCCATAATGGGTAAAGCAGGTATTTTATGCGGAGAAAAAGGAGACATCATGATACCTAATGCGCACATCAATGAAGGCACAGCAGACAACTATCCTTTCACCAATCAATTAACAAAAAAAGATTTTGAAGGATTTGGCATTCCTGTTTTTGATGGGCCAATGGTTACTGTTTTAGGAACCTCGCTTCAAAACAAAGATTTGTTAAAGTTTTTTCATTTATCTACTTGGCAAGTCATTGGACTAGAAATGGAAGGTGCTTATTATCAAAAAGCTATTCAGTCCGCATCAATGATTAGAAAAAGCATACCAAAAAACGTAAAAGTCCGTTATGCCTATTATGCCTCTGACAATCCGTTAGAAACAGGTAGTACTTTAGCTTCAGGCGGATTAGGCACAACAGGTGTCAAACCAACCTATTTGATAACCCTAAGAATATTAGAACAAATATTTAACACAACTGATAAACTACAAGCAAAATGAGTAACCAAAATGCAGACAATCAAGAAATTGATTTAGGAAAAGTCTTTTCAAACATCAATGAGGGTGTTCAAGGCATTTTTTTTAATGCCATCAAATTTGTTTTGAAAAACAAACTTTTATTGGCTTTATTGTTTGTTTTAGGAGCAGCTTTAGGCTTTTTCATAGATTCAAGGCCAACCTACAAGCACGAATTGGTTTTGCTCCCAAATTATGGTGTTGTTGATTACCTTTACACCAAAAACGATCAATTTAACTCACTTAAAACGGTCGATAAAAATAATGTTCTAGAAAAAAAATACCAATTAAAAAAAAGAAAAAAAATCGGAAATTTTAAATTAGAACCTATTAATGATATTTATGGCTTTATTAGATATGATGAAAAAAGTTTCGAATTTCTTAAACTGATGGCGGAAGACGGCAGTATTAAAAAAATTATTGATGAAGAAGTAACGAGTAAAAACTATAGCAGACATAGACTTTTATTTTCTTCAAGCGAAATGATTACAGAAAAAGAAATAGTAAAACCCTATTTAGAATTTCTAAATGATGATGTTTTTTTAAATAAAATTCGCGTCCAATCGCAAGAAAATTTAGAATATAAAATTAGACAAAATGACACAATTATCAAACAAATAGATGACGTTTTAAAAAAGTATGGGACAGGGCAAACGGTTTCTGGTTCATTGTCAATTAGCGGAGAAAACGTACCCTTAGATCAACTCATCGAATTAAAAGACAAATATATTTACGAAAACAATCAATCAAAAATAAGCAAATTGAGTGATCATGTTTTGGTTAAAGATTACTCAGTTATTTTAAACATCAAAGACACCAAGGGGTTAAATGGTAAAATGAAGTTTTTCTTACCAATATTGTTTGTTCTTTTATTTGCGATAGTTTCATTTTCCAAGAATTTTTATCTAAAAAATAAAGCCAAATTATCTGCCTAAAATGATTTTTGAAGAAACCAAACTAAAAGACTGTTTTTTAATCAAACCAAACATTATTAGAGATGAAAGAGGCTATTTTCTAGAAAGCTTTCATCAAAAAAAATTTAATGATGGCATTGGTCAATCAGTCAATTTTTTGCAAGACAATCAGTCTTTGTCAACTAAAGGCGTATTAAGAGGTTTACACTATCAAACAGGTGAATTTGCGCAAGCTAAGTTAGTACGAGTGGTCATTGGTCAAGTACTTGATGTTGCGGTTGATTTAAGGCCTAATTCGCCTTCTTTTGGCAAACATGAAACTTTTTTAATAACAGAAGAAAATCAGCACCAAGTATTTGTTCCAAGGGGTTTTGCTCATGGTTTTTTAGTGCTTTCAGAAATAGCTGTTTTTTCTTACAAATGTGATAACTTTTACAACAAGGAGAGTGAAGGTGGAATTATTTATAATGATCCAAAATTAAACATAAATTGGGGTAAATATGATTTTGATTTCCTAGTTTCAGAAAAAGACATAAACTTACCATCATTTGAAAACGCTAAAAAAGTATGAATGTACTTGTAACCGGGGCAAATGGACAACTTGGAAAATGTCTTCAATATTATGAAGATAAATTTCCGCATTTAAATTTGATTTTTTTAGATTCAAAGGCTCTAGATATTACAAAATTTGAAAGCTGTCAAGAGGCATTTAGTACATATAAACCAACTTTTTGCATAAATACAGCAGCCTATACAGCAGTTGATTTAGCAGAATCAGAAACCGAGCAAGCAGATTTGGTCAATCATATAGGCGTTGAAAACTTAGCAAAAGTTTCAAAAGCATATGAAACAACATTAATTCATGTTTCAACAGATTATGTCTTTGATGGCAGTCAATCTAGTGCCTATACGGAAAGTGATCAAACGAATCCCATCAGTGTTTATGGTAAAACAAAATTATTAGGTGAAATAAGCCTTGCAAATCATTGGCACAAGCACCTTATTGTTAGAACCTCTTGGGTATATTCAGACGTTGGAAAAAACTTTTACCTATCAATGTTAAATCTTGCAAAAGTCAAACCAGAATTAAACATTGTCAGTGATCAAATAGGCTCACCTACTAACGCATATGAATTAGCGATTGCGCTTTTTAAAATAGTGTCTTTTTTAAATGATAAGCAAGATTTTAACAACTATGGTCTTTATCATTATACGCAAAAGGGTAGTTGTTCATGGTATGAATTTGCTATTGAAATATTTAAGCGCAATAATGTTCAAATAAAAGTTAATCCAATCCCAACCGCCGCCTATCCTACACCTGCTAAACGACCTGCGTTTAGTTTGCTTAACGTTTCTAAAATTGAAAGCACCTTTAAATTAAATATATTGAATTGGCAAGATGCTTTAAAAAAACTTGTTTTAAACAAATCATAAATTTTTAATAACCCATTGAACTTTAAATGTTTTAACGTAGATTTGCAAAAATTTTTTTACAATGATCACACAAACAACCACTTATGTTCCTTTCAAAGTTAAAGACATCACCTTAGCCGAATGGGGCAGAAAAGAGATTAAACTAGCAGAAGCTGAAATGCCGGGATTAATGGCTCTTCGTGCAGAGTACGGTCCTTCAAAAATATTGAAAGGTGCAAGAATTGCAGGCTGTTTACACATGACCATTCAAACGGCTGTTTTAATAGAAACGTTAGTTGAATTAGGCGCAGAAGTTACTTGGAGTTCATGTAATATTTTCTCAACACAAGATCACGCTGCTGCTGCTATTGCTGCCGCCGGTATTCCTGTCTATGCTTGGAAAGGTATGAATGAGGAAGAATTTGATTGGTGTATTGAACAAACTTTGTTTTTTGGCGAAGATCGCAAGCCTTTGAATATGATTCTTGATGATGGTGGCGATTTAACCAACATGGTCTTTGACAGATTTCCGGAACTAATTGAAGAAATCAAGGGTTTATCAGAAGAAACAACCACAGGTGTTCATAGGCTTTATGAAAGAATGGAAAACGGAACTTTACACATTCCAGCCATCAATGTAAACGACTCTGTAACCAAGTCAAAATTTGACAATAAGTATGGTTGTAAAGAATCTGCAGTTGATGCGGTTAGAAGAGCAACTGATGTTATGCTTGCGGGCAAGAGAGTTGTTGTTTGCGGTTATGGCGACGTAGGTAAAGGTACTGCTGCTTCGTTTAGAGGCGCAGGTTCTATTGTATTTGTAACGGAAATTGATCCAATTTGTGCATTACAAGCCGCCATGGATGGTTTTGAAGTAAAAAAACTTGATTCACTTGTTGGCAATGCAGATATTGTAATTACAACAACGGGCAATAAAGATATAGTGGTTGGTCGTCATTTTGAAAAAATGAAAGACAAAACTATTGTATGCAACATTGGTCATTTTGACAATGAAATAGATATGGCTTGGTTAAATAATAATTTTGGTCAGAGTAAAACTGAAGTTAAACCACAAGTTGATATTTATACAGTGAACGGCAAGGAAATAATCATCTTAGCTGAAGGGCGTTTAGTGAATTTAGGTTGTGCAACAGGACACCCAAGTTTTGTAATGAGTAATTCTTTTACAAACCAAACGCTGGCACAAATTGAATTATGGACTAATGCGGCTGCTTATGAAAACAAGGTTTATATGTTGCCTAAATATTTAGATGAAAAAGTGGCACGCTTACATTTAGAAAAAATAGGTGTAGAGCTTGAAACACTAAATGAAGAGCAAGCAAAATATATTGGTGTTGAGGTCCAAGGACCTTACAAACCAGAGTATTACAGATATTAATGTTTTATTTCTTAAAGAAAACTAATTCCTCATTAACCTCCTGTTTTTGAGGAATTTTTTATTAATATTATGTTATAAAAAAAACTTGGAAATATTTTTTACTTAGTTTTGTAACATTTATAGATATTTTAGACCAATTATAAAATTATTAATTTAAACAACAATCATGAAAAGACTATCGTTAATTTTTGCTTTTACGTCTTCAATTTTTGTAGCAACTCACGCACAAAAAATTGCTTTTGAAGAGTACAAGCTAGAGAATGGCCTGCATGTAATTTTACATGAAGACAAAAGCGCACCTTTAGTTAAGGTAGAAGTTATGTATAATGTGGGTTCAAAAGACGACCCAAAAAACAAAACAGGTTTTGCACACTTTTTTGAACATTTACTATTTGAAGGCACCAAAAACATTGATAGAGGTGAGTGGTTTAAAATGGTCACTTCAAAAGGAGGTAGAAATAATGCGTATACCAGTTATGATGTAACCACTTATTTTGAAATCTTCCCTTCAAACAATTTACAAATGGGGCTTTGGATGGAATCTGAGCGTATGCGTCACCCAGTGATTAATCAAATTGGTGTTGACACGCAAAATGGTGTAATTAAAGAAGAACGCAGACAAACGCAAGACAATAGACCATATGGTAATATTGTTTCAGAAGTTACTAAAAACTTATTTCCAAACACAGGTTATAGCCACTCAGTAATTGGTTCTATAGAAGACCTAGACAATGCAACGCTTCAAGATTTCATTGATTTTCACAACACTTATTACAAGCCAAATAATGCAGTACTTGTAGTAGCTGGCGACTTTGACAAAGCGGAAGCTAAAAATTGGATCAAAGAATACTTTAATGATATTCCTTCAGGTAAAGCCATTACACGTAATGCTATAAATGTGCAGCCAATTACTTCGCCAATTAGCGCCACCTTTGAAGACCCAAACGTTCAGTTACCTATGCAAATATTAGCCTATAGAACTTTACCAACAACTACTAAGGAGTCAAAAGCCTTAGACCTATTATCTTCTGTATTAAGTGATGGAAAAAGTTCAATTCTTTATAAGAAACTTGTAGACGAAAAGAAAATGGCGCTACAAGTAGGTGCTGTTAGTTTTGCTTTAAAAGAAAGCGGCATGTATATCTTATATGGTTTACCAATGCAAGGTTTTACAATGGATGATTTAACAAGAGAAATTGATGAAGAAGTTGCCAAACTTCAAAATGATTTAATTTCTGAAAAAGATTTTCAAAAATTGATGAATCAAAAAGAAACACAATTTGTTGACAGCAATTCATCGGCAGAAGGGATAGGAAATTCCTTGGCTAACTATTATACAGTTTATGGTGATGCTAATAAAATCAACACAGAATTAGACGAATATAGAGCGATTACTCGTGAAGACATTAGAAATGCAGCCAGAAAGTATTTACAAACGAATACACGTTTAAATTTAAAATACACACCAAAGGATTTTGTTGAAAAAGCAAAAGAAGAGCCTAAGCCAATTGTTGCAGAAGACCTTCCTGGTAAAGTTGTTTATGTAAACAAAGACCCTAAAAGGGGTAAAGTGGACGAAATTCCTGCAAATCCAGAAAAAGGCGTAACCTATAAAATTATTGAAAACGCTGAAGAACTAGCCAAATGGAAAAAGCAGAATGAAGATGGAAAAGCGAGAGATAAAAAATCTAAAAAGTCTAAAAACTAATTTTTAATTTGAATTAAAATGAGAAAATTACAACCTATTGTGTTAGCCTTTTTGCTGATTCTTTCAGCAGGGACTTTCGCACAAAAATTTGATAAAAACCAAATGCCAAAGCCAGGTCCGGCTCCAAAAGTAAACCTTGGCAAACCTCAAACTTTTACTTTACCAAACGGCTTAAAAGTAATGGTGGTGGAAGACAACAAATTACCAAGATTTAGCGCGCAGCTAACTATTGATAATGAGCCTTTTGCTGAAGGGGACAAAAAAGGCGTTTCTGGATTAATGGGTTCTTTATTAGGCAAAGGATCCACAAAAACCGCAAAAAATGCTTTTGAAGCAGAAGTAGATTTTATGGGTGCTTTTTTAGAACTTAATGCTGGAGGCGCTTATGCATCTGGTTTATCTAAATATTTTGATCGTTTAATGGAAATGCTTGGTGAAGCTGCTTTAATGCCAAATTTTACACAAGAAGAACTCGACAAAGAAAGAGATAAAGCCATTGAAGGTCTAAAATCAGGTGAGAAAAGCGTTCCTGCCATTGCTGGTAGAGTTAGCTTAGCCTTAAGCTATGGTGCGAATCACCCTTTCGGAGAATATGAAACAATAGACAGATATAAAGGAGTTTCATTAGAAGATATTAAAACAACGTACAATAAATTTTTTGTACCGGGAAATGCCTATTTGGTTATTATTGGAGATGTGAAATACGAACATGTTAAAAATGTTGTAACAAAGCAATTTGAATTATGGAAAAAAGCAACAGCACCAGTTATTAGTTACACAGATCCAAAAAACGTTCTGTTTACGCAAATCAATTTTGTTGATGTGCCTCATGCGGTTCAAGCAGAAGTTGCATTAATGAATTTGACTAATTTAAAAATGACTGATCCTGATTATTTTCCTGTATTGATTGCAAACGAAATAGTTGGCGGCAGTTTTGAAAGTTATTTAAACAAAACATTAAGAGAAGTAAAAGGCTGGACTTATGGTGCGCGTTCTCGTGTTGGCGCAAGTAAAAACATTAATCGATTCACTGCTGGCGCATCGCTAAAGCAAGCAACAGTAGATAGCGCTGTGGTTGAAATTTTAACCCAGATTAATAAAATAAGAAAAGAATTTGTGAAAGAAGATGATTTAAAAAATGCCAAGGCTACTTTTGCTGGTGATTTTATCAGAGAATCTGCTAAACCTCGTACAGTATCTAACTATGCTTTAAGAATAGAAACGGAAGATTTACCAGCAGATTTCTATGAAAAATATTTGGCAAATCTTGAAAAAGTAACTAAAGAAGATGTGATGCGAGTGGCTAAAAAATATTTCATGACAGATAATGCGCGCATTGTAGTAGCCGCAAAAGGGTCTGAAGTATTAGAGAAATTAGAAGCAACTAAAATTCCTATTTTCTATTTTGATCAATTTGGTAATAAAACCGAAAAACCAGAACAGAAAAAAGCAGACGCTTCTGTTACCGCACAATCAGTTATAGAAAATTACTTAAAAGCTATTGGCGGTAAAGACAAAGCTGAGGCTGCAAAAACAATGAAAATGGTAGGTACAGCTAATATTCCTGGCGCACCAGCACCGATAAGTGCTACGATGAAAGTTGGTCAAGGAAAAATGTCAAACACCATGGAAATGATGGGCATGACCGTGATGAAGCAAGTTGCAACGTCGGAAAAAGGATACATGATGCAGCAAGGTCAAAAATCGGATATGAAAGAAGAAGAATATAAAAAATCTAGTGAAAAAGCATATCCAATTACAGAAACCGTTTTGTTAAAAAGCAAAGATTTAGTTTTAAGTGGTATTGAGGCAGTAGATGGTGTTGATGCCTATGTTATTAAATCTGGCGACACGAAATATTTTTATGACACGAAATCATTCTTAAAAATCCAAGAAGTAAACGAAGTTGAAGCACAAGGACAAAAAATGCTTGTTACTAATAAATTAAAAGATTATAGAGATGTAAAAGGGTTAAAAGTACCATTTATTTATATAATCAATCAAGGTATGGAATTAGAATTTAAGTTTTCAGAGATATTAATCAATGAAGGCGTAACTGATGCAGATTTTGAGTAGTTAATTAATTATATTTTCCAAGAAGGCACCCTCGAAAGGGGTGCTTTTTTATTTTAAGACCAATTAGAAAAAATTGGAAAAGTTTCGTATTTTTGAAGCATCAAAATTCAATCCTATGCAAGCACGCCACAATTGGTCAAAAGAAGAAATCATTGCCATTTACAATAAACCCATGATGGAACTGCTTTATGAAGCAGCGACTATACATAGACAACACCATGATCCAAATGTGGTACAAGTGTCGACTTTATTGTCCATAAAAACAGGTGGTTGCCCAGAAGATTGTGGATATTGCCCACAAGCTGCTCGCTATCATACAGATATAGAAACAAATGATTTGATGTCGGTTTCTCAAGTCAAAGCGCAAGCCCTGCGTGCTAAATCTAGTGGATCATCGCGCGTATGTATGGGTGCTGCATGGCGCAATGTAAAAGATGGCGAAGAATTTGATCAAGTGCTAGAAATGGTGCGAACGATCAATAAACTAGATATGGAAGTTTGTTGTACCTTGGGGATGATTACCGAAAATCAAGCCCAACGTTTGGCAGAAGCGGGTCTTTATGCTTACAATCACAACTTGGACACTTCGGAAGATTACTATGATGACATCATTTCAACACGTGCATTTGACGACCGACTAAAAACCATAGAAAATGTCCGCAAGACCAACGTAACCGTTTGTAGCGGAGGAATTATAGGCATGGGTGAATCCATTGAAGATAGAGCAGGCATGTTAGTGGCTTTATCAACTTTAAATCCACAGCCAGAATCTGTGCCAATTAATGCTTTAGTAGCTGTTGAAGGCACGCCGCTTGAAGATCAAAAACCTGTTGAAATTTGGGAAATGGTGCGTATGGTTGCAACAACGCGTATTATCATGCCTGAAACGCAGGTACGTTTATCAGCAGGCAGAACCAATATGAGTGAAGAGGGACAAACGCTGTGCTTTTTTGCTGGAGCGAATTCAATTTTTGCTGGAGATAAATTATTAACGACACCTAATCCAGACATTAATCAAGACATGGCTTTGTTTGGAAAACTAGGTTTAAATCCGCAAAAACCATTCATTAAAATTATGCAACCAACAACCGTTGAAGCTGAAGATTCACAGTTTTTTCCTTTAGGTGAAAAACCAAAATGGACAAGACCTGGTCATAAGATTGAACGAAACGAAAAGGCGAGAGCAAAGAAATGATGAATTATGATTTTTGATTGATGATCTTGGCAAGAGGAAATTAAAATGATGAACAAAGAAGAATTAAAAACAAGAACAAAAAAGTATGTTTTAAACATGCTTAACTTTATTGAAATATTACCAAACAATAATGTTGGTTGGGCTTTGAAGGGACAAATAGTCAGATCTTCAACATCTGTAGGAGCAAATTATAGAGCAGTTTGTAGATCAAAGAGTGATAAAGATTTTATTTCTAAAATGGAAACCGTTATAGAAGAAGCAGATGAAACGCTTTTTTGGCTTGAAATAATTGAAGAGTCAAAAATATTAAAAAATGTTCCTTACAATAAAATCCAAGAGTTGAAAAACGAAACAAATCAATTAATTTCTATTTTCGTTGCGTCAGTAAAAACAGTAAAAAACCGCCTTAATAATTCTTAAATTTAATGTTAAAACCTTATTCATCAATCCACAATCCACAATCATGACTATATTAATTCTCGGATCAGGCGGTAGAGAGCATGCTTTTGCATGGAAAATTAAACAAAGTCCGCTTTGTAAAAAACTATTTGTTGCACCTGGCAATGCTGGAATCAGTGAAATTGCAACATGTGTGGATTTATCTGCGATAGATTTTGAAGGCATTAAATTGTTGGTGTTAGAAAATGACATTCAAATGGTGGTTGTTGGCCCAGAAGACCCTTTAGTTCATGGTATTTACGATTTTTTCAAGTCTGATGATTTACTTAAAAAAATTGCCGTTATTGGCCCATCAAAAGAAGCGGCTCAACTGGAAGGCAGTAAAGATTTTGCTAAAATATTTTTAGAAGAAAATAATATTCCTACAGCAAAATATAAATGTTTTGATGCAAGTAGTTTGTCAGACGGTTATACTTTTTTAGAGTCTTTAAATGCACCCTATGTTTTGAAAGCAGATGGTTTAGCAGCAGGAAAAGGGGTTGTTATTCTTAATGATTTAGAAGCAGCCAAAAGCGAATTAAAAGACATGTTGACCAATAAAAAGTTTGGCGCAGCGAGTGAAAAAGTGGTTATTGAAGAATTCCTTTCCGGTATTGAAATGAGTTGCTTTGTTCTAACAGATGGAATAAATTACAAAATTCTCCCTTTTGCCAAAGATTATAAACGAATAGGAGAAGGTGATACAGGTTTAAATACTGGCGGCATGGGAGCAGTTTCTCCAGTTCCGTTCATTGATGAACTCCTCTATAAAAAAATTGAAGAGCGCATCGTAAAACCAACTATTGCTGGTTTGCAAAAACGACAAATGACCTATATAGGCTTTGTTTTTATTGGTTTAATTAATGTGAATAATGAACCTTTTGTCATCGAATACAATGTACGCATGGGCGATCCAGAAACCGAGGTCGTATTGCCGAGAATTCACTCTGATTTGGTGAATATTTTTAAAAAAATGGACGAAGGTAAATTAGATGAAATAGCGTTAGATATCAATCCAGAAAGTGCATTAACAGTGGTTTTGGTTTCTGGCGGATATCCTGAAGATTATGAAAAAGGTTACGAAATATCAGGATTAGATGCGCAATCAAACAGCATAATTTTTCATGCAGGCACAAAAAACAGCACCAACAAAACAGTTACCAATGGCGGTAGGGTTTTGGCCATTACATCCTTTGGGCAAAGTATTTCAGAAGCTGCAAAAAAGTCTTACGAAACGATAAAAAACATAAGTTTTAATAAAATGAATTACAGACAGGATATAGGCGACGATTTAAAAGGCCATTAAAATGTTTAAAAAAACAGTTTAACATTTCAACCCTAGCGGGCTATAAATTTCAACCAGCCCCGTTGAACCAGCCGTTTACTTTAAAAGGCTATTTTTTAATTCTTTTAAAAACAAATCTGGTAATAAAAAGGCCATTGCCGTCTTGTCCTCCAGCATCACTTTCCACACCACTATTTACAAAAGCAAGCTCCCAACCTTCTTTTGTGTAGGCATTTAACATACTAGATAATGTAGAATCATTACTTGCTATATTTTGAAAATTAATACCAACTAATGAATAAAAATTTAGTAAATTAGTTTCTTTAAAGTTTTCAATCTTGTTCTCACTTCTACTTTTACTATCTTTTTGTCTACCTGCATCAGTGTCCATAACAGGTGAAAATTCTTTTGTTTCGTTGTTTTCTATAACACGAGATCTACCCATGCCTCCAGGAACAATTGACTCAACACTGGTAACAATTTTGTATTCAAGAGTCTGTGCTTGAAAACCCAAAAAACCTGAAAACAAAAGGATAACGGCAAAAATAAATTTTTTCATTGGAAATAGATTTAAAATTAATTAGCTAATATACAAAAAAAACCTTCAAATAAAAAAAATTTGAAGGTTTTGGAGGCATCGAGCGGATTCGAACCGCTGTAGTCGGTTTTGCAGACCGGTGCCTAGCCCCTCGGCCACAATGCCAATTAAGGAATGCAAAGGTACATTTATTTTTTAAACAAAAAAGAAATTCTTAAAGATTTTTTCCAAACTCCTAAAGCGTTTCAAACGCTTTAGGAGTTAAACAACTTAAGTTCTATAGTCTTCCATTATAACTTGCACACTTTCCACATCGCCATCTATTGGTGGATTAAGTTTACAAACGGTAATTTTTATATATGACACTTCTTTTGCCTCATTAAAAAGGCGATTAATAATGCGCTGACCAACATGTTCTAGAAGCTTTGAGCGTATGGCCATTTCTTCAAAGACTATTCTATTAAGCAAAACGTAGTCAACCGTATCTTTGAGATCATCTGAAATAGCAGCATGTCTTAAGTCAGCTTTAACATCTAAATCAACCCGATAATTAGAGCCGATGACGGCCTCCTCAGCCATGCAGCCATGATACGCATAAAGTCTGATATTTTCTAATTTGATATGTCCCATGTCTTTATTTTTTATTTGTAGTTGTTGCGCCCTATGGTAACGCATCTGAATTATAATTAAAGATGATCAGAAAGCAATCTACTTTTTTAAAGTCTTCATTTTTTAAAATTTAATAATAAGCCATGTTATTTTCTTTTGACAAAGATAAGAAATTTTAAGCAATAAAGTGCCTATAGCCCCATTGGATGCCTTGATTTTTTAAACTATCTTTGCCAAAATTATTATACTTTATGTCTGCTACAGAAAAGTCGCTCAATTTTATAGAACAAATTATAGAGGAAGATTTAAAAAACGGTTTAAATCGCAAGGCGCTTCGCTTTCGTTTTCCACCTGAGCCAAATGGTTATTTGCATATTGGGCATGCTAGTGCTATTTGTTTAAATTTTGGTTTAGGCATTGATTATAACGCACCTGTTAATTTGCGTTTTGACGATACCAATCCAAGCAAAGAAGAACAAGAATTTGTAGATGCTATTAAAGAAGATGTTTCTTGGTTAGGTTTTCAATGGGCAGAAGAACGCTATGCCTCAGATTATTTTCAACAATTGTACGACTGGACAGTTCAGTTGATTAAGCTCGGAAAAGCCTATGTTGATAACCAGTCTTCAGAAGAAATGGCAAAGCAAAAAGGCACACCAACTCAGGCGGGGACAAATAGTCCAAATAGAGACCGATCGGCCGAAGAAAATTTAGACCTTTTTGCACGCATGAAAAATGGCGAGTTTGCGGAAGGCACCTATGTTGTTAGAGCCAAAATTAATATGGCTTCGCCAAATATGTTGATGCGCGATCCAATTATGTATCGCATCATGCACAAGCACCATCACCGAACAGCTAATGATTGGTGCGTTTATCCCATGTATGATTGGGCACACGGTGAAAGCGATTATATCGAACAGATTTCACATTCACTTTGCACTTTGGAATTTTTGCCACATAGAGAATTATATGATTGGTTTTTAGACCAAATTTATGACGAAAAATTACTTCGTCCAAAACAACGTGAATTTGCCAGACGCAATTTATCTCATACGGTGGTTAGTAAGAGAAAACTTTTGCAATTGGTTCAAGAAGGCCATGTAGCTGCTTGGGACGATCCTCGGATGAGCACTATTTCAGGTTTGCGCAGAAGGGGTTATACGCCAATGGCTATCAGAAATTTTGCAAAAACCATTGGTATTGCTAAACGCAGTAACTTGATTGATGTTTCACTTTTAGAATTTTGCGTGAGAGAAGATTTAAATAAAACAGCGCCAAGAATTATGGCCGTTTTAGACCCAATCAAATTAATTATTTCAAATTATCCTGAGGAACAAACAGAATGGCTTGAAGCTGAGAATAATCCTGAAGAAGAAATTTTAACTTACAGAAAAGTTCCTTTTTCAAGAGAATTATTAATTGAACGTGAAGATTTCATGGAAGAAGCCAACAACAAATTTTTTAGATTGTCGTTAGGTAAAGAAGTTCGTTTAAAAAATGCTTACATTATACAAGGAGAAAAAGTTGTAAAAGATGAGTCAGGAAACATTCTAGAAATTCACGCCATTTATGACCCAGAATCTAAATCTGGTAGCGGCACCGAAGCAAGTAAACGAAAAGTAAAAGGCACCATTCATTGGGTAAGCGAGCAACATACAGTTGAAGCAGAAGTGCGTATTTATGATCGCCTATTTTCGCATGAAAATCCTGATGGAGATAGAGACATCGATTTTAAAACCTATATTAATCCGTCGTCTTTAAAAACTGTAATAGGTTATATAGAACCAAGCATATTAGATGCAAAAGTGCAAGATCGTTTTCAGTTTCAACGTTTGGGTTATTTTTGCGTTGACAATGACTCAACAAAAGAGAGATTAATATTTAATAAAACGGTAGGCTTAAGAGATACTTGGGCCAAAGTCTCAGAATCTATTTAATTATTCAATATCAAAAATGTATGACAAGCCACTAAGGCCGCTGTTTCCGTTCTTAAACGGGTATGGCCCAATGCGCAAGCCTTAAATTTATTTTGTTTGGCTAATTCAATTTCTTGTCTACTAAAATCGCCTTCTGGACCAATAAGTATGATGGTATTTTTTTGTGGGATTAATAAATCTTTGAGTTGATTTTTGCCGAAATCGTCTTCACAATGCGCAATAAATTTTTGTGGTTCCTTCGCATTTTTGATGAGGTCTTTTAGAGGAGAAACATCATTTATTTGTGGTAAAAAATATTGTTTCGACTGTTTCATCGCCGCTATTAAAATCTTTGTCAAACGTTGAATATTCACGTTTTTGCGTTCAGAACGTTCGCATAAAGCTAGCGAAATTTGTTGGACACCAATCTCTGTTGCCTTTTCTAAAAACCACTCTAATCGTTCATTCATTTTGGTTGGTGCAACAACCATATGAAGGCCATTATTTGGCGCATTGAACTTTTGATGACTGATAATGTCAAATGTACATTTTTTTTCAAGCGCTTGTGTTAGTTCCACTTCAAACCAATCGCCTTTGCCATTAGTTATTTCTAATCGCTGACCCTCACGCATACGAAGGACCTTCACAATATGCTGACTTTCATCTTTGTCAAAAGCAGATTGTTTAATGTCTGGGGTTAAGTCATTTAGATAGAATAGCTGCATAAAAATGTATTAATCAATTGCATTTAAAATATTTAAAATTGAATTTTTATTGAGTTTTGAATAAGCAAACCATTTTTTGCCTAAATCTTTTAATGATGCGCCTAAATGAAACACATTATTATAGTCTATTATTAAAAAACGATCATGACTTTTCTTGAAAATTTTAACTTCAAAATTACCATACTGTTCATTAACTTTTTTAAGATCTAATGAAAGTTGAGTTGAAATAGTTTTGGTATATATAATTACCTTTACGTTTTTATTCCTTTTGCTTAAATGGGTTAAAGTGCTTTCGTCAATATAGTTATCAATCAGTATAATTGTATTTGTGGCGGACTTAATAATTTTGCAGGTTAATTCATAAGCATCAAAAATTTGTCCTTCAAAAAACACGCCTTGGTTTGGGATAAGATATGAATTAATTTGTAATTCAATTTCATTGAGTTTACTATTTATATTTTCTAAACTATCTTCAAGACGATTTATTCTATTGTTAATAGTATATCCTTTTAGTAAATAATCTTTCAAAACATTATTAGCCCAAATTCTGAATTGCGTACCTTGTTTCGAATTTACCCTATATCCAACTGATAGAATTGCATCGAGATTATAATATTCTATATCTCTTACAACTTGTCGGCCTGACTCAAATTGAACTGTTGCATTTTTTGCAACAGTTGAATCGTATAAAAGTTCGCCTGTATGGAAAATGTTTTTTAAATGCCTTGATATTACTGATTTATCTCTGTTAAATAGTTGTGATATTTGATTAAGTGAAAGCCAAACTTTTTCATTTTCAATTTTTACAGAAATACTTTCATTTTGGTCATCAGGACTATATAGAATAATTTCGTTTGCCATTTTTTAATATTATTTACATATCCATTCTCGCTTTAGAAACCACATTAACGTCTTCAAACATCTGATGCAGATACTTGTGGTAGCCGACAATGCCAATCATGGCGGCATTATCTGTGGTATATTCAAACTTTGGAATATAGGTTTTCCAGCCTTTGGTCTCTTGGTTAGCTATAAATTTTTCTCTTATGCCAGAATTTGCAGAAACACCACCACCAATAGCTATTTGATTGATTCCTGTTTGTTGCATAGCCAATTCGACTTTTTCTTCCAAAATTTTAATAATCGTATATTGCACAGACGCACAAATATCAGCTTTATTTTCCTCAATAAAATTCGGATGGTCTTTCATGTTTTTTTGAATAAAATACATGATTTGAGTTTTTAAACCAGAAAAACTAAAATCTAAATTAGGAATTTTAGGAATTGTAAATTTATATTTTTTTGCATCACCATTTTTTGCCAATTGATCAATGAGTGGACCTCCTGGATATGGGAACCCTAATATTTTGGCAGTTTTATCAAAGCATTCGCCTACTGCGTCATCTGTTGTTTGCCCAATAACTTCTACATTAAAAAAATCTTTAACTAAAACAATTTGCGTATGACCACCTGAAATAGTTAGCGCCAAAAAAGGAAAAGTGGGGCTTTCATAACCATCTTCTGCAATAAAATGCGCAAAAATATGTGCATGCATATGGTGCACGGCAATTAATGGAATATTTAAGGCCAAAGCCATTGATTTGGCAAAACTACTGCCCACAACCAAAGAACCCATTAGCCCTGGACCTTGCGTAAAACAGATTGCCGCGATTTGGTTTTTGTCAATATTAGCCTTTTTTAAAGCCATTTCAACCACCGGTACAATGTTCGCTTGATGTGCACGAGAAGCTAATTCAGGCACTACGCCGCCATATTGTTCATGAATGGCTTGACGAGCAACCAAGTTAGACAAGACCGTATTATTTTTTAAAACTGCTGCAGCTGTGTCATCACAGGAACTCTCTATGGCTAAAATGTATATATCTTTGTTAATTTCAGGCATAATAATTGTATTTCAAAGTAAATTATATTAACTACATTTGTAAGGTAGTTTTGCAAAGTTAAATTTTTATTCGCATTAAAAAAACATTTAAATATATAGGCCGATTGATATTAGCAATTATTGTATTGTTGCTAGTCACTACTTTTTTATTAACCTTGCCGCCCATCCAAACCAAATTGGCTAAGTATTTAACAGATGATTTAAAAAAGACTCACAAAGTAGATATCAATGTAGAACGAGTAGCTATTACACCCTTTTTGTTTGTGAAATTAAAAAACGTTCATATTAGAGACCATCATCAAGATACTTTAATACATGTTAACTTGCTTCGAACGAATGTTTTAGATTTTAAAGAATTAATTGATGGCCGCTTAATCTTTGGTGATTTGGTAGCCGATGGGTTGTTTTTAAATATTAAGAATTATAAAAATGAAGAGTTTACCAATTTAGACATTTTCATAGATGCTTTTGATGATGGGAAACCTAGTTCAGGTAAGTTTTTGTTGAAAGCCAATCATTTGGTTATTAGAAACAGTCGGTTTACGATTCACGATTTTAACAGAGTTAAACCCAAAGATGTGGATTTTAAAAATCTCAATGGCAACATAGAAAACTTTAAAATTAAAGGGCCAGACGTAACTATGGCTATAAACAACTTGTCTTTTAAAGACTATACAGGTTTAGAAGTTACAAAGTTAAAATCAAATTTTACTTATACCAAAAAAAATATCATTTTAGAAGAGTTAGATCTTAAAACACCATTTTCTCGTTATGAAGGATTAGTAAGATTAGATTATAAACGTGAAGATTTTAAAGATTTTAACAACAAAGTGGTTTTTTCTTTTTTGGCAAAAGAAGCAAAAATTTCCAGCAGTGATATTTATCATTTTTATAAAGATATTGGAAAGGATATTCTTTACGACTTAAAAGGAGATTTTAAGGGGACTTTAAATGATTTAGACGCAGCAAACTTTACTGTAAAAGATAATCTAAATAATGAAATAAAAGGGAATCTGGTTTTTAAGAATATGTTTGATAGAACGAAAGATTTTTTGATGGTTGGACAAATAGATCATTTACATACGAATGCTAAAAATCTAGAAAAGTTATTACCAAATGTGCTAGGCAATGGGTTTTTGCCAAAAGAAATTTATAGAATAGGGACATTTACTTATCAAGGCGATATTGAATTAACACCTAAATTTTTAAAGACTGCATTTCAGCTTAAAACAGATATAGGGCAGGTAATAGGGGATTTAAAAATGCAAAATATCAATGAAGTAAAAAAAGCAACCTATCTAGGTAAAATTGAAACCAAGGCTTTTAACTTGGGCTATTTGATAGGAGAAAAAGACCTAGGAAGAGTTTCAATTAAAGTAGATGTTTTAGGAAAAGGATTTAATCAAAACACCATTGATGCGGTTTTGAAGGGAGACATTTATGCCATAGAATTTAAAAAGTATAATTATAGAAACATTCTTTTTGATGGCAGATTTAAAAAACCAATTTTTAAAGGTTTGGTAAAAATCAATGACCCTAATTTACTCATGGATTTTGATGGTTTGATTGATGTTTCAAAAAAAGAGAACCTTTATAAATTCAATGCAACGGTTGACTACGCCAATTTAAAAGTTTTGAATTTTATGCCTCGAGACTCAATTGCTATTTTTAAAGGAAAAATTAATTCTGATTTAATTGGAAATAATTTAGACAATATATATGGCAATATTTTTATGGAAAGGGCTTCCTTTCAAAACAACAAAAAAGTATATTCTTTTGAAGAGTTTTCATTAAGTTCAGTCTTTGATAAAGACCGTGTAAGAACGATAGATATTATGTCTGGAGATTTATTGAAAGGCAGCATTAACGGTAAGTTTTCGTTTAAAGAGGTTTTGCCTATGGTTGAAAATGCTTGGGGTAGCACCTACTCAAACTTTAGTCCAAACAAACTTAAGAAGGGACAATATATCCAATTTAATTTTGGGGTATTTAGCCACTTGTTAGAGATTTTTTATCCTGACATTGAATTGGATAATAAAACGGAAGTTAAGGGAAAAATTGTTGCAGATGATAATGTTTTTGAACTTGATTTAAAGACTGAATTCATAAACTTTTCAGATGTTAAATTAAAAAACATCGATTTGAAGGTCGATAATAAAAACCCGCTTTTCAACACTTATATTGCAATAGACAGTATCATTCATAAAAGTTATAAATTATCAGAATTTAATTTGATAAATATGACTTCAAATGACACCCTTTACATGCGCTCAGAATTTAAAGGCGGTAAAAAGGCTACGGATATTTATGAATTAAATTTCTACCATGCCTTTGATGCACAAAAAAATAACATTATTGGCCTGCAAAAGTCAGAACTAAATATTAACAAAAACATCTGGTTTATCAATGAAAAAAGCGATAAAAAGGCATCAATTATTTTTGACAATAAATTAGAAAACTTTCAATTTAAGAACATTATATTTAGTCACTTAGACCAAAACATTGTCTTTAATGGCAAAACCATCGGGAATAACACGAAAGATTTGCGATTAGATGTCAACAAAGTTTTACTAGAAGAGTTTTTACCTGAAATGGAAGATTTATCTGTAAAGGGTCTTGTTAATGGGCATTTTGAACTTAAACAAATAGCAGGCGCCTATCAGCCTAAAACAGATTTTTATGTGAACCAACTGGTGGTAAACAATTATGACATTGGCGATTTAAATTTAAAATTATTAGGTGATGACAACTATCAAATAGTCGATTTGAAAAGTTATATTACGCATAAAGGCAAAAGAACATTTAATGCAGAAGGTCAAATAAACTATGAAGACAAAAACAAAACGTTCCTTGTAGATATTTCAACCAACGATTTTAATTTAGGGGCTTTTAATTCTTTAGCCGGCGATGTGGTTTCTAATATTAGAGGATTTGTGAGCGGTGAAACCCGATTAAGAGGCAGTATGAATGAACCAAAATTAAACGGTCGTTTGTTTTTAACACAAGCGGGTTTAAAAATTCCATATATCAATGTTGATTTTGACATCAATGATAATGCAATTGTTGATTTGACGGAAAATCAATTTAAAATCAGCAATACAAAATTGACGGATGTTAAGTATAATACCAATGCCATATTATCAGGCACAATTAATCATAAAAACTTAAATAATTGGCGTTTTGATTTAAGCATTGCGTCTGATAGAATGCTTGCATTTGACAAAGAAGATGATGATGAAACACCCTATTATGGCGTTGCATTTATCAATGGAAAAGGCGCAATTACTGGGCCAATAGAAAAACTAGTAATCGATGTCAATGCAAAATCAGCAGAAGGAACTAAAATAAAAATACCCATTTCAAATACGTTAGACGTCACTGAAAATTCATATATTTATTTTATAACGCCTGAAGAAAAATACTATCTTAATAAAAAAACAGAAACAAAAACCATTACAGGTTTAGAACTCAATTTTGAGCTTGATATTTCTCAGAACGCAGAGTTTGAAATCATTCTTGACAAAGCATCAGGACATGCTATGAAAGGTACAGGGAGCGGCAACATTGTCATGGAAATTAATACCCTTGGAAAGTTTAACATGTATGGCGATTATCACATTTGGAACGGCACCTATGACTATAAATATAGAGGCGTTATTAATAAAAAATTTGATGTTCAAAAAGGTGGTTATATTGTTTGGGATGGTGATCCTTTAAAAGCAAAAGTAAATGCAGAGGCCAAGTATAAAACTACCGCAAACCCATCATTATTGCTGACAAATTTTGATGCAAATAGTGCTTCAAGAAGAATACCTGTTGAAGTAGGAATAGTTATTGATGGATCTATTGACGACCCAAAACCACAGTTTAAACTTGAATTTCCCAACGTATCTTCAGTTTTTAAATCAGAATTAGACACCCAACTCAATACCCAAGATATTAAAGATCAGCAAGCCATTTATTTATTAGCAAGTGGCACTTTTTTTAATCCAAATTTAGGGTTGCTTAACCAAGATATTTTGTTTAACAACTTATTTGAAGCATTTAGTGGTATGGTTGGAAACGTTATAAACGCTGGCAATAATGTAAACGTAACACTTGATTACACAGCCGGTAGAAGAGCAGATGGCAATATACCTAATACTGATGCAACAGTAGGTTTAAGAACCTCTTTTGTAATCAGTGACCGCCTATCTTTTAGAGGCAGTCTAGGTGTGCCAGTTGGTGGTTTTGCGCAAAACTCTTTTCTCGGCAGTGGCGAATTGCTTTATAGGGTAAGTGCAGATGGTGCATTAAACCTTAGAACCTTTTATAGAGAAAATGACATCAATTTTATAGGTGAAGGTATAGGTTTTACCTCGGGCTTTGGCTTGAGTTATCAAGTGGATTTTGACAATCTTAAACAACTTGGCTCAAAGTTTCTTTCTGGTTTCAAATCTCAGAAAGCACTCCGAAGAGAAGACGAAATTAATGATTCTTATCAAACGCCAGATTATATACAATTTAATACCAAAAAAGATGACAAGATCAAAACGGATATAGATAAAAAAGATAGGCCATCGGAAGGCGATTGATTATCGTTTAAAATTAACCCAATTTTCAATGATTTTCTGGCCATGCGGTGTCAATACGCTTTCTGGGTGAAATTGTACACCTCGAACATCATGTGTTTGGTGTTTTAATGACATGATTTGTCCCGTTTCATCAACAGCGGTAATGATTAGGTCATTTGGTAAATTCTCTTTGGCAATCACCCATGAATGGTAGCGCCCAACAGTAATTTCTTCGGGTAAATCATCAAACAAATAATCGGGATTCGTTTGTTTTACAGCTGTTGCAACGCCATGAAACACTTGCGTTAAATTGATGAGCTTTCCACCATAGACTTCACCAATAGCCTGAAGACCAAGGCAAACCCCTAATATGCTTTTCTTGCTGCCATAATGTTTGATAACGGTTTTTAACAAACCCGCTTCATCTGGTATGCCAGGACCTGGTGACAATAAAATTTTATCGAAGGGCTCAAGTTCTTCTAGATCAAATTCATCATTTCTAAAAACCGAAACGTCTACCTCTAAGTTTTCTAAATAATGAACCAAATTGTAGGTAAAACTGTCGTAATTGTCTATAACTGCTATTTTCATAAAGGGGTATTCTAAAAAATCTAAAAAATCGAAAGTTTTTGCGTTTTCAACCCTTTCACTCCCAACTCTCGCTCCGCTAAATTACCATTTATTTTTAACCCACGAAAATTTATAAAAGAACCAACACTAAAAGTGAACCCTTTTGCTTCATTTATTGTCAGTTCGCTACGCTCGTGTCGCGCAGTAGAGTGGTACTGTTTTTCTTTATACTAGCTATTTATGCAGAAAAAACAAACATAAACCAACGCGAAAGGATTCGCGCAGTAGCGGCGATCGGCATTTATCGCGCTAATCGTAATTTTCTTCGGTTTATATATTCTTTAAATTCAATAAAAGTCATTCCTTTTGTCTCTTTTGCGATTTGTTCTTTTACTTCTCTAAAAAATTTCACCGTGTCAAACTTTTTCTCTTTATTGTCTTTTAAATTACTCATTTGTTATGATTTCTTTAGGTGAGCGAATATCTAATTGAATATGTCCGTTTTTTATATTGATAGAATTGTAACCTCTTATTCTAAAAACATTTACAATATGCTTAAAATTCCAGCTTATCAAGTAATCAACTTTGTTAATTGTCGCACAAGCGATATGTCTACAATCGTCAATACTTGTTTCTCCAACAACTTTTTCCTTGATATACTCTTCGGCAAGTTGGTTAATTTCTTCAGTAATTTCGACAAATTCAGTTTGATTTTTGTCAAGGCTTAAAAAATGTTGTATTACTTTATTAGGTGCTTTTTCAAGTTCAAACTCGCAAAGGTCAGAATAAACACAAACTATTTCTCCATTTTTAACCATTTCAAAAAGCAATTCCGTTTCTTGTTGGAATTCAACGTCATAAATTCCACCAAAAACAGAAGTATCAAAATATAATCTTGGCTTTCTCATTCAACAAATTTACAAAATTTTTTATTCAGACAGTTAAATTTTCAAGTGTTTTATTTTTGCGGTTTCGTTTTATGCTGTTGCCCAACTTATAAATACACTCAACTTTCCTCTCTTTCAACCTTTCCCTTACCAATTTTCCCTCTGCTAAAATACCAATTATTTTTAACCCACAAAAATTTATAAATAAAATAAAAGTGAACCCCTTTTACTTCATTTATTGACCAACACCCTCTACAATAGCGATTTCTTCTGCCGTCAACTCATAAAGCTGGTAAACCAATTGGTCTATTTGGGCTTCTAAAGCGGTGGTGTCCGCTTCGTCAGTTTGTCGTTTAGTTTCAATTATTTTATCAACCAAAACAATCATTTTATTTTGCTCCTTTTTATTGATTAATTTAATTGGAATATCTTTTAAAACTATGGTTTTAACTTGTGCAAAAACTCGACCCTGTTCTTGCACCATTAAATTATAAATATATCTAATAAACTTTGAATTAAATAAACCAAGTAAATATTTAAGCTCAAATTTATTATCAATTAATGTATGAACATGAGTTGAGTCCAAAGTAAAATAGTTTTCATCATCAAAAGCACCTATTAATGTATCTGATGTTTGTCTGCTTATTATTTTAGGTTGTTGAAAATTGACTTCATCTGTATTGCTCCATAACTGCTTTTTGTCAAATAATATGTAGTTGTTAGAAAATTTCACCTTAAAAGGAGATATATCTTTACCCCTATAAATTTTCACGTAGTTATCGTTAATCTTTTCGTTTGCAATAAATTTTTTATTATCACCACTTATTATTCCTTGATAAATTTTCACAATATCACCATATTTGATTGAATCAAAATTAGTCTTTAAAATAATTTTAACTTTGTCCTCGTCTAAGTAAAATTTAAATGATTTGATATTATTATAAATTGATTGCTTAATGTATTTAAAAATTTCTTTTTCAAAAAAATATGACTTAAATTCAATGGCCTTAAATATGTTTTCTTTATTATCTTCATTTTTGCTTATCATAAATATTAATGTTCCGCCTATTTCTGCTTCATCAAAAACCTTAAAATCACAATTAACAAGTTCTTCAATATTAGATTTTTCTAGAATTAATTTTCTAGTAAAGGAGTAAGTATCTGCCAAAAGAAGTGTGTTTGGCACAATATAAGTTATTACACCATTTTGTTTTAATAAATTAATTCCCTTTTCAATAAATAAGGCATATGTATTCCCTTTATATTCGAATGTTTTAAAGTTTTCTTTATAATAATTTGCTTCTTTAATATCATATAATTGTTTTTTTCCTAACAAAACTGTGATATAAGGCGGATTCCCAATCACCACATCAAAGCCCACAAACTCTCCGGCATCATTGAGCACTTCGGGAAATTCAAACCGCCATTCAAAGGCATTTTCAAAAATCTTGTTGGCTTTGATGTCTGCTATTTCGGTTTCTAGTTTTTTGGTTTCTTGAGTGAGTTGGGTTATTTGTTTGTCCCAATCGGCTTGTTCTTTTTTGGTCATGTCAAACAACTGTTGTTGGTTGGTCATTTGAAACAAGTCGCCGTTTAGTTTGCGGAGTTTGGCTAATTTGGGGTCGTTTAACGCAATTTCACTTCTAAAATCAGATTTTATGTCGGCGATCAGGCGTTCCATTTCTCTTTTCTCTTCCTTGTTTTGCGCATTGCGGTAAGTTTCAACAGCTATTCGGTAGCTGTCAATGGTCCACTTACTTTTTTTCAAGGCTTGGGTTAGGTCGGCATCAATGGCAAAACGGCTCACTAAGGAGTTGCCGCATTTGATGTTGATGTCTATGTTTGGGAGGGTTTCTAATTCCGTGGCGTTCTTGTAATATGCATTTTTCAATAACTCAATCCACAAACGCAAACGGCAAATTTTTACAGAGTTTGGATTGATGTCAACACCGAAAAGGCAGTTTTCAATAATGGTTTGTTTTTCGTGAAAAAGGGTTTCTTGTATGCGCTGGCTTTCTTTATTTGTAGGGTTGTAGTCGAAAAGTTCGCCTTCTTCGTCGGTTACAATCAGTTCGTCATTCACTACTTCAACCTGATATTCTTTTAGGCGCTTTCCTGTGCGATCTTGCAATATTTTCAAGTCGTTTTTAACCGCAATCATTTCATTGAGCGCAGAAACGAGAAAGTGTCCTGAACCTACTGCTGGATCACATATTTTAATGCTGTTTACAATGTTGTTGGCTTCTTGGCGGTCTTCAATTTTGTCGTAAATTTCTTCAACAGTTGAGCAATGCCATTTTTTGGTTTCGTTAAATTTCTGTACCACAGCTTTGCGAATGGTTTCACGGCACATATACATGGTGATGAAACCAGGCGTAAAAAACGAACCGTCTTTGTAGCCGTTTATTTTCTCAAAGATTAAGCCAAGAACAGACGCATTTATCAGTGATTTATTGTCTTCTTGAATGTCTTCTCCGCCATCTGCTCCAAAGTCATAAGCTTCTAAAAATTCAAACAAGTATTGCAACGTGGACAGATTGCCCGAGCGTTTTTTGCCTTGCTGGTCTTTGAGCACGCTGGAAGAATGAATGGGTATGGTTTTATCATCTTTCAGATTGCTGATAAACAAAGTGAGCTGCTCTATTTCGGTTGGTTCAAAAAGCGATGAATTGAGATAAGGCACTTTTTCAAAAATCTTTTTTACATCTTCGTTTCGCTCGTCATATTTGCGCGCCAACACTTGAAAAAACAAACTGTTGAGGTCGTCATAATGTTTGATTTTGTCAGGGTTGAGAAACGCATAAGCTTTGTCGCCTTTTTGGTAGGTGATGAGTTGGGCTTCCAACAACTTTAAAAACAGTATGCGATTGATCCAAGTGATGGAAAGTTCAAGCGCTACATTAAAAAGTCGTTCTTGTGTGGTGTTGCCAAATTGACTGGGTTTATCCAAACGGCTGAGTTTATCTAAGCTGTCAAGCTGAATAATGGCATCTTCAAGGATGGTTCCTGTATGTCTTTCTCCTGCTTTGTTTCGTTCAATGAGTTTTTTGCCGCCTTCTTTGGTTTCGGTTAAGCCGATAATGTGCAATAATTCGCTGTAAAAACGTTTGTCTAAACTGTTGCTGTCATTAATAAACGGCAGTTTCAACAAATGCTCTGGCGACAAAAGTTTGAATAAAGCAATGAGTTGATAATCGTCTGCTTTATCGTTGTTGCGGAGCGGTTTTTGAAAATCTTGAATGTTGAAGTAGGTGAATTCAAACTCACCGCCAACTCCTCCCGAAGGTTGGGGCATTAATATTTGTTCAACAAATGGTGCGGCAATTTCTTTATAGAAAAAATCGGTTTTGGTATCTGCCAAACGACCTTCTTCAAAGTCTGTGAATTGTTTAACGAGATTTTTGTTCTGCGCAAAATGTCGGTCGAAAAGCGTGGCATCAAAAATAAACCATTCGTTGATGTTCGTAACGACCAAATGTTTTACTTCGAGGTTTTTGTGTGTTATTCTTTCTCTTAAGTAATACAAAACCAATTCGTGAAAGGCTTTTTTGTTGAGTTTCGAAATCATTTGTTGCGGGCTATCACCCACAGCGAATGATTTTATCATTTCCGATTTGTTGGTCGGTTTTTTGGCTTCGAGTATGACGGCAACTGTCGTGTTGGCATGTTGACCGTTGTGAATAACGAGGTCGTTTCTGCCTTTGGTGTTGATAAAATGATTTTGCTTGTAGTAGGTCTCTTTGAGAAAGTCCGACACTAAGTTTTTATGAAATTCTTCGCTTTCGGTGTCATTTGTTCTGTCGAGCAAAGTGATGAGATTGGTCTTGAAACCTTCAATTTCAGTTCTGTTGGGTTTTACTTTTAAAAAGGCTTTGTTGAGTGCCTTTCTAGGTTTCAATTCTTTAAAAAGCATACCAATGGTTTTTTATATTTATGCGAGCTAAGATAAGTATTTATAAAGAAAAAATAAGTTGGTTTTTGTAAAAAAGTTTTTTTGGTTTTTATTAGTAAAATGGGTTTTGGTTTGGTTTATTCCGCTCCCCCATCCAAACCCCCAAACAGCCCACCCCATAACAAACCAAATCACCCCAACTAAAAGTACTACTAAGATGGCTCAGCAACGTTCATCATAAACGCTTTTGGATAATACAAATTAAAACTTTTTAGAAAAGGAGGCGGTTAGTCCATTTATAAATATTAAATAGTATAAAGATGCGAAGTAATATTTTCGAAAAAAATTTCACATCTTTGTCTAAAATAAAAAGAACAACCATAAACCACGACCTTTTCAATTATCTATGAACCCTTCTAAATCAACCACCATGAAAAAATTAATCTTAATGATGTTGCTTGTTTTAAACACCCTATTTTTCTTTGCACAATCAAACAATGGTTTAACTGAAAACGAAAAAACCGCTTGGCAATTGGCTCAAAATCAATTAGACGCGTATAACGCTAGGGATATAGAAGCTTTTTTGATCAATTATAGTGATACCGTCAAAATATACAATTTTCCAAACCAATTGGTTTCTGAAGGGCTTGATAATATGCGCAAAGGTTATGCAGATATGTTTGCAAACACACCCGATTTACATTGTAAATTAGTTAACCGCATGGTTCAGGGAAACACCGTTATTGACCAAGAGGCTGTCATATTTAGGAAAAATGAGCCGCCATTGAAAGCGATAGCTATCTATAAAATAGAAAACAACAAAATACAAGAAGTGTTTTTTATACAGTGATTTTTTTATGACTTCAAACAGCTTTAAATCTTGTACCAACAAAAAAAACCATCTCAAGTTAAATATGAGATGGTTTTAAATAATTGAAACAAAGCGTATTTTACTATTGTTTTTTTATGTCAGCAGGATTAACAGCTACCTGAACACCTGGAAGTTTGATTGGTGCACCTAATTGTGCTAAGAAACCACCTTGTACTTCACCTGTTTTATAAGTTGTAAAACCTATTCTATATAATCCCATAACCAATGATTTAGTTGGGTTTGAAGTATCACTAGTGATTCTCATTAAAGAATTGTATTTACTACCTGAAGGTTGTGCAGGCATTTCACTTGAATCGTCATTGCTTTCAATTTTTGTCCAAGCAGCAGATTTTGCTTTTGAAGCAACATCTTCGATTTTAAAGATGCCTTCAGCTCTTTCAAAAGTTACCCATGTGTCAAAGAAACTTTTAGTGTCAGCAGCATTCGCTTTAAAATCAGCTGATTGATAATCTTTATCCTCTGGTTTTACACTGTCAGGCACTGGAGAAATCATTCTGATTCCAATTTCTGGCGCAGCAATAGGAATCCAAACATATATATAATACATTTTTTTTCCGCCTTTTACCTCATCAGGTGTTGAACCAGGTTTTATGTATCCAAAATAACTAGTTAAATCGGTATAGGGGATTCTAATTTCTTTACCCATCATTGATTTTTTTGCTAAATCAGCACCAAACTTGTCAAGTTTTTGAGCCGTAGCACTCATTCCAATAGCGAGGCAAACTAAGCCTGCAAATAAATTTTTTCTCATGTTTAAAAGTGTTTTTATGGTTAAATAATAATTTGTTTATAACACAAAGGTATCTTTAAATTGACAAACAACAAAGGAAAACCCCAGAATAGTTAACAAAATTTATAAAAAAGAGAAAACTAGCATATAGCTTTAAAGCATAATATAGCTTTTTCAACAAAAGGTATTAACGATTTGAGGCTGATAAAAAAATATGAAAAAAGCAAAAGAGTAAAAACACTTGAACTATAAAAAAAGCCAACCATTGTTCTAAAATTTTTTCTCACATTTGTATTTTAATAAATACATGATGACTAGTCAACCTTCAGCGCTTAAATCCATTTTATGTTTACCAGTAATCGTTGCTGCCCTAGGTTATTTTGTTGATATTTATGATTTATTACTCTTTGGTATTGTACGCGTACCGAGTTTGATAGACATGGGTTTGGATCCTGATATTGCTGGCACCTACATTTTAAAATGGCAAATGATAGGCTTGCTCATTGGAGGTTTGCTTTGGGGCATATTGGGCGATAAACGTGGGAGATTATCCGTTTTATTTGGGTCTATTTTAGTTTACTCATTGGCAAATATTGCTTGCGGGGCATTACCGCATTTAAACTTTATGGATAAAACCGAATTATACGCCATTTTAAGATTTATTGCAGGCATTGGCTTAGCAGGCGAATTAGGCGCGGGTATCACTTTAGTATCCGAAAGTTTACCCAAACAACACCGTGCGTTGGGTACATCGGTCGTGGCAGGCTTTGGTTTGTTGGGCGCAGTGGTGGCACAATTGACTGTGCAACTCACAGCAGATTGGTCTTTGGCCTATTATATTGGGGGATTTCTTGGTTTAGCACTTTTATTGTTGCGTGTAGGCGTTGTAGAAAGTGGCGTTTTCAAAAATATAGAAAAACAAGCAGATGTGGCTCGTGGACAATTTTGGCTGCTATTAGCAAGAAAAACACTATTTATTAAATATATCAAATCAGTAGCTATTGGTATTCCTACTTGGTTTTGCATAGGCATTTTGGCAGTCATGGCCAATCAGTTTGCGCCAGCTTTAGGCATCACTAAATTAGATCCAGGCAAAGCCATTATGTGGGCTTATATTGGGATTTCTTTGGGCGATTTTGCCTCTGGATTTATTTCGCATGCACTACATTCTCGGAAAAAGGCCATCCTTTATATGATGTTGTTCACTATAGTTGGTGTTGTATTAATGCTTTATGGGCCCAATCAATCAGAAAAGAGTTATTACTTTTTTTGCCTTTGGTTAGGTTTAGGTACGGGTTATTGGGCCATGTTTGTTACGGTAGCATCAGAACAATTTGGAACCAACCTCAGAAGTACTGCCACCACCACGGTGCCAAATGTCGTGAGAGGTTTATTGCCGGTTTTGTTGTTTGCTTTTGATGGTTTCAAAGTTTCTATGGGTGTAATTCATGCGGCAGCCATTGTGGGAACTATTTCTTTTGCGGTAGCCATTTGGGCGACCTTAACCATTGAAGAAACACATAATAAAGATTTAGATTTTGTGGAGTAGTGTTGATGCCAACCCAGATGCAGACGATAAATATCTGCATAGAAACACTTGGTCGTTTCCATTGCAGCGATAGCCCGAAAAGCAACCTAACAAAAACCACTTTTTTGTTGCGGACTACAGCGAAAAGTAGAGGCGATTAATGCCTCTATGCGGACATAAAATCGTCGGCACTAGATGAGCTTCTACAAAAATGTTTTTATTTTTTCGGCCATTTCTTCAAATTCTTCAGGTTTCAAAGCTTCTTTATTCACAAAACGCATATCATGCATGTCGCGCAAGGGGATAAGGTGCACATGCACATGAGGCACTTCTAGTCCAATAACCGCAACACCTATGCGTTTACAAGGGACAGCTTGCTCTAACGCATGAGCAACTTTTTTAGAAAACGACATCAGGTCTAAATAGGCTTCATCGCTTAGGTCAAAAAGTTTGTCAACTTCTTTTTTTGGAATACATAAGGTATGTCCTGGCGCATTGGGGTTAATGTCTAAAAAAGCCAAACAAGTTTCGTTTTCAGTTATTTTATAGCATGGGATTTCGCCATTAATGATTTTTGTAAAGACACTCATGCTTATTTATTTTTTATTGGAGAAATAATTGATGCGATTATTGAAAGGGCTAAGATACCAAAAACAATAGACAAAGACAAAGTTGATGAAAAATGATAAAAAGGAGAAATAATCATTTTTATACCAATAAAAGCTAAAATGATAGCCACACCATATTTTAATCGGCTAAATAGATGTAAAGAATTTGCCAATAGAAAGTATAAACTTCTCAAACCTAAAATCGCGAAAATATTTGAGGTATAAAGTATAAATGGATCATCTGGTGCAATTGCGAATATGGCTGGAATGGAATCAATAGCAAATATAAGATCTGTAAATTCAATGATAGCCACTACCACCAGTAATGGAGTGGCCATTTTCACCCCATTTTTCACAGTAAAAAATTTACCGCCATCATAAGTCGGACTCACGGTATAAAACTTATTGATTAATCTAGCGCCTAAATTTTTACTAAAATCTTTCTCTTCTTCGTCATCATTTGAAAACCAAGATTTGAGTCCCGCATAAATCAGGAAGAATCCGAAAATAGTAAGAATGGCATTAATTTCAACCAACTGACCAAACAGATTCATGGCAGGCAAATAAGTCATTTTAATCAATTCTACCCCTGCAAATATAAAAATAGCACGAAAAACGATAGCCCCCAAAATACCCCAAAAAAGCACTTTGTGTTGATATTGTCTAGGCACTTGAAAAAAGTTGAATACCAAAATAAAAACAAAGAGATTATCTACAGATAGGGCTTTTTCTATCCAATAGGCCGATTGAAATTGGGCAAATTTTTCAATACCAGAGGTTTCGTTGGTTATGATATAAATAAAAATACTAAACACCATTGACAAACTTATCCACACAACTGACCAAATAGCAGCTTCTTTGTTGGAAATTACATGGTTTTTCTTGTTAAATATTCCTAAATCAAGGAGTAACATAAAAAAGACAACTATAGCAAATGCTAATAGAACAAATGGGTGGTTGATTAAATTATCCATAATAGAATTAAAGGACAAATATAGCTTAAAAAAAAGCTAAAAAATATAATTAAAAACCAATTTCATTAGATAATCAAATAACAATTAGACGAATTACAGTATTATTGTGAAACCGCATTAAAAATTAAACTTCCAACAAAACACGCGTTGTCATATCGTCAAAACTAACTTCAAGACCATTTGTCAATTCATCAACAAACTTTAAGTCTTTGGTTAATGTTTCACTTTGAATATAGTTCAGATGAGGTAGAATAGCTTTTTCTAAAGCATCAGACTTTAATAAGGTAACATTGAGCTTATCAGTCACTTCAAAGCCCGAGTCTTTCCTAATGTTTTGAATGCGATTGACAAGTTCTCTTGCTACACCTTCATGGATTAAATCTTCATTAAGTGTTACATCTAGTGCCACCGTTAGACCTGCGTGGCTTGCTACTTTCCAGCCGGGTATATCTTTGGTGGTGATTTCTACGTCATCCATTGACAAATCAGTTGCCACACCATTGAGGTCAACATTAATGCTGTTGTTTTTTTCAATTTGAGCGATGTCTTCTTGAGAAAAAGCGGTGATAATTTTGCCAATATGACCCATGTCTTTGCCAAATTTTGGCCCTAAAGTTCTGAAGTTTGGTTTAATTTGCTTCACAAACAGGTTGGACGAATCAGCTAAGATTTCAACGTCTTTAACATTTACTTCAGCTTTTATCAAATCTGCAACAGCCTCTATTTGAGCTTTTTGATATAAATCTAAAACAGGCACGATTACTTTTTGCAGAGGTTGACGTACTTTGAGCATGTCTTTTTTACGAATTGACAGTACCAATGATGAAATGGTTTGTGCCATTTGCATGCGTTGTTCTAAAGCCTCATCAATCATGGACGCATTGCTTATTGGAAAATCTGTTAAATGCACGCTTTCAGTGTTTTCTAATCCTGTTGTGCCATTTAAATCTTTAAATAATTGATCCGCATAAAAAGGTGCTACAGGTGCCATTAATTTAGACACGGTTACCATGCATTGATACAAAGTTTGATAAGCGGCTATTTTATCTGTTGAATAGTCACCCTTCCAGAATCTTCTTCTGCATAGGCGCACATACCAATTACTTAAATTTTCTTGAACGAAGTCTGAAATGGCTCTAGCGGCTTTTGTAGGTTCATAATCCTCGTAAGCTTGATCAACAAAGACAATTAATGATTGGAGTTCAGACAATATCCAACGGTCAATTTCGGGTCTTTCTGCCATAGGCACTAGTGCTTCTTGGTGTTTAAAGCCATCAATATTGGCATATAAACTAAAGAAAGAATAAGTATTATAGAGTGTGCCGAAGAATTTCCGTTTCACTTCATGAATACCTTCTTCGTCAAATTTTAAATTATCCCACGGGTTCGCATTAGCAATCATGTACCAACGCGTCGCATCTGGCCCATGTTCGCTTAGTGTTTTAAATGGGTCAACCGCATTGCCTAATCGTTTAGACATTTTTTGTCCGTTTTTGTCTAAAACTAAACCGTTTGACACCACATTTTTATAAGCAATTTGGTCAAAAACTAAAGTTCCAATAGCATGTAAAGTATAAAACCAACCACGCGTTTGATCTACCCCTTCAGCAATAAAATCAGCAGGAAAACTTTCATTTCCATCTATTTTTTCTTTGTTTTCAAAGGGATAATGCCATTGGGCATAAGGCATAGAACCTGAATCAAACCAAACGTCAATTAAATCTGATTCACGCTTCATGGGTTGACCAGATGGTGAAACCAAAACTATATTGTCAACTATATTTTTATGCAAATCTACTAAGCCATAGTTTGCTTCGCTCATATTTCCTATTTCAAACCCATAATATGGATTTTCAGTCATGAAACCTGCTGCTATAGATTTTTCAATTTCGTTATATAATTCTTCTATTGAACCGATTAAAACTTCTTCGGTACCTTCTTCATTTCTCCAAATCGGTAAAGGAATTCCCCAATATCTAGATCGCGACAAATTCCAATCATTAGAATTTTTTAACCAATTGCCAAAACGTCCTTCTCCAGTAGCTTTTGGCTTCCAATTAATGGTTTCATTCAAATCAAACATTCTATCTCTTACCTCGGTAATTTTTATGAACCAAGAATCTAATGGATAATACAAAATAGGCTTATCTGTTCGCCAACAATGTGGATAACTGTGCACATATTTTTCAACCTTAAAGGCTTTATTTTCTTCTTTTAATTTGATCGCTATTTCTACATCAACCGAACGTTCTGGCGCTTCACCATCACTATAATATTCGTTTTTTACATATTTACCTGCAAATTCACCCATTTGATCTACAAAACGGCCTTGCAGGTCAACCAAAGGCACTGCCACACCATTTTTCTCTAAAACCAACATGGGCGGCACTTCTGGCTTGGCTTCTTTAGCTACTTTGGCATCGTCTGCGCCAAAAGTTGGTGCGGTATGAACGATACCAGTTCCATCTTCTGTTGTAACAAAATCACCACAAATCACTCTAAATGCATTTTCGGGATTTTGATAGGGCAAAGTATATGGTAGCAACTGTTCATAACGAATACCTTCTAAATCTGAACCTTTACATTCTGCTATAATTTGATAGGGAATAAGCCCCCTAACCCCCGAAGGGGGAACAATAAGAAATTTATCTTCTAATTCATCAAAAGCTTCCTTTGATTCAACAGCTTTAAACTTCTTATCAAATTGTTTAGAAACTAAATTTTTTGCCAAAATCACATGTATAGGTTCAAACGTATACTGATTAAAGGTTTTAACTAAAACATAGTTTATTTTTGGCCCTACGGTTAACGCGGTGTTAGAAGGCAAAGTCCAAGGCGTTGTTGTCCAAGCCAGGAAATATACCCCTCCCCAACCCTCCCCAAAGGTGAGGGAGTAAGCCTCCTCCAGCCCCTCCAAAAGAGGGGTGCCTAAACGAAACGCTTTAACAATGCTGTTTACTCCCTCTCCTTCGGAGAAGGCTGGGGTGCGGAACTGCGCCACCACAGTTGTATCTGTCACATCTCGATAACTCCCAGGTTGGTTTACTTCATTGGCACTTAAACCCGTTCCTGCTTTAGGCGAATAGGGCTGAATGGTATAACCTTTATACATTAAGCCTTTATCATAGATTTGCTTGAGTAACCACCAAACGCTTTCCATGTATTTGGGTTCATAGGTTACATAAGGGTTACTCATGTCTACCCAATAGCCCATTTTTTCGGTGAGGTCGTTCCATACATCGGTATAGCGCATCACCGTTTTTTTACAGGCTTCATTGTATTCAGTAACTGAGATTTTAGTGCCGATGTCTTCTTTGGTGATGCCTAATTCTTTCTCAGTACTCAATTCTATAGGCAAACCGTGGGTGTCCCAACCAGCTTTTCTATTGACTTGATAACCCTTTTGTGTTTTATAACGGCAAAAAATATCTTTAATGGCGCGCGCCATCACGTGGTGAATACCAGGCATACCATTGGCAGAAGGCGGCCCTTCAAAAAAAACGAAAGGTTTTTGGCTATCTTTTGAAGAAATAGTTTTTTCAAAGATTTGGTTTTTTCGCCAATCTTTTAAGATGTCTTCTGCTATTTGCGGGAGATTTAAGCCTTTGTATTCAGAATATTTTTGCATAAAAAAGATAAAAAATAAGGTGGCGAATTTACAAAAAAAATATAAGAAATGCTTTTTGAGCGCTTGGCGTGGAAAATGTTTTTTGCAGGAATTGTTTTAGGTATATAAATATAAATTTGATATTCGCCACGCAGGATTAAAAATAGACAACACTTTGTCTTTATTAACTCACAAAAAAATTACTTTGTTGACCAGCGTCCCTCATATTTATTGTCAGAAAATTCTAAATAATGTGTCATGTTTAAAACATCAAAGTTCCCTTCTATTTTTTCAATTCGAAATCTAATGGTTTGGTCAAGTGTGTCTGGATTATCCCAATCAATGACTATAAAGTCAGGTTGACTCTTTTTAACTTGAGCCAAACTTGAGCCAATGGCCATATTGTCCATCCATGTTATGGTATCTGCAGCCAGTCAAAAGTATGAGGAAGGTGAAAAAACCACAAATTAGTTGGATTTTATTCAAAACGGTTTGGCAAACAATTGCCAGTTTATCAATTAATAAACAAAAATAATGATTAGTTTTTAATTTGATGGAATAAATATGCCTCCTTATGTTTTATTGTTTTAAAGCTGTTCCTTTTCTGCACCAAACCCTAGCCGTGGGTGCAGCGATACCGCCGCCGGCCAAAAGCTTTAGATTTGTTTGACTTTGACAGCGACGGTTGAAGCTGGAAAAAGACATAACAAATCTTAGCTTTTGGTTGGGGGAGTAAAGCGAAACACGCGATCAAGCCTCCAAAAAAACATTTTAATGTTCCTCTTTAAAAAACCATCAAAAAGCCGTATTTTTGCACAAATTTTTTAGAAACTATTTATGTTTAGATCGCATACATGTGGCGAATTACGTCAAACACATATTGGTCAGGAGGTTACCTTGGCTGGCTGGGTACAAAAAACTCGGGATAAAGGCTTTATCATTTGGGTTGATTTGCGCGACCGTTACGGCATCACGCAGTTGATTTTTGATGAATCTCGCACAGACCAAGCACAAATGGATTTGGCCAAAACTTTAGGCCGCGAATTTGTTATCCAAGTGGTTGGTGAAGTCATTGCGCGTGAATCCAAAAACCCAAATATACCAACTGGCGATGTAGAAATATTAGTTAAAAGTTTCGTTATTTTAAATAAATCGGAGTTGCCACCTTTTACGATTGAAGACAACACAGATGGTGGTGAAGATATTCGTATGAAATATCGCTATTTAGATATTAGAAGAAATCCCGTAAAAAATAGTTTGATGTTTCGTCATCAAGTATCTATGGCCGTTAGAAATTATCTGTCAAACGAAGGTTTTTGCGAAATAGAAACGCCCTATTTAATCAAATCAACGCCTGAAGGTGCCAGAGATTTTGTGGTGCCAAGTCGCATGAATCCCGGGCAGTTTTACGCTTTGCCACAATCGCCACAAACCTTTAAACAACTCTTGATGGTGGGCGGCATGGATAAATATTTTCAAATTGTAAAATGTTTTAGAGATGAAGATTTAAGAGCCGACCGTCAGCCTGAATTTACGCAAATTGATTGTGAAATGGCGTTTGTTGAGCAAGAAGATATTTTAAATGTTTTTGAGGGTTTGACCCGTCATTTGTTGAAAGAAATTAAAGGGGTTGAGGTAGAAAAATTTCCTAGAATCACCTATGATTATGCGATGAGGACCTATGGCAATGATAAGCCAGATATTAGATTTGACATGCGTTTTGTGGAGTTAAAAAACACGGTAGAAACGCCCCCTTCGGGGGCTGGGGGGCTTGGGTTTCCAGTTTTTGATGCTGCAGAATTGGTTGTAGGGATTAATGTTGAGGATTGTGTAGATTGGACACGCAAACAAATAGATGAATTGATTGATTGGGTGAAACGTCCGCAAATTGGCGCCACAGGTTTTGTTTATGTGAAATATAATTTAGATGGCACTTTGAAATCATCAGTAGATAAGTTTTATAGCGAAGACGTTTTGAAAACTTGGGCAGAAAAGTTTCAGGCAAAACCGGGCGACTTGATGATTATTATGGCTGGTGAAGCCAACAAAACACGTAGTCAATTGAGTGCTTTACGCATGGAAATTGCCACACGTTTAGGTTTGCGTAAATCGGATGAATTTGCCCCACTTTGGGTGGTTGACTTTCCCTTATTAGAATGGGATGAAGACAGCAGCAGATACCACGCCATGCATCATCCGTTCACTTCGCCAAAGCCAGAAGATTTGCAGCTTATTGACACCAATCCTGGTGCGGTAAGAGCCAATGCATATGATATGGTTTTGAACGGTAATGAAATCGGCGGCGGTTCCATCAGAATATTTGATAAAGCGTTACAAAGTCGCATGTTTGATTTATTAGGTTTTTCTAAAGAACAAGCAGAAGCTCAATTTGGTTTTTTGATGAATGCCTTTACTTTTGGCGCGCCACCTCATGGTGGTTTGGCCTTTGGCTTAGACCGTTTGGTAGCTATTTTGGGTGGTCAAGAAACGATTCGTGATTTTATTGCATTCCCGAAAAATAATTCAGGCAGAGATGTGATGATTGATGCGCCAGCAATGATTGATGATGCGCAATTGAAAGAACTCAACATTAAATTAAACTTAGCATGATACATATCATTAGACTTTTGTTGGTTGCTATTTTTGGCTTAATTGCCTATGGCTATTATTTGAAAGAAACCGTGGGTAAAATTGGGGATAAATATGTAGGCATTGCTGTTCTAATCATTACCTTTGTGTTTCTACCGTTGTTTATTTATCACCGTTATAAAAATAAAAAACTTTCTGATTTTCAAATTGATATGGATAAGATTAGAGAGAAGGCGAAGGATTTGTAGGGCCCTCAAGCCCCGAAGGGGGAGTTTAAGGTAAAAATTGGCAGTTTACAATATACGATAGACAATATACAGTTTACAATATACAATTTACAAAGTAAAAACTTAAAGAATGGACATAGATTTTAAACAAATTCTTACCTCAACCATGGTTTTGTTTGCTGTGATAGATATCATTGGCAGCGTGCCAATTATTATTGATTTACGTAAAAAAGTGGGTCATATTCAATCAGAAAAGGCATCCATTGTGGCGGCGATTTTGATGATTTCATTTTTATTTATAGGTGAAAGTTTATTAAAATTCATTGGTATTGATGTTAATTCCTTTGCTGTTGCTGGTGCATTTGTGATTTTTTTCATTGCTTTAGAAATGATTTTGGGCATCAAACTTTATAAGGAGGAAAGCGCGGCTTCGGCTTCAATCGTGCCGATAGCTTTTCCATTGATTGCTGGTGCTGGCACACTGACCACCATTTTATCCATCAAAGCAGAATTTTCAAACATTAATATTGTGATTGGTATTATCTTAAATATTATTTTGGTGTATATCGTTTTAAAAAGCTCTGCCAAATTGGAACGGTTGTTTACGCCAAATGGTTTGAGTGTAATTAGACGCGTTTTTGGCGTTATTTTAATGGCTATTGCTGTTAAATTGTTTACAGCTAACATTAAAGGTTTATTTGCTTAAATATTTTATAATGAAACACCTTTGTAATTTTGGGCTTTACAAGTTGGGTCTAACTTTGGGTGTTGCATCAGACCAATAGAAAATTATAAAAACAAACAGATGAAAACATTTTTATATATTTTACTTATTTTATGCGGTTTGTCGGTGGCATTCAATGCATATATGATAGATTTTAAAAACCCACTCATCGGCGACAGTTTAGTGGCGATTATCTCATTGGTTGCAGCATTATGCGCCATGGTGTTAATTTTAATTTTTATTAAAGTGAGGCAAATCAAAACCAAAATTGACAACAAATGATTTTTGATGTTTTAATTATTGGTGGCGGTGCTTCTGGCATGAGTTGCGCTTTGGTTTTGGGTTCAGCCTTAAAAAGACCTTATGCTGCGGATAAAAAAGTTGGGATTATCGCCCATCAAAAAGCCTCGTCTTTGCAAAATGCTTTGTTTAATAATGTTTATGGCATCGCACCAAACACATTAGGCAAGGATTTAATGGAAAGTTCAAAACAGCATTTAGGGAAATTGTATCCAGAAGTTCATCAAATTGATGATGAGAAAGTCAGTGAGATAAAAGCAACGCAGATAGGTTTTGAAATCATCACCAATAAAAACAGCTATCAAACAAAAGCGGTTGTTGTGGCCATTAGTGCCAGTTCACCTTTTACTATTCTGGGTTTAGAAGACTATGTGATACCGCATCAAAAAATGAATCCAGAAAAAAATCGGTTGCAATTAAAAAACACGGATCATTTGGTGGCAACTAACCTTTATGTTTGTGGTGTTTTGGCAGGGCACCGCAGTCAATTAGCGATTGCTATGGGTAGTGGCGCTGCTGTAGCAACGGATATATTAACGGTTTGGAATAATGGGATGCACGCCATGGTGCATGATAAAATTGAAAGTGTTTAGAATGACCTTCTTATGTTTTGAACTTTTTTACTTTTTAATTTCTCATTGATTTCTTCCAATAATTTTTCTTTTTCTTTTTTCTTTAAGTGATAATAGGGTTTGCCTTCAAAAATAACAAAAGGGAGTTCAATCTTTTCTCTTACTAAGTTAAAATGGTCAAGCACGTCTTCAAATTTATTGACATTATCGGTATAATGTAAATCATATTGTTTTAAAGGGAAATTATTACTGTTTAAATAATTAGTAATTGTTGCACATTCAGGACAATGTTTCTGTGTAAAAACAATCAGTTGGTCTTTTTTTATTAAAGTTTCTGTTGGGGTTTTAAAATCTTTAAACGGGTTAATAGTATCGGTCATGACTTTTTTATAAAATCAAACCGCTGGTTTAAAATGTGCCAAAGTGAAAGGTGAAGTTAATTGAGAAACAAAAAGACTATCATTGGCTTTCACGATTAATTTTAACTTATTTGGTTTGGCGACGACGTTTTTATTCTTGATATGGATATAAGTATAGTAATCAACATTGTTTTTGTTTACACAATATAAATTGATGGTATCATTGTTTCTTTCAAAAGTCAAATAAATTAATTCGTCGTCTTGCGCAGATGAAAGCAAACTATAGAAAGCGAAAAAAATAACGAGCTGTTTCATAGAAAAAAATTAAAAAACCACTTATACCACTTATACAATTAAAAATAGTCCAATCTGTTCGTTCTTTTTTTCTAAAAAATGACTTTACATCTTTAGACTATTTTATTTGTACAATTGGTATTCTTTTCAAGTGGTTTATGTTAATTATGGCCTTAATAAATCGTGTTATTTAAACGCAGCATGACCCGTAATGTCCATACCTGTGATTAATAAGTGAATATCGTGGGTGCCTTCATAAGTGATTACCGACTCTAGGTTCATCATGTGGCGCATAATAGAATATTCACCAGTAATGCCCATACCACCAAGAATTTGTCTAGCTTCTCTAGCTATATTGATGGCCATATCAACATTGTTTCTTTTAGCCATTGAAATTTGCGCAGTTGTTGCTTTTCCTTCGTTTCTTAGCACACCTAATCGCCAAGTTAATAACTGAGCTTTTGTAATTTCAGTAATCATTTCGGCTAGTTTTTTTTGTTGTAATTGTGTTGCAGCAATAGGTTTGTCAAATTGAATACGCTCTTTGGCATAACGCAAAGCTGTATCGTAACAATCCATAGCTGCGCCAATTGCACCCCAAGCGATACCATATCTGGCAGAATCTAAACAGCCAAGTGGCGCGCCTAAGCCAGATTTGTTTGGTAAAAGGTTTTCTTTTGGCACTTTAACATTATCAAAAATAAGTTCACCGGTAGCAGAAGCTCTCAATGACCATTTATTATGTGTTTCTGGTGTTGAAAAACCAGCCATGCCTCTTTCTACAATTAAGCCATGAATGCGACCTTCCTCATCTTTAGCCCAAACAACGGCAATATCTGCAAAAGGGGCATTTGAAATCCACATTTTGGCACCATTTAATAAATAATGATCACCTTTGTCTTTAAAATTGGTCGTCATGCCACCAGGATTAGATCCATGATCCGGCTCGGTTAAGCCAAAACAACCCATGAATTCACCGGTTGCTAATTTAGGTAAATATTTTTTACGTTGCTCTTCGTTGCCATATTTCCATATCGGATACATCACTAAAGAAGATTGAACCGATGAGGTTGAACGCACACCGCTATCTCCTCTTTCAATTTCTTGCATGATTAAACCGTAAGAAATCTGATCCAAACCTGCACCGCCATATTCTTCAGGAATATATGGTCCAAAACCACCTATTTCAGCTAAGCCTTTAATGATTTGCTTTGGAAATTCCGCACGTTGTGCAAAATCTTCAATAATTGGCGACACTTCGCGTTTTACCCATGCTCTGGCTGCATCGCGAACCAATTTGTGCTCTTCAGTTAATAATTCATCTAGTAAGTAATAATCAGGTGCTTGAAATAAATCTGGTCGCATATTGAAATTTAGAAATTAGAAGTTTGAAATTAGAGGACAATCAATCCTACGAAAACGTTTGCAAATTTAGGAAAGAAATATCACAACAAAACATAAAATTGTTATAATTTTGACACTAAGGTTTTAATGGCTTGTTCCTCACTTCTAGGCAAAATAATGAGTTTATTGTCTTCATCAACAATAATAAAATCAGACAATCCCTTGATGATCACTTGTTTGCCTTTTTGTGTGCGCAACATATTGCCAGAAGCATCCTCTAAAACAACCTGCGCGTTAATGACTGCGTTTTGATTCAGATCTTTATCAAGCTTTTGATAAAGCGAACCCCAAGTGCCTAAATCATTCCAATCAAAAGAAGCCGACATGATATTAATGTTTTCTGCCTTTTCCATGATGGCATAATCAATGGAAACATTTTCACTTTCGCCGTAATGTGTTTGTATAAATGCTTTCTCAGAAGGCGTGTTTAATTTTTCATAGCCAGTCATAAACAGGGAAAACATTTGTGGTTGAAACTTTTCAAAGGCATCTATGATAGTTTGCACTGACCAAATAAAGATGCCGGCATTCCATAAAAAGTTACCAGCAGCTACAAAAGATTTCGCTGTTTCATAATCTGGCTTTTCTCTAAATTGATTAACTTTTTTGTAAATGTCTTGATCATTTTTATCAAATTCAATATAGCCATAACCGGTATTAGGAAAAGTAGGCTGAATACCTAAGGTGACTAATTGTTGATTAGCAGCGCAAAATTCAAAACTACTTTTCACATGGTCTAAAAACAAAGTTTCATTTTCAATCCAATGATCGCTAGGCGCTACAATCATCAAAGCCTCAGGATTTTGTTTTTTAATTTTCAGCCCAGCATATAAAATGCAAGGCGCGGTATTTCGCATGGCAGGCTCAAGTAAAATTTGATTTTTATTAATTTCTGGCAGTTGCTCAAGGCAAATGGATTCGTACTTTTCATTGGTCAAAAGCAAAATGTTTTCTTTAGGAATAAGTTTACTTAGCCTATTAAAAGTCTTTTGGAGCAAGGTTTCGCCTGTACCTAACATGTCGTGAAACTGCTTTGGAAAATCTGAAGTGCTCACTGGCCAAAAGCGAGAGCCTACGCCACCTGCCATAATAACAGCAAAATAATTGTTGTTCATTATTAAAATATTTGGTACAAAAATACAATATACTCAATTATCCTGACGTAAATAGTCGATAAAATCTTATTAACTTGTGATGAAAAGACGGTTTTTAGCGTTAAATTGAATGAGGACTTTTGACCCATTCAGCAAACGCAATAGTTTTAAATAAAAAATGAAATAAACGATTGTTAATTTTTTGAACAACAAACCTTATATTTGCAATTATTAGAGTGTTATATTATTAATCAGCTTTTATGAAAAACTTCAATCAATTTCCTACAGTAGATGGTATAGATAAAATAATCATCAAATCATTGATGCAAGATGCTAGAGTGCCATTGCTTCAAATTGCAAAACAAGTGGGTATTTCTGCAGCAGCGATTCATCAACGCATAAAGAAACTTGAAGAAGCAAAAGTACTAGATGGTTCTAAATACGTATTAAACGCTAAGATTTTAGGCTATAAAACCTTATCTTTTGTAGGAATTTATTTAGACCGAGCAGCAGATAACCTAAAAGCTGTCAAAGCTTTAGAAAGTATACCAGAAGTGTTAGAATGTCATTACACCACAGGAAACTGGTCTATATTAATTAAAATCATCTGCGTTGATAATGAACATTTGATGCAAATTTTAAACAAAAAAATTCAGCAAATTGACGGTGTTTCTCGAACTGAAACGTTTATTTCACTAGACCAGCAAATTGACCGACAATTAGTGTTATGATTGGTTTTTTATCACCAAAAAGATAGCGTATAGCCAACTTAAGATTAATAGAAGTCCGCCAATAGGCGTAACCGGTCCTAAAAATTTAAAATTAATTTGCGTTAATGAGGTGGAGGTTAACAGAAAAATACTTCCTGAAAAAAACACAACACCTACCACCGTTGCGAAATATATAAATTGACTGCTATTTACGGCACTTATGTTAGAAATACCAATTAAAAACAAGCCGTGATACATCATATATTTCACACCCGTTTCAAATGAGACGAGTTGTTCTGGCGTTAAATACTTTTTTAATAAATGTGCACCAAAAGCGCCAAAGACAACACTTAGCACGCCAAAAATTAAACCTGTTATTAGAAACCGTTTAGACATAATTTATAAAATTGATTGGCAAATTTAGCCAATTAATTTCAAAACTTTTTCAACTCCATTTGTTATATTTATAACAATTAGCTACTTTTGTGTTTTATTTGAAACAATCAATGCAGACAATTCTCTTATTTGGTGCTGGAAAGTCATCATCATATTTAGTTCAATATTTATTAAATCAGGCAGAATCAAACCAATACAAGTTATTAGTTGTTGATCAAGATTTAAAGGCGATTGAAAAACTTACCAATAAACACAATTACTCAGAAGCTATCGTTTTAGATATTTTCCAGGAGGTTGAAAAAAGAAAAACACTTATTCAATCGGCAAAATTGGTTATTTCGATGATACCAGCGCATTTGCATATTGATATTGCCAAAGATTGCATTGCTTATAAAAAATCGATGATTACAGCCTCTTATATTTCTCCAGAGATGAAAAGTCTTGATGAAGAAGCCAAAGCTAATGGCGTTTTACTACTCAATGAAATGGGTCTCGATCCAGGTTTAGACCATATGATAACCATGAAAGTCATCAATGACCTGAAAGAAAAAGGCGGTAAAATGTTGCTCTATGAATCCTTTTGTGGCGGATTAGTTGCCCCAGAATCGGACAACAATTTATGGCAATACAAATTTACTTGGAATCCTAGAAATGTTGTTTTAGCTGGTCAAGGTGGTGTTTCCAAATTTATCCAAGAAAATAAATTCAAATACATACCCTATCATAAATTGTTTAGACGTACAGAATTTATGAACATCCCGGGTTATGGCATGTTTGAAGGTTATGCCAATAGAGACTCATTAAAATACATCAAAATATATGGTTTGGACGATGTAAAAACCATGTATAGGGGCACTTTACGAAGAGTTGGCTTTTGCAAGGCTTGGGACATTTTGGTTCAGCTTGGCATGACAGATGATACCTACACTATTGATGGATCTGAAAGCATGACCTATCGCCAATTTACCAACTCATTTTTAAGCTATCACCCAACAGACTCTGTGGAGCTGAAATTAAGACATTATCTCAAACTAGATCATGACGACCCACTATGGTTTAAACTTCAAGAAATAGACCTTTTTAATGCTGATAAAAAAGTTGGATTAAAACAAGCGACGCCTGCTCAAATATTAGAAAAAATCTTAAAAGACAATTGGACACTTCAGGAAGAGGACAAAGACATGATTGTGATGTATAATAAATTTGGCTATGAAATGAATGGCGAATTGAAGCAAATAGACGCCACCCTAGTTTGTGAAGGAGTCAATCAAACCTATACAGCCATGGCAAAAACCGTAGGGATGCCAGTTGCTATTTCGGCCTTAATGGTTTTTAAAAATGAATTAAATTTAACCGGTGTTCATTTACCAATATTGAAAGAAATCTATGAACCAATTTTAGAAAAATTGAAGGATTTTGATGTTGAATTTAAATTATTTGACACAAAGTACATGGGTTATATATAATATGGACAACTAACTTTATTAACAAGAAAAACGCCAAACACAGCATGTCTTTATGTTAACAGCTGATTATGTGGTATTTATTTTAACAAAAGATTTTTTTAAATGTGTTAATAACTCTAAGGAACCGATATTGTAAGAAATTATTTTAGCTTTAATTTAGTAAGTGTTAAATTGGGATTAAATTTTAATCTCAAGAAAAATTTAACTAATACATATATCTTATTTTTTATGAAGCAAATAGTATTTTTTACATTAGTATTATTTTTAAGTTTGTCAAATGCGCAGGAGCAATCAACAGCTTTAAATACCAATCAAAAAAACGAAGCCTCTTATAATGAACTTGACAAGCTTTTGGAGGGAGAGGATGAAATCAGACAAAAATTGATGGAAATTAATAAGTTGCGAGCAGAAAATGAGATGCTCAGTAAATTGATTGAGGAACGCAAAAGTTCTAATAGTAAAAAATTATTTGCAAAAACGCTTTCAAGTTCAAATCAAACGACTGAAGGAATTGATAATCTTTTAGTTGACAACAAAGATAAAGACAAAATTAAAGAACTAGAAGCTAAAAATGTTGAGGCAGAATCAAACAGAAGAAATTTAATTCAAGAGAACAACGATAAAAGAAGAGATTTTGCGGAAAAACAAAAAGAAATGTTTAAAAACAAAAAAGAATTAGACATTAGAGAACGAGAGCTTGAAAAAGAACTAAGAATAGAAAGAGCTAAAAACGAAAAATTAAAACAATTAGAGAAATCAAATGGGTTGAACTAATTGAAAAGATAAAGTTAAAGTTAGAATTTGTTTGAGAGAAGAGTCCTATTTTTGGGCTCTTTTTTTGTTGTAATTGGCATAAACAAAAATAGGTTAAAAAACACTATTTTGTTTGATAAAAGAGTATATTTGACTGTTTAAATTTTTTTTGGTGAAAGTTTTTTTTGTGCTTTTCTTTTCTTGTTTAAATTTCTTGTTATGGTCTCAAAACGAAACCATTGCCAAATATTACTATGATAAAAACGATTTTGAAAAAGCCCTAATTAGTTACCAAGAATTAATAAAAACACAACCCAATAACCAAACTTATTTTTTTAAGGTTGTGGAGTGCCATCAAGCTTTAAAACAATTTGACCAAGCTTTTAATTTGCTTAATAAAAAATATGAGCAAACAAAGAACCCACTTTTATTGATAGAATTAGGTCATCATTTCCAAATCCAAAAAAATGATATTCAGAAAAAAAAGTATTTTGATCAAGCCATAGGCTCAATGCAAATCAATAAAAACTATGCCGTTTCTTTGGCCGTCTCCTTTGAAAAGAGGAGTTACTTAGAGGAGGCCATTATTTGTTATGAATTTGCGCAGTCTGAAAACCCAGGTGTTTATGATTATCAAATTGGTCTTTTGCAAGGTCAAAAAGGTAATATAGATTTGATGATTGAAAAACTTTTAAATGTCAGTTATATTAATGATAATTTAATGGCATCCGTTCAAAATCAGTTGGTATTTTTTATGCGCAATGATCCTGATAATAACTTTGCAAATCAACTGAGAAAAAACCTGCTCATTAAAGTGCAACAAACCCAAGATGTTTTTTGGAACAAATACTTGAGTTGGCTTTTTATTCAACTCAGACAATATGATAAAGCTTTTATTCAAGAAAAGGCCATTTACAAAAGAGATCCAGATAATTTTTATAATTTTATGTTTTTGGTTCAAATGACCTATGAACAAGAAGAATGGCGTTACACCAAAGAAATCATTGCTTTTATTTTACAAAATACAACAGACCCATATCAATGGTCTGATGCCAATTATTATTTATATCAAATAAAAATCAAAGAAGCCAAACCGTCAGACTTTCAATTGATTGGCAGTGAATTGGAAAGCCTCTTGAACCAGCTTGGCAGAAATGAACGAACCATTAAGTTAATTCAACTTTATGCGAACTTTTTGACCTTTAAATTGCACCAACCGCAAAAAGCTATTGTAACTTTAGAAGAAAGCTTAAACTATCGACTCAATCCCAAAGAGATTGCAGAAATTAAGCTCGATTTAGGAGATATTTATTTATATGAAGAAAAATTTAACCAAGCCTTGTTGCAATTTGCGCAAGTGGAAAGCGAATTTAGCCATGACCCCATTGGTCATGAAGCCAATTTAAAATTAGCCAAAACAAACTACTTCAAAAGTGATTTTTCATGGGCTTTGGAACAATTTACCGTATTGAAATCAGCGGCTTCCCAACTGATTGCTAATGATGCCTTGTCTTATTATATGTTGCTTTCAGACAACGAAAATTTTGATTCTATAAACAACCCTTTAGAAAAATTTATAAAAGCAGATTTATTGCTTTTTCAAAACAAAACACAAGAAAGTTTAAGAAAGTTTAAAGACATTTTAGAAACAACAAAAGATGATGAAATCAAAGATGATGTTTTGTTCAAAATGGCGAAAATTTATCAAGACATGGCATTAAATGATGAAGCACTAAAATCATTTGAAACCATCATAAAAGACTATCAAGAAAGCATTTATCGGGATGAAGCTTATTATTTTGCTGCATTGATCTGTTTAAATCAAGCCAATGAAAGCCTAGCCAAACAATATTTGGAAGTCATTTTAGACAAACATCAAGACAGTATTTATTTTATCCAAGCCCGACAGAAGTTAAGAGAACTCATTGACAAACAAAACAATTCTTAAATATGATTATTTATAACGTAACCATTAACATTGCAAAAACAGAAGAAAAAAGATGGCTAATATGGATGAGAACAAAACACATACAGGAGGTTTTAGATACGGGTAAGTTTATTTCGGCAAAACTTATTAAAGTTTTGGTTGAAGACAATCCCGACACCGAAACTTATGCCATTCAATACACCACAGAAAGTAGAGAAAACCTAGAAGATTATTATAAAAACTTTGCACCCAAACTTAGAAAAGAAGGTCAAGACCTTTTTGGCGATAAAATGTTGGGTTTTAGAACAGAACTTCAGGTTTTAGAGAGTTATTCGCATAGCAACTAAACGGAATTAATTTGCTATTTTTGCAGCTTAACATTTGATTCATGAAAATTATCGTACCCATGGCTGGCAGAGGATCAAGATTGAGACCTCATACCCTTACCACACCAAAGCCACTTATTCCAATTGCAGGCAAACCAATTGTTCATAGATTAGTAGAAGATATTGCCAAAGTAATTAATCAAAAAATTGATGAAATTGCTTTTATTATTCATCCAGATTTCGGAAAACACGTTGAAGAAGAACTCATAAAAATAGCCGAAAAACTAGGCGCAAAAGGAACAATCAACTATCAAAACCAAGCGTTAGGCACGGGGCACGCCATTATGTGTGCCAAAGAAGCACTAAGTGGACCAGTTGTTGTAGCCTATGCAGATACCCTTTTTAGGGCAGATTTTTCTCTAAATACAGCAGCCGATAGTGTCATTTGGGTTAAAAAGGTTGATGACCCAAGCGCTTTTGGCGTTGTTCAACTCAATGAAAATAATCAAATCATTGATTTTGTAGAAAAACCTAAAGATTTTGTTTCAGACCTTGCTATTATTGGTATTTACTTTTTCAAATCCGGTGAATCTTTAAGAGCAGAGTTACAATATTTACTTGACCACAATATTCAAAAAGGTGGTGAATATCAATTAACAGATGCGCTTGAAACCATGAAGCAAAAAGGCATGGTTTTTGTCCCAGGACAAGTAGATGAATGGATGGATTGTGGCAACAAGCCTGTTACGGTTGACACCAATTCGCGTATGCTCGGGTTTTTGCTCGCAGAGAATGAAAAAATGGTAGCTCATGATGTTGTTTTAAACAATAGTGAAATCATTGAACCGTGTTATATTGGCGAAGGCGTTGTTTTAACCAATTCAACGATCGGTCCAAATGTTTCCTTAGGAAATAACAGTAGGGTTGAAAATAGCACCATCAAAAACAGTTTAATTCAAACCCATTCAACCATCAAAAACGCTCATTTAGTGGAGGCCATGATAGGCAATCATGCCATATTTGATGGTCATTTTAAAAGCATTAGTATTGGTGATTATAGTCAACTAGAATAAATGAAAAAATTTGGTTTCTTTTTTCTGCTCCTCAGCTTATTCAGCTTTTCACAAGAAAACCCTGACGATTTGGCTTTGGCTGATGATGCCTTTGAAAACCATTTTTATGAGGCTTTAAAGCATAAAGCAACAGAAAATTATGATTTAGCCATCGCTGAACTTAACAAGTGCTTGTCAAAACAACCGGAAAATGAAGTCGTTTTATATGAAATGGGACGAAATTATTTTCTCTCTAAAAACTTTTTAGAAGCCAAAACCTATTTGGACAAAGTGCTTGCAAAGAATGACAACAACCGCTGGTATCTTGATGCATTAATGGAAACGGAAAAAAAGTTGGGCAACACTAATAATGTCTTAAGCCTACTAAAAAAGCTAAGTGTCATAAATTCAGAATATAAAGAAGAAATTGTTGATTTGTATATGATAACTAAACAATATGATGAAGCATTGGTATTGATTGAAGAATTGAATAAAACGGTAGGTAAAAGAGCCACACGCACACAATTAAAAGAACGCATTTTAATGTTGCCTCAATATCAACAACAAGCCACTCAAAATGCGCAAGCCAACCTCAATAATGATCCAAAAGATGAATCAAATTATACGCTTTTAATCAAAAACCATTTAGATAAAAACGAGATTGATAAAGCTTTTGAAGTGGCCAAAACATTGGAGCAAAACTTGCCAAATTCACCTTGGGCAAAAGTAACTTTGTTTAAACTTTACCTTGACAAAAAGCAAACAGCTGAAGCGCTTGATGCGCTTAAAGTTGTAATGGACAACGCAGCCATTGACAAGCGGATTAAGCACCGAATGATTAATGAATTATTGAGTTTTTCAAATACAAATCCAGAAGTTATTCAACCCTTAAAAAACATAGTGGTCAACTTTAATGACGATCAAAACGTGGCGGTTTTAAAAGAAATTGGCAAATATTATCAAGGCAAAAAAAACTGGTCCTTGGCCAATGAGTTTTATGATTTATATGAAAAGAAAAATCCAGAAGATTTAGAAAATCTTTTATTGCTCAACGAAAGTTTTTATCAATTAAAATCGTGGGATTTGCTTAGTAAAAAAGCCGACCTCTTGATTCAATCTTTCCCACTTCAACCGCAGTTTTATTGGTATAAAAGTGTGGCTCTATTAAATTTAAATGAGGCTAAAAATGCACTAAAAGCGGCAGAAGAAGGTTTAGAATATGTTGTAGAAAACCCAGTATTAGAAAAACAATTTTATCAACTACTAAGTCAGATTGCAGATAAACAAGGGGATTTAAAAAAGAAGGAACTATATTTAAAGAAAACTAACTAATGAAATTTTTATCACTTGTTTTTTTATCACTTATTTTGCTTTCTTGTAAAACCAAGCAAATTGTTGCTTCTGTTGAAGCCGCTAGCCTTGTCAACACACAAGTTTTACTAAATAGTCATCAAGCGTTGAATAAAGATTTTACTACATTAGCAATCAATGCTAATACCTCTTATAAAGACAGTAAAAACAGTTATAGTTTTACCACAGATATCCGCATAGAAAAAGATCAAAAAATATTGATTAGTGCAAAATTTTTAGGATTTGTGGTCGCCAAAGCTTTAATTACGCCTACTCAGGTGCAATATTATGAAAAAAATAATGGCACCTACTTTGAAGGCGATTTTTCTCAGTTGAGCAAATGGCTAGGCACACCTTTGAGTTTTGAAAAAGTGCAGAATCTTTTGTTAGGAAAAATGATTAATGAAGTTAATCAAAAAGAAGCAAGCAGTAAACTAGAAAATGGTCTAAATGTTGTAACTGTTAGTAACGAGTCGTTTGATGAATATTATGCATTTGAACCTTTAAACGCCTTGCTAAAAAACCAACAGATTGTTCAAAAAAATGAAAAAAGAACTTTACAATCAATCGTGGAATCCCATCAAAGCGCAAGTAATTTGTTTTTACCAGCCAAGTATTTTATTGCAGCTAAACAAGAAAACAACAGCAATAACGTTAATATAGAAATAGACTATAAAAGTATAAAAATAAACGAACCTTTGAGTTTCCCCTATAGCGTTCCTCAAGGTTATACGCAAGCGCAATTAGACTAAATGAAACAAAACGCAATTATTTTATTCCTTTTTCTGATGCATGCAGTAATTTGTTTTGCGCAATCTGATTTACAACAAAAACTGGAAGAACAAAAACAAAGCATTTTAAATGAATTGATCAAAACCAAATCAAAATTAAATGACGAAAAATTAAAAGAAAAAAACGTGTTAAAATACATTTATGAATATAATCACAAAATTGATTTAAGAAAAAACCTAATTGAAAATAATGCACGACAAGTCGTGGTTCTTGAAGGCGACATTAATAAGAAAAGAGATCTGGTTAATCATTTAAAAACTGAATTGGACAATTTAAAAAAGGATTATGCGAGAACCATTGTTAAGACCTATAAAAATCGTTCTAATAAAAGCAAGATGATGTTCTTGTTTTCTTCTGATAATTTTTTGCAAGCTTTTAAACGCACACAATATCTCAAGCAATATGCGGGCTATAGAAAAATTCAAGCAGATGAAATCCACCATAAATCTGAAGAAGTATCACTGGCTATTGGAAAATTAGACCAACAAAAACTAAAACAAAAGGAAGTCTTAACCCAACAAGAAAAAGAGAAAAAAACGCTTGAGCTAGAGAAAAAACAACATGAAATAGAAGTGGGTAAGATTAAAAAGACCCAGTCAAAACTAGCGGCCGAAATCAATAAGAAAAACAAAGAGGCAAAAGCCATAGACCAGCAAATTCAAAAGTTAATTAGACAAGCTATTGCTGATGCCAATAGAAGAAAAGCGGAAGAAGAACGACAAAGAATAATTGCTGCAAACAAAAAAACGGGTGCCAAAACAGAAGTGCCTGTAGCCAAACCTGTGTCTTCAGAAACCATTGAGTTAACCCCAGAAGGGCAAATTATTTCAGACAACTTCAAAGCCAACAGAGGCAGTTTGCCGTGGCCTACCGAAAAAGGATTTGTTTCTATGAGGTTCGGAAATAATCCGCATCCTCTTGAACCTTCAGTAACCGTTAATAGCAATGGCATCGAAATAACAACGGATAGAGGATCAACCGCTCGCGCTGTTTTTGGCGGGGAAGTGATTGGTGTTCAGGTATTGTCTGCCAATAACAAAGCAGTATCCATTCTACATGGCGATTATATTACCGTTTATTACAATTTGGAGTCTGTTAAGGTTGGCACGGGCCAAAGAGTACGCGCCAGAGACGCCATTGGCACCATCAACTACAACTCAATTTTAAACAAATCGGCCTTGAAGTTTTCGGTTTTGCAAAACAATAAATTCTTAAATCCAATCTCTTGGTTGTCGGCTAGGTAGGGAGGTTTAAGACACCACAATTTGCACCGTATTGCCCATGGTTTGTTTCAACAATATCGTTTTGTCTTTTTCTACCACTTTAACAGCCGCAGCAGTAAAATGCCTGATGGTAAACAAAGACACCTCTGGGGTATAATTCAGTAAATACTTTTTACTTAAAATAGTTTTAAAAAGTTCTATTTGGTTGTATTTATCTTCCAAACACAATGAAAAACTAATCGCAGAATTTTGAATCACATTTACTTTAAGTTTATGTTCATGTAAAAGAGCAAAAATTTCACTGATGTTGTCCTCCATCATAAACGAGAAATCAAGTGATGAAATAGACAATAAATGCTGGTTTTTTTTCACTATAAAACAAGGCGTTTCAGGCTTCAAATCCACACCTTTTGAAATGCTCGTGCCAGGCTTGAGCGGATCAACAAATGATTTCACAAAAAACGGAATTTCTTTTCTTTGCAAAGGCTGAAGTGTTTTTGGATGAATAACGCTTGCGCCATAAAAAGCCAATTCTATCGCTTCGCGATATGAAATTTGCTCCAATAGTTGCGCATGGTCAAAATATCTTGGGTCAGCATTTAAAACACCAGGCACATCTTTCCAAATGGTTACAGATTCTGCATTTAAACAATAAGCCAAAATAGCTGCCGAATAATCCGACCCTTCACGACCTAACGTGGTGGTAAAACGGTTGCTATCTGAACCCAAAAATCCTTGCGTAATGACAAAGTTTTTTCCTGAAAAGGCTTTCCCTACAAAAAGCTGTGTTTGTTCCCAATAGACATTACCGTCTCTATATTTATCGTCTGTTTTAATGTGGTTGCGAACGTCTATCCACTCATTGTTTAGGCCGATGAAATTAAAATAGTCACTAACAATGGTTGTGGAAATGAGTTCGCCATAAGACACAATTTGGTCATAAACAAAATCATAGTTTGGCGACCTGTTATATTGCAAAAAATGCTGCATCTCATTAAACCATTCACCAATTTTATCAAAAACAGGATGGTTATCTTCAAACAAATCCATCATGATGTCTTGGTGATATTTGCGTGTTTCTTGCACAGATGCTTGCAATTCTTCGCTATTGTTAAAATAATTATTAACGATAACTTCCATAGCGTTTGTTGTTTTTCCCATGGCGGAAATAACCATCACGGTTTGCTGATAGCCAACCGCTTCTAAAACTTTGGCCACATTTTTTATCCCTGCGGCATCTTTTACTGAAGCGCCGCCAAATTTAAATACCTTCATTCGTTAATTTTCGCTTATAAATTGTTTAATGTTTTCTTGAGCCATTTGCACGGTTTGCCAATCGGCCAATATTTTCGCACCAGATTTCTCATAAAAATCAATCGCCGTTTTATTCCAATTGAGCACCACCCATTCAATGCGTCTAACACCCAGTTGATCAGCCGTTTGAATAAAAGCTTTGTACAAGGCCAGACCAACGCCTTTACCTCTATGTTTTTGCTGTACAATTAAATCTTCTAAATGCAGCGTTTTACCTTTCCAGGAAGAAAACCGGTAATAAAATAAAGCCATCCCTACTATTTCACCCGCCATTTCGGCAACAATCGTTTGAAACAAAGGCTGATTTCCAAAACCATTTTCAAGGAGTTCCTGCTCAGTCACAACAACGGCGTCAGGTTCCTTTTCAAAAGTAGCTAATTCTTTAATTAAAAATAAAATCGATGACACATCATCTTTTGTGGCTTGTCTTATAATCATTGGTTCAATATTTTAGAGCCTCATCCTGTGCAGACATTTATCGTCTGCATCAGGGCTAAATAGTGTGCAAAATTACAATATTTATCACATAAAAACGACATAATTTAAATTCTCACAAAAATTTGATTACTTTTGTAAAATATCACAACGCAAACGATATAGTTAAGCAAATATGGAAGAAAAAAACAAAACCTTAGGCGAGTATATCATTGAAAAACAAGAAGATTTTCAATATTCAACAGGTGAATTATCTAGAATTATCAACTCCATCAGATTGGCTGCCAAAGTGGTTAACTTTAAAGTTAACAAAGCAGGTTTGGTTGACATTGTTGGTGCAGCTGGTGAACAAAACATTCAAGGCGAAGACCAACAAAAACTAGACGTTTTTGCCAATGAAATTTTTATTCAAACGCTTACCAATAGAGAAATAGTTTGCGGCATTGCTTCGGAAGAAAACGATGATTTTATTTCCATTTCAGGTCATAATAATGACAATAAGAACAAATATGTGGTGCTCATTGACCCCTTGGATGGCTCATCAAACATAGACGTCAATGTATCTGTTGGCACTATTTTCTCTGTTTACAGACGTGTCACGCCCATTGGTACACCAGTGCAGCTCGAAGATTTTCTGCAACCGGGTCATCGGCAAGTAGCAGCTGGTTATGTGGTTTATGGCACCTCGACCATGCTGGTTTTTACAACTGGTTTTGGCGTAAATGGTTTTACTTTAAACCCTGCAATAGGCACATTTTATTTGTCGCATCCCAACATGAAATTTCCAGAAACAGGTAATATTTATTCTATCAATGAAGGCAATTATATTCATTTTCCCCAAGGCGTAAAAAATTACCTCAAATATTGTCAGTTGGAAGAAGAAGATAGACCTTACACGTCCCGCTATATTGGTAGCTTGGTGTCTGATTTTCACCGCAACATGATCAAAGGGGGCATTTATATTTATCCAAAAAGCAGTAAAGCAAATAACGGCAAATTGCGTTTGCTTTATGAATGTAACCCCATGGCTTTCCTAGCCGAACAAGCTGGCGGCAAGGCGTCAGATGGTTTTACGCGCATTCTAGATTTGCAACCCACTGAACTTCATCAGCGGGTGCCCTTTTTCTGTGGCAGCCTCAAAATGGTTCAAAAAGCCGAAGAATTTATGAAAGCCAGTGAGTGACCATGTGTCTTTTGTATAATTGTATAAAGTATTTTTGTAAGGTTTTTTTTGTTACCTAGCCATTTGACTTTAACTAAAAATTAGTAAACGTTTTATTTTACGGTTGACATAAAAGATTACTTTTGTTTATTATGGCATTAAACAAAAAAATAGGATTTATTTTTAAAAAGTATGAAGCACCATTTGTTTCTCCATTTGACAAATTGTTTGATATTTTTAAAGAGTTAATTACACATACCTCTGGCGATTTTGATGAAGCAATTAGTTGGTTACGTGAACTAGATGTTGAATATAAGCTTACAGATAAAAATTATACCATAGATGATTTTATCGACGATTTAAAGAAAAAAGGTTACATCAGACAAGAAATTAGGCCAGACGGCAATTCAGGGATAGCTATTACCGCTAAGACAGAACGTGCAGTGCGTCAGGCCGCATTAGACCAAATATTTGGCAATCTAAAAAAATCAGGAAACGGCAATCACAAAACCAAATATGCGGGCAGTGGCGACGAAAAAACGGGCGAGTTTAGAAATTATGTCTTTGGAGATGGCATAGAATCAATTGCGTTAACCGAAAGCATTAGAAATGCGCAAATCAATAATGGCATAGATAATTTTGCTCTCACAGAAAACGATTTGATAGTTGAAGATAGCAGATATAAAGCCCAAATGAGTACTGTATTGATGATAGACATTAGCCACAGTATGATTTTATATGGCGAAGACCGCATAACGCCTGCTAAAAAAGTTGCCATGGCATTAGTAGAATTAATTACAACGCGATATCCCAAAGACACCATTGATATTTTGGTTTTTGGAAACGATGCATGGACTATTGTCATTAAGGATTTACCATATTTAAATGTTGGGCCATATCATACCAATACTGTTGCAGGCTTGCAATTGGCAATGGATATCTTGAGAAGAAAACGAAACACCAACAAACAAATCTTTATGATAACCGATGGTAAGCCAAGTTGCATTAGAGAGAAAGACGGCACCTATTATATGAACTCAAATGGTTTAGATGCCTATATTGTAGAACAATGCTATAATCAGGCGGCACAAGCAAGAAAATTACATATACCAATTACCACTTTTATGATTGCTAAAGATCCGTATTTACAAAAATTTGTGAATCGGTTTACGGAAGCTAATCAAGGCAAGGCATTTTATACTGGACTAAAAGGTCTAGGTGAAATGATTTTTGAGGATTATGAAACGAATAGAAAAAAAAACATCAAGTAGTTTTTTAATTGTAAATCAGATGATGAAATACCTTTAGATTTTCATAAAAATTAATATAAATGTTATTTTAATATCATGACAGAAATTAAAACATTAGCCGAATTAAAACAAGCCGGCTACCAGTATAAAAGTATAAAAGATGAATTGAGAGACAATTTGCGCACAAAAATTGCGACTGGGAAACCGGTTTTTGAGGGCGTTCATGGTTTTGAAAACACGGTCATTCCAGAACTAGAGCGCGCAATTTTATCGCGTCACAATATTAATTTGCTGGGACTTCGCGGTCAAGCAAAAACACGCATTGCACGGAAACTAGTAGAATTGCTTGATGAATATATTCCCATTGTTGCTGGTTCAGAGATTAACGATGATCCGTTTAGACCTATTTCAAGCTTCGCCATACAATTGGTAGCTGAAATGGGCGATGCTACGCCAATAAAATGGGTTCATAGGCATGAACGTTTTGCAGAAAAATTAGCTACACCAGATGTCACAGTTGCTGATTTGATAGGTGATGTGGATCCGATAAAAGCAGCCAACTTAAAACTTTCTTACGCTGATGATCGCGTGATTCACTATGGCATGATTCCGCGAGCCAACAGATGTATTTTTGTTATTAATGAATTGCCTGACTTACAAGCAAGAATTCAGGTGGCGCTTTTCAATATTTTGCAAGAGGGCGATATTCAAATTAGAGGGTTTAAGGTCCGATTAGCTTTAGACATGCAGTTTGTTTTTACGGCCAATCCAGAGGATTATACAAATCGCGGGAGTATAGTAACGCCATTAAAGGATAGAATTGGTTCGCAAATTTTAACCCATTATCCTGAAACCATTGCGATTGCAAGAACCATTACTTCGCAAGAAGCCAAACTAGCACCGCAACAAGAGGAATCGGTTTATGTGCCAGCGCTAGCAAAAGATTTACTAGAGCAAATAAGTTTTGAAGCAAGAGAAAGCGAATTTGTTGACGGCAAGAGTGGTGTGAGTGCGCGCATGAGTATTACCGCTTACGAAAATTTGGTAAGTACTGCCGAAAGAAGAGCCTTGCGATCTGGAAGCGAAAGAACAACTGTCCGCTTATCAGATTTCATGGGAATTATTCCTGCAATTACTGGAAAAGTTGAATTGGTTTATGAAGGCGAGCAAGAAGGCGCAGCAAGTGTTGCACAAATTTTAATTAGTGACGCTATTAAAACTTTTTTTCCTGGCTTTTTTCCAAAAATTGAAAAATTAGAACGCGATACCGATACAAGTCCGTATGCTAAAATAATCGAATGGTTTTTTGCCGAAACAGGTTTTGAGTTGTTAGACGATGCATCAGATGAGACCTATGCTGCACAGCTAAAGGCGATAACGCCAATTGAAGATTTAATTCAAAAATATCAACCTGATTTCCCAATCGCCGACAAAAATTTTCTAAAAGAGTTTGTCCTTTGGGGGCTGGTAGAATACGATAAATTGAGTAAAGAAAGATTAGAAGTTGGTTATCAATTTAAAGATTTGTACAGCAGTTACATTAGCAAATTATAGCTTAAAGATTTTTGGCAATAATTTTACCCTTGCAGTTTTACAATTATAATTTATTCTGGTTTGGCTATTGTTATTAACAGTGATTTCTGTGGGTAAGTTTAAATGGTTGTAGCGCGGTGTATCTACTCTAAATTAAACACTAAACTATCCCACCGCTCCCGCACGAATCCTTTCGTGTGGGTTCTTTAATAGTTTCTTTTTTTTTAACCTAAACAAATGTGTCAAATTTTATTTGTTCAGCAAATATAATAAATAATTTTATCCCACCGCTCACCGCTCCCGCACGAATCCTTTCGTGTGGGTTCTTTAATAGTTTCTTTATTTTAACCTAAACAAATGTGTCAAGTTTTATCTGTTCAGCAAATATAACAAATAATTTTATCCCAAAGGAAAGAATTACTTCATGAGTTGTCTGCGCTCGGGTCGAGCGGGAGCATGCGAAGGGCTGAAAAGTTAAACTTTGTGGAGCCGTTTTTTTGGCGTTATTGCTACCCATCCGATAGGAATCGCCCAGGAGCGGGGGTTTCTTCTAGTGCAAACATAGAACTTGTTGAGAGGTGAAAGGTATAATTAATTCGACAATCGGTAGGGCATGGTCTTCAAAAAAATTCATTCACTGGATGAGTTTTTTTTTCGCCCTCCAAACCGCAGATTCATCAAATACTTTTAGAAAAACACTATGCATGAGATAAATGGTTTTTTGATTTGTCAAACTCTGAAAGGGTTTCAAACCCTTTCAGAGTTAAACTGAAAAGCCACTTGCTTTTTTAACAAGTGGTTTCCTCCTTTGTGCCGCTGCGTTAGGCCCAATAGCTGTTTCTATTAGAACACAGACACGCCAATATTTTGATTTTATGTTGTCTAAAATCTATTTTATGCCATTAAAAAATCTTTGCGCCTACTGAGATATAAAACGTTCTGCCTTCGCCAGGCAAAATACCAGGGCCTGGATAGCCGCCTGCTCTACGCGTAGCATAAGTTTCATTTAAAACATTGTTGATGCCCGCACGGATGTTATAATTTTTCAAGAATTTATATTCTGTTGCCAAATCAAAAAGACTATACTTGTCGAGTGCACCCGTTACACCATTAAGTGACGGTGTCACCGTGTTATTGGCATCCGTAAAAATCATCCCAGACAATCTATACTGCATGGTGGCAGAAAAAGCGTTGTTGCTCCAAGATAATCCAAAGTTGTGAATGTATCTGGGCGCATTTTCTACTCTATTACCAGCCAAATTGGTTTCGGTAATTTGTATATTTGGCAAGGTACCAGATGTATTAAAGACTCTAAAATCTTTATATCTGCTATCTATAAAGCTTAATGACGCAAAAAGGTCTAGATTGCCGTATGGTTTGTCAATCTGAAAGAATTTAGTAATATTTATATTAAAAAAGGCTTCGATACCTTTATTGACAGTTTCTCCCATGTTGGTTCTGTAAATATAGGTGCCTTGTGAAGGATCATTGTTAAAAAATTGTCTAATGCCGCCAATGCGGTTATTGTAACTCAAGTAAAACAAACTCAAATCAAAGTTTAAGAAATTTTTGTAGGTACCTCTATAGCCCAGATCTGCATTAAAACCACTGGCGTCTTTAAGGTTTGGATCAATAACATCTGTTACTGCTGGCGGTGTAAAATCTGAAAACAATACTGGTCTAAAGGCTTGCGTGATATTGGCATAAATATTTGTCGTTAAAAATTTATACTCCAAGCCCAATCCAAATAAGGGTTGACTTCTAGCAATCGTTTTGTTTGGAAAAGCTACGTCATTGCCATTGGCTATACCAAATCGGCCTTCGCCAAAATTTTCAATATATTCCAAGCGAACGCCTGGCGTGATACTAAATCTGTCATTTACTTTTAGTTGATTTTCTGCAAAAAAAGCGATGTTTTTAGTCGTAAAATTTAAATCCCTTGGAAATCTTCCTTCTATAGACAAGTCAAAATCTGAACCAGTAGTTCCTTTCCCTTCTTGCACTCTTTGGGTATTGGCTTGATACAATCGCAGACCAAACGCCAGATTATTGTTTGTTTTGCCAAGTTTGTATTGATAAATATTTCGGTTTTCTAAGCCAAAGTTTTTATAATAATCTCTGTCAACTCTTCTATTGGCATAGTTATTAGTGGTCGAATTGATGTCATCAACAATGTTTGGCGTCGCTGTAAATCCTACACTATTTCTTTCGCCTATCACGCCAAATAGTTTGGTGTTTGTCGTGAATTTTTCTCCGATTTTTGAGTCGAAATTTACTGAAAACACGTTCCATGGCGTACCAAACCAATTTCTACCTCTTAAAGATTGTCTGGGATTGTTTTTGAATTGCTCATCGGTTAAACCGCCTGCTTGCTGCATGTCATAATTCATATTTGTGTATTCTGCAGAAATTTTTGTCTTTTCAGAAAAGCGGTATTCAATAAAAGCATGCGTATTTCTTACAGAATAATTGCTGTTTTCTCGCCAGCCGTCAGCACTTCTAGAATGATTATAAACATAATAAGAAAACTTTTTAAAATGGCCGCCTATGGCATTGTAACTACTCATTAAGCCATAACTACCAACTGTGTTTTGCGTTTCAAAGGAAAATTTCTCTTTGGTTTCTCTTTTCAAAACATAATTCAGCATACCGCCAAATTGAGGACCAAATTGTAAGGATGCACCACCACGTACCAATTGAATATTTTCTACAGCTTCTAACGGCGGATTATAATAGGCTTCAGGATAGCCAAACACATCCGATGAAATATCGTAACCATTTTGTCTGGTATTGAGTTCCCAGCTTCTATTTGGACTTAAACCTCTAACACCCACATTAATTTGAATGCCAGACCCTTCATTTTCCCAAATGTTAACACCGGGAATTCTTGAAAATATTTCTCGTGCATTATTGGTTGTAAAATTGCCATTGATTTGAGATAACTTAATGACTTCATTTTTTTTGCCTGAAAACAGGACATTTTCCCTGATTTCTGGCATTCTCTCGGGGCTATTTTTCTTAATCTCAACAATTACATCAGCCAGTTTAATGGTGTCATTGGCTTTGGGGGTTAAGATTTGGGCGCTTAAAGCGGAAAAGAAACTGCAAAATAAAATTGTTAAAAAGGGCTTCATGTTTATTTAGATTAATTATAAATTGCAAAAATATAAAACAATTTTATTTAGACCAAATAAAAATAATAAAAAATAATAAAAATTTTATGACCTGTTTTTTTTAGTTTATGCCAACAGGTATAATTTAAATGTCTAAAATAAATTTTAGCAAAGTGTAATAAGTAGGTTCATGCCATTTGACAACACCGCAATTAAAGAAATTAGGGCGTTCGAGCCGGGTTGAAAATGCAGACATTTATCGTCTGTGCTGTTTGTCCCGAAAACTTTCGGGATTGATTTGCCAAAGTTGTTTTTTAATAGACCCTTCGTTGTCAAATGGCTTCTAGGGTCGCCCTTTGTCGCCCACAAAAAAAAACTTTGTCTTCACCAAGCTGCCGCGTCCATTCTAACGCAGCACTTACTAAAGTAGAAAGTTTTATTTTACGAGCTAATTTCGTGATTGATGGCTTGCATTCTCATGTTTTGTGCAACGTCATGCCCAAGATATTTTTTAATAATAAAATGAACCCCATAAAGAATAGGCGTACTTAAAACAGCTACGGTAAATTTATAAATGTAGGCCGTTAAGGCTAGGGCTAACGCCATTTGAAAAGACATGTCTGCCAACAAATAAAACGCAATCAAGGTTACCAATAGTGAGTCAATGAGTTGGGAAACAAGCGTACTGACCGTTGCTCTTAAACCAATGTATTTGTCCTTGGTTATTTTTTTTATTTGTCTAAAAATTAACGCATCAACCAATTGGCCAACCAAAAAAGCAACAACAGACGCCAGTATAATATTTCTACCTTGGTCAAAAATAGCCAAGAAAGCAGTGTTCATATTAGAAATGCCCATGTCCGCTTTTGAGGTTTGCCACCAGCCTGTATCAGGACTCACCTGAATAGCTAAGCTGATAATCAAAAAAGATATTGTGATGATAAACACTGAAGTTACACTAATGAACTTAACCGTTTTAAAGCCATAGTAGTCATTAATCACGTCGGTCAAGATAAAAATTATTGGCCATGGCAAGACACCAACAGACAAAACCAATGACAAATCATTTTGTCCTAATAAACTGAATGAAAATTTTGGAATACCTAAACTGTCTTCAAGAGAAAAAAGTTTAACCCCAATGAGCTCGGCAACAATAATACTGGCTATAAAAAGACCAGTAAGCACAAGCAAAAGTTTGTTGGGTTTAGATAAATGATTGATCATAGAAAAACAGTGTATGCGGTAAAATTAACAAATTAAGGTTTTTTATGCCTTGGATAAACAAATTTTTATGATTTGTTTGAAATAAAAAAGCCCATCATAAGTAATGGACTTTTTAAATTATTTTAAAGGCTTAACAATATTTGTTATAAGCATCTTTAAGGTTTTCAGCAATTAATTCTGCTGGTCTGCCTTCAATGTGATGACGTTCGAGCATATGAACAATTTCACCATCTTTAAACAAAGCAATACTCGGAGATGATGGCGGAAAAGGAAACATAAATTCTCTAGCTTTGTTAACCGCAGCGGTATCAACGCCTGCAAAAACGGTATATAAATTTTGTGGTGTTTTATCGTTAGACAAGCTCATGATCGCACCTGGTCTGGCGTTTCTAGCGGCACAGCCACAAACAGAATTAACAACCACAACCGCGGTTGAATCGCTATTAATAGCTTGCTCAACAGCTGTTTCACTGAGTAATTCTTGAAAACCAGCAGTTGTTAATTCTGCTTTCATTGGCTTAACTATTTCTTCTGGATACATATTTTTAGATTTTTAATTGGCGATTGGTTTTGTTTCAATATTACTTACCACATAGTCTTTTGAAGCACTCATCACAGTTTCTACTAAGTCTTCTGCCGTATTAATATTTTTGTTATAAGTGACAGTGGCAAGTTTTCTTTCAAAATCGATGGTTGCGTTTTCTACACCGTCTAATTTGGCAAGTTTTTTTTGCACTTTGGCGGCACAACCTACTTCACAATGCATGCCTTCAATATTAAAAGAAGTTGAAGCCATTTCAACAGGCAGCTTTGATTTAGCTTCTTCCGCGGTCTCTTTTTTACAACCGATAAAAGCTATTGACAAAACAGCAACAAATAATAAGATAAATTTTTTCATGAGAATATACTTTTAAAAATAATAGACAAAATTATCAAAAAATCATTTTTATATCAAAAAATTAGTTCAATTTTGTGTTTTTTTTATCATAATGGGCAACAACAAACTTAAATTTTATATTCTCATTCTTCTAGCAATTGTTTGGGGAAGTTCATTTATTTTGATAAAAAAAGGCTTATTAGGTCTTTCTCCCTATGAATTAGGCGCTTTGCGAGTCCTCTTTGCTGGAACGTTTATTTTACTAATTGGTTTTAAAAGTCTCTCTAAAATTGCTTTGAGACAATGGCGTTTTTTGTTTGTTACAGCCATGCTTGGCACATTTGTACCAGTTTTTTTATTTGCAGTAGCACAAACAGAAATATCAAGCACCATAAGCGCCATTTTAAACTCATTAACACCATTGAATACTTTATGGATTGGCATCTTGTTTTTTGCTATCGATTTTCAAAGAAGACAAATTTTTGGCGTTTTTATTGGATTTTTAGGAAGTTTATTATTGGTTTTAAATGGCGCTTTTGTGAACCCAGACCAAAATTATTACTATGCCATTCTTTTAGTCATAGCATCTTTTTGCTATGCTACCAATGTTAATTTTCTCAATAAATATCTCAGTGATTTGAGTCCAATGAGTATCACTGCGGGTAGTTTTGCTATCCTGTATGTACCTTCGCTTATTGTTTTATATTTTTCTGGTTTTTGGCAACATGAGCAGCAAGCAGAAGTTATTGAAGCTTTACCCTACGTTGCGCTATTGGGTATAGTTGGCACGGGCATAGCCAATGTTTTGTTTTTTAAATTGCTTCAAATATCGTCACCTATTTTTGCTTCATCGGTGACTTATCTTATTCCAGTTGTTGCTTTTTTATGGGGTTTAATAGACAATGAAAGTCTTACCCTCATTCAACTTTTAGGTGCCATTATTGTCATGTTTGGGGTCTATTTATCGGCTAGAAAGAAATGATTTTTTTTACTAGTTGCTAGAAAACAGGCCTAAAGACGAGTGCTAAAAATTAAACTCGTTGAGATTTTGACTATACTTAGTGGTGTCTCTAACACGATCTTTACAGTCAACCCTTATCGTTAGATTCAATGGTTCTTCAAAATCATCTTGAGAAATTTGAAGCTCTTTATTTTGGTAACACTTATGCATGTAGATGCCCCAAATTGGCAAGGCCATCGTTGCGCCTTGACCCATACCAGTATTTGCAAAGCGAGCCGCTCGGTCTTCGCCTCCAACCCAAACACCAGTTACTAAATTCGGAACAATGCCCATAAACCAACCATCAGAGTTGTTTTGCGTTGTGCCAGTTTTGCCAGAAATAGCGTTGGTAAATTTATATTCATAGTGTGCGACGCCTCCCCAACCATCTCTTAACCTTTTGCTGGTGCCATCTTCTGTAACGCCTTCCATCAGTTTTAACGTGGCATAAGCTACATCTTGACTTATAGCGTCTTGAGATTCGGGGATGGCCTCAAAAACAACATTCCCCCTTTTGTCAACTATTCTTGCAATCAGTTGAGGTTTGGTATAGATGCCATGATTTGGAAAGGTGCAAAAAGCAGAAACCATATCAAAGCACGATATTTCTTGAGAGCCTAAACTAATAGCAGGCGTTTCAGGAAACTTTTCTTTAATCCCTAACCGCTGACAAAAATCAATAACCGCTTTCGGACCAACCTTGTCCATTAGCCTTGCTGAAACAGTATTAAGCGATTGCGCAAGTGCTTTTTCTAGTGTAACTAAACTAGGGTAAGTACCACCGGAATTTTTTGGGGTCCAACTTTCAATAACGTTGTGTCGGCCACGCGGAATAGTATGTAGTCTGCCAGAAATGGTATCACAGGGCGACATATTTAGCTGTTCTATAGCTGTTGCATAAACAAAAGGCTTAAAAGTTGACCCAACTTGTCTTTTAGCTAAACCAGCATGGTCATATTTAAAATGTTTGAAATTAATACCCCCAACCCAAGCTTTAACATGACCAGTTTGTGGCTCCATAGAGACTAATCCGGTATTTAAAAAGTGCTTGTAATATCGCATAGAATCCATTGGGGTCAATAAAGTGTCTTTTTCGCCTTTCCAAGTAAAAACCGTCATTTTCGTCTTTACTTTAAATGATTTGATGATTTCTTCATCTGTTTTGCCTTCATTTTTCATAATACGCCAACGTTCAGATTTTTTCATCGAGCTATTGATAATGGCATCAAATTCTTTTTGCGTCACACCATAAAATGGCGCTTTTGATTGCCCTCTTTTAGAATTGAAAAATACTTTTTGCATATTTTTCATGTGCTTTTCTACAGCCTCTTCTGCATAAGATTGCATGCGAGAATCTAAAGTAGTATATATTTTTAGACCATCACCATACACATCATAGTCGGAACCATCAGGTCTTTTATGAGTTTTCACCCATTCTTTCATGTATTCTCTTAAGTATTCTCTAAAATAGGGCGCGATTCCTGAAACATGGTCCTCAGTATTGAAATCTAGAACAATTGGTTTCGCAGATAGTTCAGCCTTCTTTTTTTCATCAATCAGTTTGTTTCTCACCAATTTTGTGTAGACTTCATTTCTTCTTTTTATGCAAAGCGGTATTCTTGTTTCGCGTGCTGGGTTATACAAACTTGGGTTTTGCAACATGCCTGCAAATAAAGCAGATTCTTCGAGGGTTAAATCTCTGGGTTCTTTTCTAAAATAGGTTCTTGCAGCTGAACGAATACCAACCGCATGGTTTACAAAATCTGCTCGGTTGAGGTACATGGCCAAAATCTCGTTTTTTGTATAGTGCTTTTCTAAGCGAAGAGCAATAATCCACTCTTTAACTTTCTGATGTATTCTTGTGATAAAATTTTTACTCCCTTCACCATGGAAAAGTAATTTAGCTAATTGCTGGGTGATTGTGCTACCACCACCTTTTTTACCTCTTCCCTCAATTGCTCTGGCAATAGCTCTTGCATCAATGCCAGAATGCTCATAAAACCTTTCATCTTCTGTGGCTATAACGGCATCAACCAAATGTTTTGGGAGATCAGAATAATCAATTGGGCTTCTATTTTCTTTATAAAATTTACCCATTAATTTATTGTCTGCAGAATAAATTTCTGTGGCCAAATTGGCATCTGGGTTTTCTAATTCCTCAAACGACGGCATTTTGCCTAAAATCCCTAAAGAAGTTAGGAAGAAATAGGCCAAGACACCTAAAAAGCCGTAAAAATACGTTTTCCAAAAAAACTTTGTATACTTAATAAATTTATTAGGTTGTTTAGTGGTTTCTGACATCTTATTTTATCTTTTCTATTCTAAATCCTACTTCTGTTATACCCTCTAAGTTTTGAATTCCCTCATCAGCACCCAATTCTCGATTGGCTTGACCAATGGAAAAGACATATTTTCCTTTTTGATTAAAACGATAATTTTTTTTATAAAACAGTTTGTTTTCTATAATATTAGAAGCGTTTTGACCAATAAACTGCCCATCTGGATAAGCCATTGTGTATTCTAAAGTATCTATGACTGTCTCTTTGTTAGGCGCAGTTAATTTAGCGATTAAAAATAAATTATTAAATTTATAATTATGATTGTTTCTAAGGTTTATTAACAAGTTTTTATTGTTCAGCGTGTCTGTTACTTCAAAAGTAAAACTAATAAACTGATTTTTTTGCCATTTGCTATTTGGTTTTAACTCAATGTATTGATCAAATTCACGTTTTTCATCACATGACATTAACAGAAACAAAAATAAAAACAAACTAATTCTTGTTATCATTGTTATTGTTTTTTGGTTTAAACCTTCTGTTTTGATTAGAAAAGTTCTTTTTTTCGCCATCAACTGTTGAATTGTTTTTAGGCTGAGGTGGCTTATTTTGGTTTGCCGGGTTATTTCTTTGCGCGCTATTTTCAGACTTATTGCCTTGGTTTGAAGAATCGTTTGGTTTGTTAGGTCTGTTGTTTTGAGATCTATTGTTGTTTTGCGGCCTTTTAGGTCTATCAAATCGGGTCAAACTATCTTGATTCATACTTGATATTTCAACAACTTTTTCAACTTTTGGTGTTTCAACAGCGAAATCTTCAAGTTGCTCAACTAATTCTCCTTTTTGATTGAGGGCCAAAATGTTTTTAACTTCACTCACATGCAAGGGCACCCATTCCATTTGATTTTCAACAGAAAACCACATGATGCCTTTAAAAATATCTTGTTTTTGACAAACAGCTTTGCCTTTTGAAGATTTTAAAACAGTATCTAAGGAAGGGAAATCTTTTAGTGCGTCTAAATAGGCATCCAATTCATAATTTAAACAACATTTCAACTTGCCACATTGGCCAGCCAATTTTAAGGGATTTAAAGAAAGTTGCTGATATCTTGCTGCATTGGTGTTCACAGTCCTAAAATCCGTAAGCCAAGTAGAACAACATAGTTCCCTGCCGCACGATCCAATACCACCAAGTCTTGAGGCTTCTTGCCTAAAGCCAATTTGCTTCATTTCAATACGCACTTGAAAATCACGCGCAAAATCTTTTATCAGCATTCTAAAGTCAATCCGCGTTTCAGAGGTATAATAAAACGTAATTTTTGAACCATCACCCTGATATTCAATATCTGAAATTTTCATTTGCAAACCTTGTCTAATGGCGTGCTCTCTAGCTCTAACTTTAATGGTCTCCTCTTTTTCTCTACAGTTTTGCCAAACCGCAATGTCTTTTTGATTGGCTATGCGATAAATTTTTGGTAATTGGTCTATAGGTGTTTTTTCATTTTTCTTTTTCATTTGCACACGAACCAATTCGCCCGTGAGTGACACAACACCCACATCATGCCCTGGAGAAGATTCTACCGAAACCACTTGACCAGCAGTTAAGGGCAAATTTTCTGAGTTGCGATAAAATTCTTTTCTACTATTTTTAAATCTAATTTCAACAACATCAAAAGGTTTCTGGCCTGAAGGCAAAGAAACATTGGCTAACCAATCAAAAACCGTCAGTTTATTGCAGTTGCCAGTTGCACAGCTGCCATGATTTTGGCAACCTTTGGGTGTGCTATTATCTGAAGTTGCACATGAAGTACAAGCCATAATTTATATATTTTAGTTACATAACGTTCAAGCCGTAAAGATAGTATTTCTATCCATGATATTAAAATGTATTAACTTTTTTTTGAAAGGCGCTTTTATGGGCTAAGCAACCTATGAGATTTATCTAGTAATTATGCAAAGAAATGAAAAACCACAAAAAAAGCCCAAACTTTCGTTTGAGCTTTTTGTGCGGGTGATAGGACTCGAACCTACACACCTTGCGGCACCAGATCCTAAGTCTGGCACGTCTACCAATTTCGCCACACCCGCGGTTTCAAATTGTGGGTGCAAATATAAATTATTTTTTTGAATTAAAAAAAAGAGTAACTAAAATATTTCATTCCAAACCATCAATGTCAATTTTTACTTGACCTTCACCTTTAAGGAAAGCGACAAAGCCTTTTTCGTGAATTTGAATATTTTCGAAAGACAAATGATTTAACTGCCCATTAATGAATACGCCTTTCATTGGGGAATAATTATTGAGATAGTTCAGCATGGTTTTTTTACCTTCATCCATATTTGGTGCAATAGAATAGCGACTTTTTTCTTTAATCATTTTAAGAATTTTCCCATTTAAAAGCCAAGCAGCAGATTTGTGCAAGATATTTTTGGTGTCTAAAACAAAGTCTAAATCATCAAAATAGATAGAAGTATCTTCTGCACTATACTTGGGCACACCTTTTAAATACACTACACCATTTACCTTTCCCACAACGTCTAAAGCTATAACAACCTTGCCTTTATTATGCCAAAGATTAATTTTATTTACCGTCACTTGATTGTTGCCATCACCAAAAGTTTGTCCCCCGAAATTTTTTTGAATAATTTTTGACGCTTCTTCATAGGTTGAAACAGCAACCACATTGGCCAATATTTTATCTGGCATAGATTTGACGGGTTTAAAAACAATGGCGTTTTTGTCAAATTTTTGTTTAGGCTCTGAACCAATGAGGGTTTCCAAAGTAGCTTTAAGCCCCATTTCGATATCAATTTTTTCTTTACTTATTACCGCTTCTTTGGTGTATACCTCCAAAGGAGAAAACCTAAACCAAGTTTGATAGCCTTCATGCGTTAGGATGGGTTTAGACAATTTTTCTAAGGCATCTATGACATATGGCTTAAAATCCATCAATTCATTCATTTTTTCGTTGATGGTTTTTTCCATTTTTGATTTAAAAATCTTCAAGGTAGGATTAATCAAATAAGTAATGGGAACTTTCTTGCCCAATACCTCCATTGTTGGGCTTTCAGTCCAGCTAATGTCAACTATTTTTGTTGAGGAATCTAATTTAAAATTATTTAGCTTAATATTACTTTGTAAAGTGAACACACCGTTTAAATCAAAAGTTTTATAATCATATAATTTAATTCCCAGTTTTTCTGTACCGATTCGATAAGTGGCATTTATTTTTAAGGGCAGCTTGATTTCAATAATGTTTTGATTGATTTGGGTCACTTTTATCTCAGAGGTTTTTATAACTGTAGCCTTGATGTCATCATCTTCAATGTTTAAATCTTCATAAATTTTATCTTTTAAAAATTTATTTATTTGACTTTCCACTTCTTTTATTTTTATACTTACTGGAAGATGTAAAAAGGAAGTCAAAAACTCATATTTTAGAAGTTCTGGGGAAGTTTTTTCTGGCATAATAGTTTGAAGTTTTGGTGCAGACGCACAACCAATTAGGGTCATTAAAACCAGTGCAATAAAAAATTTGTTCATTCTAAAAATTTTGGTAAATTTATTAATAATTTTTGTTATAAAGATATAATTAAGGTTGCACAAGACTTAAATGATTTCATTTCCCCTTCATATTATATTCAAAATTATTTTGCCGTATATTTGCAAAACATAATTAAGCATAAAATGGGCAATCAAATTACGCCATATAAAGATTCACAATTAGGCAAAAAAGAGCAAGTGGCTCAGATGTTTGATAATATTTCTAAAAATTATGACGGTTTAAATCGGATCATTTCTTTTGGTACAGACATCAAATGGCGTAATAAAGTTTTGAAACTAGTGGAAGAAGTCAAGCCGATAAAAGTACTTGACATTGCTACTGGCACTGGTGATTTGGCTATATTAATGACGAAAACATCAGCGCAGCAAATCATTGGCTTAGACATTTCGGCGGGCATGTTGGAAGTAGGTAAAAAGAAAATTGCCCATAAAAATTTATCCGAAAAAATTGAAATGGTATTGGGGGACTCTGAAAACATGCCATATCAAGACAACACCTTTGAAGCGATTACGGTGGCTTTTGGCATAAGAAATTTTGAAAATTTAGAAAAAGGATTAAAAGAAATTTTGCGCGTTTTAAAACCTGCAGGGCGGTTAGTTATTTTAGAAACTTCTGTGCCAGAAAAATTTCCCTTTAAACAAGGCTATGCCATTCATACCCAACTGATATTACCGCTTGTTGGCAGACTATTTTCAACAGATAAAATTGCCTACGCCTATTTGTCAGAATCAGCTAATGCATTTCCTTATGGCGAACGCTTAAACAATAAATTGAGAGAAATTGGGTTTATAGATGTAGTTGCCATGCCACAAACTTTTGGTGTAGCAACTATTTATAGTGCAAGTAAAAACTAATATCACATGAAGATCAAACCTTTTATTATCGTTTTTTTGCTTTTCTTAAGTGCTCATAAAGGATTTGGTCAATATGGTTTTTTTAGCAAGAATCCTTTATTGAATAATGAAAACTGGGACAAGCAGAAACTCCATTATGGCTATTATGTTGGTATGAATATGATGGACTTTAAAATTGATTACATCAATCCACAAGGCAAAGAAATTGAAGTGACTGGCGGCTATGGTTTTAATGTAGGCGTGATTGGTAATTTGCGAATTCTTGAACATGTGGATCTTAGATTTGAACCAGGATTTTATTACACCCAACGCAATCTGACTTTTCCGGGTTTTACTGAAAAATTTAAAGCCTTCAGAGAAACCAATTCGTCGTATTTACATTTTCCATTATTATTAAAATTTTCTTCTAAAAGGATTGGGAATATTAGACCATATTTGGTTGCAGGAGGATCTTTTACATATAATTTAGCGAGCAATAGCGAAGTTTTAGATGATTTAACCAACAACACTTTTAGGGTTGAACCTGTATTTACAAGCTTAGAGATAGGTTTTGGCATTGATTTTTATTTGCCATATTTTAAATTTTCGCCATCTATTAGAGGTCTTTTTAGCGGCAATGATGAGCTTATACGAGACAAAGATCCGTTGAGTGCCTATACGAGTAATATTTTTGGCATGAGCACACGCGCCATTTTGATTAATTTTACTTTTCATTAATATTTTTCATGCTGAGTGCCGATTTAGTAATAAAAACTTTTGCGAGCAATCAAAACCATGAGATAGCCATCGGCCAGGGAAAATATATGAAGAACCATTTTAAGTTCTTTGGTATTCCTGCGCCAAAAAGGAAAGCATTGCAAAAATCATGGGTAGAAAATAAGGCTTTGCCTACCAAAGGCCAAGCTTTTGAATTAGCTTTTGCGCTTTATCAAACACCTTATCGAGAATGTCATTATTTAGCCATTGAGTTAATAGATAAATTCAGCAAGAAATTTGATATTGATGATATTGATGAGATTGAATTTTTCATCAAAAATCAATCCTGGTGGGATACTGTAGATTTTATCGCAGCAAAAATAGTTGGTAATTATTTTAAACTATTTCCACAAAAGAGAGATAAGATGATTGATAAATGGCTTAAATCAAATGATCTATGGCTCAGGCGTTCGGCTATTTTGTTTCAATTAAAATATAAGAAAACTTTGGATACGGCGCTTTTATCCGCTATAATTCTGCAAAATTCTAACTCAAATGAATTTTTTATCAACAAGGCTATTGGTTGGATCTTGAGAGAATATAGCAAAACCAATCCCAAATGGGTGAAAAACTTTATTGAAAGCCATGCACTTCACCCTTTAAGCGCTAGAGAAGGCAGCAAATATTTATAAAAAGCTATGGTTTAAATGGATGTCTTTCTATCCAACTGACTTGAGGGTCAAAATACTTAAAAAGTTTATCTATTCGTTTTTGCACAAATTGCGTTTTATGCTTAATAAGGCCAAAAGCTTCATGCGGTTTGGCGCCTATTGAACTTTTTATTTCCATGGCTGTCCTGCCAAAAATGACTTTTTTAAAATTTTGATTAATTGAAAAAGCAATCATATCATAAAGCATATTGAGATAGAGCAGATGCGTTTTTTGAAAGGGTGCGTCATAGCCTAAAAAATAGGTATCCATCGTTTCCCCATTTCTAATCAACGTGCTAAACCCTACCATTTGGCCTTCATAAAAATAAGCATAAAAAAACAAATCTTCTCCCAGATGTTTTTTCATCTGAAAAAAATGATCTTCTGGTAATATAAACGTATTAAAGTTGGCATTATTGACCACTTGCAGATAAAGTTCATAAATCTTTTTTTCATGTAACTTGATATCGTCTGCATTGAGTTTGCTTTTTTCCACAGCGGTCATTTTGTTCTTAGCGCGGTTATATTGCAAGCGGTATTTTTTTGACAAGTCGTTCACATAGTCATCAAAGCTGTGCCAATGACTCTTGACATCAAAAACCATATTTGGTTGGGTGTCAAAAATGTAATAATCTTTAAATTTTGTTTGAAGCTGCGCCACCTTTTCTTTATTAAAGTCTTTAATCGAATACAGGTGAATGGTCATTCCCATTAATTCTAATTCAGATTTAACTTTTGAAATGGCTTGCTCTAAAAGATTGTATTGAGCAGGTTCATCAACCGTGTCCTTAAAGGAAAAAGCATGTTGTCCGGTCAACATATTATTGCCTAAAAACAGCACATTACCGCAAAGTTTTTTAAGCGTAAAGTTCTTTAGGTGTCTTTTTAAACAACTTTCTTTGTTTCCCAAAGTTCGTGTTTTGTAGATTGAAATGCACTGAAATAATGCTTTGCCAACAAATTTTTCCTCTTCATAAAAACCCACAAAAAACAAATGGATATTGCTAGGCACACTTTGCTGAAGCCCCGTTAAATAACGTTTACTCAAAAAAACATTGTGATTGATATCGTCCCAATTTAATGGCAGACTATCAGTGTTTTTAATAATTTGAAAGGTGTACAAGCTTAAGTCTTAAAGCGCAAAATTATAAAGATAAATGATTGGCAGAAAAAAATTTGGTTAAATTTATGAAAAAACCCCAAGCGTTAACTTGAGGTTTTGTACCCGGAGTGGGAATCGAACCCACACTCCTAGGAACACGAGTTTGAGTCGTGCGCGTCTACCAATTCCGCCATCCGGGCATATTAAATTAGGAAGGACAAATTTACATTTTTTTTCAATAAAAAAAATATTTTAAATAAGTTTTTAAAATAAAAAAAAATGACTACTTTTGCACCTCATTTTTTAAATCAGTAATTCCTTCCAAATGGCATATAATGAGCCTGCTGCAAAAATTTTTTCATGTTCAAATAGTCAATATTTGGCACAGAAGATTGCTGATGCCTATGGCGCGCCACTAGGAAAGATGACCTTTTCAAAATTTAGTGATGGTGAATTTCAACCATGTTTTGAAGAATCAATTAGAGGCATTCGCGTTTTTTTGGTTTGTTCTACTTTTCCAAATTCAGACAATTTAATGGAGTTATTATTGATGATTGATGCCGCAAAGCGCGCGTCCGCTCGTCATATTACACCTGTAATTCCTTATTTTGGCTATGCGCGTCAAGATAGAAAAGACAAACCACGTGTACCAATTGGTGCTAAATTGATCGCTAAATTATTAGAAACTGCTGGCGCTACGCGGATCATGACCATGGATTTGCACGCTGATCAAATTCAAGGTTTTTTTGAAAAGCCAGTTGATCATTTATTTGCGTCAACAATCTTTTTACCGTATTTAAAATCACTAAATCTAAAAGATTTAACCATTGGATCACCGGATATGGGTGGTTCAAAAAGAGCTTATGCCTATTCAAAGTATTTAGAATCAGAAGTGGTTATTTGTTACAAGCAACGCAAAATTGCCAATGAAGTATCTACTATGGAATTAATTGGTGAGGTAGCGGGCAGACATGTTGTTTTAGTGGATGATATGATAGATACAGGAGGCACTTTAGTTAAAGCGTCTGAGGTGATGTTGGCAAAAGGCGCATTAAGTGTGCGAGCAGTTTGTACGCATGCCATTTTATCTGGTGATGCCATAGAAAGAATAGAAAACTCACCGTTAGAGGAGCTAATCGTTTCTGATTCAATACCATTAAAAAGGGAATCTTCAAAAATTCGCGTTTTAACTTGCGCTAATTTATTTGCGGATGTCATGATAAATGTTCAAGAAAACAATTCGATTAGCGGTAAATTTTTAATGTAAACAATTAATATTAACAATAATTTTTTTAAATGAAATCAATTACGATTAAAGGACAAGAAAGAGAAAGCGTAGGCAAGAAGTCTAGTAAGGCGGTACGTGATGCTGGAATGGTTCCATGTGTATTATATGGAGGTGGCCAACCAGTGCATTTTGCAGCAGAAGTTAAAGCATTTAAAGGTTTGGTTTATACCCCTAATGCACACACTGTTGTAATTGACTTAGGTGGTAAAACTTTCAATGCAGTTTTACAAGATATTCAGTTTCATCCTGTAACGGATGCTATACAACACATCGACTTTTATCAATTACATGATGAGAAAGAAGTGGTAATGGAAATTCCTGTTAGAACTATTGGAACTTCACCAGGTATATTGCTTGGCGGTGTGCTACGTTTAAACCAAAGACGTTTAAAAGTAAAAGCATTACCAAAACATTTACCAGATTTTATTGATGCGGACATTTCGCAATTAGAAATGGGTAATAAGTTATATATTACTAAATTACCAGTTGATAACTTCAAGTTTTTACACCCAGACAATACTGTTATCTGTCAAGTGAAGATTTCAAGAGCAGCCATGAAAGCTATGCAAGATGCTGCAAAAGCTGCAAAAGAGGCAGACAAAAAAGGAAAGAAAAAGTAATTTTTGCTTTAAATTTCAATATAGAAGTCCCGAAGAAATTCGGGACTTTTTTGATTTAGCGTCAAGCGCCATAAACAGGAGGTCTGTAAATAAGAATAGTTTAGTATGTGACATTTATTAAATAAAAATAAAAAAATATAAAAAAAGTTATAATTTTTTTTAATTTTGTATGTTTAAAACTAGAAACATTCAAAATGGGCATTAAATATACACCAATAGACGTTGTAGAAAATATTAGTAAAGAAGATTTTGAAAAAAACTATCTTAAAAAAAGGAGGCCATTGGTTATAAAAGGCATGAGCAAGGAATGGCCAGCTTATGAAAAATGGAATCTAGATTATATGAAAGAAGCAGTCGGCGATAAAACGGTGCCATTATATGATTCAGGAAAAGCAGACCCTTCAAAACCTATAAATGCACCAACTACAGAAATGAAATTTTCAGACTATGTAGAACTTATTAAGACTACCCCAACAGATTTAAGAATTTTCTTTTTTGACCCCATAAAACATGCACCATCACTATTAAATGACTATATCCCGCCAAAAAAGCTAATGGGCGGCTTCTTAGACAAATTCCCAAGTATGTTTTTTGGAGGAAAAGGGTCTATTACTTTCTTACATTATGATATAGATTTACCACATATTTGGCATACACATTTTGGTGGAAGAAAGCACGTTTTATTATTTGAATATAAATGGAAATATAGATTATACAAATTGCCAATTGCGACTTATGCATTAGAAGATTTTGACATTTCAAACCCAGATTTTGAAAAATTCCCTGCATTAAACGGCATAGAAGGTATTGAATGCTTCTTGGAGCATGGTGATACACTTTTTATGCCAACTGGTTATTGGCATTGGATGAAATATTTAGACGGCAGTTTCTCCCTTTCACTAAGAGCATGGGATAAATCTTGGGTAAGAAAAGTTAACTCCCTTTTTAACTTAACTATTCAAAGAAAATTTGATGATTTTATGAAGAAAACCTTTAAGCAAAAATATATGCTATGGAAAGAAGGATTAGCCGTAAAAAATGCAAATAAAGCTTTAAAAAAAGGTTTGCCAAAATGATTTAGAAATAAGTCAAAATAAATCACATGTTTGTTAACTTAATTTTTTTGTTGTTAATGTAAAAATTTATCTCTTTATCTAAAGATGTTTGATAAATTCGTATATTTGTCGAACAAAATTTTATAAATCCTTACTTATGTCAAAAAGCGTTCATGCCTTTGTAGAACAAGTGGCTAAAAGAAATCAAAACGAACCTGAATTTATTCAAGCCGTGCAAGAAGTTGCCGAAACTATTGTCCCATTTATCGAAAACAATCCACGTTATCAAAACAAAATGCTTTTAGAACGCATGGTTGAACCTGAGCGTGTGATATTATTTCGTGTTTGTTGGCTTGATGATGCAGGAAACATTCAAGTAAATAAAGGTTACCGTATTCAAATGAATTCTGCCATTGGTCCATATAAGGGAGGTATTCGTTTTCATCCAACGGTAACATTAAGCGTACTAAAGTTTTTGGCATTTGAACAAACCTTTAAAAACAGTTTAACAACTTTGCCTATGGGCGGAGGAAAAGGTGGTGCTGATTTTGACCCAAAAGGAAAATCTGATAATGAAATCATGAAATTTTGTCAATCATTTATGACAGAATTACAAAGACATATAGGTGCGGATACAGATGTGCCAGCAGGAGATATAGGTGTTGGCGGGAGAGAAGTGGCTTATATGTTTGGCCAATATAAAAGATTAAGAAATGAATTTACTGGCGTATTAACAGGTAAAGGTATAACTTTTGGCGGCTCATTAATTAGACCGGAAGCAACAGGTTATGGCGATGTTTATTTTGCACAAAGTATGCTTCAAACCAGGGGAGACTCCTTTAAAGGTAAAGTAGTAACCGTTTCTGGTTCTGGCAATGTGGCGCAATACGCTTGCGAAAAAGCAACAGAACTAGGAGGTAAAGTTGTGACGATGTCTGATTCCTCAGGTTATATTTATGATGCTGATGGCATTACTGCGGAGAAATTAGCGCATGTGATGTATATTAAAAATGACAAAAGAGGTAGAATAGGCGAATATGTTGAAAAATATCCTAATGCTAAATTTGTAGAAGGCAAACGACCATGGGAAGTAAAATGTGATGTGGCTTTGCCATGTGCTACGCAAAACGAATTAAATGGTGAAGAAGCGAAAATGCTTGTTGACAATGGTTGTATATGTGTTGCTGAAGGCGCTAATATGCCATCTACACCAGAAGCTGTCACAGTTTTTCAAAATGCAAAAATATTGTTTGCGCCAGGAAAAGCGTCTAATGCTGGTGGTGTAGCCACTTCAGGATTAGAAATGTCGCAAAATTCTTTACGCTTAAGCTGGACTTCAGAAGAAGTTGATGATCGTTTAAAAGGCATCATGAAAAACATTCATGAAGCTTGTGTTAAATATGGTAGTGACGGCAGTGGTTATGTTGATTACGTAAAAGGCGCAAATATTGCTGGCTTTGTAAAAGTTGCGGAAGCGATGATGGCGCAGGGTGTCGTTTAGTTATTACAAGATGATATAAGTAAAAGCCCATTCTAATAGGATGGGTTTTTTTATATAAAAGACATCTTTATAATTTGTAACAAAAGTTGTTACTATAAATAAGAGTATAAGAAGTTGATGTTAATTAAAGTTCTTTTTTAGCAAGTTAAAATAATTAACAAAAAATGTTAACCTAAAAAACATCAATGGCTTGATTGTTGATTAATTTTTCTATGCGAATGGATAAACGATATAAATTTGCAGAGAAGTCAATATCCTTAAATAATAACCATTAATGTTTTTATAAATGAAAAAAGTAACAATTTTAGCCTTAACAGTAGGCTTTTTTTTAGGTTTACAATCTTGTAAAGAAATAGCCGAAAGCGCAAAAACTAGCGCGCAAGAGGCTGTGGAAACAACGATAGACACTGCGGTTGACGAAGCTAAAGCTAAAGGTGTGCCAACGTTTGCTGATGCAGAAGTTCGGGCTTATGTAGACACTTATGAGACTTTTATAGCGGACTACAAAAACGCAGTTGAAAACAAAGACCTGATTGCATTTGCAGGCCTAGTGAGTAAAGGTCAAGATTTAGCAGATGAAAGCAAGGCTATGATGACTAAACTAAAGGGTGCAGAATTAGAAAAATTTACAGCCTATATAACTGCTAAATCAGCTGAAGTGCAAGAATTAGCTAAAGAAATAATGCCATAATTAAAGTATAACAGGTCAATTGAAAAACTAACTTTTGTTGGTTTTTTTTCACAAAACATTTTTTTTGGTTAAAAAAGTTATTATATTTGTCGCAGACATATAGTTCATGAACAGCAAACATTTTACATATTACTTTTTTTATTTTTTTGCTCCGCAAAAGAGGGAAAGTTGTATGTAATAGATAAACTAAAAATATAACCAACAATCCCGATATGAAGTCGGGATTTTTTTTTGAATAAAAATGATAAAAAACAAATTAAAAGCGGTGGCTATTCAAGGTATCCAAGGTTCTTATCACCATCAAGTGGCCTTAGATCATTTTGGTGCGGATTTCGAAATTTTGCCCTGTGATAGCTTTCAAAAAGTGGTTGATGCAGTGTGCAATGACCGCGTTGAATTTGGTATAATGGCTATTGAAAATTCCATAGCTGGATCCATTTTGCCCAACTATGCTTTGATTGATGAGAATCCCCTAGCAATTGTTGGTGAGTATTATTTAAAAATTAAGCATTATGTGATTGGCATTAAAGGTCAAAAAATGAAAAACATTACTGAGGTGAGGTCGCATCCCATCGCTTTATTGCAATGCAAGGAAACTTTCAAAAAATATCCAAACATAAAGATTGTTGAAGACAAGGACACGGCATCTGTTGCAAAGGAAATTGCCAAACAAAACCTGGTAAATGTGGCTGCAATTGCTAGCGAAACAGCAGCAAAATTATATGGATTAGACCTCTTGATGGAAGATGTACAAACCATCAAAGACAATCAAACCAGGTTTTTTATTCTCTCAAAAAAACAAAATGAAACTGCAGGAGAATCGAGCAAGGCCTCAATTAAATTTGAATTAGAAGATGCCTTAGGAAGCTTGGCAACGGTGTTAAATATTTTGACCAATTGCAATCTAAATCTTACAAAAATTCAATCAATGCCTGTTATAGAAACACCTTTTCAATACGCTTTTTTCATTGATGTCGTTTTCGAAAACGAGAAGTATTTTCATAAAGCGGAAAAAGTAATAAAAATTATGACAAAAAATTATAAACGATTCGGTATATATCAAAAATTTCAAATAAAATAAAATCTTTAAAATTCCTTTAATTTTGTAACTTATGGAAAATGTAAATTCGCGTGCTTGGTTAAATGCTTTTAACTTGCCACACCCCTTGGTGATCGCCGGCCCATGTAGCGCAGAAACAGAAAAACAAGTATTAGAAACGGCTCATCAACTTAAAAACGACAAAATATCTATTTTTAGAGCTGGTATATGGAAGCCCCGCACACGGCCTGGTGGTTTTGAAGGCGTGGGTGAAATTGGCCTCAAGTGGTTACAAAAAGCCAAAGCTGAAACTGGTTTGCAGATGGCGATAGAAGTGGCAACAGCTACCCACGTAAAGTTAGCACTTGAACACGATATAGATGTGCTTTGGATTGGCGCAAGAACAACTGTCAACCCTTTTGCTGTGCAAGAGATAGCAGATGCTTTAAAAGGCACAAAAAAAACAGTCTTGTTAAAAAATCCTGTTAATCCAGATTTGTCTTTGTGGATAGGAGGATTAGAAAGATTGTTAAATGCAGGCATAGAAAATGTCGGCGTCATACATCGTGGTTTTTCCACTTATGAAAAAACAAAATATAGAAATAATCCAGAATGGCAAATTGCCATTGATTTTCAAACCAAATTTCCAAATGTGCCTTTAATCATAGACCCGTCGCATATAACGGGTAATCGCCAAATGATTTATGAAGTGACCCAGCAAGCGCTCGACATGAACTATGATGGGATGATTATCGAAACGCATATTGATCCAGAAAACGCATGGAGTGACGCTGCCCAACAAGTCACACCTGATCGTTTAAAACAAATCATCAAAGAATTAATCATTAGAAAAAAAGACGATAGCTCAGATGATTTTCAATCGGAACTTAATAAATTACGTCATCGCATCGATGAATTTGACCATAAATTGATTGAACTTTTGGCGAAACGGATGAAGGTAGCCGATGATATTGGTGCATTGAAAAAATCTAAAAACGTGGCCGTCCTTCAAAGCAATAGATGGACAGAAATCATGGGAAAAATGCAAAATGAGGGTGCAGAAAAAGGCTTGAGCGAGGACTTTGTTGCACAACTCTTTAAAGCGATTCATCAAGAAAGTATTTCGCATCAGGAGAAAATCTTCTTGGGGCATTAAATTAAAATTCCGACAGTGTTCAAAACGCTGTCGGAATTTTTTTTTCAAGTTTTTTGATAATAAAACTATTCCTCCGAAGCACCTATCAAATCTAAATCTGAATTGTTTTCATGTGGCACCGCCGAAATATAGATGTGATAAATGACAATGTAAATAATAAACGCCGTAAAGATAACACCAATACATAAAGCAATAAATCCAATTAAAGCTAAAATAAACGAAACCAATAGTAGCCCAAGGATAATCAGAGGTTTTTTTAAAACCAGCTGAACACTTTTTGCTAAAGCACTAGTGGCATTTTGATTTGAAAAAACAATTAGCGGAACAGTTAAAAAGGTAAAAAAATTAATAATATATTGTGTCAGAGCACCTAAAATTGGGTAATTAATATATTCAAAACCAAAGGTTAAAAAAGTACTCAATACACCTAAAATAATACCAGCTAGAAAAAGTTGCGCAAAATGATTAGATCTAAAGTAGAAAAATATACTATCAATGCCAAAACTTTTGTTGGTTTCTGCATCGTCGATCATTTTGTAAACACCCGCATAAAAAATATTGCCTAATCCAACAAAAAGCGCCGTCATAATCATATAGCCCAGCAAAAAAACAGGCGATAGATCTGTCATTTTAAAGTTTTCTAAATTTTCAAGACTTTCTAAATTAAGCAAATTAGAAAGCGCAGCACCACCAAATCCAATAAGTGCAACACCAATAAGCAAAGCCATAATAATTAAAAAAATAATTATAAAAGCCAATCCGCCCATAGCCCATGTTTTCTTGAAGTTTTCAAATGATTTTTCAATCACCTTACCAAAGTCTAAATCATAGCCTTGCGACAATGCTTTTTCTAAGTTGTTATTATTTGATGTCATATTTTATAGTTGTTTAAAATTATTGTTTAATTACCCAATGAACTTATTATTCAATATCTTCATAATCTGGAAATAGAAAGTTGTTATATGGAAAGCGTGTCACGTGAATTTTTCTAGCCAAATCATACACCCGTTTTCTAAACTCTTCAAAGTTTGATTTCTCAATAGCTGAAATAAATATGGCATTTTCTTCGCCCAAACGACTCATCCAAGTATTTTTCCAATCCTCAATGCTAAAATTTTTCTCTGTTTTCTCAATTTCATCTTTGCTTAAAGGTTGTGGTCTATAAGCATCAATTTTATTAAATACCATTAATACTTGCTTATCCTGACTTTCAATGTCTCGCAGAATATCATTTACACTATTGATATGATCTTCAAATTCTGGATGTGAAATATCAACCACATGCAACAATAAATCTGCCTCTCTCACTTCATCAAGCGTGCTCTTGAATGATTCGATTAATTGGGTGGGCAATTTGCGAATGAAACCAACGGTATCACTTAATAAAAAAGGTAAATTACCAATAACTACTTTTCGCACAGTGGTATCAAGTGTAGCAAACAATTTATCTTCAACAAATACCTCACTTTTACTAATCGCGTTCATCAAAGTTGATTTACCCACATTGGTATAGCCTACTAAAGCTATGCGTACCATGGCGCCACGGTTTCCTCTTTGCACAGACATTTGTCTGTCAATGACTTTGATTTTGTCTTTTAATAACGCAATACGATCACGTACGATTCGGCGGTCTGTTTCTATTTCTGTTTCACCAGGGCCACGCATACCAATACCACCCCGTTGACGCTCAAGGTGTGTCCACATACCAGATAGTCGAGGCAGTAGGTATTGATATTGCGCCAATTCTACTTGCGTTCTAGCATAAGAAGTTTGTGCACGTTGGGCAAAAATATCCAAAATTAAGTTGGTTCGGTCTAATACTTTGGCATCAAAAATCTTATTCAGGTTTTTTTGCTGTGCGGGTGTTAACTCATCATCAAAAATGACTGTTTTTACATCAAAATTTTTTACAAAAGTGGCAATTTCATCAATCTTACCTGTGCCTAAAAAAGTTTTTGGATTGGGTTTGTCAAGTTTTTGTGAAAAGCGTTTAGCGACGGCTCCGCCAGCGGTTTGCGTGAGAAACTCAAGCTCATCAAGATATTCGTTAAGTTTCTCTTCATTTTGAGTTGATGAAATCATCCCAACGATGACGGTTTTTTCAAAAGCTATTTGTTGTTTTTCGAGCATAAGGCAAAAGTACAAAAAAGTTTAACTAATGGTCAAAGACTTTTAATATTATAATTTTTATTTTTGTAATAAATTTAAAATAATATGAAAACACTAAAAGAATTGAATAACTTGGTTTATCAAGTTAATGGCGCAGCAATAGAAGTTCATAAACATTTAGGCCCAGGCTTATTAGAATCTGTTTATCAGGAATGTTTGGCTTATGAATTAACGTTAAGAAACATCAAGTTTTTGTCTGAAAACCATTTACCAATTAATTACAAAGGCTATGAAACCAGTACTAATTTAAGGTATGATTTTTTTATTGAAGATATTCTGGTAATTGAATTAAAAGCTGTTGATGAGATGAAGCCAATTTTTGACGCTCAAATATTAACCTACATGAAATTGTTAAAAGCACCTCAAGGATTGTTGATTAATTTTAATGTAAAACGATTATATGATGATGGTGTTAAATCGTTTGTTAATGAATTTTATTACGATTTTATTTAATATTTATGTTTACCATTTTAGAGATTTAAGAGCATTAAAAGGGATAATTCTTTATCAAAAAAATCTATTAATACTAAAATGGGCTTAAATTTCTTAAATGGTTTTAAGAATGATTTTTAAGATTTAACCATTTTAGAGATTTAAGAGCATTTAAGGTTTGGTTACAATTACCAATCTATCAATACTAAAATGCACTTAAATTCCTTATATGGTTTTAAGAATCATATTTTAGCTTTTAGCATTTTAGAGATTTAAGAGCATTTAAGGTTTGGTTACCATTACCAATCTATCAATACTAAAATGCACATAAATTCCTTATATGGTTTTAAGAATCATATTTTAGCTTTTAGCATTTTAGAGATTTAAGAGCATTTAAGGTTTGGTTACCATTACCAATCTATCAATACTAAAATGCACATAAATTCCTTAAAGAAGCATATTTAATGATTAATACTTTAACAAAAAAGTCAAGGGGGCGTTTAATCTTTGCTTCCAAGCTTTTTCACTGTGGTCTTGACCAGGAAAATAAAGTGTTTGCCATAAACGTTCCTGATAGTTTTTTTCAAAGATAAAATCGATGGTTTGTTGGTGTTTTGGATATAACGCATCCAAGGTTTGGTCGCCATAGTCAAAATAAAATTTGTTTTGTTTGAGGGTTGGCAATTTTTGGTCAATGTAATGCGCAAACGCCATCGGAATTGGATTGTCTATATCTTGCCATGTGCCAATCCAATGGGTAGATAGACAGCCTGCACCACCAAAAACATCAGGATATTCCATCACCGCATACATTGAAATTAACCCACCCATACTACTTCCCATGATAAAGTTATCAGCTTTTTTTGCCGACACGGCATAGTTGACCTCGATAAATGGCTTTAATTCTTCTACAATAAATCTCAAATAATTGTCAGATTGTGGCTGAAAAAGTTCTTGTATTCTGCCTTTTTGAACTAATTCAAGATTGATTTTGTCTTTGTCATTTTCAGTTAAAAGTACATAGGGTTTTTGAGGAAAATAGTCAGCATGTCTACTTTCATTAATATTCCAAATACCAACCACAATGAAATCTCTGGTTATGTCATTTTTCATTAAATCTGTCGCCATTTTATCCACTTCCCACGCTTGTTTATTCCAGGTTTGCGTTGAATCAAAAAGCATTTGTCCATCATGCATATAGATGACGGCATATTTTTTGTTTTTTTTGTAGTTTTTTGGTAACCAAACGTCCACATGACGTGTCTTTACAAATTTTGAAGGAAAATTTTCATGTCTGATGATTTGTCCTTTCACATGTTTTGAAACCACGGATGTGGATTGACAACTGAAAATTAAAACGAAAAAAACAATCAAAGCAAAAAATCGCATGGCGTAAAAATTTCTCAAATATAAAAAAAGGCATCCAATTAGGACGCCTTTTTTATAAAAATCGTTTACTTTTAGAAAGTAGCGTTAAAGCCCAAACCAAACAATTGTCTAGTTTGCCAAGCCTTTAAAGCATTGTCGTCATAAACAGCTTGAAAAGAAGCGTTTGCAGACAACCATTTGTTAATAGGCATATTTATATTCAACAAATAGTTGACGTCAACATTTTGTGGTTTGTCTAGGTAGTTTGAATAGAGGTTTAAAATGTTTTCTAAAGTAACATTTTTCATTAAATCAAATTTGTAATAAGCCCGTAATGACGCACCAAATTCAAAACGCATATTTTCACCATTTTTAACACCAAATGCACCTAAATCAGCCAATTGTTGATCCATTACAAACACAAATCTGGCTGTAGCTGGTGCGATGTTAATATTTAAATTGTCAGATTTTTTCCACATTATACCAGGGCCAATTTCTAAGAAAGCAGGCGAAAAAAAACTTGTAGTTCTCGCAAATGGGGCTTTTGGCGCAGGCGTGCCTAAATCTGTTGTCATTTGTGTTTTTAAACTTAAAAAGCCTGAATAATACCAGTTTTCACCCCACTTCGCTTTTTTACCAAATACCGAGTTGAAGTCAATACGGTCATCAGATTTTACTAAATCAGCATCTTCAATTTTGGTAACACCATAAGCCAAGATGAGCTTATTATCCCATGAAAAGTCCTCTTTCTTATAGTTAAAATCATAATTAATATTAGCGTTTACTGCTAAATTGTTTACACCACCAGCTATCCAATTATTAAAAGTTGACTGATTGGCAATGGCTGAGAAAACGCCCCCTTTTTTCCACTTAGATTCTGCTTTAGTTTGCTCTTGAGAAAAACCAATAGTCCAAATAGCAACGGCTACTAATAAAATTAATTTTTTCATATCATATGTAAAATTATAAGTTAAACGGGTACAAAATTACAAAACAATATTTTTTACGCATGTAGAAAGTTTACTAAACTGTTGATGTTGCTTCCATTTAAAGATTTAAAAGGTCTTTGTTTTTAGGTAAAGGTTACTAGTTAAAAAACATGCAAGTTTTTTCTTAGTTTTACGTTTTGTTTTTAGTGATAAAAAATAGCTTATTTTTATTGATGCTAATCTGCTCATGGTTGACTTATGGTCAAAACCATGAGGCGTTTCTTTTTGTTGAAACGCATACCATTTCAAAAGACACCCTTAAGTTAGATAAAAAGCACATTAACCCCATTGATTACAAAATTTTAAACAAAAAAAATGAAATCATAACAGACCGTTTCGTTTGGCATTTTGACGAAGGGTTCATTGTTTTAAAAGATCAAAAGGATATAGGTGAGCAAATTCAAATTTATTACAATGTTTTACCCGATTTTTTAACCAAGACCTTTACCTTGTATGATAGCACACGCATAGTAGGCGCCAATGCTTTTGGGGATAAAATTTATTCTTTTGACAATAAACCGTTGTTGCCAAATAAACCTTTTGATGGTTTGCAAACTTCAGGTAGCATTACCCGTGGGGTTGTCATTGGAAACAACCAAAATGCAGTGGTAAATTCTAATTTAGACTTGCAAATTTCAGGTCAACTGTCTGATAAAATAGGTATTCGCGCCTCTATTCAAGACAGTAATATTCCTATTCAATCAGGCGGCTATTCTCAACGGCTCGATGAATTTGACCAAGTATTTATGGAAATTTTTTCAAACAAATGGAAAATTAGGGGAGGCGATTTATTTTTAGAAAATCGGCAATTGACGTACCTGAATTTTAATAAAAAAGTACAAGGCGTGATGCCAATTATAGAATTCGGTAAGGAAGGGAACAAAACCACCATTGAATTGGCAGGTGCAGTGGTAAGAGGGCAATATACTAGGAGTGAAATCATTGGCAAAGAAGGTAACCAAGGACCATATAAACTGATTGGGCAAAATGGTGAGCGCTATGTGTTAATCATCTCAGGTTCAGAACGGGTTTTTGTTAATGGACAATTATTGCAACGGGGTGAAAACAATCAATATATTATTGATTATAATGCAGGAGAAATCATCTTTACTTCTCTGTTTCCTATTACCTCTGAAATGCGAATTGTGATAGAATATCAATATTCTGAGCGCAATTTCAATCGCTTCGTGACCTATGGCGGGGTTAAACACCAAAGAGAAAAATGGCATATTGGGACTTATTTATTCAGTGAAGCAGACAATGAAAATCAGCCCTTGCAACAAACCTTATCGCCTGAACAAGTTGAAATTCTCAAACAAGCTGGTGACAATCAAGCGGCCTATGTGTCGCCATCAGCGGTTTTAGACAGTTGGTCTGAAAACAAAGTGCTTTATAAAAAAGTAAACATTGGTGGTGTTGAAATTTTTGAATATTCAAATGTATCAACGGATGAATTGTACTTTGTTCGCTTCACAAATGTTGGCGCAAATCAAGGTAATTATCGGTTGATAAATAATCAAACGATAGGAAAAATCTATGAATACATCGCGCCAATTGCAGGCATAAAACAAGGTGATTATGACCCGATTGTTCGTTTAATTGCGCCTTCTAAAATTCAAATGTTGAGTGTGGTTGGTGGTTTTCAACCGTCAGAAAAAACCGCTATTAATTTTGAATGGGCCATGAGCGATTATGATCAAAACACCTTTTCAAAAATTGATAACGAAAATAATCAAGGACAAGCAGGTACGCTCAATTGGAAGCAAAATCTGCTGAATAAAAGGTCAAAACTTGACGCTTTTGCCAATTATCAATTTATTCAAAAAGATTTTAAGGCCATTGAGCGGGTTTTTAATATTGAATTCAATCGTGATTGGCAAGTGTTAGACCCACGAGGGGACCAAAGTTTCCTGCAGACAGGTCTAACTTTACTACAGAAAAAAGACACTGTTAAAAATCGTGACTTACAGGCTTTTTACGGCTTTGATTATTTGTCTTTTTCTGAAAATTATACTGGGCAAAGGCACCATTTAAAAGGGGTTTATCAATCAAAAAAAATAGTGGTCAAACAAAATGGTAGTTTGATGATGAATGAATCTGATCGCGCCAAAACCAAATTTTTGAGGAATCAAATCAGTGGGGTTTATGCGCACGGCAAAAATTGGGCAGGTGTGAGTCATGAAACAGAAGATGTGCAGGAAAATATAAAATCGACGCAAAAGTTATCAAACCTTAGTCAGCGATTTAATGAATTCGGCGCGTTTGTTGGTAGAGGTGATTCTACCAAGGTCTTTATCTCTGCCGGCTATATCAAACGTCTCAATGACAGTATCAAAAATCAACAATTGCAAAGGGTTAATCATTCCAATAATTATTACATTAAGAGTCGATTAATTCAAAAAACCAATAGTCAGCTGAGTGCTTTTATACAGTATCGTGAATTGATTTTTGAAGACACCAACATAGCCAAACAACCCTCGTTGAATTCAAGAATTAACTACCAAGACCAATATTTTAAGCGCATGCTACAGCTCAATGCTACCTATGAAAATACTTCTGGGACTATTGCCCAGCAGGAGTTTACCTACGTGGAAGTTGAACCCACGCGTGGCGTGTATATGTGGAATGATTATAACGGCAACGGCATTCAAGAATTAGAGGAATTTGACATTGCGCCTTATCCGGACTTGGCCAAGTTTATTCGTGTATTTTTACCCAATCAGTTGTTTATTGCTACTCATCAAAATAAGTTTGGCATGGCTTTAAACGTTGATTTTTCGCGCTGGAATAATCAAAAAGGCTTCAAAAAGCTATTCTCAAAATTTTTTATGCAAAGTAGTTACCAATTGGATCAAAAAATTAAACGTGATGGTAGTAATTTTCAATTGAATCCTTTTGCAGATGTTGGTCTTGCCCTGCTTGGCTTGAATGAAACTTTTCGCTATTCCTTATTTTTTAATCGGGGCAAAACCAAGCATGCAGCGGTTTATACCTATTTGCAAAACAACTTGCAGCAAGTTTTGGTGACTGGTAGCCAAAAGTCGTCAAATACGAGTCATCAATTACAGTACAATCATTTAATTAAAGACCAATGGCGCCTATCAAATTTGTTTAAATACAACAGTAGTCAGCTCACTGCTGAAAACTTTGATTTTAGAAATTACACCATCAAAAGCTTGTCTTTTATGCCTAAATTGAGTTTTATTTTTGATGAAACATCCAATGTCGAAGCCTTTTTTGAATATCACAATAAACACAACCCAATGACCACGAATGAGAAACTGTTACAAACCAAATGGGGGGTCAATCTGTCTTTATTGAGCATCAAGAATTTAACGCTAACAGGCAATTTTTCTTTTGTGAACAACAACTTTTCAGGCAACGCAACCTCAGCGGTGGGTTTTCAAATGCTTGAAGGATTGCAACCGGGTAAAAATTTGGTTTGGCAAGTTTTACTTCAAAGAAGCATTACTAATTTCTTGGATATTAACCTCAACTATCAAGGTAGAAAAAGTGAGGATGTACGCGCCATTCATACGGGAAATGTGCAGGTCAGGGCTTATTTTTAATAGTAAGTTAAAACCACAATAAAAACAAAAAAGAGCTAACAATTGCTTGTTAACTCTTTCTGTTGGTCCACAAGGACTCGAACCTTGAATGACGGTACCAAAAACCGTAGTGTTACCATTACACCATGGACCATTTTGCCTTAGCGGGTGCAAATATAAAGTGTTTTTTTTTCAGAAACAAATGTTTTAATTTTTTTTTTAAAAAACCTAGATATTCGGCTTAACTTTGTATTTTTACGCCCATGGAAATAAAGACTTATTTAGACGCGACTTATTTAAAACTGCCCGAACAGGCAGGGCTTACAGCCGATGAAAACCAAGAGGTCGTTAAAAACTTTATACAAGAAACCATTGATTACGGCTTTAAATTGGTGATGATTAGACCAAACCAAGTGGCTATCGCAAAAGAAATGATTACGCATGCACAATCAAAAGTGTTGGTAGGAACGGTTATTGGCTTTCACGAAGGGACAAACACTATAGAAGAAAAACTCCAAGAGGCACAACAAGCCATTGCCGATGGTGCCGACGAATTAGATTTTGTTTGCAACTACCAAGCCTTTATTAAGGGCGACCTGACCTTGGTTAAAAATGAAGTCCTATTAGGTACCAAATTAGCGCTTGACCATCATAAAACGGTGAAGTGGATTATAGAAGTTGCAGCTTTGAATCCTTTGCAAATTGTCCAATTAACCGTCTTAATTAAAAATGTAGTTTTAGCTAATTTTAAGGAAAACCAATACCATGAGGTTTTTGTTAAATCATCAACGGGTTTTTTTAAAACGAAGAATAATTTGCCAAATGGCGCGACTGTAGATAGCATTACTTTAATGCTTGAAAACGCTTGTCCTTTGCCAGTTAAAGCAGCAGGCGGTGTTAGAAACTTAGAAGAGGCCATGCAAATGATAAAATTAGGCGTTAAACGTATAGGCACTTCTGCGGCCAAAGACATTGTATTAGGTATAGAAAATAAACAAGGTTACTAGAAATATGAAATCGCCATTAACTAAAGTTTGCACAAGTAAACACCAATGAAGATAGGCGATTCCTCCCGATAGCTATCGGGAGACCTTTAAAAAACAATAATTATCTACAGATGAAAAAAATAATCATTTTACTATTTGTTTTTTCTTTGAGCTATGCCCAAAGAGACTATGATTCAACCATTTTCCCAAAGTTTGAAAATTGTAAGACTTTGAATGGCAATGATTTAAAAACTTGTTTTTATGAGCAAGTCTCCAATCATTTTTATGAGGCTTTTGCAACGGATTCTTTAAGATTAGTGCAAGACAAAGTGCATTTACTATTCGATATAGATGAAAAAGGCAATAAATCAGTTTTTCATTTAAACGGTACATCTAAAGAAATAAAAGAAAAAGTCTTAGAAACATTTAAGTCGTTACCAAAAACGGAAGCAGGAACGCTAGAAGGCAATCCCAACAAACAAAGATTTACAATTGTTTTAAATTTTCCTTTAGAAAAACTTGTAGTTGAACAAAAGTCTGTGCCTCAATCAGCTTTGAAAGAGATAAAGGCAGGTCAAGAACATCCAGAGTTTGAAAACCTTGTTTACCTGCCCTTTGAAACACCCATGTATGAAAGCCGCATTCAGATGCCTTTTTCGCACCAAAATTATGCCTTATTTGACGCTTGGCTCAATCAAGTGGGAACCAACAATCATACAGCCTCAAAACCCTATACTTATCAAGACATTCAAAAATATTTTGATTTAAAAGGGCATAATGAAAAATTGATGAAAAAAGCCAGTAGTTGGTTGTCTAAAAAATGGTGGAATGAAAATATGGTTAAAATTCAAGGCGAAGGTTATTGGTTTACGCTTGATCCTATTGCTGACTTAAGTATGGGAAAGGATTTTAACAGTGCCGTATCTTATACCTATCAAAACACGAGAGGACTTCGCGTACAAGGTGCATTAGGTAAAAATCTTTTCTTTAGCACAAACATTTATGAATCTCAAGGGCGGTTTGCCGATTATTACAATCAACTAGCGATTAGTTTAAGACCTGCTGGTGGAAATCCTGGGATTGTACCGGGCATCGGTATTGCGAAAGAATTTAAAACAGATGCTTTTGATATGCCTTTAGCAGAAGCCAGTTTATTATATGCTCCTAGTAAATTTATCGATTTAGAATTGGGCTATAATAGAAATTTCTTAGGCGATGGCTATCGGTCTTTAATTTTAAGTGATGGTGCTAGTCCTTATCCATTTGTAAAAATTAATACCAATTTCTGGAAGATAAAATACACCAACCTCTATTCTTGGCTAAAAGATGTTAGAGAAGAAGTTGTTTCTGATCGAACTTTTGCGACCAAATTCTTGGCCGCACATTATTTGAGTTGGAATGTCTCAAAACGACTGAATCTTGGGTTTTTTGAGTCAGTGGTTTGGTCAAACACCAATGATAGAGGCTTTGACATGAGTTTTGTGAACCCCATTATTTTTTATAGAGCCGTTGAATTCTCTTCAGGGTCTAGAACTGGGAATGCGCTTTTGGGTTTAACTTTTAAGTATAAATATAGCAACAGTATAAACCTATATGGTCAGCTTTTAATTGATGAGTTTTCATTAAGTGATGCATCAGGCGGCTTAAATAGTTGGAAAAATAAGTTTGGCTATCAATTAGGCGCCAAATATTTTAATGCGTTTAATATTGATAATTTGACCCTCCAATTAGAGTATAATGCCGTTAGACCATATACTTATTCTCACAGTCAAGTAATCACCAATTATGCACATAACAACCAAAGTTTAGGACACAATTGGGGAGCTAATCAAAAAGAAGTCATTCTGATTGGGCACTATAACAAAGACCGTTGGTATGGTTTTGCTAAATTAATTTACGGGATTAGAGGTTTTGATTTTAATACGCCAACGGATAATTTTAATTATGGCGGTAATTTTTTTCGTGATTATGATGAACAACGACCTTTTGATAATGGGGTAAAAATTGGTCAGGGTAACCAAACAGATTTGATAATCGCGGATTTACAAGCAGGATATATCATTAACCCGACCACCAATTTAAAGGTTTTTGGCAATTTTGTCTTTAGAAATTTCAATCCCATGTTAGGCACTGAAAATATGAAGAAATCAACAACATCATGGCTGTCTATTGGTTTTAGAACAGATTTATTTAATTGGTATAAAGATTATTAGTGGTATAATGTTTGTTTTATTCTAAAAAGACATTTAATAACTTGCAATGAAAAAAAGAAATATTAGCCACTTTGTTATATCATTTATCGCCTTAGGTTTTATCGTTTTTTTGTCTTCCTTTAGTCATGAAAATGTTAGAAAAAGCAAAAAGCCACCGTACCTAAAAAAAGGAGATACCATAGCTATTGTTGCAACCGCACGAAAACATGTAGATACGGTTATGTTTGAAACCAAAACTTTGCTGGAAAGCTGGGGTCTACACGTTAAACTAGGCAGCAGTATTGGGCTCAGTAATCATCAATTGGCTGGAACAGATCAACAACGCGCAGCAGACCTTCAACAGCAACTAGACGACCCGAGCGTAAAGGCTATTTGGTGCGTGCGAGGAGGATATGGCACCGTGCGAATGGTTGATTTATTAGATTTTTCGAAATTTAAACATAACCCTAAATGGCTTATAGGTTTCAGTGATGTCACAGTATTGCATGCACAAATTAACAACATGCATATTGAAACGCTGCATGCCTTCATGCCTGTTAATCTTAATAAGGTTACTGAAGCAGCCAAAAACTCCTTGTTTTGCACGTTGTTTGGTGAACCCTTAAGTTATACCATCGCTACAGATTCTTTAAATATCAAGGGAGAAGCATCTGGAGAATTGGTTGGGGGTAATTTATCAATATTGTACAGCTTATCTGGCACGGCCTCAATGCCCAATTTTAAAAATAAAATTCTTTACTTAGAAGATTTAGATGAATATTTATACCATGTTGATCGCATGATGATGAACCTGGAAAAAAATGGTGTTTTTAAAGAAATCAAAGGCTTAGTGGTTGGCGGCATGACACAAATGAAAGATAATACAACACCATGGGGCAAAGATGCTTATGGGATTATTCAAGAGATTACTAAAAAATACAATGTCCCAACCATTTATCATTTTCCAGCGGGACATATTGACGATAATCAGACCTTAATTTTAGGACGTGAAGTGAAGCTTATTGTTGATGATAATTACTCTCGATTAATTTTTGAATAAATGGCACAACACAATGATTTTGGTAAATTAGGAGAAGATTTAGCCACAGATTATTTAGTGAAACAAGGCTATTTTATCATCGCCAGAAACTGGACTTTTGAAAAAGCAGAAATAGACATTATCGCCTCAAAAGGAAATACCATTGTTTTTGTGGAAGTAAAGACCCGTGCGACTGATGATTTTGGCTTACCACAAGAATTTATTACCAAAGGAAAGATTTTGCAAATTACAAAAGCGGCCAATGCTTATATTGAACAAGAAAATGTTGAAAGCCCCGTCAGATTTGATGCCATTGGTGTTGTAAAAAACAGTCAAGTATGCGATATTCAACATATAGAGGATGCATTTTATTTTTTTTAATTGCCCATCATAATTCCTAAATTCTCTTATTTTTGCCTCTCAAAATAGATAATGATTAAAGCGCTATATCAGCAAGCTAAGCTAGTAGAAAATTTAGCAACTTTATTAAAACAAGACAAGGCAAAGGTGGAAGTTGAAGGCTTAATCGCTTCGGCCAAAAGTTTGGTGCTTTCTGAAGTCTTTGACCGCATCAATAATAATATTTTACTCATTTTTCAAGATAAAGAGGAAGCGGCCTATTATCTCAATGATTTTGAAAAATTATTGCCAGAAGACACGGTTTTATTCTATCCCAGTTCTTATCGCCGGCCTTATCAAATTGAAGAAACAGACAATGCCAATATTTTATTGCGTACTGAGGTGCTCAATCGACTCAATTCAAGAAGAAAACCAGCGATTATTGTCACTTACACAGAAGCACTTTTTGAAAAAGTTATTACCAAGAAAGAATTAGATAAGAACACTTTAAAACTAAGTGTTGGCGATAAACTATCTTTGGATTTTATCAATGAAACTCTTTTTGAATATGAGTTTAAACGTGTTGATTTCGTCACAGAGCCCGGCGAATTTTCAGTAAGAGGAGGTATAGTTGATGTTTTTTCATATTCTTTTGATTTACCTTATCGCTTAGAATTTTTTGGTGATGAAGTAGAAAGCATTCGAACTTTTGATGTAGAAACACAGCTTTCTACTGAGAAAAAAAACAAGATGATGATCGTGCCAAACGTTGAAAACAAACGTTTAAACGAAATTAGAGAAAGTTTTTTGAGTTATATTTCAAATCAAACCATCGTTTATGTGCAACACCTTTTGCATGCCACTGAGCAACTCGATGAATTGTATGAAAAAGCCGAAAATCAGTATAAAAAATTGTCGGAAGGGATTAAACCTTTAGCACCTGCAACATTATTTATAGATGCTAAAAGTTTCGTTGCCAATATTCAAGGTTTTCGACTACTGCTACAAACAAAAACGCATCATTTGTCTGTAAATGAAAGCTTAACCTTTAACATTAAGCCGCAACCAGCCTTCAATAAGCAATTTGATTTATTGTTGCAAGATTTAGAACAACAACATCGCTTAGGTTTTCAAAATTATTTGCTTTGCAGCAATGACGCGCAGAAAAAACGCTTTGAAGATATTTTTAGCAGCTTGGCAGAAAACCAACCCTATGAAATTCCGCCGTATAAAGCCCTTGTTTTTCCTTGCTATGAAGGTTTTATTGATGAAGACCTGCTAATTTGTTGCTATACAGATCATCAAATTTTTGAACGGTATCATAAATTTAACCTGAAGTCATCAACAACTAAGAAACAATCGCTAACTTTAAAGGAGCTTAACACCCTACAAAAAGGCGATTATGTCACGCATATTGATCATGGCATTGGCCGATTTGCTGGACTGCAAAAAATTGACATGAATGGCAGCAAGCAAGAAGCTATCAAGTTATTATTTGCAGATAATGACATCGTTTATGTCAGTATTCACGCCTTACACAAAATTTCTAAATTTAATGGTAAGGACGGCACAACCCCAAAAATATACAAAGTTGGGTCCAAAGCTTGGAAAATTTTAAAAGAAAAAACCAAGATTAGAGTCAAACAAATTGCTTTTGACTTGATTCAACTTTACGCTAAAAGAAGATTAGAAAAAGGATTTGCATGCGCACCAGATAGTTATTTGCAAAATGAATTGGAAAGTTCATTTATTTATGAAGACACGCCAGATCAGTTAAAGTCTACCATGGAAATAAAAACAGACATGGAATCTGACCGCCCTATGGATCGTTTGGTTTGCGGGGATGTTGGTTTTGGCAAAACTGAAGTGGCTATTAGAGCCGCTTTCAAAGCAGTTGATAATAGCAAACAAGTAGCGGTTTTGGTGCCAACTACCATTTTAGCCTATCAACATTATAGAACATTTACTGCGCGATTAAAAGATTTGCCCGTTAACGTCAATTATCTCAACAGATTTCGTTCAACCAAACAGAAGAATGAAATTATCAATGATTTAGAAACAGGCAAATTAGACATTGTTATTGGTACCCATCAGTTAGTAAGCAAAAACATTAAATTTAAAGATTTAGGACTTTTAATCATTGATGAAGAACAAAAGTTTGGGGTCAATGTGAAGGATAAACTCAAAACCATTGCCCACAACGTGGATACTTTGACCTTAACCGCTACGCCGATACCAAGAACGTTACAATTTTCTTTGATGGCGGCCAGAGATTTGTCAGTCATCACCACACCGCCGCCCAATAGACATCCGATAGAAACCAAGGTGATTCGGTTTAATGAAGAGGAAATAAGAGATGCGGTTGCTTATGAAATTCAAAGAGGCGGTCAAGTTTTTATTATCAATAATAGGATTGAAAACATTAAAGAAGTGGCCGGTATGGTTCAACGTTTGGTACCAGACGCTAAAATTGGCATTGGTCATGGACAATTGGATGGCAAAAAACTTGAGGAACTTATGCTTGCCTTTATTAATGGTGAGTTTGATGTTTTAATTGCCACAACTATTGTTGAAAGTGGTTTGGATGTGCCAAATGCCAATACCATCATTATCAATAATGCGCATCAATTTGGTCTCAGTGATTTGCATCAAATGCGCGGAAGAGTTGGCAGAAGCAACAAAAAAGCCTTTTGTTATTTTGTCGCGCCACCACTCTTTAGTTTGACCGAGGAAGCCAGAAAACGTATTCAAGCGCTTGAACAGCACAGTGGCTTGGGTAGTGGCTTTCAAATTGCGATGAAAGATTTAGAAATTAGAGGTGCTGGCGATTTACTGGGGGGTGAACAAAGTGGTTTTATTAATGATATTGGTTTTGAAACCTATCAGAAAATCATGAATGAAGCCATTTTGGAACTGAAAGAAAATGAGTTTAAAGACCTTTATGAACATGAAGAATCATCCGAAAGCAAAACTTTTGTCGCAGATTTTCAGCTAGATAGCGATCAAGAATTGTTGTTTTCTGACGACTACATCAACCAAACAACAGAAAGATTAACGCTGTATCAAGACTTGTCTAAAATCGAAAATGAAAACCAATTGGAAGCTTTTGAAAAGCAACTCATTGACCGTTTTGGACCTTTGCCGAAAGCTGCTCAAGATTTACTCTTAAGCGTGCAATTAAAATGGCTAGCGATCAACTTAGGTTTTGAAAAAATCATCATCAAAGACAAAAAGATGACCTGTTATTTTATCGCTAACCAAGCCTCAAAATTTTATGAAAGTGATAGATTTGTAAATATTTTGCAAGCCGTTCAAAACAACCGTTTGTGGCAAATGAAGGAAAAGGAAACCAAAAGTGGCTTGCGCTTAATGATCAGCACCGAAGGTATCAAGACCATAAAACAAGCGAAAGAATTATTAGAAAAGTTGGTAGAGAGATGATTTTTTTTACCATTAAGAAGTAAGGGACATTAAACTTTAATTAGATTTAACCATTTTAGAGGTTTAAGAGCATTTAAGGTTTGGTAACCTTTACCAATATAATGTATTAATACTAAAATGCACTTAAATTCCTTAAATGGTTTTAAGAATCATAATTAAGATTTAACCATTTTAGAGGTTTAAGGTCATTTAAGGTTTGTTAACCTTTACCAATATAATTTATAAATACTAAAATGCGCTTAAATTCCTTAAATGGTTTTAAGAATCAAATTTAAGCTTTTACCATTTTAGAGGTTTAAGAGCATTTAATTGGTATAAGTCTTTGTCAAAAATATCTATAAATACTAAAAAGGACATAAACTCCTTAAATGGTTTTAAGAATCATAATTAAGATTTAACCATTTTAGAGGTTTAAGAGCATTTAAGGTTTGGTAACCTTTACCAATATAATGTATTAATACTAAAATGCACTTAAATTTCTTAAATGGTTTTAAGAATCATAATTAAGATTTAACCATTTTAGAGGTTTAAGAGCATTTAAGGTTTGGTAACCTTTACCAATATAATGTATTAATACTAAAATGCACTTAAATTTCTTAAATGGTT